>DATGQN010000109.1:0-8160 GCA_035304185.1 Myxococcaceae bacterium
CCGAGACCGCGAACCTGGTGTCGGTGCTCGAAGAGCGTGAGGGGCGGCTGGTCCTCACGGGGAAGACGCCGCCTCTCGCTCCGACCGAGACCATCTACTCCGCACGCTTCATGGGTGACCGGGGCTTCGTGGTGACCTTCCGCCAGGTGGACCCCCTCTTCACCTTCGATCTGTCCGACCCCACCAATCCGCGGGTGGTGGGTGAGCTGAAGATCCCCGGCTTCTCCACCTACCTGCACCCGGTGGGCGACCACCACCTGCTGGGCATCGGCGAGGACCGGGACGAGGACGGCAACTGGAGCAGCCGCCGCCTCAAGGTCAGCCTCTACGACGTGAGCGATCTCTCCAACCCGGTGGAGCAGTTCAAGTACGTCTACGGCAACGCCTCCGCCCACAGCGAAGCCTCCTACGACCACAAGGCGTTCAACTACTTCCCCTCACGCAGCACGCTGGCGCTCCCGGTCAATGGCTGGGGCGCGGATTGGAACGACTTCCACAGTGGGCTGCTGGTGCTGGATGTCGACGTCGAGCGCGGGTTTACGCTGCGCGGCTCGCTCTCCTTCGATGACGTGTACATCGAGCACGGCGTCGGGGCGTGGAGCTACTACTACCAGCCCAACGTGCGCCGCAGCGTGATGGCTGACGAGTTCGTCTACGCGATCAGCGACGCAGGGATCCGCGTGGCCGACGTGGCCGACCTCTCCACCCCGGTGGCCACCGCGCCCTTCACGCCGCTGTGGCCGAAGGACGGCAGCCTCTAGCCATCGACCGGGCGGTCACCCGGAGACCGGACGCCAGGGGCCTCAGATGCCGGAACCTTCCGGTGGCTGGGGCCCCTCGTCGTTGGAGACGTCGCGGGGGCCGCGCCCTACGAGCCGCGCAACCAGCGGCGTCAGGGTGAGGGTGAGGAGGATCCGCAGCGGCTGGAGGGCCTTGGCACTCGCCCACGCCACGAAGAGCAGCCCGCCGGTCCCGGCCGCCGATTCCGGCTGCCAGCCGAAGTAGCGGATGGCGATGGCGGCCGCAGCGATGTTGATGGCGAAGATGGCCAGGTAGAGGGTGATGGCCACCGGCCCGTAGGCATCGATCAGCCCCTTGAGGCGCACGCTGAGGGGCGGCTTGGCGGGGGTGGTGGGGACCGGAGGCTGGGGCGGGGAGTCCTGCATCCGGCCCAGATAACCCGTTCGGGCACCTCGGGGCACCTTCCTTGGATCTCGCCAGGCTTCCGGTCGGCCGGCCGGTCGCAATCCGGGAGGGTGGGGGTGCCACTTTTTTTCTCCGGCGGCGGGCAGAGCCCACGGTTGATGGAGCGCGGCTTTGCGGCGCGGGTTAGCTTGCGCCCCCATGAGCGACGGCCTGCGCATTGGCTTTCTGATGGACCCGCTGGAGCACGTGCGGGTGGACCACGACACCAGCTTCCTGCTCATGCGCGCGGCGCAGGCACGGGGCCACGAGGTGCACGTCTTCGAGCAGCACCAACTCGGCTACGACACCGACCGAGCCGTGGCCAAGATGCGCAAGGTCACGGTGCGCGACGTCCAGGGGGATCACTTCTCGGTCCTCGAGGAGCGCTCTCGACCCATCGCGGACCTGGACGCGGTCTTCATGCGCAAGGAGCCGCCGGTGGACGCGGACTTCCTGCACGCCACCCAGCTCATGGACCTCCATGGCAGTGGGCGGGGGCCCTTCCTGGTGAACTCCCCGCGGGGACTGCGCGAGGCGAACGAGAAGCTCTTCGCCCACCACCTGCCGCACTGGATGCCGCGCACCATGGTGAGCGCGGACATCCGGCAGCTGCGTGCCTTCATCGAGGAGGTCGGCCGGGCGGTGGTCAAGCCGGTGGATGGCTTCGCGGGGCGCGGGATCGTCTCGCTGCGCGCCGGCGACGACAACATGGTGCCCCTGCTGGAGATGGCGACCCTCAACGGGCGCACGCACACCATCGCGCAGGCCTTCCTGGAGAAGAACAGCGAGGGCGACAAGCGCATCCTCCTCCTGGACGGTGAGCCCATCGGGGCCCTGCTCCGCGTTCCCAGAAAGGGGGACCTCCGCGCCAACATGGCGGCGGGCGGCGCTGCGGTGAAGGCCACCATCACGCCGAAGGAGCTCGAGCTCATCGCCGAGCTCAAGCCGTTGTTGCTCGCCCGGGGACTGCATTTCGTGGGCATCGACGTCATCGGCGAGCGCCTCACCGAGGTGAACGTCACCAGCCCCACCGGTGCTGCGGAGGTCGACCTGCTGGACGGGGTGGATACCGGGGCGCGCGTGATGGAGTGGCTCGAGGCGAAGCTGCGCGAGCGGCGCTGAGGGGACGGAAGGCCGATGGCCAAGCGGAAGACGAAGGCGCGCGCCCGCAAGGGGAAGGCACGCAGCGGAGGCTTCAGGCCCGGGCGCTGGCTCGCGTTCCTGTTGCTGGCGGCGTTGGCGTGGCTGGGCATCAGCTACCTGATGCTCCCTGACGTCTCGGGGCTGGCGAAGGAGAACCCCGGGTCCACCGCCATGATGCGGGCCCGCGCCAAGGAGGCCGAAGCGGCAGGGAAGAAGGTCCGCGTCCGCCAGCATTGGGTGGGCCTTCACCGGATCCCCAGCCACGTCATCGACGCGGTTCTGGTGAGTGAGGACGCGAGCTTCTACCAGCACGAGGGGGTGGACTGGTTCGAGGTGAAGGCCTCGGTGAAGGACGCCGTGGAGAAGCAGCGCGCGCCGCGGGGGGCGAGCACCCTCACCCAGCAGCTCGCCAAGAACCTCTACCTCTCCGAGGATCGCTCGCTGCTGCGAAAGGCCAAGGAGCTGGTCATCGCCAAGCGGCTCGAGGAGTCGCTGGAGAAGCGCCGGATCCTCGAGCTGTACCTGAACATCGCCGAGTGGGGCGATGGGGTCTGGGGCGTGGAGGCGGCAGCGCGGAGCCACTTCGGGCGTTCGGCCTCCAAGCTGACGGTGGCGCAGGGCGCGATGCTCGCGGCCATGTTGCCCGCCCCCCGGCAATGGACGCCCCGCAAGCAGCCGGCACTGGTCCGTCGGCGCGCCGCGCGGCTGGTGGGTCGGCTCGAGCGCAGCGGACGGATCACCGCGGCCCAGGCCCAGCAGGCCCGCATCGAGCTGGGGATCCGCAAGGCGCCCGAAGCCCCTCAACTCACCGAGGCGGAGCGCCTCGCCCGCGAAGCCGCTGAAGAGAAGGCGGAGCTGGAGCGGGTCCGCCACGAAGCGATGGCCGCGGTGCGTGAGGATGAGCAGCTGCAGACCGCGCAGCAGAATACCGACCGCGAGCTCGAGCCCGCCGACGACGCGGACGCTGCGGCCGAGGAGGCGCGGCGGATCGAGGCGTTGGTGGAGGCCGAGGAGGCGTTCGAGCGGGAGACCGGGGCGATCGCCGCGCCTGGCGACGCGGACGGGCTCTGGGATCGCCTGGACGCTGAACGTGAGACAGGGGGCGCGGCAGAAGGCGCGGCACGGGAAGCAGGTCAGCCGACCGGGGTCTCCGAGCCCGTCGTCCCGTAGGCGCCGGGCCCGGCCCCATGAAGGGTGCAGCAGCTTCGGAGCGCGGATGTCGGTGGGCGTGACCCTGAACCGACGCTGGCCCGGCTGCCCCCCGAGCGGGTGAAATCGCAGGGGGGGCCGTGGACCGAGGCTTGCCCCGCATCGGGTTCGGCTGTACTTGCCGCCTCCTGATGAGCGCCGGGACCCGACCCATCCGCACCGAGTTGAAGGGCCTCGCGAAGCTGGCCCTCCCGATCGCGGTCGCGCAGGCGGGCCAGTCGCTGATGGGCTTCACCGACACCGCGATCGCGGGGCGGGCGGGAGCAGAGACCCTGGGGGGCGTCGGGCTCGGCAACGCGCTCTTCTTTGCCGTCGGCTCCTTCGGGATGGGCGCGATGATGGGGCTCGATCCCCTCATCTCCCAGGCGGTGGGGGCCGGGAATCAGAGCCGCGCGCGGCGTCTGCTGTGGCAGGGGCTGTGGCTGTCGCTGGCGCTCTTCGCGCTCGCCCTGCCGGTGATCCTCCTGATGCCGGGGCTCCTCACCCTGATGGGGACCGAGCCGGGGCTCTTCTCGGAGGCCCGCGCCTACATTCTCTGGCGGGCGCCTTCCTTCCTGCCGCTGTGCCTCTACGGAGCGCTGCGAAGCTACCTGCAGGGAAAGGGTCGCACCGCGCCCATCGTCTGGGCGGCGATCATCGCCAACATCTTCAACGTCGTCGCCGACATGTACCTGATCTTCGGTGGCGCCAGCCTGCCGGAGTGGACCGGCCCGCTGCGGCTCATGCCGGCGATGGGCGCGGCGGGTGCGGCGATGGCGACGGTCCTGGGGGCGCTGCTGCAGGTGGCCATCATGACCTGGGGCGTGCGGCTGATCCGGGTCCTCCCCGAGCCCGGACGCTGGAAGCCGGACCTGAAGCAGCTGAAAGAAGCGCTCGCGGTGGGGCTCCCGGTGGGCCTGCACTTCATGGCCGAGGTCGGCGTCTTTGCGATGAGCGGGGTGCTGGCCTCGAGGCTCGGGACCCTGGCGGTGGCCGCGCACCAGATCGTGCTGACCTACGGCAGCCTGAGCTTCACCTTCGCCATGGGAATCGGAACCGCGGGGAGCACCCGGGTGGGTTGGGCCGTCGGAGCCCAGAACCAGGCCGGTGCGAGCCGGAGCGCGTGGGTGGCGTTCGCCGCGGGGACCGCGTTCATGAGCCTTACCGCGTTGATCTTCCTGCTCTTCCCCGCGCAGCTCATGCGCCTGATGACCAATGATCCCGAGGTCTTCAAGGTGGGCGTCTCGTTGATGCTGGTCGCCGCTGTGTTCCAGATCGCCGATGGCGTTCAGGGCGTGGGGGCCGGCGTTCTGCGCGGCGTGGGCGACACGCGCTTCACCTTCGTGGCGAACCTGGTGGGCCACTGGCTCGTGGGGATGCCGATCGCCATCGGGCTGGGCTTCGGGCTCGGCTGGGGTGTGCAGGGTATCTGGTGGGGCCTGTGCACCGGCCTCATCCTGGTCGCCGTCGCACTGCTTCTCCGCTTCCGCTTCCTCTCCAAACGTCCCTTCCAAAGGCTGACGGATGTGGAGAACGTGCAGACGCCGCAGCCCGGCTGAGCGCGCGACACCCTCCGATGGGGCGGGTCTGAGAGGCACGCGGCGGGGGCTCGAACAACGCTGCCAGCCGCGGGCGAACCTGCCCGGACCCCGCGGCTTCACCCGGCACCTGCCGGAACTCCGACCCCGACGCTCAGGAACGCACCTGCGCGTCGGAGTCGGGACGGATCCGGCTCACGGCCCGCGGATCAGGAAGACCCCGGCATCGGTGAGGACCATCAACATGCTCGGGGTGAGCACCGGCTCGTAGATGAGCTCTTTGACCGTGCTGCCGGCGATTCCCTCCACCTGCGAGAGGGTGCCATCCGGCGCGCGCCGCCAGAGCCCGGCCCCCCGGGTGCCGATGTACAGCGAGCCGTCGTGGGTCGCCTTCAACGCCAGGATGCTGGAGGTCGGCAACCCGGAGACGCGGGTCCACTCGGTGGTGGAGTAATTGATGATGGTGAGGTGCCACAGCCCGTACTCCAGGCTGCCCAGGAAGTAGTCACCGCTCGTGGTCTGCTCGAACCCGCGCCAGTGATCGAACTCGGCCTCGCTGTTGAGGACGTGGTTGTAACCCTTGAAGCGCCAGGGTGAAGGCCCTTCCCGTCCAAGGTCCCGGTCCCACTCCTCGAGCACCGGCGAGGGCTCGATGATTCCCGCGTACCAGTCGTTGGCGATGAGCACCCGGCCGTCCTGCCCGATGCCCAGGCCATAGTTGTAGCCGGCCTTCAGGGTGTTGCCTTCGTACCAGGCGGCGTGGCGGTGGGAGTTGTAGCGGAGGCCCTCGATGCGGGTCACGCCGTGGTTGGTGCCGATGTAGAGGACGCCGCGGTCCCGTCCCTCCCGGACCCGGAGGCAGGACAGGACCGAGCGATCCTCGTCGTACATCCAGGCGTTGGTGTTGCGGATGCCGTACTGGACCTTGTCGCCACCGGAGGTCCCGGCGCTGCGCCAGAGGTGTTCTTCGAGCTCGATGGAGCCGTCAGCGGTGAGGCGCACCGCGTCCATGTCGCCCTTCTGGAACTCGAGGTAGCGGACCGGATCGTAGCCCTCCTCGTGCGGACCCTTGATCTCGACGTTGTCCAGTTCGTAGGTCCAGTAGCCCACGTACGCCCGGCCCGGCGCCCCGCCGCAGATGACGGTGCTGCCCATGGCGAGGGCGTCTGCGCTGAACCCCTGTGAGGCCTGTCCGATCCCCGAGACCCAGGTGGGCTCGGTGCTGCCCGGCGTGAGGACCCCGATCCGGTCGCCATGGAGCAACCAGAGGTTCATCGCCTCATCGAGCCCGATGCTCTGCGGCGCTCCCAGGTTGAAGGCTGCGCTCAGGTTCGTGAGGGGGTCGGTCGACCAGGGGCCCGGCCCTTCGGTGATGGCGCCGTCGGTCTGGTCCTCTCCGGGATCGTCGCCGTCGTCCTCGTCGTCGTTCCGGTCATCTCCGTCGTCCACGTCATCGTCGTGGTCTCCATCGTCGTCACGGTCATCGTCGCGATCGTCGTCGTCGTCGTGCCCTTGCCCGGGAGGGCGCTCATGCCCCGGCCGCGGATCGTCCCCGGCCTCACCGGTCGTTCCCCCGCATGCCAGGGACACCGCCAACACCCCCAGGGTGAGCCATCCCCTGAGCACCCCGAACACGGACCGTCCCCATCCACCCTCACCACGTGCGTCCACGGTTCCCCCTCCCTGCAGCACCCACCGAGCGGTCTGCTTTGAACCCGTCTCCCAAAAGCCGGCCGACTGAAGGCCAGGGAATCCGGTGGGCTCCCGACGCTTGGAAAGCAGCAGCCGTCCGGGCTCGACCGTGGAGCGTCCAACCCTCGGCAGTGGGTTGCAGCGGCGTCTGCGTGGGGTGTCCAACGCCTCGCGGCCATGGAAGTGCCCGCGGCCAACGCTTCGGGATCGGGTCGGCGTGAGCAGCCGGTCCGGCTTCAGCCCCGTTCCCCGGTCGCACCGAACGCGCGGCAAGCGTTGCAGAGATGACGGGAGGATGCCCCTGAACGCTCCGCCAGCGACCCGATGTTCTGACTTTGACGGGCCCGGAACTGGGCGGAGTGCAAAGCCTGCATAGGATGGAGCATCGGCCTCCGGCGCTGGGACGCCCGAGGCGAAGTCCGCACAGAACGCATCAACAGGCCGCTCCCGCGCCCCGGTGTCTGAGGAAGACGGTCGGATGCGAAGCGCGGCTGAAAGGGTCGTGTGACGTGGAGAGCGGAGAGATGGATTGGATCCTGGAGTTGCAGCGCTCGGCGCAGGAGGCCTTCCCGGGTGCCAGCCTCGATGAGCTGCGCCACGCCGAAAACGAAATCGGAGAGCGCCTGCCCGGCGAGCTTGCGGACCTCTACGCCCGCATGAGCGGGGCGACGTTGGGCGGGGAAGTGATTCTCTTCCCGCTGACCGATGCGCACGACGCGGGGGTGATCGAGAAGACCCGCAAGAAGATGATCGGGCTGCCGGCGGCGGGGCTCTGGCGCTTCGGGCGCAAGGGAGACACCACGCACCTCATCGCGGTCCGGGCATCGTCCATCCGCGACGTCAACCGACCCATGCTGCCGGCATGGTGCGCGGAGCGTCCACCGGATGCGTGGCTGTTCGGGACCTGGGCCGAGCACGGGGATGACGACGAGCTCAAGCTCTACCCGAGCCTGGAGCGGATGATGTCGGTCATCCTCCCGCCCCCCGACGACGACAGCTTCGGAGAGAAGACCTACGTCCGCGCGCTCGATGCGGTGGAGCAGGCACTGCTCTCCTCGATGCAGGCGGCCACGGCTTCCACCGGAAAGGCACGCAGGGAGCGAGCAGGCAGGTCGGAGAAGAAGGCCGGGAAAAAGGCGAAGAAGAACGGGGCCGCCCGAGGCCGCACCGCCGACGAGAAGGATGGGGCGAAGGCGGAGCGGAAGGCTGACAGGAAGCGCGCGAAGAAGGAGGACGCGAAGTCCGGGAAAAAGCGCGCGAAGAAGGACGACGCGAAGCTCGAGAAGAAGCGCGCGAAGAAGGACGACGCGAAGCTCGAGAAGAAGCGCGCGAAGAAGGACGACGCGAAGCTCGGGAAGAAGCGCGCGAAGAAGGACGACGCGAAGCTCGGGAAGAAGCGCGCGAAGAAGGATGA
>DATGQN010000110.1:0-11234 GCA_035304185.1 Myxococcaceae bacterium
CCCGCGAGGCGTCGTACAGGGCGCGGATGATGGGCGGATCCACCAGCGCGTTCATCTTCATCAGGATGCGCGACGGTGATTCAGGGGAGTGCGCGGTGGCAGCCAGGCGGATCTGCTCGAGGATGCCCTCACGCAAAGAGATGGGGGAGACCAGCAGCTTGCGGAAGGCGGTGGGGCGCGCGAAGCCGGTGAGGAAGTTGAAGACATCGGCGACGTCGGCGCCCAGCTCGGGATCGGTGGTGAAGAGGCCGAGGTCGGTGTAGAGGCGCGCGGTCTTCGAGTTGTAGTTGCCGGTGCCCACGTGCACGTAGTGCCGCACGCGGTCCCCTTCGCGGCGCAGCACCAGGATGGCCTTGGCGTGGGTCTTGAGGCCCGGGATCCCATAGACCACGTGGACCCCGGCCTCCTCGAGGGAGAGGGCCCACTGGATGTTGGTCTGTTCGTCGAAGCGGGCCTTGAGTTCCACCATGCAGACCGCCTGCTTGCCGCGCTCGGTGGCCCGGATGAGGGCCGGCACCAGCGGCGAGGTGTCGGAGGTCCGGTACACGGTCTGCTTGATGGCCAGGACATCCGGATCGTCGACCGCCTCGGTGACGAAGCGCTCCACCGTCGGCGCGAAGCCGTCGTAGGGGTGGTGCACGATCAGGTTGCCCCGCCGCATGGTGGCCATGACGCTGGGGGTTTCGCCCTCGGCGTCCTGCAGCAGCCGGGTGGGGGTGACCGGCGTCCACGGTGGATCCCTCAGCTCGGCGAACCCCGGTGCGCCCACCAGGGTCCAGAGGTCGGAGAGATCGAGCATCCCGGAGACCTCGTGGACCCGCTCCTCATCGATCTCCATCTCCTCGAGCAGCGCGTCGCGGAGCTGCTGGGGCATGCCCGCCTGGATCTCGATGCGCACCACGTCGCCGAAGCGCCGCTGCTCCAGCTCGTTCTGCACCGCCTTGAGGAGATCCTCGGTGTCCTCGCTCACGGTGAAGTCGGCATCGCGGGTGACCCGGAAGAGCCCCCACTCGAGCACCTGCATCCCCGGGAAGAGCGTCTCCATGCGGTGTGCGATCACGTCCTCCAGGGGGATGAAGGTCGTCTGATCGCTCAGGGTGATGAACCGGCTGAGCAGCTCCTTGGGCACCTTGACGCGGGCCATGTTCACGCTGTCGGTGACCGGATCCCGGAGCATGACCGCCAGGCTCAGGGAGAGGTTTGAGATGTAGGGGAAGCGGCGTCCCAGGCCGATGGCCAGGGGGGTGAGGACCGGAAAGATCTGCTCGTTGAAGCGCTTGGAGACCTCGGCGCGCTCGCGCTCGTTCAGCTCCTCCAGCCCCAGCACGCGCAGCCCGTGTGCCGCGAGGGCCGGTTTGAGGCGCTGCTCGAAGCAGACGGTGAGCCGCTCTCCCTGCGCGCGCATCCGGGCGTGCAGCGCTCGGAGCACCTCGTCCGGCGTGGCGCCATCGGCACCCGGCGGCGCGAGGTTGGCGCGGCGCTGTTCGAAGAGGCGCGCGATCCGGATCATGCAGAACTCGTCCAGGTTGCTCGCGTAGATGGCGCAGAACTTCACCCGCTCCAGCAGTTTGACGCTGGGATCCTCGGCGAGCTGCAGCACCCGGTCGTTGAACTGCAACCAGGAGAGTTCGCGGTTGAGGAAGCAGTCGCGGTCGGGAGGCACGCGGCCGACACGGCCCACGGCATCGCCCTGCACCCTGGCCTGGGAAGACGACCGGTGACCGCCGTTTCGCCGCGCTCGTCGTCCCGCCCGCTGGTCCATGGCTGTTCGTACCATGGGGAGGTGGACGTCCCCGCATCAAGCGGGTCACGGCCGAATGGCGCTTCGGTGGCAGGCAGACGACGCCCCGGACTTCGTCGTGTCGGATCGTGCGCGGGACGAATCGCCGGAGCTGCAAGGCGCCCAGCTCCGGTGCGCGCCGGAATCGGCATACACTCCGCGATCACCATGGACGACTTCGAGGCGCGGCTGAGGCGCTTCTTCTACGACCCGGACGAGGACGTCTCCGGTCTGCTGGACCTGGGCGACACCACCCTGGATGTGGTGCCGGCCGAGGCGCAGGAGCCTCCCGAAGAGTTCCTCGGCTTCCTCCTCGGGGACGAGCGCTTCCTGGTCCCCCTCATCTCCGTCCGTGAGGTGGGCAAGGTCCCCCGCCTCACCGAGGTCCCTCACAGCCCCGAGGCGCTGGTGGGGGTGATGAACCTGCGCGGCGAGCTGCTACCGGTGTACGACGCCGCCGCAGGCCTGGGCATCGTCGAGGCCCCGCGGGATCTGGCCAGCCCCCAGGCCGCGACGCCGCCCCGGGAGATGCGCGTGGTGGTGGTTCACGTTCCGCCGGAGGCCGCGGGGTTGGTGGTCGACGGTCTGCTCGGGGTGATCCGCCTGCCGTACCACGCGTTCCAGTCGCCGGGTCCCGGCGTGGGACAGCGCGGGGGGCGCGCCGCGATCGTGGCCCTCGCCCATCACGAGGGGCGGCTGCACTGTCTGCTCGATCCCCAGGAGCTGCTGCCATGAGCGTCCGGACGCGTGCGGGCGAAGGCGGGCTGCAGTTGTGCGCGCTCCGCGTGGGGGAGCAGGAGTTCGCGCTGGATCTGATGCGGGTGGAGGAGGTGCTGCGGCCGCTACCGGTCACCGCCGTTCCCGGCGCCCCAGGCGTTGTCGAAGGGGTGGTCGAGGTCCGCGGGGTGCTCATCCCGGTGGTGAACCTGCGCCGCTGCCTGGGTCTGAAGCCGGCGGAGCAGCCCACCCGCACCGAGCGCCTCATGATCTGCCTCATCGGCCGACGTCGCTTCGCCCTCCGCGTCGACGCCGCGCTGGAGGTCATGCGGGTGGAGCGCGCGGCCCTGCGACCAGCCCCTCCCTTGCGGGACGGGACCGAGCGGCCCTTCGTCCTGGGGGCGGTGGGCCCACCTTCGCGGCTGCGCCTCCTGCTGGATCTCAAGGTGTTGCTGCGTGACCGGCGCGAGGTGAACTGACGCCGTGTGGAGTCCTCCCGGCCACCTGCCGCCGATGAGCGAGGCCGCCTTCCGCCGGCTGCGGGAGCGGGTCTATGCGCTGGCGGGGGTGGTGCTGCGGGAGGAGCTCGCGCCGCTGCTGCAACGTCGCCTGAGTCCGCGGTTGGAGGCGCTGGGGCTGGAGGACTTCGACGCCTACCTGCTCCACCTGGAGTCGGGAGCCCGACAGGCGGAGGAACAGGAGGTCCTGCTCGAGGCCGCCACCACCCACGAGACCTACTTCTTCCGGGAGCCGCATCAGCTCGAGGCCTTCAGCGAAGAGGTCCTCCCGTTGCTGGAGGTGGCGCGCGCCCCTGAGCGGCGGCTGCGCCTGTGGAGCGCGGGCTGTTCCAGCGGCGAGGAGGCCTACACCCTGGCGATGCTGCTCGAGGAGAGTGGGCGCTTCGACGGCTGGGACGTGGCGATCTACGGCTCGGATCTGTCGCGGCGGATGCTCGATCGGGCGCGTTCGGGGGAGTACGGGCCCGCCGGCCTGCGGGTGACGAGCGGAGAGGCCCGCAGCCGCCATTTCGAACAGCTGGCGCCGGGACGGTGGCGGGTCCGGACCGAGCTGCGTGAGCGGGTGTCCTTCGCCCACCTCAACCTGCTGGATCCGGATGGTGCGCGTCAGCTTCCACGGATGGACGCCATCTTCTGCCGCAACGTCCTCATCTACATGGACCGACCCGCCCGCGAGCGGGTGCTGGCGGTGCTGTACGAACGGCTTCACGAGGGGGGCCTGCTCATGCTCGGCCACGCGGAGAATCTCTTGAGCATGCAGACGGGATTCGAGCCGGTCTCGCTGAAGCGGGATCTGGTCTATCGCCGACCCCGGCGGGAGGAGGGCGGCGGACCATGAACGCGCCCACGACGGTGCTGGTGATCGACGATTCCGCGGGAAGCCGGCGGGTGCTGGTCGAGCAGCTCGAGGCCGAGGGGGACCTCACCGTGATCGGCCGGGCCGCCAATGGGCGCGAAGGGTTGGAGCGGGTCCTCACCCTGCGACCGGACGTGGTGACGTTGGATCTGGAGATGCCGGGGCTCGACGGCTTCGCGCTGCTGCGGCTGCTGATGGCGCGCGCACCGACGCCGGTGGTGGTGACCTCGAGCTACGCGCATCCCTCCGACAGTCTGCAGGCGCTCGAGCTGGGGGCGGTGGATTTCGTCGCCAAACCATCCATCTCGCACGCGGCGGAGCTGGCGGCCTACGGCGCCGAGCTGCGTGAGAAGGTCCGTGCCGCGCGCCAGGCGCGCCCCCGCGAGGCGGCCCGGACCCACGTCCCCGAGCCCGTCCTTCGGGTCGTGGGCCTCGGCGCATCGACCGGGGGGCCGCCTGCCATCCAGCAGCTGCTCACCGCCTGGGCCGACACCCCCGGCCTCTGTGTGCTCATCTCCCAGCACATGCCGGCGCCCTTCACCCGCGCCTTCGCCGAACGCCTGGACCGGCTGGGGGGACTGACCGTCGCCGAGGCCCACGAGGGTGCGCCGGTGCGGCCCGGCAGGGTGTGGGTTGCACCGGGTGGGCGCCACCTGGCGGTGGAGCGGATCGGACAGGGCGCGCTGCGGTTGCGGCTCTCGTTGCCGGTCCCGGGAGAGCGGCACGTCCCCAGCGTGGACCGCCTCTTCACGAGCATGGCGGACGCCCTGGGCGCGGAGGCACTGGGCCTGGTCCTCACCGGGATGGGCCAGGACGGAGCACAGGGAACGCGGGCCCTGGCCCGCGCGGGGGCCACGGTGTGGGCGGAGTCGGAAGAATCGGCGGTGGTCCACGGGATGCCGGCCGAGGCCATCGCCACCGGCGGGGTCTCGCGTGTGCTGTCTCTCGCCGCGCTCGCCCGGGAGGTCCGACGCTGGGCGGGTGCGGAGCGGGGGCGGGAGGTCGGCCCCACCCCCTAGTGTGCCGGGGGAGGGTTCAGTGCGGCGTCGGCGTCAAAGGCGTGTCCCCGGCGTCGTCCGCGGGGGCGGCCTCCAGGCGGGGGAGGGTGAGGGTGAAGGTGGCGCCGGTGCCGGGCCCTTCGCTCCACGCCCGGAGGTGACCGCCGTGTTGCTCGGCGAGGGCGCGCGCTGCGGGCAGGCTCAGGCCCAGCCCCCGGTGCTCCTGCTCCGGCGGGAACCCGCGCCAGAAGGGGTCGAAGACAAAGGGGAGGTCGTCCGGGTGGATGCCCACGCCGGAGTTGCGGATCTCGATGTGCAGCAGGTCTCCGTCGACCCGGCGGTGGGCCTCAATCCGGCCGCCGCGTTCGGTGTACTGGACCGCATTGCGGATGATCGCGACGAGCAACTGCTCGAGCCGGGTCGGGTCTCCCTCGACCCACAACGGGAGCTCCGGCGCCTGCTGCTCGACCGTGAGCTGGGCCTCCTCCGCGGTCTGCCCGAAGCGTTCGAAGATGCGGGCCAACAGCGCGTTGAGGTCCACCGGTTCGCGTCGTAGCTGGACCCTCCTGGAGACGACGCGGGCGAAGTCCGAGAGCTCGTCCACCAGATCCAACTGACCGCGGACGCTCTGCTGGAGCATCTCGAGGGCCTCCACCTTCTGCTCGGGGGTGAGCGTCTCGCGCGCCAGGACCCGCAGCCAGGAGGAGACGGTCACCAGGGGTTGGCGCAGCTCCCGCGCCACGTTCTCCATGAAGCGCTCCTGGGCGGAGATGGCCGCGTGGACCCGGCGCTGCTCGGTCTCCATGCGCGCGTAGGCATGGACGTGCGCCAGTGCCCCGGCCAGGCGGGAGCCCAGATCCTCGTAGAAGTCCCGCAGGGAGCCTGACAGGTGGCGGGGAAGCTCCTTGCGGTAGAGCAGCAATGCACCCTCGAGGGTGCGGCCGAAGCGCAGCGGCACCAGGTGCAGATCCTGGGGGCCGAACACCTCACTCCAGCCTTCCCGGGGGGAGGAGATCACCCCCTGGTCGCCGAGCTCTGCCATGTCGGCCGCGGCCATGAGCTGGGGGGCGCCTGCCTCGCACCACTTGCGGATGGCCGGCTCCAACGCGGCCTCGCGGTGGCGGACCGTGACCTCGTAGGTGTCCCCGCCCTCTTCGGTGGGGCGCACCAGACCCACCGCGTCCGCCACGCCCGGGACCAGCAGGTCGATGGCGGCCGAGACCAGCTCGTCGGGAGGCAGTCCCTGGGTGACGATCCGCCCCAGCTCGGCGAGGATCCGGAACTGGCGCTGGCTCTGCTCGGCCTGGCTGCGGGCGATGCGCTCCCGTCGCAGCAGTCGCTCACGCTCCCACTCGTAACGGCCGAGCCGGAGCAGTGAGCGGGCGTGGGCCACGAGCACCGTGGGCTCGACCGGGTAGGTCAGGTAGCCGACCGCTCCCTGTTCGAGTCCCCGGGCGCGGTCCTCCTCGCGCACGAACGTCGCCGAGAGATGCAACACCGGCGTCCGGGCTGCGGGGGTCTCCTTCAGGCGGGCGGCGACCTCGAACCCGTCCATGTCCGGGAGCTTCACGTCCAGGATGATGAGGCCCGGTTCCTCGTAGATCCGGCTGAGGGCCTGAGCGCCTGTGGAAGCCTCGATGACCTCGAACCCGGCACGGCGGAGGATCTGCGAGGTGACGTGACGCTTCGCCTCGTCATCGTCGACGAGCAGGATGCTCTGGCCGGCCTCAGGCACGGGGACCGGGCTCCTCGTCGGTGGTCGGGACCAGCTGCCGCACCAGCGCCATGGCCCGGCTCGCCAGCTCAGGCAGGTCTCCCTGCTTCAGGAGCAGGCCCTGTGCGTCCAGGTCGGTCACCACCTCTTCGTCGGTGTCATTGCCGGTGTAGAGCACCACCGGGATGTGGCGCGTCTGCTCCTCATGGCGCAGCTGCGGCAGGACCTCGTACCCGGAGAGGGCCGGCATCTCCAGGTCCATGAAGATCAGGTCCGGCTGTTCGCGGCGCGCCAGCCACAGACCCCGGGCACCATCTTCGGCCTCCAAGACCGTGCAGCCCGCACGGCGCAGGTGGTGGGTGAGGACGTGACGGGCACTCGGATCGTCGTCCATCACCAGGAGGCGGGGAGGGCCCTGTCGCGTCCGCGGAATGGGCCGGTAGGCGCTGGGCCGAGGTGCGCGGGTCGGCTGCGCCGCGGGCTGGGGGACCGGGGATTCGGGCGCGCGTTCCTCGAGGTGGCAGGGGAGCTCGACGGTGAAGGTGGACCCCTGTCCCAACTGGCTCTCCACGGTCACCTCCCCCCCGAGCATATGGGCCAGGCGCCGCACCAGGGCCAGCCCCAGTCCGGTGCCCTTCACCCCTCCCTGGAGGGGATTCTCCACCTGGCTGAACTCCTCGAAGATGCGCTCGTGGTCCCGCGGGTGGATCCCCACCCCGGTGTCGGCGACGACGAAGCGAATCCTTTCCGACGGAAGCGCGCTGGCGCTCACCCGCACCGATCCCCGGGTGGTGAACTTGAGGGCGTTGGAGATGAGGTTCCGGAGGATGAGCGACACCTTGGAGGCGTCCGAGGTCATGGGCGGCAGCCCTTCCGCCTGCTCGAAGGTCAGCTCCACGGCGTCGCTGCGGTTGAGAGGCCGCAGCATCACCCTGAGCCCGCCGAAGACCGATCCCACCTCGAAGGTGGTGATGTGCAGCCGCATCTTTCCGGCCTGCGCCTTGGAAAGATCGAGCAGGTCATCCACCAGTTCGGACAGCTCCATCGCGGTGTGGTGGATGAGCTCCACGTGCCGGCGGCGCTCCTTCGAGAGGGGCTGCTGCGCGTCGTCCTCCAGGAGCAGCTCAGCCAACATCCGGATGGAGCCCAGGGGCGTGCGGAACTCGTGGCCCACCAGTGAGACCAGGCGCGACTTGAGCTCCGCGCTCTGCCGCAGCAGCTCGGCGCGGGCGTCCAGCTCGGCGTGGAGCGCGACCACGCCCCGGTTGGTCTCCTCCAGCTCGACGTTGGCCTGCGCGAGGGCGTCGGTCTGTTCGCGCACCTCCTCCAGGACCTGCAACAGCTCACGGTTCTGCTGGGCGATCTCGTGGGAGGCGCTGGCGGCGGGGACCTCGCGCAGGTGCGCGTCGACCTGTCGCCTGACCTCTGCCGCGTTCAGCGGAGGATGGGAGAGGGGGCGGCTGCGTGAGATCCGGTAGAGCTGCCCGTCCGGCTGGGGACGTCGCTCCACGTTCTCGAGGAGCTTCTGCGCGGCGTCCGGACCTTCGAGGGCAGTGGAAAGGGACGGAGGACGACTGCGGGTCGGATGGCTCGAGGTGTGGGCCAGGACGTCGATCCACAGGCGCTGGGGAAGGGTTCCCTCCAGGCCCATGGAGAGCCTGCCGCCGCCCTGCCTCAGCGCGTGGCGCACCAGCTCGGACGTCCCCACCGCCAGACGGGTGCGGTCGTGATGGGGGAGTCCCACCAGCTCGCCGACGGCGCGCACCCGGGCCCTCGCCAGCGCCACGTCGGATTCCAGCCGGATGGGCAGGGTGAGCAGGGTGACCTCGTCGTCTCCGCTCATACGCCGCCTCCGGACTTCACCGCGATGACCGTCACGTCGTCGCGGCCTCGGCAGTGGTCGCGGTAGAGCACGCCGGCGATGACGCCGGGATCGCGGAAGGCGAGCCCCGGATAGGCGTCCAGGTTCCAGCGCGAGGTCAGCCCATCGCTCTGGAGGACCAGGAGCGAATCCGGGTCCCAGGGGTACGCGAGGGTCTGGACCCGGGGCATGAGGTAGCCGGCGGTCCCGTTGTGGGAGGCCAGGCCCCGCGCGCGATCGGGCTGAAGCCCGGGCCACAGGGTCCCGGCGATGTTGCCGACGCCGGTGAAGAAGAGCTTGCCCAACGTGGGATCGAGCGTGCTCAGGCCGATCGCCGCGCCGCGGGTGGCCCTCAGCTCCTCGTGCAGGGTCCGGAAGAGGTCTCCCGGCTCGAGATGCACGTGATGACGGAAGATCTCAAGCGCCACGCGGGTGGCATCCGCCGCGGGCTGTCCGTGGCCCAGGCCGTCCACCACCAGGATGTGGGTGCGACCGGCCGCGTCCCGGAGGATCTCGTAACCGTCCCCGGACACCTCCTCCTCCGGGTGAGGCAGGCAGATGGCCCCGATGGCGGGCACCCGGGGCGGGGGAGGGCCACTGCCCAGCCACATCCGCGCGCACAGCACGGTTCCCTCTCCGGCGAGGGTGTGGAGGTCGAAGTCCTGCGCGAGGCGCATGACCGCGCCCAGCCCGCTGCCCCGCGTCCCGGCGGTCGAGTAGCCATCCTCGAGCGCGTGCAACGGCGTCCCGATGCCCGGGCCCCGGTCGACGGAGAGCACCTCGAGCCAGATCCCCTCGGGGGTCACCTCACCGCGCGCGATGAGCTCCCCTCGCTCCGCGTGCCGCTCGAGGTTCTGCGCGAGCTCCGTGGTGAGCAGCGCGACCTTGCCGACCTGCGCGTCCGAAGCTCCGAGCGACTTCACCAGGGTGGAGAACGCCCGTCGCGCACCGCCGACCCCGCTCTGCTCTGCAACGGCTTCGCGGTGGCTGACGAAGAGGGGCATCATGATCCGGCCCAGTGGGTGATGGTGACCTCGGTCCCCTTGCCGGGCTCCGAATGCAGGTGGAATTCATGGACCAGGCGCTTCGAGCCGCCCAGTCCGAGTCCCAGGCCGTTTCCGGTGGTGAACCCATCCTTCAGGGCCTGCTGCAGGTCCGGGATCCCGGGGCCCTCGTCGTTGAAAGTGAGGCTGATCCCACGGCGTCCGTTGAGCTCGACCACTTCGATCCGGGCCTCGCCTCCGCCTCCGTGGACCATCACGTTGCGCCCCAGCTCGCTGGCCGCGGTGATGATCTTGGTCTGATCGACGATGCTGAAGCGGAGCTCGACGCTCAGCGCCCGCACCCGCTGGCGGAGGCGGACCAGGTCCCCATTCCCGTGGAGGGGGAGCCGCTCATCCAGCGGAGTCAGGGGACACCTCCGCCGATGCGCCACTGCCGTGGAGCGGTGCGTCCTGGCGGTCACGCAACAGGGCCATGCCGCGCTCGACGTTGAGTGCTGTGAGAATGCCGGGCAGCTCGATGCCCAGCTCCACCAGGGTGATGGCCACGGCCGGGGTCATCCCCACCAGCACGGTCTCGGCGCTCAGCAGCTTGGACATCTGCGCGATGTTTCCGAGCACCCTGCCGATGAACGAGTCGACCATCTCGAGGGACGAGATCTCGATGATGACCCCGCGGGCGTTCCGGGCGGAGATCTCCTGGGTGAGCTCCTCCTGCAGGCGGGTGGCCAGTTGGTCATGCAGGTCCACCTGGATGGTGACCAGCAGGTGCTCGCCCATTTGAAGGATCGGAATGCGCTCCATGAACCACAGGCTCCTACGGGCGGGCTGAGGGCGCGGTCTTCTGACCTGCCGGGATCGGGCTGATGGTGAGGCGGCGCCGCTGCAGGGCCAGGGCGAGGGCCGAGGCCAGGCTGGATCGGGTGATCACGTCGCCGAGGTCGACGCCCAGCTGAACCAGCGTCTGGGCAATCTGGGGGCGGATGCCGGAGATGATGCACTCGCCGCCCATCAGGCGGGTGGCGGTCACCGTCTTGAGCAGGTGCTGCGCGGTGAGGGTGTCGACCGTGGGCACGCCGGTGATGTCGATGATGGCGATGTCGGCGTTGGTCTCGACGATCCGCTGGAGCAGGCTCTCCATGACGGTCTGGGTCCGGGTCGAGTCGAGCGTGCCGATGATGGGGAGGGCCAGGATGCCTTCCCACAGCGTGATGACCGGCGTGGAGAGCTCGAGGAGCTCATGCTGCTGCCGGACGATGATCGCCTCGCGGGTCTGCTGATGGGTGGAGGCGACGTGCAGGCTCATCGCGTCCACCAACCGGCCGGCCCACAGCACCGTGGAGAAGGCCTGGTCCCGACCGTCCTCCTCTTCGAGGAGCTCGAAGAGCGGGCGCTTGAGCGCGAGGATCTCGGAGATGGTGTCGGCGGGATTGACGCCGCGCCGGGCCCCGGCCTGGCTCACCTCGGCCAGAGTCTCCCGGAGCTCCGACCATCCCTGGGACTTGAGGTCCACGCCCGGGTCGGATGCGGCGGAGATGCCCTCCCGGGTGGCCTTGAGCAGCGCGGCGAGCTCGGTGCGGGGGCCGCCGGGGCGGATGGTCGACGAGGCCGAACGGCCTTCCGTGGCGAGGTGGGCGAGCCACCGTTCGAGAATGGTGTCTGAGCGCTTGTCGAGCAGAGCGCGCAGCCGCTGGGGTGCCTCCATCCGGATTCTCCTCAGGTGTTCCGCCTCTCCACGAGGCGCTTGGGGGGGCGCGGAACATAGGAGGGGATGCAAGGTGGGCACCAG
>DATGQN010000111.1:0-4673 GCA_035304185.1 Myxococcaceae bacterium
GTCGTGAGCGCGGGCGTGGGCCTCACCCGCGATTCGCTCGCGCTCCTGGGGGAGACGCAGATCGCCGGCACCTGGCTGCAGAACCTGCCGATCACCCGGAGCTATCCGCAGAATCAGCTCGCCGAGCTGAGCGGAAAGGTGATCCCGGAGCTCGCCCGCCGGATGCCCCTCGAGGTGAAGAGCAAGCGGCTCCCCCGCATCGACAAGCGGCTCGAGCCCCGCATCCTGATCGAGCTCAACCAGGTGGAGTCCGGCCTCTCCGTGCTGCCCACGCTGGTCTACGGCAGCCCACCGCACGCGCGCATCGACAACGGCAAGCTGGTCTACCTTAAGGGCGCGGTGCCCCTGCGCGACGAGGCGGCCGAGCAACGCCTGGTCCACCATCTGCGCGACACGCTGCAGCTCGTCCCCGGACGTCGCACCACGGTGTCCGGACCGGAGATGGTGCGCTTCGCGGACAAGCTGCGCTCCTGGCGCGGCGGCCTCACCGGCGATGCGGCGCGGGTGGTGAGCCCGGACGCCACGCTGATTCCTCACCTCTCGTTTGCAAGCGAGGGTGAGGCCGGCGTGCCCGCGGTGCGCCTCCAGGTCGGCTTCGAGGTCGAGGGAGGTCAGGGCGGATCCGTCGATGCGGCCGCGGTGCTCAAGGCATGGCGCGAGGGTCTGGGCCTGGTCCCGTTGGATGGCGGAGGCTGGGCTCCGCTGCCAGCGGCGTGGCTCGACCAGCACGGCCAGAAGGTCGCCGACCTCCTCGCCGCGCGGGATGCCGAAGGCACAGTGGCCACGCACGCGCTCCCCCAGCTCGCCGAGCTCTGCGAGACGCTGGAGCAGCCGCCTCCGCCCGGGCTCGATCGTCTCCGGCCCCTGGTCGAAGGCTTCGAGTCCCTGCCGAAGCCGCAGCTTCCCGCGGACCTCGATGCGGCTTTGCGGCCCTACCAGCTGCAGGGTGTGGCGTGGCTCTCCTTCCTCAAACAGGCGGGGCTGGGCGGGATCCTGGCCGACGACATGGGTCTCGGAAAGACGCTGCAGACCCTGTGCGTGTTGGGATCCAAGACCCTGATCGTCACGCCGACGAGCGTGGTGCCCAACTGGGTCGCCGAGGTGAAGCGCTTCCGTCCCTCGCTGAAGGTCGGCGTCTACCACGGGCCCGGGCGCACGCTGGATGACGACGTCGACCTCACCATCACCACCTACGCGATCCTGCGTCTGGATCAGGAGGCCCTGTCCGAGCGCACCTGGGACGCGGTGGTGCTCGACGAGGCGCAGGCCATCAAGAACCCGGACAGTCAGGTCGCGCGGGCGGCGTTCCGGCTCAAGGCCGGCTTCCGGCTGGCGCTCAGCGGAACGCCCATCGAGAACCGGCTCGAGGAGCTGTGGAGCCTGATGCACTTCACCAACCGCGGACTCCTCGGCGGACGCCGGGACTTCGAGGAGAAGGTGGCCCGTCCCCTGGCCGACGGCCAGCGGGGGGTGGCCGAGGCCTTGCGCAAGAAGATCCGCCCCTTCGTGCTCCGGCGGCTCAAGAAGGAGGTCGCCGCCGAGCTGCCGCCCCGCTCGGATCGGGTGCACCACGTGGTGCTCGATGCCCGGGAGCGCGCGGTCTACGACGCGGTCCGTGCCGCGACGCGCACCGAGGTCACCACCCTCCTTCAGGGGGGCGGCAGCGTGCTGAAGGCGCTCGAGGCTTTGCTCCGCCTGCGCCAGGCCGCCTGTCACAGCGCGCTGGTGCCCGGACAGCAGGCGAAGAGCTCCTCCAAGGTCGAGGCGCTGGTCGACGCGCTCACCACCGCGGTCAGCGAGGGTCACAAAGCGCTGGTCTTCTCGCAGTGGACCTCGCTGCTGGATCTCATCGAGCCGGCACTCAACGCCGCGGAGATTCCCTTCGACCGCTTGGACGGATCGACCGCGGATCGCGGGGGCGTGGTGTCCCGCTTCCAGGGGGACGACGGCGCGCCGGTGCTGCTCATGTCCCTGAAGGCTGGCGGCACCGGCCTGAACCTCACCGCGGCAGACCACGTGTTCCTGATGGACCCGTGGTGGAACCCGGCCGCCGAAGCGCAGGCCGCGGACCGCGCCCACCGCATCGGGCAGGAGCGTCCGGTGATGGTCTACCGGATGGTGTCCGAGGGGACTGTGGAGGAGAAGATCCTCAACCTCCAGGACAAGAAGCGCGCCCTCTTCGAAGCCGCGCTGGGTGACGCCTCCCAGGCCACCTCGCTGACCCGCGAGGACCTGCTGGAGCTGTTTGACTAGGTGCTGAGCTGACTACTCGGCCTCCACGAGTGGCTCGTCCCGAACCGGGAACCGTCCCGCGCCGGGGAGTGAGTAGTGCCACCACTCGGAGCGGTTGATGCGGAAGCCGGCCTCCTCCATGGCGCGGCGGAGGATGCCGCGGTGCCGGCGCGAAGCGTCACTGCCGCCGGTGTAACCCTGGTGCGCAGCCCGCTGGAAGCTGTCGTAGGGGGTCGGCATCTCGACCTCCTGCCCCTCCATCGTCATCAGCGTCAGGTCCACCGCGGCGCCGCGGTTGTGGTGGCTGCCCCGCTCCGGATTTGCGACGTAGCCGGGCTTGGGGAAGCGCTTCCACATCTTCCACTGCACGGCGAGCGGCCGGTAGCAGTCCCAGAGCTTGATCCGGTAGCCCTTCTCGCGCAGCGCATCCGCCGCGACCGTGAGCCGCTCCAACGTGTCACGTCGTAGCAGGCAGCGTGCCCCGTCCGGATAGAGCTGCTCTCCGACGAAGTTGTCCGGCGTCGCGTAGCGCAGGTCCACCACCACGTCCGGGATGTGCTGCTTCACCTCGAGCAGATCCCCGGGCTCCACTGACCCCGCTTTGGCGCTGGCAGGCGCAGGCGGAAGGGGCTTGGCGGTCACCTTGGCGCGCGAGTGGGTCGCCCCGACGTTCCTGGAGGGTCGCGTTCCGGAAGTTTCACGTGCAAGCGTCTGCGGGGCCGGGAGGGCCGCGATCACCAGCCCCCACAGGAGCATGTGCGATCGCATCCTCATCCGAAGGCTCCCGGCACGTACGGCGTGGGATCCTTCACCGAGGCCTCCTCGAAGCCCCGGCGCCGCAGGATGCAGCTGTCACAGCGCCCACACGCCCGGCCCTCAGCATCCGGGTCGTAGCAACTGTGGGTGATCCCGTAGTCCACCCCGAGCCGCACGCCCTCGCGGATGATCTCCGCCTTGGTCATCCCCGACAGCGGTGCGTGGACCTTGAAGTGGTCACCTTCCGCGCCGGCCTTGGTGGCGAGGTTCGCCATCTGCTCGAACGCCCGGATGAACTCGGGCCGGCAGTCGGGGTAGCCGCTGTAGTCCACGGCATTCACGCCGATGAAGAGATCCCGCGCCCCCTGCGCCTCGGCCAGGCCCAGCGCGATCGACAGGAAGAGCGCGTTGCGTGCCGGCACATAGGTGACCGGGACCCCCTCCCCCAGCTCCGCATCCGGCGCGTGCTTGGGGACATCGATGTCCGCCGTGAGGGCCGATCCGCCGACCGCGCGCAGATCGATCGGCACCACGGTGAGCGGAACACCGCCGACCGACTCCGCAACCTTGCGCGCGCGCTCGAGCTCCACCGCGTGCCGCTGTCCATAGGAGATGGCGAGACACACCGGCTCGAACCCCTGCGCCTTGGCCATCGCCAACACCGTCGTCGAGTCGAGCCCGCCCGACAGCAGCACCACCGCCTTCTTCGTCACCGCCGTACCCCCTGAATCCGGTGGGTCACGCTGCACGGTGCGCAGCAGCCCTCCACCGGAATGATCCGATCCACCATTCTGCCGCACACACGCACGGCGTCGAAGCCCGTGGGTGTGGTGTCCGGCGCGGTCAGGGTCTCCCCATCTGGTAGGGGAATCCCGATTTCCGGCGCACCCTCGGGACACCGGCCGTCCAGCGCGTCATTCTGACTGCGGCTGAGCAGCGCGACCTCCAGCGTCTCCTCCACCTGCACGTCCGCGCATTCGACCCGCTCCGGAGCATCGGCGGGGACGCACGAGGGAAAGCGCCGGGGCGCGATGGAGGTGACCCGGAAGACCTGCCCATCGAAGCTCGCCGGGTGGGAGGTCTCCCGCAGCGTGAACCAGGCCGCTCCGGCATCCTTGTCGCGCGAAAGAACCGCCTCGAAATCGAAGCCGTCGGCGACGCCGCCCACCTCCGGATCCAGCAGTGCGCAGCCGGGGACGTCCGCGACCGGTGCCTGGGCGCTGAAGGCGTAGGTGCCCATGACCTCGGTGCCGGGATAGGTGACCTCCGGCGCGCAGCCGAGCATCAGGGCGCCCGCGATCCACGCGAGCGCCCGCGACGATCGACCTTTGGAGCTGGGGTTGGGGCCGCGCATCCGGGTCAGCCCAGCTTGGGGACGGCCATGCCGCGCTGAACGGCGGGACGGGCACCGACGCGATCAAGCCAGGCGCGAACGCTCGGGGTGTTCTCGGCCAGCTCGGGGTGGAAGCCGACCATGCTGTGCACCCAGGGGTAGCTCGCCATGTCGGCGATGGAGTACTCGCCTGCCAGGTACGCGTTCTGGGAGAGCTGCTTCTCGAGGACCTGCATCAGGCGGTGGGACTCCTTCGTGTAGCGCTCGATGCCGTAGGGGACCTTCTCCTTCGCGTAGCGGACGAAGTGGCCCATCTGCCCGAACATGGGCCCCAGGCCGCCCATCTGGAACA
>DATGQN010000112.1:0-8421 GCA_035304185.1 Myxococcaceae bacterium
GCGCGGCGTTGGAGAGGATGCTGACGCCGGTTCCGTTCTCGTAGAGCTGGCTGTCCCGGAGGATGAGTGGCGACTCGACGATGGAGATGCCGGTGGTGTGACCGCTGATGTCGACGTTCGTTGCGGTGAGCTGGCCCAGGCTCAGGGTGAGTCCCGGGGCCTCGCCGGTGCCCACCAGCATCGAATCCCGGACGGTCACCGTCCCCCCGGTGAAGCCGAGGAACCTTCCCGACTCCACGCAGATCCGCGAGGCGCACCGCACCTGGTTCAGCCCGACGTAGGTGTTCGAGCCGCTTCCGATGATTGCCGTTCCACCCGACTCGAGCGAGAGACGGGTGAAGGTCATGCGGCTGGTGCCGGACAGGCGGAATAGGTTCGCGGCGCCGACCAGCCGGGCTTCGCCCGACTCCGGACCCACCAGTTCCACGGTCAGGTCGCTCACCAGATGGCCGAAGGGCTCGTTCCATGCGCCGGCTGAGAGCTGAATCCGGTAGAGCTGCTCCACGGTTCCGACCTTTTCAAGCGCGGCTGCGATGGTCGCAAGGGGAAGCGCCTCCGTGCCCGGGTTGTCGTCGTTCCCGTTGGGGGAGACGAACACCACGCTGCCCATCACCCCGCCGGTCGGAAGCCCCTGCACGTTGATGCGCGCGTTGGCGACCAGCCGACCGTCCGACACCGACAGGTCGAGCAGGTAGCTCCCGGCAACATCGGGGGTGAACCCCGCCTGGGGACGGTCCGCACCCATCAGGACGGCGGTGCTTCCCAGAGGAGCGCTGAGAAGCGTCCAGGTGAACTGAAGGACGTCATCATCCGGATCAAAGGAACCCGAACCATCCAAGACCAGCTCCTGCCCCACCTCGCCAGAGAGGTCGGGTCCGGGAAGGGCAACCGGGGCCCGGTTGGTGAGGACGGTCAGCCGGTCGGTGATGGTGAAGCCGCCATCGTGGACGCTGAGTTCCAGCACCCAGCGCCCCGGGACATCGGCCACGAAATTCGGAGTGCGGCTCGCGGGATCATTCAGTGAGGCGGTGCTCTCTTCAGGACGCTCCACGATGGACCAGGAGAACGTCAGGGTCTGACCGTCGGGATCCGAAGAGCCCCGACCGTCGAGCTCCACCCGCTCCCCCACTCCGACGACCTGATCCGCTCCCGCATCCGCCGTCGGTGCCTGGTTGGGAAGGAAGGTCAATTGAACGTGTCCGACCCCCTCGGACGTTCCATCGCTGGCGCGCACCGAGAGCCCGTACACGCCCGCGGCGCTGGGCGTCAGCGTGGCTGCTGCACCGTGAGCCTGAACCTCCGCCGTGGCACCCGGCGGCCTTTCCTCGAGCGTCCAGGTGAAGCTCCAGGCCCCATCCTTCTCGACAACGGCCTGAAGCTCCGCCGTCGCGCCGAGCAGGAGTTCCTGCGCCTCTCCCGCATGGACGGCCACCTGGCCTCCGCCGCAGGCCGCGAGGATGAGGGACAGCCCCACGACATGGGCATTTCGCAGAAGGGCGCGCATCACCCCACCACCCTTCCAAAGACGGTGATCGTCGAGGTGTGCGAAGTGCCCGCGCTGTTCTCGACGGAGAGGCTCACGTCCACCCCGCCGATGCTGCCTTGGCCAGCCAGGATCTGGCCGAGCATGAACGAAGCGGTGTCGCCGGGCACGACCACCACCTGTCCGGTGGAGTGAGACCGGAACGTCCAGGTCATGGCGCCGGTCCCCAGGATCCCCTCACCCGGATCGATGGCGCGTCCTGCCAGGGAGTAATTGGACGAGATCCAGTAATCGTGCTGATCCACCGGGCTGTGGATGATCGCCCGCGGCGAGGTGTTGCCCGAGTAGGCGGTCACCGTGAGCTGGATGGGGTCGGTGCTCACCGGCCCGTGGCCGTCGTCGTAGAAGGCCTGCAGCGTCAGGGTGCTTCCCACCTGCAGATTCGGGGGGAGCGCATAGGCGAGCTCGTCGGAGTGGCCCACGAGCTGGCCGTTCACGTGCCACTGGATGAATTGGGGCGCCGCCGAGTTGCCGGACACCGAGCAGCTCCGGTCGGATGCCGTCGCGAAAGCGAGGAGGTAGCCGCCCGGGTTCACGGGCCAGTCCTCCAGCGACCCCTCGAGGATGCGGACCTCGGGGACATGGTTCTCGACGACCACGCTGAAGCGCTCGGTGGTCGTGGCGCCCTTCGCATCGGTGACCGCGACCTCGTAAGTGTGGGTGCCGGGGCACGGCGTTCCGGTCTGGAGCACCACGTCCTCTCCGCGAACGCTCTGGGCGGTGGCGAGCACCTGGCCTCCGGACTTCACGGTGACGGTGAGTTGCTCCTGCTCACGGTCGCTGGCGCGAACCGCCACATCCAGGCGGGTTCCTTCGGTGATGCGCAGGCCATCCTCAGGGGAGAGCAGCTCGAGCTTGGGCGCCTCGTTCGGCGCAACGCCGATGGAGCGGCGGAAGAGCTCGAAGTCCTCGGACCAGTCGAACTTCTTGCCGATGACGGGGATCTCGGCCTTCAGGCCCACAGCCAGATCCATCCCGCCGGTCATCTCCCAGAACGGATCGCGGAACAGCTCCACGTCGAGCTCGGCGAACGCCGTGGCCGCCGCGGTGGGCCCGCCGATGCCGTAGACCGCGATGGCGAGCTCCGGACGGGCAAACGCGCGTGCCTTCCCTGACAGCGAGAGTTCCGGCTTCGGAACGTCGAAGGTGCTGTCAAACCCGCTCAGGTTCTTCCATCCGCCATCCTGCTTGTACTCAGCGCCGACCTGCAGGCTGACTGACTGGCTGGCTGAGGCCTTGAGGCTCGCGCTGATCTCCCCGGTCGCACCCACGCTGAGGGACATGCTCACGGAGAAGACGACCGGGACCGGGCCGACGAAGACGGTGATGGCCCCGAAGGTGAAGTTCGCGACCTCGATCTCCTTCTCGAACGTGTCCTGCAGCGTGCCGGTCAGATTGAGCTCCACCGCCTCCTCGAGCTTTGCGAGGAAGCGGAGGTGCTCCACGGTCGGCACCACCAGGTACTCGGTGCCGATCTTGATCTTCATCTCGACCCCGGCGCTGAGCTTGAACGACCCGTCAATCCTGAGTTGGTCGTCGACGGTCTCCTCGTCCCCATCCACATCGATGAGGACCTTGTCGAAGGAGACGTTGAAGTCGAAACTCCTGCTCGCTGAGCTGCTCTGCCCCACGTTGCCCATCGGCTGGAGCTGGATGCCCGGATAGTGGATCTCGGAGGCGACGAGCTGCTCGGGCTTGAGCTGGACCTCGTGCACGATGTCAGCCTGCTCGAACACCTCCTCGAGCGTCACCTGCTCGGTTTCAAAGACGATGCTTCCGCCTTCGGTCCGCTTGGAACGGATGCGCTGGAGGAAGCCGTGAGGCGCGGTGTCACCGGCGGGCTCGGAGACCAGGACCCGGCCCGGCTCGAGCGCGGCGACTCCCGGCGCGTCTGCCGCGAAGCGCAACGTTCCTGCACCATCGGCGCCCAATGCGAAGTCCTGCAGACGCTCCCGCAGCGCGGCGTCGACGACCCGGACCTCTTTGTGCACCACGACCCCGTCCTGCTTGCCTCCGCATCCGGCGAGCAGGAGCCAGACGACGAGCGTCGGCACATACGCTGAAAAACGCATGAAAACCTCCGGCCCCTCCATCGGGAAGGGCGGATGGACGGACCGGAATGGGCCCGCGTTCTGAAATGGTGTGAAGTCCCCCCCCTTGGGGAATCTCACGCTCTCAACAGGCTTCAGCGCCGTCCGAGGACCGCGCTGATGCGAAGGCGGAGAAACTCAGCCGGGACGGACTCAATGCCACCCGGAATCGAAGGGCAAGTGAAGTTGTGTGAATGGAAAGGATTGGGCGCCCAGCGCACGGTGTGCTGCGTTTCAGGCGTCGCGCAAACGGAGCGCCAGCGCGCTGACCTGCTCGACCACGTCCTCTTCGTTGGCGTGGACGTACCCGCGGATCTCCCCGCGCTGATCCACGATCACGAAGTGCTCACCGTGGAAGATGCTCATCACGTCATCCTCCTCGGGGGCCTCGTTGCCCATGGCGATCTTGAAGCCGCCGACCACGGTCTCCCGCAGCTGCTCGTAATCACCGGTGAGGAAGGTCCAGCGGGTGGGATCGGCGCGGTAGCGCTCGCTGTATTCGCGGAGCACCTCGGGAGTGTCGAACTCGGGATCGACGGAGAAGCTCACCAGGTGGATCCCCCGCTGGTCTGCGAGCGCGCTCTGGATCCGCGCCATCTTCTCCGAGAAGCGGGGGCAGATGGTGGGGCAGCGGGTGAAGATGAAGTTGGCGACGTAGACCCTGCCGGTGAGCTCCTCGGTTCCGAAGGGGACGCCCTGTTCCGAGGTGAAGCTGTAGGTCGGGAGGGTGCCGAGGGCCTCGGGCGCGGACTGCCCCGGCCTTGTCACCAGCACGACGACCAGCACGATGGCGCTGATCAGCGCCGCCCAGGGCGCAGGCCGACGGAGGAGCCAGGTGTAGCGGGACGCTTCGGGGGGCTGAGTGGACATGGTGGTTCGGAGGGCTATCGGAGCCGAGCCGTCTCACGCAAGCGCGGCCGTGTTCGCACGCCGGGCGAGCGGGCTGGGCCTCCTCCATGCCACGGGGCTCTCCCCGCGGTGTGCGGCATCCTGTCGCATTCGCCCCGGTGGGAGTGAGGGTGGTATGGGGGCACTCGCCGGTTCGATCGATGATCGCCTCTCGCCCTCACAAGCCAGCTGCCGTCGTGTTGCCGCTGGTGCTGCTCGTCCTCACCTGGACGCCCTCCGCCCGGGCCTGTCCCTCCTGCGCCGCGGGCGACGTCTCGGCGTCGGTGGGAGATGTATGGATGGTGGGACTGTTGGGCCTGCCGATCCTCATGATCCTGGCCGCTCTCATCTGGGTGGGGCGCTTCGCAACGCGCGAGGAGGCCGACCGGTGAGCTCGGAGGTGCCCGGCCTCAGGTGGAGGGTGGGGCGTCTCGCGGGGCTCCTGTTGCTCGCAGGCTGCGGTGGTGCGCCTCCCATCGCGGACGCCTCCCGTCACGGTCACCTGACGGATCGGCTGATGGCCGACGGGCTCTGGCTCTCGCTCGCGCTGGGGGTGGTGGCTTCGCTCTGGTTGCTCGCCGCGGCCTTCGGCTGGCTCCCGCATCAGGCCCGGGTCGCCTCGGCGGACACCCGGCGCAGCCGCTGGGCGGTGGGGGTGCTGGCGCTGGTCGCCTTCCTCATCGTCGATGGGCACCTGTTCCTGGGTGACCTCCGGGTCCGCCAGGCGCTGGCGCGGGCGCGCGAAGATCAGCAGCACCCTCCCATCCGGGTGCAGGTGAATGCCCAGCGGTGGAGCTTCCTGTTCCGCCATCCCGGCATCGATGGTCGCTTCAACACCGCCGATGACGTGGTGACGGTGAACGCGCTGCGCGTGCCGGTCGGCCGACGGCTCGAGCTCCAGCTGGGGGCGAGCGACGTGGTCCATGGCCTGCGCATCCCCGCGCTGCGCATCCAGACCGACGCCATTCCGGGCCGCATCACCCGCCTGTCGGCGCTGCCGGAGCAGGAGGGGAGCTGGGAGCTGCACTGCAGCCAGCACTGCGGGGTGGCCCACTACCGCATGCGTGGAACCCTCGAGGTCGTCCCGGCCGAGCGCTATGAGGCCTGGCTGCGCGCCGAGAGTGAGCGCGCGATGCACCGCGAGGATCCGGACGATCCGCACCGCAACTGGGGATGGACGTGGCGACCATGAGCGTCGGAGGACAGCGCAGACGGCTGGCACCGGCCCCGATGCCGCCCGAAGCCCCGGCCACCGTGGATCGGCTGCGGCGGGGCCTGGACCACAAGCGGATCGGCCGCGCGTACCTGTGGACCGCCTTCGGCGCGTTGCTCTTCGGCGGCCTCATGGCGATCGCCATCCGCTGGCAGTGGGTGAACCCGCAGGCGTCGATCCCCTTCCTCGGCCAGCTCACGCCGAGCGCTTACACCGCGCTGTTCACGCAGCACGGCCTGGTGATGATCTTCTTCGCCATCGGGCCGCTGCTGATGGGCGCCATGGGAACGTTGGTGCTTCCCCTGTTGGTGGGCGCGCGCAACCTCGCCTTCCCGCGCATCAGTCGCCTCTCGCTCTGGTTCTACCTGGCCTCGGTGGGCGCGCTGGTGGCGGGACTCTTCGCCCCACTGGGGCCGGCGAACACCGGCTGGACGCTCTATCCGCCGCTCTCCTCGTGGGTGGGAAGTCCGGGGTCGGGCGTCTCGTGGGCGCTCCTGGCGCTCATCCTCAACGGCACCTCGAGCTGCCTGGTCAGCGCGAACGTGCTGGCGACGCTCGTCGGAAGGCGCGCGCCGGGGATGACCTTCTTCCGGCTGCCCCTCACCGCCTGGGGCCTGGGCTACACCGCGCTGCTCAACCTCATGTTCCTGCCGATCCTGATGGCCGGCGGGCTGCTGCTGATGGGGGATCGCCTGTGGGGTGGGGAGGTCTTCATCGCCGGGGCGGGAGCGAGACTTCCCGCGGGGGATCCGCTCCTCTTCCAGCACCTCTTCTGGATGTTCGGCCACCCGCAGGTCTACATCCTGATCCTCCCCGCCTGGGGCCTCATCGGGGATCTGTTCGCCCACTTTGCGCGGCGCCCGCCGCACTGGTACCGGGCGACGGTCAGCGCCATGGGGGCCATCGTCCTGCTCAGCGGGTTGGTCTACGCGCACCACATGTTCACGGTGGGGCTGACCTCGACGCTCAACCGTGCCTTCTCCACGCTGACGCTCCTCATCTCGCTGCCGAGCCTGGTGCTCTACCTGAACTGGCTCTTCACCATCTCCCGCGCGCGGGTGCGGCTGAAGAGCCCGATGGTGGGCGCGATCTGCGCGGCGCTGGTGTTCGGCCTGGGCGGGGTGACCGGCCTGATGTTGGGCGCGCAGACCACGGACCTGCAGCTCCACGACACGCTGTGGGTGGTGGGTCACTTCCACCTCACCATGGGCGCCTCGTCCTTCCTCGCGGTCTTCGCGGCCATCGCCTACTGGTTCCCGCGTTTCACCGGACGGCGCATGCACGAGGGATGGGCGAACCTCCACCTCGTGGGCACCGCGATCCTGTTCGTGGCGGTCTTCGGGCTGATGCACGTGAGCGGGTGGGGGGGACAGCACCGACGCCAGGTGGATCCGCATGATGGGGAGCGCTTCGCGGCGCTGCGCCCGGTGACGGTCGGGACCAGCCATGCCGCGTTCCTGCTCGGCGCGTGGCAGCTGATCTTCGTGGGCAATTTCGCGTGGAGCCTGCTGCGCGGACCGAAGTCGGAGCAGAACCCCTGGGAGGTGGGAACGCTGGAGTGGACCGCGGCGCCGATGCCGCTCCCGCTCGAGAACTTCCCCGAGATCCCCACGGTCCTGCGCGGACCCCATGCCTATGCCCTCTCCGATCTCCCTCCCGGCGCTTCCCGGGACTGGATCGGACAGGCCGAACGCCCGGCGCCCAGCGCGAACCCGGCACCGGAAGGGGGCGCATGATGGCGATGGGTGGTTCGCGGGTGGTGCTGCTGTCTCCGACAGACGCCCGGGCGCGGTCGCTCTCGACGTGGACCGGGGTCGCGCTCACCGGCGCGAGCATGACCCTGCTGGTCAGCGCGGTGGCGGTGGTGACCGTGGTGCTTCGACAGCGGGGTGGAGGACTGACCGCGTCGTACACCTCGCTCCCCGCGCTGGCGTGTCTGACCTCGGCCTGGGCGAGCGCCCTGTTCGAAGCGGCGCGGGCGCGGGTGCGCGGCGCCGCACTGCCGGCGTGGCGGAGCTGGGCATTGGGCGTGGTGACGGTGGTGCTGATGTTGGTGGTCTTGGGCGCGCCGTCGGCGGGCCTGGTGGCATGGCCGGCCTGGGTGGTGGCCATCGCGGTGGGGACGTTCGTGGCGGGCCTGCTGGTGCGCGCGTCGTGGGAGATGCGGCCTTCGTGGCGCGGACCCCGCGGAGAGCTGCTGCCGATCCTCGCCGGGGCCAGCGCCTGTTCCCTCTTCGCCGCGAGCGCGTGGGTCGCGACGTTACGGGGGCTGTGGCGTTGGGACGGACCGGTGGCGACGCCGTGGATGATCTCGGCAGGCCTGCAGACGCTGCTCGCGCTCAGCGTGATGGCAGGTGGGACGCTGCTGTGGTCCCGCGCGCTGCGCAACGAGACCGGGCGCCTCTACCTGGGCGTTCCGGTGGGGTCGGCCTGGAGCCACCTGCAGCTCATCCTGTCGGTGGGAGTGACCGTGGTCCTCTTCCTTCTGGGCTCGCCGGGCCAGGGGGCGCAGGGAGGCGCCGCACCATGAGCGCGATCATCCGGGGAGGGCGCGGGACCTGGCTCGTCGCGCTGCTGCTGTGCACGCTGGTGGCCTGCAAGCGTGAGAAGGGCACCGGTCCCCTGCACCTGCCGCAGGCGGATGGAAGCGTACGGGCCGTCCCCGCCGAGGTCGTGCAGCGCGGCCT
>DATGQN010000113.1:0-3204 GCA_035304185.1 Myxococcaceae bacterium
GAGCGGGGTGAGCACCACCGGGATGAGCGCGAGGTAGCGCAGCACGCCGAGCCGCTCGAGGAGGCGCTCGGCGAAGACGAGCTGGAAGACCAGGCAGAAGAGGCTCAGCCACACCTGGAGCTGACCGAAGAGGGCCGCCAGGGCTACCTCCTCCAGCGCCTCTCCGGCGCGCATGCGGAAGAGGTAGTCGGCGAAGGTGGAGAGGACCGCCAGCGACAGCACCAGCACGCCCAGCAGCTGGATGTACGGCTCGCGGCCGAGGTGCCGCCAGCGGTGCCGGGGACGGTGGGTGCCCCCGACGACCTGGCGCGGGGGAGGAAGCGGCAGGGCATAGCGCCACAGCCAGGCCGAGAGCGCGAGGAAGGCCGCGGCCTCCACCAGCACCCAGGTCAGGCCGATGCGACCGGCACCTCCCTGCAGCAGCAGACCGCCCACGATGCCGCCGCCCATGGCCGCGGCGTTGAGCATGGGGAAGGCCCGCCGCGCCTCCCGGGCGTCGAAGCGGGCCCCGGCCTGGAGCCAGAGCCGCAGGGCCACGAAGGTGGTCCCCACCTCAGCGAGCAGGTAGACGGCGATGGGGATGCTGGTGAGCTGCAGCAGCGCGCCCACACCCAAAAGCGCGGTGAGGCAGGCCCCCACTGCGGCCGAGCGCGCCGGCGCGGATCCGGGAGCTCCGGGGACCGGGCGCGGGACCACCGCCAGCACGCCCACCACGATGGCGCCCACCAGGTACAGGTAGGGCAGGACGGTCGCGTCCATCCGCGCCAGGACGAGCGCGTTGCCCACGCTCTTGAGCTGCGTGGCGCCGGCGATGAACGTGACCTGGAAGGCCGCCAGCGGCCAGATGCGACGAACCCAGGAGGCAGAGGCAGAAGGATCCACGGCGAGCGCCGCTGCTGTACCCGCAGGGTGAACCCTTCCGCAAGCAGACCTGAGGTGAACTCGCGGTTGAGGACAGGGGCCTGCCCGGCTGGACGTCCGGCGTCGGAGCCTGGAGGGCGGGAGGTCGCTCTTGCCTCAGCCGTGGAACGCCCGCCGCCTCAGCTGAAAAAGAAAGAACGGCCCGCCCAGCAGTGCGGTGAGGACTCCCACCGGGAGCTCGGTCCCGGTCCAGGGAAAGAGCAGCCGCGCCGCGAGGTCGGCGAGGGCGAGGAACGCCGCCCCTCCGAGGATCGAGGCCGGGAGCAGGAGCCGTTGATCCGGCCCCAGGATCCGCCGCAGCACGTGGGGCACGAGCAGCCCCACGAAGCCCACCATCCCGCTCAGGGCCACCGCTCCACCCACGCTCGCGCTGGTGGCGATGAGGAGCATCCGACGGGTGGAGGTCACCGGGACGCCGAGCGAGGCCGCCTCCTCGTCCCCCAGGCTCAGCAGGTTGAGGCGCCCGGCAAGCACCAGGAGGACGCCGAGGGCCGCTGTCTGGAGCAGCGCTCCCGAGATCAGCGCCGCCGATGAGGGATGTCCCAGAGAGCCCGCGAGCCAGCGGAAGATGTCCCGCCCCCGCTCCGGCGACACCAGGGACTGGATGGCGGTGATGGCCGCGCCGGCGAAGGCGTTGAAGATGACGCCGGTGAGCAGGACAGTCACCGTTCCCCCGGGACCGCTCCGCCCTACCCCGCCCATCAACAGGAAGGTCACCGCCATGGCGCCCAGGAAGGCGAAGAGGCCCGGTGCCCCCACCCCGGCGACGAAGCCCGGCAGTCCGTCCACCGCCTCGCCGACGAAGACCACGCCCGCGGCAAGTGCCAGCGTCGCGCCCAGCGCTCCACCTCCCGAGACGCCCAACACGAAGGGTTCGGCCAACGGGTTGCGCAGCAGCGCCTGCAGCACCGCTCCCGTTCCCGCCAGCGCAGCCCCCACCAGCAGCGCCTGCAGCACCCGGGGCAGCCGCAGCCGGAAGAGCAGCGTCCCGTCCAGGCCCTGCGGCTCCCGGATCGCCTGGAGCGGCGAGATCGGCTGATCACCGAACGCGAGCGCGGTGACCATGGCCGCGACCAACACCACGGTGAGGGTGAGCAGCACCCGCACCAACCTCGCGGGGCCGAAGCGCCGGGGAGGCATCAGGGGTCAGACTCCGTCGGGCCAGCATCCGGCTGCAGCTTCTTCGGATCGCTGGTCCGCACGGGACGCTTCACCGGATCCGGCTTGGGCAGCGACTCGAGGACGCCGGGACCGTGCAGCAGGACCGCGAGCTCCCTCAGCCCCTGCGTCAGGCTGGGGCCGGGGCGCAACATGGCCGAGGTCGGTGGGCTCACCCAGCGCGCGGATTCGAGCCCCGGAAGCTTCCGAACCGTTTGAGCGCCCTGATCTCCATCGCGGCTGCCGTCGAGCACGATGTCCGGCTTCCCCGCCACCGCCCGCTCCAGGGGATAGGTGCTCCAGGGGCGCGCGAGGTCGTCTGCGGCGTTGATGCCGCCGACGTCGGTGAGCATGTCGCTCAGGTAGGAGCCCGGACCGGCCACCACCAGCGGATCGCGGCCCACCATCAGCAGCACCCGGGGATGGGGGAGCTTCCGGGTCGCGGCCCGCAGCGCACCTCGGGTCTCCTCGAGTTCCTGCGCGAGCCGGCGCCCTTCGGCAGCGGCGCCGACGACCCGCCCCGCCGAACGCAGGCTCCGGGCGGTCTCCTCCATGGTCTCGGTGGGGAGCAGGAGCACCGGGATGCCCAGGTCCCCCAGCACCCGCAGTGACTGGCGGGTGGGAGCGGTGGGTTGGGCCATCACCAGCTGGGGCTTGAGCCCCAGGATGGCCTCGAGGGAGACGCTGTCCGCCGCACCCACCCGGGGCAGCGCCGCCACGCGGGGATCGTCGTCCCAGTGGCTGACCCCCACCAGCGCCTTCTCCCTGCCGAGCGCGAACATCGTCTCGGTGAGGGAGGGGGCCAGGGTCACCACCCGGGTGAGCTCCCCTTGCGGACGCGCCGCCCCCAACCACTGCGGGGCGGCGGCCGAAACCGGCGAGGGGAACATCCAGGCGAGCACGCCCCACAGCAGCACGCACGTCAGCGCCTGACGCGCACGCGCCCGGTGAGGACATGCAGCGGTGCGGGGCGGGCTCGCCTCACTCACGGCAGCGCCACCAGGTCGGCGACGTTGTTGTACGTCCCTCCGTAGCAGAGCTGCAGCGGCTCCTTGGGCGCCTCGGCGCTGAAGCCCCGGACCTCGGTGAAGCCCTCAGGCCCCACGGCGAGGATGACCACCCGAC
>DATGQN010000114.1:0-22578 GCA_035304185.1 Myxococcaceae bacterium
CACATCTTGATGCGGATGTCGCCGGCGAAGGTCACGTCCCACGCGCTCGCGTGGCAGACCACGTCGCGGTCGCGCGGCTTCACGAACTGGCTGCGCTCCCAGAAGGTCTCCGGCAGCTTCTCCAGGCCCAGCGAGGTGAAGAAGGACTCACCGAGCTTCACCATCTTGAGGTGGTCCCACTTCTGCGCCTGCAGCTCGCGCGTCACGTCCAGGCTCGCCTGGCCGGGGTACGGCTCCATCAGCGGGTAGATGTTCATCCACTCCTGCGCCCACATGTTGCCGAGCAGGTGCGCGGGGATGGGCTCACCGGCGGGGACCTTGTCCTCGCCGTACTGCTTGGCCAGGCGGCCGCGGACGTAGCAGTGCAGCTCCTCGTACAGGGGCTGGACCTGCTGCCACAGCCGGTCGGTCTCCTTCTCGAACGCCTCGGGGGGCATGTCGTAGCCGCTGCGCCAGAGGTCGCCCAGATCGTTGAAGCCGATCTCGCGCGCGCCCTCGTTCCCAAGCGTCACCATGCGCTCGAAGAGGGGGCGCATCGGCGGGGAGACGGTGCGCCAGCCGACCCAGGCCTCCAGCAGCTCGTCGTAGTTGCGGCTGGTGTCGATGACCCGGGAGAGCTCGAGCAGATCCCGGCACTCGCCCTTCCCGTCCTCACCGCAGTACCTGCCCTTGCCGTAAATCCCCTCGAGGCGGGAGGCGGTGGTGGCCAGCTCCTCGCGCTTGGCGGGATCCGACGGCGCCGGCAGTGAGGAGGAGAGGCGCAGCAGCTCCAGTTGGCGCTTGGTGTCGGGGTTGGTGGCGACGTCCACGAACGAGGCGGCCTTGGGGATGGCGGTGGAGAGGTAGGCCATCACCGCCTCGTTGGCGGTCGCGGCGTTCCGCTCGGTGTCGCCGGTGATGTAGGTGGCCTTGATCCACTCGGCGGTGGCCGCGCGGGTCCAGAGCTCCTTGAGCTCGGTGTTCACCTGCTTGGCGTAGGCATCCGCCTCCTCCGCGGTGGGCGCCTTCTCGGCCTCAGCCTCGGCGGGTTCGGGTGCGGCAGCGGGAGGTGTCTCCTGCTTGGAAGGACAGGCACTCAGGCCCAGCAGCATCAGGGAAGCTAGAAGCAGTCGTCTCATGGGGCGCGTACCCTACTCAGGGATGTTGGCCGGCCGCCACGACTCAAGCGCCCCTCCGGCCCCGCCGTTGCCGCCAGCGGGGAGCGTGGACAGCGTGCCCGCGGCATGGATCCCGAAGAGCCAGCCGGACCGACGCCCCCCTCCGCTCCCCCGTCGGAGCCGATGCCGGAGGGGGCATCCCCTTCACCGACGTCCAACCGGGGGCCCTCCTTCCCGGAAGGCTCGCCCCTGCCGCCCGGCGATCCCTCCCAGCTCCTCTCCCGCGCGGATCTGGCCTTCGCCGTCACGCTGCTGGTGGGCCTGCTGCTCACCCTGGTGATCTACGCCTTCTTTCCCACCATCATCGCGGTCTTCCTGATCTCCTCGGTGGTCACCTACGCACTGGTCCCGCTCGCCGATCTTCTCGAGCGGCAGGGCCTCAACCGGACCGCGGGCGTGGCGCTCGCTGGCCTGGCGGGGATCGGCGCGGTGACGGTCATCGTCCTCCTCATGGCACCCACGGTCAGTGAGCAGGTGCAGCAGTTGCCCGGTGCCATCAGCCGGATGGGAGACCGGGTGCTCGAGCTGTGGGAGTCCCTCACCACCGCCCTTCCGCCGGTGGTGATCCAGACCACCGAGCGGATCGTGGGCGGTGTCTGGCAGGAGCTCTCCGGCTTCCAGGGCGTCGGGGGCGGGCTGTTGGCCCGCTACGCAGGAACCGCCGCCAGCGGCGTCACGGCGGTCGCCACCTCCCTCATCCTGGTCCCGGTCTTCACCTTCCTCATGTTGCGCGGCTACCACCAGTTCATCGGCGGCATGTTGGAGCTGGTCCCCTACCGCTGGCGTCCGCGGTTCAAGCAGCGGACCGGCGAGGTGGACGTGGTGCTCTCCGGCTTCATCCGCGGCCAGCTCACCATCTGCGCCATCCTGGTGGTCCTCTACGCTGTCGCCTTCTCCATCATCGGCGTGCCCCTGGCGATCCTCATCGCCATCCTGGGCGGGGTGGGTGAGCTCATCCCCTACCTGGGGAACGTCCTCGCACTGACGCTGGGGATGCTGCTTGCCTTCGCGGGAGGCTCCGCGATGGACGCGGTCTGGGTGGCGGTCGCCTACCTGGTGATCCAGGGCATCCAGTCCGCCGTCATCTCGCCCTACATCATGGGACGTCGGGTGAGCCTGAGCCCGGTGACCATCATCGTGGCCCTGGCGATCGGTGGGCAGATCCTGGGCTTCATGGGACTGCTGTTCGCGGTGCCGGCCGCGGCGCTGCTCAAGGTCGGTGCGCGCTCGGCGCTGAGCTCGTGGCGCCTGAGCGGCTTCTATCGCAAGACCCCGGGCTGAAGGCCGTCGGCAGCAGTCCCCGGAAGGCGCCCAGAAATATTCAGACGCGCGGCAGATCCAAACGCGGAGGGAGTGCGTTCGAGCAGCCACCTCAACGCTCCCGCTCCCGGGACCTCACCCTCGAGGGTCTGCCGCATGAACGTCCAAACCTCCCGCGCGCTGCTCGCCGCGTGCGTCCTGTTGATCGGCACCGCCTGCCACCGCAGCTCCCATTCTCCCTCCGAGCCCGCCGCGATGCAGGGCAACGACGACACGCCGGGCGTCACCGTGGAGGCGCTGGTCGTCCGCGATGTCCGGGAAGTGCCTGCGGAGCCGGCTCGCCCCGCGCCGGCCCCTCCTCCTGCCGCCGAGCTCAGGGAGGAGTCGCGGCGCAGCCGGGATTCGCTGGTCTCCCGGGCTTCAGAGAAGCTGCGGAACCTGATGGGAGCCGGCGCCAGCGTCCAGTCACTCTCCGGCACCGATGGCCCCTCCCTCTCCCTGTCGGCGGCGCGGCCGGCCCATTCGTTCGAGCAGGAGGCGAAGCGGTCCGCGCTGCCGCCGGCCAGGGATGGCAATCGCTTCCAGGGGATGGAGCCCAACCCCTACGTGCGCACCGCCGACGATGCGCTCTCGACCTTCGCCATCGACGTGGACACCGCGAGCTACTCGGTGAGCCGGCGCTACCTGATGCAGGGAGCCCTTCCGCCGGCGGACGCGGTGCGGGTGGAGGAGTTTCTCAACGCCTTCACCTACCGCTACCCCGCGCCCCGGCGTGAGCCCTTCTCCGTGCACCTCGAGGGCGCGCCCTCTCCGCTCACCTCCGGCCGCACCCTCCTGAAGGTGGGCGTTCAGGGACGCCAGGTCTCCCGCGCGGATCGCAAGCCGGCCAACCTGGTCTTCCTCGTGGACACCAGCGGTTCCATGAACCATCCGGACAAGCTCCCGCTCGCCATCGATGCCCTCAAGCTCCTGGTGAAGAACCTCAACGAGCACGACACCATCGCCCTCACCACGTACGCCGGCTCGACCCGGGATGTGCTGCCTCCCACCCCCGCCACCGAGTACACCCGCATCTACCGGGCGCTCGATTCGCTGAGGTCGGGTGGCGGAACGGCGATGGGGGCGGGGCTCACCACCGCCTACGCCCATGCGCTCAAGGGCGCCGGCAGCGGACGCAACTCGCGGGTCATCGTGCTCACCGATGGCGACGCGAACCTGGGTCGCAACCTCACCCCGGACGCGATGCTGGAGAGCGTGAAGGCGGGTGTCGAGGAGGGCGTTACCCTCACCACCATCGGCCTGGGGATGGGCAACTACCGCGATGATCTGCTCGAGCGCCTCGCCAACCGCGGCAACGGCAATGCCTTCTACATCGACAGCATGAAGGAGGCCCGGCGGGTGTTCGAGACGCGGCTGGCCGGCACCCTCGAGGTCATCGCCAAGGACGTGAAGATCCAGGTCGAGTTCAACCCGAAGGCCGTGTCCGGGTACCGGCTGCTCGGCTACGAGAACCGTGACATCGCCGACGAAGACTTCCGCGACGACAAGGTCGACGCCGGCGAGATCGGCGCGGGCCACAGCGTGACCGCCCTCTACGAGGTCGCGCTCACCGGTAAGGACGACACCCTCGCCACCGTCCGCGTGCGCGCCAAGGCGCCGACCGGCACCCGCGCGACCGAGTCCGCCTTCACCTTCGGACGTGACCGCCTCTCCAGCACGCTCGAGGGTGCCTCCCCGGACCTCCGCTTCGCCGCCGCCGTGGCCATGACCGCCGAGGTGCTCCGCCGCGCCCCCGACTCCGAGTCCATCTCCCTCGAGCGGGCACACCGCCTGGCCAAGGGAAGCATCCAGCGCGACGAGGACCGTGCGGAGTTCGTCAAGCTGCTCGAGTCCGTGCAGCAGCTGAGCTCGCGCGTCGCGCGGAGCCCCTCGCCCGCGCCGCGTCACGCCCCGATGCCGGAGCACGCCTACTGACCCGGCCCGGGCTCCCGCGTCGGTAACAAGCCCGCTGGTATCCCGTGGCCCTCCGTCTCCGCGCATCGGAGGCCGGGGGCCACGTCGCTTTGAAGGGCAGGTACTGCCGCTCAGGCGGGAGGGCGGATCCCGCGCAGGAGCTCGAGGGCTTCACTCACCTGCTTCCACACCTGCATGGCGCGCACATACCCCTCGCCCTCCTTCAGGTGCGAGCGGGCCAGACGCGCGAGCGGAACCAGCATCCCCTCGAGCAGGACGAGCTGGCGGGCGACGTCGTCGGGCACCATCACCAGCGGCGGGGCTCCACTTCCCGCGGCGGCCGGTACCGCCATGGGCATGGGACCGGAATCCACGGGCGCCGGGCGGGACACCGCATCCACCGTGCTCTGCTGCGCGGGGCGACTGGCCAGGATTTCGAGCACCCGTCCCAGCTGCTCCAGGTAGGGAGCGAGATCGGGCGCCGATGCCGCCTCGGCCTTCTCGCGCTTGGGAAGGGGCGGCGGACGCTGCTGCTGCTTTCCGAGGTCGGCGGCCACGTTGACCAACTGCTGAAGCGACTGCTCGAGCGTGTTGAGCCGCGGCTCGATGAGGCCCCAGGTCGGGCCCGGTCCGGACGGCGTGGTCTCGGGCTGGCTTCGGGCCTCGGCCGCGGTGCGCGCCGCCTCCAGGATGCCGGTGCGGATCCCGGTGAGCTGCTCGCCGACTTCCGAGAGTTCGGCGGTGACGCGGGTGACCGGATCATCGTCGGAGCCCCCCTGGCGCACCACGCGCGCGAAGCCCCGCTTGAGCTCGTCCCAGCGCGCCTTCTCCTCGGCAGAGAGCCGGCCGCGAAGCTCACCGAGCTTGAGGAGGTTGCCCTCGGCGCCGGTGGTGAGGGTCTGAGACTCGCCGCGGTAGTGATCGTCGATGAGCTCCTCGAGCTCCGCGTCGGTCATCGCCGAGACCACCTTGGAGGCCAGCCGCGACATGTTGCGGTAGCTGCCCTGCAGCTTGAAGGGGGGCTCGGTGCGGAAGCGATCGTCCTGCGCCGCCGAGGCGATGTAGGCCGCGTTCACCTTGCCCAGGGTCTGCTGGACCTTGAGCAGCCGCTGCAGCACCGCGACCATCTCCTGGACCTCGACCGCCGACCAGCTGCCCTCGAGCGCGTTGGCGCTCTCCTCCCGCCCCTGCGCAATCCGGATGAGCAGCTGGGTGTCCTTGCGATCCCGGAGGGCCAACGGTGCCAGGACCTCGTTGGAGGTCAGCGCGTTCTCCACGAAGGAGAGGGCGAAGAGCTCCTCGCGCCCATTGAGGATGTCACCCAGGTTGTAGGTGTCGGCGCGGTTGGCGAGCATGTCCGGGATGCGGAAGCGCTCGCCGGTCTCGTTGTAGGGGTTGCCCGCCATGACCACGGCGAACTTCTTGCCCCGCAGATCGTAGGTCCGCGTGCGGCCGTTCCAGACGCCCTCGATGCGGCGCTGCCCGTCGCAGAGGCTGATGAACTTCTGGAGCAGCTCCGGATCGGTGTGCTGCACGTCGTCCAGGTAGAGCATCACGTTGTTGGCCATCTCGAAGGCCAGGTTGATGCGCTCCACCTCCTGCCGCGCGGTGGCGTTGGGCGCCTCGCTCGGATCCAGGGACTTCACCGCGTGCCCCAGCGCCGGCCCGTTCACCTTCACGAAGGCGAGGCCCAGGCGGCTGGCCACGTACTCCATCAGGGTCGTCTTGCCGTAGCCCGGCGGGCTCATGAGCAGCAGAAGGCCCTGCCGATCGGTGCGCTTGTTCTCGCCCACCGTTCCCAGCTGCTTGGCGAGGTTGTCGCCGATGAGGGGCAGGTAGACCTCGTCGATGAGCCGGTTGCGCACGAAGGTGCTGAGCACCTTGGGCTGCAGCTCGTCGAGCCGGAAGCGCCGCCGCTCGCGCTCGATGAGCTCGCGCAGGGCCTTGCGGTAGGCGTGGAAGGCCGGGACCTCGACGTGGCGGAAGTGCCCGATGCGCTCGAGGAAGGCGTCCAAGCGCAGGTCCAGCTTCCCCTCCCGGATGCGCGGATGGCTTCCGAGCAGCCCGGAGACCTCGCCGGCGATCAGGGCGCTCGCGCTCACCCGATCCAGCTGGGCACCGGTGAGCAGCATGACCGCCGCCTCGTCCAGGGCGTGCGCCCGTGCCCCGGCGTCCGCGTCGGTCCTCACCAGGCCGGAGAGCCAGGCGCGCATCAGCCCCAGACGCTCAGGGAGCCGCTTCTCGAGCGCCCGCAGATCCTCCTCGAAGACCGACCGGGTCCCCCGCGCATCGAGCAGCGCCATCAGCCGGTCGCAGAGCCACTCGGCGTCCGCGCTGCTGGTGAAGCGTGGATGCTCGGCGGTCAGCTCCTCACTGAGGTAGCGCCCCGCGACCCGGGTGACGCCCGGGGCATGCGGGATGCGGTGGGCGTCGAGGAAGGCCGCGATGCGCTCGGCGAGCTCATCTCCCAGCTCGAGCAGCGCGGGGGCCTGCTGGAAGACCGTCCGGAGGCGGCCCAGCGATCGCGCGCGGCTGTGCAGCTGATCCCGCTCGCCGGCATCCTCGAGGAAGGCCCAGTAGAGACAGGCGAAGGCCCGAGGCGTGGGCGCGTGGCGCAGCAACCCCGCGCCGTCATGGAGCGCGAGCAGCTTGCCCAGGATGACGCTCGCGTCGACGTCGTGAACGCCCCGCTCGTAGCCCTCCTCGTAGCGATCGGCGGCGACCTTGCGCACCAGCCCGAGCAGCCCGTCCGGCGCCAGTGCCGCCTCGTGGAGCGCCGGGACCGAGAGACCGTTCTGCTGCTCCTCGGCGTCGAAGAGGATGCTCCCCGCCAGGTACTCCGCCCGGTAGACCTCCGGCGACTCCGAGACCAGGTGCTGATCGAAGCGCGAGGTGTGCTTCAGGATCTCCGGATCGGTGATGGGCTCCGAGAAGTCGGTTCCCAGGATGTTGAGGGACAGGCCGCCATCACGGGGGAGCACCGTGAGTTCCAGCGCCTGGGTGCTCACGCTGAAGCGGTGCGTCCCGAGCCGCAGGACGTTCTCGCCCCCCTCGAAGATCTCCGCGCGATCGCGCAGGCCTCGCAGCCCGTCCTGGCGCGCGGTCTTCAGCCGACCTTCGAGCTCGTCCCCGCGGACCGGATCGCCCAGCTCGACGAGCTGCTTGGCCATCTCGCGCAGCTTGAAGACCATCGCGTCGGTGGCGAAGTAGGCGTTGAGCGCGTCCTCGTCGGAGAAGCCCTGCGCCCGGCGCAACACGCCCTGCAGGATCCGCTCGGCGGCGGTGAAGAGGTTCTGCGCGCGGCGGTGTCGCTCGTCGAGCAGGGCCTGCTTGCGCGCACCGAAGGCCTCGTAGAGCTCCTCGCGGCGCTCCTGGAGCTGCTCCAGGAAGCCGTCGAACTCGCTGAAGCGCCCTTCGAGTTCCTCGAGCTGCACGGTCAGCCGGCCCAGGGACTCGTCGCAGTCCTCGGGCGTCTCCACCCGCGCGAGCGCGCTCTCCATGGCCTGGCCCAGCAGCCGGAACTGGGCGCTGAACTCGACCTTCTTCTCACTGCCCAGCAGTTCCCGCCGCCGCGCGGTGAGCGTCGCTCGGACGCGGTTGACCGTTCCGAACAGCTCGCCGATGCCCTCGAGGATGGTTGCGCGTGCAACCGGGTCACCGACCTGGAGGCCGGAGACCACCTCGGAGAGGACGTCCAGCCCGCGCGAGGTCTCCTCCAGCTGCTCGACCAGCGGCTCCATCTCGAGCGTGGTGGTGGCGGGGCCCGCGCGCTCGAGCAGGCTCTCGAGCTGCTGGGCCAGGGGGCGCAGCGCCTTGTCGTCGCGCAGGAACGTGACGCAGCCCTCACTCACCTCGTCGGTGGTGCGGGCGATCTCCTGCTCCATCGCCTCGAGGCGTGCGCGGTCGATGTGGCGCAGTTCCTTGAGGGTGATGAGGTGGCCGCGGTGGTTGCGCAGCTGCTCGAGCGCACGCATGAACTCCTCTGCGGTGGAGAGGTGCTCGGCGCGTGCATCCCGGAGGATCTCGAGCTGGGTCGCCTCGGCCTTGGTGAGCGCCTCCTCGGCGCGACGGCGGAGCGCGAGGACCTTCTCGTACTCATCGATGATGAGCTCGGCCGAACGCCGCAGCGCCTGCATCGGCTCGGACAGGCCGATCTCCTCGTGCCCCAGCCAGTGGTAGGCGTCCGCGGCCCGGGTCACGCCGGCGATCAGATCCTCGAAGGTCCGCCGGTTGGGCTCCTGCGCATTGGCCACCCGCCGAAGTGTCAGGGCCTCGGAGATGCCGCGGACGAGCTCCGCGTTGCCGATCTTGCCCAGGAAGCCCGGGACGGGAGGCGCCTGGGCGGCAAACTCCATGGAGACGAAGGGCGTCTGCCAGATCTGGATCGGATGCACCCGGGTGGGCTCGGTCAGGGTGCTGCGGAAGATCGCCATCCGGCCGTCGGCGAAGAGGCTGTAGCCGTGGCATTGGATGGGGGTCTGCATCTCCTTGCGCACGATGTTGTAGGGGAAGAGGACGTAATCCCCCTTCTCACGCGCGTGGAAGACGTAGAGGACGTCCTCGCCGTTGGGGCTTCGGAGGACGCGCTCGTACTCGAGGTCGGGGGGCTGTCCCTCGAAGCGCTTGAAGTCCCCGGTCTGGAGGTAATAGCCGCCGGGGAAGACCAGCCCCTGATCCTCCGGGAGCTGGATGCAGGCGTGCCCGATCTCGTCGACACGGGCCACCTGCTCGGTGCGGGTGTTGAAGACGAGGTAGCGCCAGGTCTCCTCCCGATAGGGGAGGATCTTCAGCAGGATGAGCGAGCCCACCCGCGCGTACTGAATGGTCGCGTCGTCGAGCGATTGATCCGGCGAGTCCACCGGTTCGCTGTAGATGCCCTGCCCTTCCTCGGTGTTGTTCTCGATCTTGACGGTGAGGTCACCCTTCACCGTGTCCACGAAGATCGTGTCGAGGATGTTGACGTGGGGGTGCTCGCCCGTGACGAAGTTCTCACGGGTGGCGGTCGTCCACTCGAAGTCGTGGCTGCGCGGGAAGACGTATTCGCGCTCGCCCCGGTTGTCGACGTAGGTGACCGCCCCGTCGGTGCCGATGTTGAAGCGGAAGACCCGGACGTCGGTCTGGCGCTCGCCGGTCTGGAAGACGGCGATGAAGCCGCCCTCGGTGCGCCGCAGCTGCAGGAGCTTGGCGCCCTTGTAGTAGCGGAAGAGCTCGGTGAAGTCCTTGACGAAGCGGGGGTCGGAGAGGAACGCCCCGCCCTCGGAGGCGGGGACGGGATCGACGTCGAACCCATCCTCCCGCTCCTCGAAGCGATGGAGGCTGAAGACGTCCGCGACCGTCGTCTCCTGGCGCAGTCCCAGGAAGACGTCGAAGCCGAAGAGCAGATGCGGCCCGACCGCGATGATGTCGCGGGGCAGGCAGTTGTTCTCCGTCCGCGCGCGCTCGTTGCCGATGACGCTGAGCTCGGTGCCACCGAAGAGCTCCTTGCGCCGTTCGTTGAGCGCCTCCGCCTTCTCCCCCACGGCCAGGGCCTGGGAGAGGAGGCGTGCACGGATCACCTCATAGCTGCCGCCCTCGGGTCCTTCGACCTGGGCGGCGGCCTTCGCTTCGTTCGTCATCTTGGACGCCGGCCTCTTGGGTCAGTCAGTCTTTGGATTCGGGCTTGGTGACCTTGGCGGTCCGGGCCAGGAGCGCCGCGGCGGCCAGGTTCTGAACGTCCTGGGTCGCGCCGGGCTTGCTGAGCACCTCCTTGAGGTCCTCGGCCAGGTCCTTGCTGCCATCCAGGTAGTTCTTGAAGAAGCCCTGCAGCTTCTCGCTGGAGTCGATGGCCGCATCCACGCCGGTCCCGAAGGACAGGGAGCGGACGAAGCGCTCGAAGAACTCGCCGTCGCCGCCGACGATCTTGAAGTCGGCATTGGCGAGCGCCTTTCCGAGCACCTCGGCCTGGGCGAGCGCCACGCTCTGGCGCACGTTGATCTCCGCCAGCGCGACCTCCTTCTCCTTCTCGATCTGGAGGCGGAACTCCTCGTGCTCGCGGCCGACCCCGTCCAGGGCCTTCATGGACTCGGCCTTCTCGGCCAGACCGCGGGCCTCGGCGATGAGGCGCTCCTGGATCGCCTGGGCCTCGGCCTCGCCGCGCTTCTGGATGGCAAGCGCCTCGGCCTCCTGCACGCGGATGGCGGCCAGCCCCTTCTGCTCGGTGCCGGTGGCTTCGGCGACCATCTGCTCGCGGACCACCGCGGCCTGCGCGATGCCCTGCTTCTCGATCGCGGCGGCGTCGGCCTCGCGGACGCGCACGGACGCCATGCCCTGCTTCTCCTGGGCAAGCGCCTCGGCCTCGAGCACGCGCGCCCGGGCGAGGCCTTCGGCAGCGGCTTCGGCCTGGGTGCCCTCGGCGATGCGGACCTTGGACTTGGCGATGCGGTCGGCAGCCTCCAGCTCGACGTCGGCCAGGGTCAGCCGCTCGCGGGCGGTGAACTTGGCGACCTCGGCGGCGACCTCGGCGGCCTTCATCTCCTTGACCAGGCGCTCCTGGGCCTCGGCCTCGGCGGCGATCACGCGCGCGTCCTTGCCTCGGGTCGCCTCGGCGACCACGCGCAGATCCTTGATGGCCTCCTCCTCCTGCGCCACGGTCTTCTCGACGACGATGCGGGTGCGGATGACGTCGGCGATGGCCTTCTTCTCGGCCTCAATCGCCTTCTCCTTCTCGATCCGGCGCAGCTCGACCTCGCGCTCGCGGAGCAGGGCCTCGAGCTGCTGATCCTTGGTGACCCGCTCGGTCTCCACCAGGACCACGCGCTCGCGGTTCTTCTGCGCCACCTCGATCTGGCGCAGCTTGTTCTGTTCGTTGACGAAGATCTCCTCCTCGGCGCGGATGCGGGCCATCTCGGCGCGCGCGTGCTCCTCCTGCCGCACGAGCTCCGCCTGGGCGTGCTCACGGGCGCGGATGGTGGCGATCTCCCGCTGCTGCTCCTCCTCCGCCTTGGCGCGCTGGCGCTCGAGGGCGAAGACCGCCTCGTCGGCCTCGACGCGGCGCTTGGTGATCAGCATGCGCTCGTTCTGGCGCAGGTCCTCGGTGGCGATGTTCTCCACCGTGGTGATCTGGGTGATCTTCTTGATGCCGACCGAGTCGAGGACGTTGCTCGGATCGAGCACCTCGAGCGGGGTCTGCTCCAGGAAGTCGATGGCCACGTCTTCGAGGGTGTAGCCGTTGAGGTCCTGGCCGATGACCTTGACGATCTCGTCCTTGAACTCCTGGCGCATCGTGTAGAGCGCCTCGAAGTCCATCTGCTTGCCGACCGTCTTGAGCGCCTCGGAGAACTTGGCCTCGAAGAGCTCCTTGAGGGTCAGCTCATCCGACGCGCGCTCACAGCCGATGGCCTGCGCCACCTTGAGCACGTCCTCGCGGGTGCGGTTCACGCGGACGAAGAAGGCCACCTTGATGTCCGCGCGGATGTTGTCGCGACAGATGAGGCCTTCCTTGCCCCGACGATCGATGTCGACCGTCTTGAGCGACATGTCCATGACTTCGGCGCGGTGGATGATGGGCAGCACCACGCCGCCGGTGAACGTGACCACCGGCTCGCTCTTGAGCGTGTTGATGATGAGCACGTGGCCCTGCTCCACCTGTCGGTAGAAGCGGGCGACCATCATGCCCAGGCCACCGAGCACCACCGTGCCGCCGCCGGCGATGGTGCCGTAGAGAATCAGATCGTCCATTGGAGGCATTGCGTCCTTCGCTTTGGGGTCGTGCAGTTGCTGAGCGGGTGGTTGCAGAGCGCCCGATCGCCGCCGTCAGCAGATCGGCGAGTCGGGCGGAAGAGAAGAGATCTAGGAGGCCCGTTCCTTGGCGCGGGCGAGCGCCGCGGCGCGGGAGGGATCGTCCAGCGCAGAGAGTTCCTCGGGCAGCAGCCAGTCCACCGGCTCCACCTCGTACACCTCGCGGGCGGGATCGAACTCCAGGATCAGGGCGCGGTCTCCGCGCTTGAGGGTGTTGGCCCTGGCGCACACCACGTGGAGCCGCAGGCCCGCGCCGCCGTCCTCGAGGATGGCCTGTCCGTGCCGGCCGTCCACCGAGCCGCTGTCGATGACGCAGACCCGGCCGAGGAGCGTGTTGCGGGTGGGCGCATGCTTGAACTTGAAGAAGGGTCGCAGCGGCTTGATGGCGAGCGCCGAGAGGCCCACGCCCAGCGCGCCCCCGCCGACGAACACCCCGCCCTTGAGGATCGGGCTGGGGAAGACGTCGGGGAGCGCGGGTCCGAGCCAGTGCATCCCGAGGAGGGTCGAGGCCCAGCCGATGAAGATCAGCAGGGAGAGCGCGATGGTGACCGGAACCCCGCCGAGGCCGAGCACATCCAGCAACCCGTGCCCCTCGGCCCCCAGCGCTTCGGACTTTCCGGCGAGGGCCTCCGCCTTCCCCGCGAGGGCCTCCGCCTTGCCGGCAATCGCCTCCCCTGCCCCGTCCAGCCCATCACCGATCGCGCCCAGCGCCTCGGCCTTGCCGGAGAGGGCTTCCGCCGCCCCATCCCCGTCCAGGGCGTCCAGCCCCACCTGGCCCAGAATCACCGCGAGCCAGTAAAGGAACACCATCCCCATCAGCAGCGAGAACGGAAGAACCGGAAAGGTCAGGGCGAGGTTGAGGAGGTGCTCCATGGGCAGCGGCGCAGCATAGTCCACTGGGCGTCAGATTTTTCGACCGACCCGGCACGAAACCCGGTCTCCCTGTCGGATAGCGAGCAGGCGGAGATGCCTGGGGCCGCCAAAGCCCTTCCCACACCCCTTGTTGCGGCGGGAGCCCTTCCCGGCTCAGCGCGATCGCCACGCGAGAGGGACGTCGGCCGCCCTCAGCGCGCGTCAAAGGCCAGGGAGACCGCGCCTTGGGGCTCGCCGGTGTTGGCGTCGACCCGCTCGAAGGAGAATCGGACCGACTGGGCCTGGGGAGGGAGGACGGGGAAGTAGATGAAGCCGTCCACCACGCCCCCTTCCTCGAGGACGCCTTCGGGCACCGCATGGACCAGCATGTCGCGGGTGGGGAGCTCCACCGGCCAGGCAGGAGGCGCCCACGACCAGGTTCCGCCATAGCCCCAGGGGCCGTACCAGCGGGGGATCCCCGGATAGTACCGGCGGTAGCCGGGGGCCACGTAGAAGCCGTGGGAGCGCATGGGGTGCCCGTACCAACCGAAGCTGCCGCCCATGGCGGGGCCGGCGTCGCTCCACGTCCGCACCCACGCCTGTCCCCGGATGTCGAGCGGCGGGACCGCGGCCATCACCATGCCTCCCTGCACGGCCAGCGTGAACGCGTCATAGGTGATGCGCAGGGGGATGCCGCTCTGGTTCTCGATCCGCACCCGCATCGGGATGGCGACCCCGAGATCGCGGGGGAAGGCCCGCCAGGCGTCGGCATCGGCGATCACCCGGACCCCGTCGGCCTCTCCGACGACGGCCGACGGGACGCCAGCCACCACCGTTTCGCCTTCGGCCGGCACCAGCGGCGGGGTGGTGGCGCAGGCCGACAGCAGGGCCATGGCTCCCAGAGCCGACCACCAGACATCACGCCGCTGCTGCCTGACCTCCGTCTTCATCCTCGCTCCGCGTCGGGCCGGGCGTGCCCGTCCAAGACTTGAAGCTAGGTGGCGGACGTCTCAGAGGGGACCTTCCCGCCTCCGGGCAACCGCTGCCTCATGCCCCTTCGTCCGCTCCCCCGGGCAGAGGGCCTTCGGCTCTTTCCCTGGCGCGCACGACTTTCGCGTAATGAACGTTTAGGGCGTTCTGCTGCGACGAGACGTCGACAGGCCTTACGGCAGGCGGGCAGGCTTTCAGCCCGGTGGCCGACACTGTCCGGAAGGGCAGTGTGCGTGCGGACGGGTCGGAGCGGGACCCGTTTCGGGCGCTTCGCGGCCCGGGCAGAGCGCGCGCAGGGCTGGAGGGGAGCCATGAGGAACATCTTCGACGACGAGCACGTGACGGTGACCCTGGAGAACGGGTGCCTGCACCTGGGCTGGACGAAGGACGTGGTGGACGGTCCTGAAGCGGTCGAGCTGGCCCGCCGGCTGACGGAGGCCCTGGGCCGGGTGGTGCGCGAGGCGCCGCCCAAGTCCATGACCATGTTGGTCGACCTGATGGTGATCCAGAAGCCGGCCCCCAAGGCGAACGCGGTCTTCCTGGAGTGGCTCCGTCGGGACTGGCGCTCCTTCCGCGCCACCGCCTTCGCGTCGCGCAACACCCTGCTCCGCTCCACCATCAAGGTGGCCAGCCTCCTCCCCGGCATCCACGTCGCCGGCTTTGCCACGGTCGAGGAGGCCCGGGCCCATCTGGAGAAGCAGGTCGTGCTGGAGCCGGTTGCGGGCTGATCGCCGCGGCCGCTGACGGCAAGGGGCCCCCGCGGCCCCTGCCCCATTCAGCGTTGCCGGCCCCTCACCTCAGGGCATCTGGAGTGCGCGGATCGCCCCGCCCCGTCCGGAGGCGACGACCAGCAGCACCATCTGTCCCGAGCGGGCGGACTGCAGGACCTGGCGCAGGGCCTCGGCCGACTGCACCCGCCGGCCCCCGGCCTCGATGATCAACATGCCCGGGCGGAGATCGGCGTAGGCGGCGGGAGACTCGGGTTCCACCTCGGTGATGATGGCGCCGGGCAGGCGACGACCACCGGCGCGGGGGGCGGCGTCCTCGAAGGACAGTCCCAGCTGCGCGAGGGGATCCGCGTTGCGTGCAGGAATGCCGATGCCCTCGAAGTCCGGGCGCTCCCCGAGCTCCACCTTGAGGTCACGCGTCTTCCCGTCCCGCTCGACGGTGAGGGTGACGGTGCGGCCCGGCGGCATGAGACCGATGCGCTGGGTGAGCATGCGCGCATCCCTCAAGGCCGCGCCATCGAGGGCGATCACCACGTCCTTGGCTCTCAGTCCTGCCGCCTCACCGGGGCTCCCCTCCCCCACCTCGGCGACCAGCGCGCCATCCTCCCGCGCGATCCCCAGGGCCTTCGCGATGGGGCTGGTGACGTCGGTCATGGAGACACCGATCCAACCGCGGCGGACCACGCCCTGTTCGAGCTGCGGCATGAGCTCCCGGGCCATGTTGCTGGGGACCGCGAAGCCGATGCCCGAGGCGCCGCCGACGATGGCGGTGTTGATGCCGATCACCTCACCGGCGAGGTTGAAGAGCGGGCCGCCCGAGTTGCCGGGGTTGATGGCCGCGTCGGTCTGCAGGAAGTCGTCATAGGGGCCGCTCTGGATGTCGCGGGAGCGCGCCGAGAGGATCCCGGCACTCACGCTGGAGGCGAGGCCGAACGGATTGCCGACCGCCACCACCCAGTCGCCGACGTTGAGCGCACGCGAGTCGCCGAACTGCACCGTGGGGAGCGGCTCCTTCACCCCCTCGAGCTGGAGCAGCGCCAGATCGGTCAGAGGATCGCGCCCCACGACCTTGGCAGCGAAGGATCGCCCGTCATCGAGGCGCACGCGGATGGCGACCGCGCCCTCGATGACGTGGTTGTTGGTCATGACCTTGCCGTCGGCCTCCACGATGAAGCCGGAGCCCGCGCTCTGCTCGAGCTGTGGCGCCTGGGGACCGAAGAAGCGCTCGTAGGGGGACATGGGGCGGCGACGGCCGCCACTGCGCACCTGCACGTCGACGTTGACGACCGCGCCCTTCACCCGCTCCACCAGCGGCGCGAACGAGGTCGGCGCCCCCATGGGCACAATGGGCTCCGGCGAAGGCGGAGGGGGCTCTTCGCGGACCCGGACCGGCGTGGGAGCCTCCGCGGGCTGGGGCTCGGGCACCTCCTGCTTGCACGCGGTGACGGTCACGATCGCCACCAGCAGCGAGGTCAATCCATGGGTGAGGGAGCGGGGATGTCGCGCGCGCATGGCGTCCTCCAGAGATCGGTTGGGGCAGCGGAAGGTCGGGGCGGCTCAGCTGGCGCGGAGGCCCGGCGCCTCCCGGCCGGTGCTGGCGACATACTCGGAGTAGCCGCCGCCGTAGGGACGCACTTCGTCCCCGTTGATTTCCAGGACGCGGTTGGACAGCGCGCCGAGGAAGTGCCGGTCGTGGGAGACGAAGAGCATGGTCCCCTCATAACCGGCGAGCGCGTCGATCAGCATCCTCTTGGTGGCCATGTCCAGGTGGTTGGTGGGCTCGTCGAGCACCAGGAAATTCGGGGGATCGAAGAGGAGCTGCGCCATCACCAGGCGCGCCTTCTCGCCGCCGGAGAGGACCCGGCACTTCTTCTCCACCTCATCGCCCGAGAATCCGAAGCAGCCGGCCAGCACCCGCAGCGCGCCGGTGTTCGCGCGGGGGAAGGCGTGCTCCAGGGACTCGAAGACGGTCTGGTTGCCGTCCAGCAGATCCATGGCGTGCTGGGCGAAGTAGCCCATCTTCACGGCGCTGCCGAGGCTCACCTGCCCCTTGTCGGGCTCGGTGTGACCGGCCACCAGCTTGAGCAGGGTCGACTTGCCCGCGCCGTTCGCGCCGAGCACGCACCAGCGCTCGCCGCGGCGCACCAGCAGATCGAAATCCGTGTAAATGCGCCGGCTGCCGTAGGCCTTGCTCACGCCCGACAGGCGCACCACGTCGTCGCCCGATCGCGGTGAGGGGGCGAACTCGAAGTCCACCTTCTGATGGCGCTTGGGGGGCTGCACGCGCTCGATCTTCTCGAGCTTCTTCACCCGGCTCTGCACCTGCGAGGAGTGGGACGCGCGGGCCTTGAAGCGCTCGATGAACTTGAGCTCCTTGGCGAGCATGGCCTGCTGGCGCTCGTACTGGGCCTGCTGCTGCTGATCGTTCTGCGCGCGCTGCTGCTCGTAGAAGTCGTAGCCGCCCGAGTAGGTGGTGAGGCTGCCGCCGTCGATCTCGATGATCTTGGTGACGATGCGGTCCATGAACTCGCGGTCGTGGGAGGTCATGAGGACCGCGCCGTCGTAATCGCGCAGAAAGCCTTCCAGCCAGATGAGGGACTCGAGATCCAGGTGGTTGCTGGGCTCGTCGAGGAGCATGGCGTCGGGGCGCATGAGGAGGATGCGGGCCAGGGCCACGCGCATCTTCCAACCGCCGGAGAGGTTGCCGACGTCTCCGTCCATCATCTCCACGCTGAAGCCCAGGCCGCCGAGGATCTCCCGGGCGCGGCCTTCCAGCGCGTAACCGTCGAGCTCCTCGAAGCGGGCCTGCACCTCGCCGAAGCGGTTCACCAGCTTGTCGAGTTCGTCGGCGCGATCGGGATCGGCGAGGGCGAGCTCCAGCTCCTTGAGCTCCGCGGCCACCTGGCTCACCGGACCAGCGCCGTCCATGACCGCGGCGACCGCCGACTGGCCGGACATCTCGCCCACGTCCTGATCGAAGTAGCCGATGGTCACGCCCCGATCGATGGAGACCTGGCCTTCCTCGGGCTCCTCCTGGCCGGCGACGAGGCGGAAGAGGGTCGACTTGCCGGCGCCGTTCGGACCGACGAGGCCCACCTTCTCCCCGCGGTTGAGGGCGGCCGAGGCCTCGATGAAGAGGATCTGCTGTCCGTGCTGCTTGCCGATGTTGTCGAGGCGGATCATGGGCGCGGTATATGCCAGCCCCCGTCCGCCTCGCCCGCCCAAATCCCGAGAAAATGAGCGTCGGAATGCGGGCGCATGGGTGGCTGCTCGCGCTCCGCGGGAAGAGGCGTGCTAGAGCGCGATGAGCATGAGGCCAGCGCAATCCTGGGGACGGTTCCCCCACGTTGAACCCGGCGAACAGGCGGAGATTCCGCTCCCCTGGCTGCCGACGGAGCTTCCAAGCCCCATCCAGGAGCGCACCCTGCTGCCCTACGGACTGGGACGCAGCTACGGCGACAGCTGCCTGAACCCGGGTGGCTCGCTGCTGCGCACCGAAGGGCTCGATCGGTTCATCGCCTTCGAGCCAGGGACCGGTCGGCTCCGTGCCGAGGCCGGGGTGACCCTGGACGCGATCCTCACCCGGGTGGTCCCTGATGGATGGTTCCTTCCGGTGACCCCGGGCACCCGCTTCGTGACCCTGGGTGGCGCCATCGCCAACGACGTCCATGGGAAGAACCACCACGTCGCGGGGACCTTCGGTCGGCACGTTCTGCAGCTGGGGCTCCTGCGCTCGGATGAGGGACTGATCACCTGCAGCCCCACGGAGCGGCCGGAGCGCTTTGCCGCGACCATCGGCGGCCTGGGGCTCACCGGCCTCATCACCTGGGCGGAGATACAGCTCACCCGCATCGAGAGCCCCGAGGTGATCCAGGAGACCGTCCCCTTCGGTGGGCTCGACGAGTTCCTGGCGATCAACCGGGAGAGCGTCACCGATTGGCCCTTCACCGTGGCGTGGGTGGACTGTGTCTCGGGTGGCGACAAGCTGGGCCGGGGCCTCTACTTCCGCGGGCGACCCGCGCCGGCCGATCCTTCGCAGCGTGTCCGCCCCGTTCCCCGCGCTCCGCGGCTCTCGGTGCCCTTCCAGCTCCCCTCCCCCACGCTGAACCGATTCAGCGTCCGCGCCTTCAACGCGGCCTACCGCGCGATGCACCTCACCGGGCCGAGGACGCGGCGGGTGCACTACGAGCCCTACTTCTATCCGTTGGATGGGGTGGCGGATTGGAACCGAATCTACGGATCCAAGGGGCTCCTCCAGTTCCAGTGCGTGGTCCCCGAGGCCGACGGCGGGCGGGTCATGCACACCCTGCTCGATCGCATCGCCAGGAGCGGTCAGGCCAGCTTCCTCACCGTGCTCAAGTCCTTCGGCGTGCTGAAGAGCCCGGGGCTGCTCTCCTTCCCCAGGCCGGGGCTGACCTTGGCGCTGGATCTGCGGCACCGCGGTGAATCCACGCTCGCCCTGTTCCGGGAGCTCGAGGAGGTCGCGCGCGAGGCCGGTGGGGCCCTCTACCCGGCCAAGGATGCGTGCATGACGCCCGAGACCTTCGAGGCCTCCTATCCCGAACTCCCCACCTTCAAGCGCCACGTCGATCCCGCCTTCTCCTCCGGCTTCTGGCGGCGGATGACGCGCGAGGCAGCAGGTGCCAAGTGATGAACCGGATTCTCGTTCTCGGCGCGACCAGCGCCATCGCCCAGGCCACGGCCCGCCTTCTCGCCGAGCAGGGAGCGTCGCTGTTTCTCGTCGCCCGGAACGCCGAACGACTCGAGGCGGTGGCGCAGGATCTCCGGATCCGGGGCGCGTCAGTGGTTCATTCGGAGGTTCTGGATCTCGACGAGGTCGCGGCGCACGAGAGGCTGATCCACCGCGCTGATGTCGCGCTCGAGGGATTGGACGCGGCACTGCTCGCGCATGGCGTGCTGGGTGATCAGGAGGCCTGTGAGAGCGACTTCGCCTCGGCGGCCAAGCTGCTGCACACCAACTTCGTGAGCCCCGCGAGCCTTCTGACCCACCTGGCCAACCTGCTCGAGCCGCGAGGCAAGGGAACGCTGGTGGTGATCTCGAGCGTCGCCGGTGACCGCGGGCGGCAGAGCAACTACGTCTACGGTGCCAGCAAGGGCGGCCTCACCGTTTGGCTGCAGGGGCTGCGCAATCGACTTACGCCCCATGGGGTCCGCGTGCTGACCGTGAAGCCCGGCTTCGTGGATACGCCCATGACCGCGCACCTGCCGAAGAACGCGCTGTTCGCGCAGCCGGATGACATTGCTCGCGGGATCCTCAAAGCCGTGAAGGGCAAGCGGGATGTGATCTACCTGCCTGGCTTGTGGCGGCCGATCATGACTGCGGTGCGTGCGTTGCCGGAGGCGGTGTTCAAGCGGTTGAAGTTGTAAGGCTTTGGCGTCGCGCTACGCTGGTAGCAGGACTCAACTGAACGAGTCTCCCAAGAGCCCGAGCGATTGACGCAGCCTCTGCGACGATCTCGACATCCTCAGTAGGGTGTTGCAAAGGGGCGAACGGCACCTCGTACTCCGATGCGTGTCATTCCCCGTACGGCCGAACTCCGTTGCTTGCTCGCTCGCAGCACTCGCTTCTTCAGCGCCCAGCTACGGCGCCAAGACCTGCCGACACCAGCGTGAACAACGTAAAGCCACCGATGAACGCGAGCACGGACCTGCGGCTGTCGGTGTCAGCTTGGTGGGCCTCTTTGAGCATGTCCTCGACCGAGGCGACCGTGAGCAAGCCCGCGACGAACACGAGCGCCGCCACCTTCAACTGCTCCGGCGCATTGCGGAGCAGGAAATAGGACGCGGTCGCGGAACCCACGACGTAAATGAAGAACGAGCCCGCGAACAAGAGACGCTTGCGTCTAGCCACGCCCTTGTCTCGAAAGTTTGCGACGGTTGCGTACCCTTCGGGCACGTCGGCGAGCACCTGGCCCGCGGCCAGGACGAATACGAGGCTCGAGGAGACAGCAGCGCCCGTGCCGATCATCAGGCCGTCGCTGGTGAGATCGACCGCGACAGCCACATAGATCATCCACATCCGACCACGATCACCGCGCTCCAGCCTACCCTGCCGGTGTTCCATGACAGCTTCGAGCGCGATGTAAGCCATCCCCCCCAAGGCGAAGGCGAGCGCAACCCACCAACCAGGGATTCTCCCGACGGAACGGGGCATGATCTCCACGGCGACGATCGCGATGACGATGCCGGAGGCCGAATGTAGAGCCCAGTTGAGAAGCCGTGGCGGCGGCTTTCGAACCTCTGCGACCATCGCGCCAATGAAGACACCGACTCCCGGGAGAAGAGACAAGAGTAAGACGGTCCAGATGCCGCTCATGGACGCCCCTTGGCCACCTCGCCACCGAACCGGCTATAGATGGATGGAAGTACGAGCAACGTCAGTAACGTCGCCGTCACGAGACCGCCGATCACCACGGTGGCGAGTGGTCTTTGAACCTCTGCCCCCGCGCTCGTGGCTAGCGCCATGGGAACGAATCCGAGAGAAGCCACGAGCGCCGTCATCAGCACCGGCCGCAGTCGGTCCCGAGCACCCTGTAGCGTCGCCTCCGACAGCGACAATCCTTCGCTCTGAAGCGTGCGGATGTGCGAGACCATCACAACTCCGTTGAGCACTGCGATACCGAAGAGCGCAATGAAGCCGACGGCCGCGCTGATACTGAGCGGCATCCCCCGGATGGCGAGCGCGAAGACGCCACCAACGGCTGCGAACGGTACGTTCAGGTAGATGAGCCCCGCTGGGCGCACCGATCCGTAGATCATGAACAGCAGAAGAAAGATGAGGAAGAGCGCGGTGGGGACGGCGACAGAAAGCCGCTCGGTGGCCTCCTCCAGGTTCTTGAACTGACCGCCCCACTCGATAAAGTACCCAGGCGGCATTTCGACCTGCGCGTCGATGCGCTTCTGCGCCTCGGATACGAACTCTGCGAGATCATTCCCACGCACATTGGCCATGATGGCCACTCGACGCTGGATGTTCTCGCGTCCGATCTGAGCAGGCCCGTCTTCCAAGGTGAACATTGCTAACTCCCCGACGGGAACGGTCGTCCCGGCAGGCGTTCGTATGGGAACGTTGCGAATGGCCTCGATGTCGCGCCTCGTGCTCTCTGCCAGCCGGACCTGCAGCGTGAAACGGCGCTGGCCCTCGAAGACCTCGCCCACGGCGTGCCCAGCCACCGATGAAACGACGTCCATCACCTCTGCCACGCTCACGCCGTAACGCGCGATGGCCCGTCGGTCGATCTGAACGCGCAGGAATGGGAGCCCCGAGCTCTGCTCCAACTCCACGTCCCCCATACCGGGCACTTCTCTCACGATGCTCTCCACTTGCTCTCCGAGACTCGCGAGCTGGTCGAGATCGTCGCCATAGATCTTGATGGCAATGTCCGCGCGCACACCACTGATGAGTTCGTTTGTACGTAGCTCGATGGGCTGCGAGAAAAGGTAGTTCTGGCCGGGCACTTCACGCCGGAGCGTGGCTTGCATTGCCTCGACGAGCTCTTCCTTGGACTCAACCTTCCATTGGTCCGGTGGATTGAGCATGATAAAAATGTCCGACAGCTCGACGCCCATGGGATCCGTGGCAATCTCGGCTCGGCCTGTGCGCGAGACCACAGTGTCGACCTCGTCGGGGAAGTGTTCGAGCAGGGTCGTTTCGATGCGCGAGGTGAAGCGAACCGACTCCTCGAGCGAGACCGACGGCAACCGCACCGCCTGCATCGCGATGGCTCCTTCGTCGAGACGGGGGATGAACTCGGTCCCAAGGAACGGCACCGTCGAGGCGGCAGCGACCAAGAGCGCAATCGCGCCGGCGGCGGGAAGGAGTCGCCGCTTCGTCGTGAACA
>DATGQN010000115.1:0-8785 GCA_035304185.1 Myxococcaceae bacterium
ACTGGAGAGAGACCATGGCCAAGCAGAAGGGCGGAGAGATCATCGTCGGGCTGGACATCGGCACGACCAAGATCTGCGCGATCGTCGCCGAGCTCACCGACGAGGGCGGGATCGACATCATCGGAATCGGAACGCACCCCAGCAAGGGGCTGCGCAAGGGCGTCGTCGTCAACATCGAGTCGACGGTCTCGTCCATCCGCCGCGCGATCGAGGAGGCCGAGCTCATGGCCGGCGCCGAGATCACCCACGTCTACACCGGCATCGCCGGCGGCCACATCCGCAGCATGAACAGCGCGGGCATCGTCGCGGTGAAGGACGGTGAGGTCCGCGAGGCCGATCTCCAGCGCGTCATCGACGCCGCCAAGGCCGTCGCCATCCCCATGGACCGTGAGGTCATCCACGTCCTGCCCCAGGAGTTCATCATCGATGACCAGGGCGGCATCCGTGAGCCCCTCGGCATGGCCGGCGTCCGCCTCGAGGCCAAGGTCCACATCGTCACCGGTGCGGTCTCCAGCGCCCAGAACATCGTCACCTGCGCCAACAAGACCGGCCTGAACGTCTCCGACATCGTCCTGCAGCCCCTCGCCTCCGCCGAGGCCGTCCTCAGCGAGGAGGAGCGTGAGCTCGGGGTGTGCCTGGTCGACATCGGCGGCGGTACCACCGACATCGCCATCTTCAAGGAAGGCTCCATCGTCCACACCGCGGTCATCGCGCTGGGCGGCCACAACCTCACCTCGGACGTCTCCATCGGCCTGCGCACCCCCGCGCACGAGGCCGAGCGCGTGAAGCAGAAGTTCGGCTGCTGCCTCACCTCCATGGTCGACGGCGAGGAGACCATCGAGGTCCCGAGCGTCGGCGGCCGCGCGCCCCGCGTCCTCAGCCGCCAGATCCTCAGCGAGATCCTCGAGCCCCGCGTGGAGGAGATCTTCCAGCTCGTCCACCGCGAGGTGCAGAAGAGCGGCCACGGCGAGCTGCTCGGCTCCGGCGTCGTCATCACCGGTGGCACCACGCTCCTGGCCGGCATGCCGGAGCTCGCCGAGGAGGTCATGGGGATGCCCGTCCGCCGCGGCTACCCGCGCGGGATCGGCGGCCTCGTCGACGTCGTCAAGAGCCCCATGTACGCCACCGGCGTGGGCCTCGTGGTCTACGGCGCCCAGCACGCCGACCGTCGCATGTTCCGGATCCGTGAGGACAACACCTACCGGAAGGTCAAGTCCCGAATGAAGGAGTGGCTCCAGGAGATCTTCTGAGGCACTGGGAAGGGGTGGGCTCCCCCCAACGGCGGGGGGAGGACATTGATCACCAGTGGATCAACCCGAGGGGGCAGTGCGACAGGCCTGTAGCGAAAACTTGACGGCAGATCCCCGACGTTGATGATGGGCCCTCCGCGAGAGGGTGCACATGGGGGTGTGCCCGGGCCCGCGGGGTCGAAGGGACTTTTATGGACGCGTTCGAGCAGAAGACGGCAGCGAAGATCCGCGTGGTGGGTGTCGGCGGAGGTGGCTGCAACGCGATCAACACGATGATCGCCTCGAACCTCGAGCGCGTGGACTTCATCGCGGCGAACACCGACATCCAGGCGCTGGCCAACAGCAAGGCCACCACCCGCCTGCAGATCGGCACCGACATCACCAAGGGCCTCGGCGCCGGCGCGAACCCCGACATCGGTCGCCAGGCGGCCATTGAGTCCCGGGATGAGATCGCCGCCGTCCTCGACGGCGCCGACATGGTCTTCGTCACCGCCGGCATGGGCGGCGGCACCGGCACCGGCGCGGCGCCGATCATCGCCGACATCGCCAAGAGCCTCGGCTGCCTCACCGTCGGTGTGGTCACCAAGCCCTTCACCTTCGAAGGCAACCGCCGCCGCAAGCAGGCCGAGCAGGGCCTCGCGGAGCTGCGCGCCGCGGTCGACACGCTGATCACCATCCCGAACCAGCGCCTGATCACCATGAGCAAGGAGGCCCTGCCCCTGCTCGAGGCCTTCAAGCGCGCGGACGAGGTGCTCCTCAACGCCGTCCAGGGCATCAGTGATCTCATCCAGTACCACGGCTACATCAACGTCGACTTCGCCGACGTGAAGACCATCATGAGCGACCGCGGTCTCGCGCTCATGGGCACCGGTCAGGCCACCGGCGAGGGGCGCGCCCTCCACGCCATGGAGCAGGCGATCAGCAGCCCGCTGCTCGAGGACATCACCATCGACGGCGCCACCGGCCTGCTCATCAACATCACCGGCGGCCGCGACCTCACCCTCCAGGAGGTCAACGAGGCCCTCACCCTCGTCCACGACGCCGCCGACCAGGAGGCCGAGATCATCTTCGGCTCCCTCATCAACGAGGAGCTCGGCGACGAGGTGCAGATCACCATCATCGCGACCGGCTTCCAGAACCGCGACGGCAAGGTGGTGCGCCACCCGGTGGGCCTGCAGCAGGTCGATGCGCCCAAGCAGGTGCCGGTGCATCAGGTGCCCATGCAGGAGTACGTGCCGGCCCAGCCGCGTCCCTCCTCGAGCACCCTCGCGCCGGTCCGCCAGGAGGAGGTCGCGACCCTGGTCCCCGGCCGCGCGCCCGTGCACCCGGCTTCCCCGCCGACGCCGCCTCCGCCCCCTGCGGCCGCGCCCTCGCAGCTCGCCACCCGGAGCCCGCAGCCCGCGCTGCAGTCTGCCCGCGCCTCGCTGGTCCCCGCCGATGGCCGCGCCGCCACCCGGCTCATGAGCGCGCACGAGAGCCCGCTGGGCTCGGATGAGGACCAGTACGACATCCCGACCTTCCTCCGGCGGCAGGGCATCAACGAGATGCCCTGAGTCATTCGGCCCCGGGCCTGCGACCCGTCGCAAGAACGCCCGCGCCCCTCGATGCTCCGAGGTGCCGCGGGCGTCTTCGTTTCCGGGAAGGGGAGGGCGGCTTCAGCCGGAGCCGTAGCGGAACATCCGCTGCCGATGGGTGGTCCCCGCCAGCTCCTTGTAGAGGTGCCCGCGGAAGATCATCGCCACGTGGATGAACACCCCGGCAATGGCCGAGAGCACGATCGACACCACGGTCATGGGCAGCACGCCGAAGAGGGCGCGCACCACGATGGCGTTGATGATGGGCAGCCCGAAGATCAGCAGCGCCACGCCGGGCACGTTGGGGATGGCCCAGGCCAGCAGGTTGTCGCGCAGGAACTCGAAGCTCGAGCGCAGCGTGTCCAGCCCGTTGTAGGTGCCGCGGATGTAGAGGGTCTCGGGAAGTGCGTTGAAGGCGATCATCGCTACCAGGGTGAGCGCCAGCATGAGGATGCCCGCGCTCCCCCCGCCCAGCAGCGTGACCGCCAGCCGGACGACGAAGAAGATGAAGAGGACGTTGATGACCGACCAGAGGTAGGGGCCGAAGCTCTGCTTCAGCTCCTCGAACTTCACCGGGCTTCCCGCCACGATCTCACTGAGGAAGTAGAGATAGGAGGCCGTGAGCGCGGCCATGACGAAGCCGAGGACGAAGCCGCCGATGAGCCCCAGCGGCGCGACGATCATCCCGGCGAGCATGGCGCCCACCGTGAGCAGCATGGGCAGCAACAGGGTCCAGGCGTTGCGGCGCAGTCCTTCTCCGGTCTTGTGGAGGGCTTGGAGGTACAGCGCTCCATAGACCTTCACCACCCGCATCAGCCCTCCCTCCTTCGGCGCAGGGTTGCAGATGCCGCCAGCCGCTGTTCCGCCTCCTGCCGCTTCTTCAGGGCTCGGGCGAGAAGCCGCTCCCGGGTCGAGGCCAGACGCGGTGGGGGAAGTGGCCCCCGTCCGGTGACCTCGAGCAGGCAGGAGCGGGCCTCGAGGAGGAGCTGCTGGATGCGCAGGAGGCGACGGCCCTCACGGGTGCCGGGGGCATCGTAGAGCTCGCCGGAACCGGAGAGGGACTGCAGCCGCTGGCGCAGCGCGGAGAGGAGGGACTCGACCTCCCGCAGGTTCTCGAGGGTCGCCCGCTGAGCGCGTCGGCTCTCGAGCGTGATCACGTTGTCGGACAGGGTGGGAGACACGCGGCAGAAGGTATGCGACCCCCTCGCCGATCGGCAACGCTGCTACGGCGCTGTAGCCGTCGATCCACGGGGCCGGCGATCCCCACGCAACAGCCCTGTCGCGGCGTCCCGGGCATCGCGTGCTTGTCTGCCCCCCAGGCCCTTGGATAGCTTCCCGGCTCCATTTCAGGCGCCCATCGCCGGGGCCGACCCCGCATCGCCAGCTTCCCCGGCGCCCAAGCACCCGGACCCGCGGGTCCACCAGGGGACGAGCGCTCCCCCTTCACGGGCCCGGCGTCGCAGTTCATGCGTCGGGAACCCGGGGCCTCGTCGCTGCCGGAGGGCCGCGGCCCACGGCGCCGCTTTTCGAGTCTGCTGCACGCAGAGAGGATTCAGGACCCATGTTCCGCAAGCTGCTGGTCGCCAACCGGGGCGAGATCGCCCGCCGGATCATCCACGTCGCCAAGGGGATGGGCATCGCCACCGTGGCGGTCCACTCGGACGCCGACGCCGAGCTGCCCTTCGTCAAGGAGGCCGACGAGGCGGTCCGGCTCGGGCCTCCGCCGGCGAAGGAGAGCTACCTCAACACCGCCGCACTGCTCGAGGCCGCGAAGTCCACCGGCGCCGACGCCATCCATCCCGGCTACGGCTTCGTCTCCGAGAACGCCGAGTTCGCCCAGGCCGCCACCGCCGCCGGCATCACCTTCGTGGGGCCGCCCCCGGAGTCCATGCTCCGCATGAAGGACAAGAGCACCGCGCGTGCGCTGGTCCAGGCCGCGGGCGTTCCGGTCGTCCCCGGATCGGACGGCGTCGTCGAAGACGTGGCGAGCGCCGCGGCCATTGCCGAGCGCATCGGCTACCCGGTGCTCTGCAAGGCGGCCAGCGGGGGGGGCGGCATCGGCATGGCGGTCGCCGAGACCCCCGAGAAGCTCGAGAAGGTCTTCCGCTCCTGCGCGGATCGCGCGCGCTCGGCTTTCGGTCGGGACGCGGTCTACCTGGAGCGCTACTTCCCGGCGCCCCGGCACGTGGAGGTGCAGATCCTCGGCGATCACCACGGGCACCTCATCCACTGCCTCGAGCGGGAGTGCTCCATCCAGCGCCGCCACCAGAAGGTGCTGGAGGAAGCCGGCTCGCCCCTGTTCCTGGACGGGAAGAACGCCGACCTGCAGCAGCGCATGTTCACCGCGGCCCTCGCGGCGGCGAAGGCCTTCGGCTACGCCAACGCCGGAACGGTCGAGTTCCTGGTGGCCGACGGTGACTTCCACTTCATCGAGATGAACGCGCGCCTCCAGGTCGAGCACCCCATCACCGAGCTGACCACCGGGCTGGACCTCATCGCCTGGCAGCTGCGGATCGCGGCCGGCGAGCACCTCACCGTCAAGCAGGAGGAGGTGGTGCGGAAGGGCCACGCGCTTGAGCTGCGGGTCTACGCCGAGGATCCGGTGCGCTTCTTCCCCTCACCCGGACCGCTCAACCGCTTCGAGATTCCGAGCGGGGAGGGCGTCCGCGTGGACGCCGGCTACAGCCAGGGCAACGCCGTGACCCCGTTCTACGATCCGATGATCGCCAAGCTCATCGTGTCCGGGAAGGATCGTTCCGAGGCCATCGCGCGCGCCCGGGGCGCCGTCGAGGGCTTCCACATCGAGGGCATCAAGCACAACCTGCCGCTCCACGCCCGCATCCTGGCGGACGAGACCTTCCACGGCGGCACCCTCGACACCCACTTCCTCGAGCACCACGCCAAGCCCTGAGCCGGACGTCGCGAGACTTTGCGCTTCCAAAGCGCGCGCCGCCGCTGTCAGCATCCCATTCCTCCAGGGACTCTCCCTGAACGCACAACGCCTTAGAGGACGACACCATGGAAGTCGCAGCACACATCACCGGAACGGTGTGGAAGATCGAGGTCGAGGTCGGTCAGAAGGTCTCCGAGGGGGACGTCCTGGTGATCCTCGAGTCGATGAAGATGGAGATGCCGCTCGAGGCCATGGATGAGGGCGTGGTGAAGGAGATCCGCTGCAGCGAGGGACAGGCGGTCAGCGAAGGCGACGTCCTCGTCGTCCTGGAGTGAGCGCCGCCGACTCCTTCGCGCGGCTGGACGTCGAGGATCTCTCCTCCGGCGTCCGCGTTCTCACGCTCAGCCAACCGGCGCGACGCAACGCGCTCGATGACGTGTTGCTGGGCCAGCTCGGGGAGGCGCTGCGTCCGAAGACCACCGGAGCGCCCATCCGCGCGCTGCTCATCCGGGGGGACGGAGACGCTTTCTGCGCCGGCTACGATCTGACCCGTCTGGCGACCGCGGTGCCCGGCGAGCCGCTGCCGGACGCGCTGTTGATGGAGACCCTTCGGGCGCTCGAGACCTGCCCCTGGCCCTCGGTGGCGATGGTCCGCGGGCCGGCCTATGGCGCGGGGTGCGATCTCTCCCTGGCCTGCGACTTCCGCTTCGGCGCGCCCGACGCGGCGTTCTGCCTGCCTCCGTCGAAGCTGGGCATCGCCTACGCGCCCGGTGGGATTGCGCGCGCCATCCGCGTGGTGGGGGTGAGCCAGGCCAAGCGGATGCTGCTCACCGGAAGGGTCATCCGCGCCGATGAGGCCAAACGGATCGGCCTGCTGGATGCGGTGTACCCGGTCGATGCGCTGGAGGACGAGGCGCTCTCACTCTGCGAGACCCTCGCCGAGCGCGCACCGCTGGCCATCGCCGGGATGAAGGCCTCTTTCCGCGCCCTCACCGAGCCCCGGTTGGATCCGGACACCCTGGAGGCGCTCGAGGCCCTCCGCCGCATCGCCTATCAGAGCGACGATGCCCGGGAGGGCGCCGCCGCCTTCCGGGAGAAGCGCGACGCGCGGTTCACCGGCCGCTGAAGTCGGAGCCGTCAGCAGACAGGTGCGTTGCCGGCGAGGCCCCCTCTCGCGGGGGCCTCCCGGAGACGTTCAAGCAGCCTCAGGCGCCGCCGAAGAGCTGGGCCATCCGCAGCCCGAGCGCGTTGGCGATCTTGTAGAGCGAGCTGATGGACGCGCTCGACTCGGCGCGCTCGATCTGGCTGAGCAGCGAGACCGACAGGCCGGTGCGGCGGGCGAGCTGCTTGAGCGTGAGGTCCTGGTTCTTGCGGGACTCGCGGATGGTGCGGCCGATCGCGCGGTGGAGCTCGGCCTCCGGATCCTTGGAGAGCCCCTTGCGCGCGAGCGCGGCGGCCACGGTGGCGAGGAACTCCTGCGGCTCCACCGGCTTCTTCACGTAGTCGGAGGCCTGCAGCTTGAGGCTCTCCACCGCCGTGTCGAGGTGGGGGTAGGCGGTGGCCACGATGACGGCCAGATCCGAGTCCGCCTTGCGCAGGTGGCCCAGCAGCTCGGTGCCGGTCATCTGCGGCATCATCATGTCCAGCACCACCAGGTGGAAGGTCTCCTGGCGCACCAGGTCCATGACCTTGGTGGGGTCGGTCTCACAGGTGACCTCGTAGCCTTCACGGGTCAGCAGCAGGTGGAAGAAGTCGCAGTTGTCCTGCTCGTCATCGACCACGAGAATTCGAATCTGCACGATCGTTCTCCTAACGGGTCGCCGGCGGGTCACGTGCCGGCAGGTCGACCTCACGCAAGGTGAGCGCACGCAACGCTCGGAGGAGGTCTGGGGGGTGAAGGGGGGACGTGGTGTGGATGGGGCGGCCGGCTGCGCTCAACGGCCTGCGCGACGTTTCGCTTCCCCGTAGCTCGCGAGCACCGCCTCAACGACGGGCGCCGCCGGATCTTCCGGTGACAGCTCGAGAAACTCCTCGTAGTGGGTGGCACCGAGTTCTGCCTTGCCCCGGGTCCGGGCGTAGGTTCCGCCCAGTCCCAGGTGGCAGGGGGCGGCGCGCGGATCGAGCGCGACGCACTGCTGGAACGCCGACTCCGCCGCCCCGAGCTGCCCGCGGGAGAGGGCGTCACGGCCGGCAAGGTAGAGGCCTTCGACCCGCTCGGCGCGCTCGTTGCGCTCCTTGGCGGTGCGCTCCTTCCACTCGGCGCGGGCGTCGACCAGCCGGCCCATCATGATGCCCAGCTCCTTGCGCCACGCGCGGGTGTCGCGGGAGGCGGTGATCAGGGCCTGGGCCTCGGGGATCTCTCCGGAGTCGATGAAGCGTTGGGCCTCGGAGAGCATGGTGCGCACCTCGAGCTCGGCGCGGAGCCGGTCGAGGAGGGCCTCGGTCCCCTCGCTGCGCACGTTCTCAGGGAGGCCCTCGAGCATCTGGATGGCGCGCTGGAACTCGCGTCCATTCGCCAGCTCGACCGCCGGCGCGATGCGGGCGGCCATCAGCTCCGAGACGTCGTCGGGAACGGAGACCAGCGCCTCGGTGGCCTCCTGTGGCTCTTCGGGAAGGGCGGCGAAACGATCGACGACCTGGGCGGGCAGGACCTGCGCTGCGACCGACGGGCTGAAGGCGAGCAACCCCACCATCACCAGCACCGCGATCCCCGCGGAGATGCTCAGGCCGATGGCGCCCCATCCCATCCCGCGCAGGATCTTCCGACCCAGCTGCTTCCGGGGCGGGAGCATGAAGCGCATCCGCACGTGGCCGAGGTCGAACTCGTCGCCGTCCTTCAGGTGTGCGCGCTCGATGCGGACCCCGTCCAGGTGGACGCCGTTCACCGCACCCTGGTCGACCAGCTCCCACTCGCCATCCGCACCGAGCACCAGCCGCGCGTGGCTGCGCGAGAGGGAGGGGTGCTCGATGGAGATGTCGTTGTCGTAGGAGCGGCCCAGCCGCAGCTCATCGCGGATGCAGGCGAACTCGCGGCCCGCGAGCTCGGTGTTGATGATGAGCAGGCGCGG
>DATGQN010000116.1:0-9203 GCA_035304185.1 Myxococcaceae bacterium
GGGAGCCTGCGCGGAGTCGAAGCCCACCTTGAGCTCGAGCTTCACCTTGTAGCCCTCGACGCCCCAATTGGTTGACGCGGAGCCGGCCAGGCGCACGCGTGATTGAGACGCGGAGCCGCTGACGTTCACCTTGAAGCCGCCGAACGACACGGTTCCATCGAGCGCTGCCTGCTGGGGCCCGATGTCCACGGTCATGTCGAACTTCTGCGAGACCCAGCGCGTGCCGAACTTCACGCGCCCCTTGATCCCCACGAAGGAGTGCTGCCCGGCGTCGGCCGCCGCGAGGTAGGACCACACCTTGGCCTTGCCATCGATCTGGAAGGGCAGGTCCGGCAGATGCGGGACCGCGGCGTCGGTCGAGTAGGCGAGGGAGGGCAGTCCCCCGCGGCCTTGTGCGCGGTACCGGTACGACGCCTCGGCGAACGGCACGGTGACGTTGAAGACGCCGACGGTCGCCGACAGCCCGGCCTCGGCGTTGCCGCCCAGCTCCTCCACCCAATCCACCGCCGGGAAGGCCTCCGGCACCGCCTTGGCCGTCATCTCACCCTCGACGGCGAACCCGACCCCGGGGATCTTCGTGGGGATCTCCCCCGATGCGCCGAGGTGGAGGTTGCCGTTGAAGCCCTTGAGCTCCCCCTCCACTCCGCGGGTCACCAGCGGCACGAAGGGGATGGTGTGCCGATTGGAGACGCCGAGCTGCACGCTGTCGAGCGGCACCCCTCCCGGAAGGTGGCTCGTGTAGAGGTAGGTCGCCGGAGCAGCGGGGTCGAAGACCAGGAGGGTCTCACCCGCCCCGGGGCTCTCCGCGGAGATCACGCCCCATGACAGGGTCGCTCCCGTCATGGTCCGGACATAGAGGTAGCGGGTGAAGGGATTGAGGGGGAGCTCTGCCCCCTGGTTGAACACCATGGGGTAGTCGAAGCCCACCTGCAGCGCGGGCCCGGAGCCCTCGAACGCGCCGAGCGCACCGAAGATCCCCTCCTCGGGCAGCTCCGGGTAGCCCACCGTTCCGCTGAGGGTCTCGAGATTCCCTGACGAGGTGAAGCCCATCGTCACCGACGCCGCAGGAAGCCTCAGCGTCCCGCCATCCCCCAGGGGAACCTCGATGGTGCCCTGATAGTGGACGGTCCGTCCCCCGTTCGTCACCTGGGCGCCGGTGCTCCAGTCGGGGAATCCGAAGTCGCTGGCATCCGTCCAGCTCAGCGAGGCCCGCGGCAGCGAGGGATGCTCCCGGGAGGCGAAGGCCACCTCCCCGTTCGCCTTGTCGCCGGCGTCACGTACGAGCAGGAACGTCACCCGCTCGGTCACGTTCTCCTGAAGGAAGGCCACCAACGCGGGGGATTCGAGCCGGACCGTCTGCCCGACGTGGGCGCGGGTGAGCTTCAGCGTCCCCAGCGGACGGCCTCTGAACAGGCAGCCCGAAGCCTCGTTCACGCCGTCCGCCGAGGTGTCCAGAAAGGGGACATGCCCGTGCTTGAGCGCAGACTCGCTGAAGTCCTCCTGGCACTCCCCGACCCCGTCCGAGAGCGTCGCCCAGGCATCCCGGACGCCGTAGACGTGAACGGTCTGCGTGCCGCTGGACTCGACCCGCTCCACGGTCAGCGCCAGGGAGGCGTCGATGGGGGCCCCGCGATTCAGGCCCCAGAACGAGATCAGCCCTTTGCGGGTGTTCTTGGCGTTCTTCCCCTTCGAGACGGTGACCAACGGCTCACTGCCATATGGCCCCTTGTTGTTCTCTTTGACGTAGGTGTCGCGGTCAGCCGACAGGTGTCGGGGCTGCGCGACAGCGGTGCCGGAAGCGAGCATTCCCAGCACGGTGAGGGGTACGAGCAGCAGACGGTGCATCAGGACTTCCCCCGCCGGTCCCTTGGCGCGCGGAATGCGCGTCCTCCCTCCGGCGGGTTTCCGTCCTAGTCGGGAAAGTTTGAGAGACTTTGGAGCCCCGCGACGGGCCGCGATTCAGCCCTTCTTCTGCTCCCGCACCTGCTCGGGAACAGCAGGCACCGCTCCTTCATCTTCCCCGTCCGCGTCTTCGGCCGGGTGCTTCGTCGAGGCGCTCCCGGCGCGTAAGGGGACCACGTTCGCGGCATCGTCGCCGTGGTTGTCGACCGCACCGGCCGGATCGGTTCGAGCCGGGTCGCTCACGTCCGACCCGGCTGCGCTCTGGTCTTCCTGCGGCCCGGTGGAGGTCCCGGCCTCCAACGCGGGCCTCCCCTCCGCCTCGGTGGCGCCTCCCCCAGGCACGTCTTCGACGGCTGACGGCACAGGCGCAGCTTGGCGAAGAGATTGAATCCGGGGGCTGGACTCGAGCGCCGCGCGCATGGCGTCCAGGGGCGAGGCCTGGTTGGGAAGCGGGACCTTGCCGCGCCAGCCGCGCCCCGAGGGCAGCCCGTGTGTGGCCGCATCCGCCCGGCGCCGGATCACCAGCACCAGCAGGAACAGCAGGAGCAGTCCGCCCGCGATGAGGGCGGCGGGTGAGCGCATCCACTCGGGCAGCTGTCCGATGAGGCTGTTCATGCCCCTCACCATACGGCGCGTCCGCGCAGAGTTGAAACCGAAGGCGCGCGGCCTCCGGTCACAAGGAAAGAGCCCCCTCCCCATCGGACTCGCGGGGAAGGGGCGCGGCAGGACGACGAGCTGTCAGGGGCGTCGGGACTGTCCGACGCCCCTCGACCTCAAGGCGTGGCCGGCGGGAAGGCGAGGTTGTGGGTGAGCGGGTCGGTGAAGAGCGGCGGGCTCGGGAGGTAACGGGCCTGTTCGCCATCAATCGCCGTCTGAACGATCGTCCCGTGGTTATCAACCACGCCCCAGTACCGGCCGGTGTGGGGGTTGCGGTCCCCACGCACCTGCACTTCAGTTCGACCGCCACCGAAGGTCGCCGCCAGAACCCCGCCCTCGTGGATCAGGGTGGGGATCCCGGTCGCCGGATCCAGCGTGTACACGCTTCCATCTCCGTTGATGAACCACAGGGTGTCATCGGGCGTGGTCCACATCCCATGACCCCAGGTGCTGAGGTCGGAGTCCTCGAGGACCTCCACGGCCCCCGTCTCCTTGTCGATCTTCACCAGATCGTCGCCCTGCTCAGAGAACCCGTACAGGGAGCCGTCGGACCGGAAGGCGATGGAAGCGACCGGGCCATGGCTGCTCGCCCCGACAGTCAGCGGGGCCACCACGGTCGCGGCCCCGGTCTCGAGGTCCAGCGTCACCAGGCAGTTGTTGCACCCGTTCTCGAAGTCAGTCCAGCGCGTGATGGCGTACAGCGCTCCGTCGGTGGGATCGAACTTGAGCGTGGTGAGCGCGTGGCCGGTCGGACCGATCTCGGTGACCTCCCCCCGGGACCCGATGCGCTGAAGGATGCTCTGCTGCTCCGCCGAACCGCGGGTGATCACATAGAAGGGCGTGTTCAGCACCTCGACCGCCACCACGGATGCAGACGAGCGCCGCTCGCCATCGGCGACCGAGAAGCTGAACACGTCCAGCCCCAGGAAACCGTCATTCGGAACGTAGGTCAGGTTCGGAGGGGTCCCCTCCAGCTGCCCGAAGCGCGGCGCCGCTTCAATGGTGAACGTGGCGTTCGCATCCGGGCCGACCTCACCCGCGAGGGTGATCGGGAGGGAGGTCCCCTCGTACACCTCGAGAAACTGCGAGTGCGCGATCGGGGTCACCGGCTGTGGCTCGGGCTCAGGCTCCGGCTCGGGCTCCGTGCCGCCACAGGCCAGCAGCGTCACCGCGCCGACCACCCCGACATACCGCCACCAGCGCTTCGAACTTCCGGTCCACTGCAACGTCGTCATGCGTGCGCTCCCGCCGGCCGTTCATTCGGCCCGCAATGTTTGAAGCGCAACATAAACCAGAACTGAGCGGATGGTCAGCGCAACCGTCATTCCGGCAGCCGCAATCGACCGATGAGGGGCATGTGGTCGGAGAGCCCGAAGAAAGGGCTCTGCTTATCCCCGAAAGGCCGGGTGCCCTCGAGATCCTCGAAGGCGATGCCGCCGCCGAAGAGGTGGTCCAGGTGCATGCGCAGGTGCATGAAGCCCGCGGTGGGGAACCGCTTCCTGGGGCCGGCCATGTCCGCGAGGAGGGGTTGGGCGGAGGCGAAGCCCACGTCTTCGGCGAGGTAGCGGTACACCGGCGTGTCCGGCGCGGTGTTGAAATCTCCGGCCACGACGAAGGGCTCGTCCTGCGCGTAGCGCTGCACGAAGGCCGCGAGGAGCTGTGCCTCCTGGAGCTGGTTGCGCCCGAAGCCCATCTTGTCGCCGCGGGCCCAGAACTCCTTGGTGAAGAAGTTGGGCAGGCTCAGGTGGGTGTTGAAGACGTTGAGGGGCGTGCCCCAGGGCGTGCGCACCCGGACGTGGGCGCAGATGCGGGTCTGCTTGTGCTGACGCAGCGCCTCGACGTTGGGGCGGTGGGTGATCTGCTCGGGCGCCTCACTGTTGTGGTGCTCGACCCGCAGGCGACCGCGATGCACCAGGACCGCAAGGCCGGTGGTGTAGAGGTTGATCTTGCGGAAGCGGTAGGTGTGCGCCGGAAAGTAATAGGCCTCGTAGGGCATCACCAGACCGGAGAGGGTGAAGATCTCCTCCATCCGGCCCATGAAGGCCTCGAGCTGGGTGGGCTCGGCGTGGCGGTCGGCGGTGTAGCTGCGGAGGGAGCGGGTCTCGACCTCCTGCAGACAGATGATGTCCGGCAGCGGATCCAGCGAGGCGATGGCCGCCGCCACCCGGCGTTTGGGGCCCATGGTGCTCGCCAACCCCCGGAGGGCATGGCCGAAGTAGCGCACGTTGTAGCTGACGACGCGCAGCGGCCCCCGATCGACCTCCACCGGATGGACCAGGCCCCCGGTCCCCAATGGGCCGGTCGGAGGGAGTTCGATTCCCTGGCGGTGGCCATTGGGACGGCCGTCCGCACGCAGCAGTCGAGCCGACGAAGGGCCCGGATCACCGTTCTCTTCGGACATGCTTTCAGGAACCTAGCCGTTGCCCCCGCCTCGCGCGAGTCGCAGCGGCCGGCCGGCAGCCCGGGGGCCAGCCTGCCCGCCCCGTGATGAATGGGGGCAGCAGCGAGGGCGGACTCCCTGCGCGCTCAGGAGCATCTCACGCCTGCTTCTTCACACCCTCGATGCCGTGGACCTTGGCGACGAAGATCCCGAAGGCGTCGAACCACTCGCGCAGAAAGGCCTCGGTGTCCTTGTCGGTGACCTCCCCGTCGTCGGTGAAGAGTCCCGGCCTGGTCTGGATGTAGGCCTCGGGCTGCGCCATCTCCGGCGAATTCACGAAGGAGAGGATGCTGCGCAGGTGCTGCTGCCCCACCGCGGTCCCGATGGCGCCCGGTGAGGTTCCGATGACCGCCGAAGGCTTGAGCGCGAACGCGTTCTTTCCGTAGGGCCGGGAGCCCCAGTCGATCGCGTTCTTGAGCACCCCGGGGATGGAGCGGTTGTACTCGGGGGTGACGAACAGCAGGGCGTCCACGCGCGCGATGTGGTCCTTGAACTGGCGCGCCACCGGCGGGTAGTTCGCGTCGAAGTCCCGGTTGTAGAGCGGCAGGTCCTTGATGGGGATCTCCTCCAGCTCCAGGTTCTTCGGCGCCAACCTGAAGAGGACGTTGGCGAGGGTCCGGTTGATGGAGTCCGAGGCGAGGCTGCCGATGAAGACACCGACCGAGTAAGCCATGGCGTTCTGCTCCTGAGCGGGTGAGGGGTACGCCCGCCGCGTCCATGCGCGCACGCACCGCAGGGACTGTGCGGATCCTCACGCCCCCTGCCCAGTGCAGCCACCAGCCGGGAGCACAACGCAGCGCCCGGCCGGGCTGTTGGATGACGGGAGAGCGGGCCTTCGGGACGCAGGTCGGCAGATCACGCGCGCCAGGTCCTTCGCGTGACGACGGCCTCGTCTCCATGACGTCCGCCGCACAGCGCGCGTCCCAGGAGGCCCCGCGGCACCGCGCTCCAGGCAGGTGGGCTCAGGCCTCCTCCCGGAGCGGGTCCCTCCAGCAGTTCAGCGCGACGCGATGGGCGCCTTCTTGTGGCGGCCCCACGCGATGAAGGCCGCCAAGCCCCCCAAGACCAGGTTCATGGGGATGGCGCCGAACTCACCGCGGAGCGCGTGGAAGCCCGCGGCGAGGATCATCACCACCACCAGCCCGGCCGCGGCCAGTGGAACCAGGAAGGGCTTGATGCGCAGCAGGCCGGGGAGCACCAGCCCCACGCCTGCCGCCAGCTCCGAGATCCCGATGAAGCGGGTCAGCGCAGCCGGATACTCGAGGACCCAGGGGAGCGAGGCTCCGATGGCCTCGAGGGGCTGGAAGGTCTTCATCAGCCCCACCATGAAGAACATGACGCCCAGCAGGGCCTGGGCGATGGAGAGCGCGATCCGCAGGCCCTTGGACGAGGAAGAGGAGGAAACGACGGGGAGGGTGGCGGTGGTCATGAGGGTTCCTTTCAGTATCTGGGTTACTTTTGGTAATCGACCGGCCCAGATATGTCGGGAGCGGGTTCCCGCCGCAAGGAGGCACACCCATGTCACTGAGTCACACCTTCGTCCCCCAGTCGGCCTGCGTGGCGGTGCGGGACGTTCTGAACCGGGTCGGGGACAAGTGGAGCGTCCTGGTCATCGTCCTGCTCGGCGAGGGCCCCCGTCGGTTCTCGGAGCTCAAGCGCTCCATTGACGGGATCTCGCAGCGGATGCTGACCCACACCCTCCGGGGGCTCGAGCGGGATGGCCTGATCACGCGCACGGTCTTTCCCACCGTGCCTCCGCGGGTGGACTACGCGTTGACCGAGCTCGGTCGCACCCTCCTGGAGCCGGTGCGGGCGCTGGGAGCGTGGGCGCAGGCGAATGGCGAGCGCATCCACCGCGCCCGGGAGGACTACGACGCTGCGATGGCAGCTGAATCAGGGGCCCCTCGCCTTCCCGCCGCGCACGCATCCGGCCCTGCGCCTGCAATCCCTGACGCGGGGTGACGCACCTTCGTGGGGGATCCACGTCGTCCACGATCTGCCGGGCGTCGGCGAGAACCTGAGCGACCACGTGCAGACGGGACGTAAATACCTGACGTCAAGTCCATACACCTTCAACCGCAAGGTCTTCGGTCTCCTCGGATATCTGGCCGCGGGTCTCAACTACTACTTCGGACCGAGGAACGGGCCGCTGACCATCGGCGCGTCACTCGCGGGGGCCTACCTGCGGACCACGCCGAGCGTACAGGCCGCCGACGTCCAGCTGCACTTCCTTCCGTTCATGCCTGCGGAGAACGGCCGGGAGCTCGCCGAAGAGTCCGGCTTCCGCCTCGGGATGTACCTGTGTCGGCCCCTCAGCCGCGGACACGTTCGCATCACGTCCCCGGACCCTCGCGACAATCCTCACATCATCTTCAACCACCTGGAGCGGGAAGAGGACCGGGTGGGGCTCATCGAAGGCATGAAGATGGCCAAGAAGATCGCGGACGCCATGCCGGTGAAGAAGCTGAACATCCGTGAGACGGAGCCGGGGCCACGGGGCGACACCGATGAGGGGCTGCTCGAGTACATCCGCGCCAGCGCCGACACCGCCTTCCACTTCTGCGGGACGGCACGCATGGGACAGGACGACATGGCGGTCGTGGATCCCCAGTTGCGCGTGCGGGGGATGCAGGGCCTGCGGGTGATCGACGCGTCGGTCATGCCCACCCAGGCATCGGCGAACATCAACCCCGCGGTGCTGATGATCGGCGAGAAGGGAGCGGACCTGGTGCGGCAGGCGCCTGCGAACTGATCCGTTCGCTCAGACCGCCAGCCGAAGGCCCAGGGGTTCGCTGGCAAACTGCTCACCAAGCGGGCTCATTAGAACTTTGCGCTCACTCTGTGATGTCAAGAGGGAGGGTTGAATCCCACCTCAACGAAGGCGGATGCTCTGGGTTCGCACCAGCACCATCGGAGCCCAATCATGCGCCACCTCTTCGTCCTTCTTCTTGCCTGCCTGCTCGCGACCGGTTGCGGTGGTGTCGATCCCGGGGGAACCGACCCCGGCGACACGAGCCCGGATGGGGGCTCCGGCAATGATCTTCCGGACGGTGGCTCAGGTGGTGATGGTGGCCCCCAGCCCGGAGATCCGCCCTTCCCTCCAGATGAAGCCTGTCACGAGGTCAGCGAGCAGGCCTCCCTCACCAAGAAGCCGATCGACATCATCATCGTCATCGACAACTCGGGAAGCATGAGCAACGAGATCGAGGGCGTCGAGCGGAACATCAACGAGAACTTCGCTGACATCCTCGAGCAGAGCGGCGTCGACTACCGGGTGATCCTGATCTCCCGCCACGGCCAGAGCTCCAGCCAGAACATCTGCATCAAGGCGCCTCTCTCCGGGACCAGCTGTTCCCCGGTTCCCTCGCAGCCCGCGAACACCGAGCGCTTCAAGCATCTCAACACCTCCATCGACAGCTACAACGCCCTCAAGGTCACCGTCGACAGGTACAATGATTGGAAGGGTTGGCTGCGTCCCAACTCGTTCAAGTCGTTCATCGTCGTCACCGATGACGAGAGCCGTCGCATGACGCCGGAGGACTTCGAGGCGGCGCTCTTCAGCTTCCAGCCCGCTGGCACCTTCGGCACCGCCGCTGAGCGCAACTTCGTGTTCCACAGCATCATCGGGATTGAGCCGAAGAACCCTCCGAACACCGCGTATGGCCCTGACGAGCCCAAGTCCAATACGAAGTGCAGCACCGCCTACAACCCCGGCGTCCAGTACGAGGACCTGAGCATCTGGAGCGGGGGCCTGCGCTTCCCGGTGTGTGAGACCGCAAGCTACGACGCGGTTTTCCAGGCCGCGGCCCAGGACGTGATTGAGCGCTCGCGTGTCGCGTGCTCCTTTACGCCTCCTCCCACTCCGCCGGGCCAGACCTACGATCAGGCCTACATCGCCTACACCCCCGGGGCCGGTGGGGAGGAGCAGTACTTCCTCGAGGTTTCGGACGCGGCGTCCTGCAACGACAAGGGCTTCACGCGCGACCCCGAGAATGACGAGATCACGCTCTGCCCTGCGACCTGCTCCAAGGTCGAGGAGGATGAGGCGGCGAACCTCTCGGTCCGCTTCTCCTGCGAGATCCACATCGACTAGTCGCAGCTGGCCCAGCGATGCCTGGGACCTCCCTGCATGACTCTGACGCCCTCACCCGGTCTCGCTGGGTGGGGGCGCCGTCTTTCTCCGGGGTGTTCACAGCAGCTCGGG
>DATGQN010000117.1:0-11109 GCA_035304185.1 Myxococcaceae bacterium
AGGAAGGAGAAGATGCCGCCTCCATCGTTGTTGAGGACCACCACGGTCAGGGGCACCTGATCGCGCGCGGCGCTGAGCAGTCCGCCCACGTCGTGCAGGAAGGCGACGTCTCCGGTCAGGCAGACCGTTGGCCTTCCCGAGCCGATCGCCACGCCGAGCGCGGTCGAGAGGATCCCGTCGATCCCATTCGCGCCCCGGTTCGCGTGAACCCTTCCCACCCGGAGGGCAGGCCCCGCAAAGGTCTCGAGCGCCCGGATGGGCATGCTGCTCGAGACGAAGAGGTGGGCGGTCTCTGGCAGGAGCGTGGCCACGCGGCGCGCCACCCAGGGTTCGGAGAGCGGCGCCTCCTGATGCAGGGCTTCGGAGAGGGTCGTCGCCGCGATTGCATCGGCCTTCTCGAACGCTTCGGTGTATGCGCCGCTGCCCCGCTGGATGGCCGCCGCCATCCGCAGCGCCGCCTCCACCGGATCCCCCTCGAGAATCCAGCGTGCTGCATGCGCCGGATCCTGCGGCACCCCACCCTCGCTGAAGATCGCGATGTCGGCGCCCGAGGCATCGAGCCAGGTCTGCAACACCTTGGAGGTCAGGCCTCCGCCGAAGCGCAGGACGAAGTCCGGACGCAGCGCCTCGGCGACCTCCTCGTGCCGGAGGATGGCGTCCGCGTGCACCACGGGATGGCCACCCTCGGCACTGCGGAGCTGCGAGCTGGTCTCGGCGATCAGCGGATAGCCCGTCGCCGAGGAGAGCGCACACAGCGCCTCGCCCAGGCCGTCGTCCGCATCCCGGGGGCCGCAGACCAGGACCCCGCGGGCGTTTGCGGCCATGCGTTCGGTCAGCTCGGCGAGGATCTCCGGGGCCACCCGGGACTCAGCAGCGCAGAAGTGCGTGAAGGGTGCATCCGGCCGTCCATTCACTGCGAGCGGAGAGAGCGCGGAGGCATCGAAGGGGGCCTCGATCGGAGCCAGGGGTTCCCGCAGGGGCACGTTGAGCTGCACGGCACCGCGACGGGGGCCCCTGCTCCGCGCGACCGCCCGCGCCACGTTCGCGCGCAGGTGCAGCAACACCGCGTCGGTGGCCTCCGGCAGCCCCAGATCCACCCGGTGCACCGCGAAGACCCCGAGCAGATCGTCCTGGGGGATGGTCTGGGGCGCACCGAAGTCCTGGAGCTCGGGCGGACGATCCGCGGTGAGGAGGATGAGGGGGAGCCCCGCCTGGGTGGCCTCGACCGCGGCGGGGAGAAAGTGGGCGCCGGCCGACCCGGAGGTGGCGATCACCGCCGCCGGGCTCCCGGTGGCCTTGGCGATGCCCAGCGCGACGAAGGCGGCCGAGCGCTCATCCACCACCGAGGTGCACTGCAGGCCCTCGGCATCCGCACAGGCCAGCGCGAGCGGCGAGCTCCTCGACCCCGGACAGACGATGGCGTGCCGGACACCGCCGCGGGTGAGTTCCTCGACGAGGGCCCGGGCCCAGAGGACGTTCAGGTTCGCGTCACGCAATCGGATGCCCCACCGCGCGCATCATCGGGCGCGCCTTCGTCTCGGTCTCGAGCCATTCGAAGTCCGCTGTGGACCCCGCCACCACGCCCGCGCCGACGAACAGGCGGACGCCCCCCGGATGCAACAGCGCCGAACGCAGACCCACGGAGAGGTGCAGGCCCCTGGGGCCCACCCCGCCGAGCGCGCCAGCATACCAACCGCGATCGAGCCCTTCGTGCTCCGAGAGAAAGGCGAGCGCCCTCGCGCGCGGCGTGCCGCCGGTTGCCGGGGTGGGATGCAGGGATGCGACCACCGCGTCGAGGCTGGTGCCCTCCCTCAGGCGCCCCTCCACCGGCGTACGCAGGTGCACCAGATCCCGCAGCGTCAGCAGCCCCGGGCGGTCGGGGATCCGCAGTTCCTCACACAGCGGCGTGAGCCCAGCGCGGATCGCCTCCACCACCGCGCCCTGCTCCCGCAGCATCCGCTCGTCCGAGAGGAGCGAGTCCCCCGCTCCCTGACGGGCGGTCCCGGCGATGGCCTCGGTGAAGACCACCCGATCCTCGACGCGCACCAGCAGCTCCGGGCTGAGGCCCACGAACCAGGTTCCAGGGGTGCCCTCGAAGGCGAAGAGGGTTCCCTGCTGTCCATCCGCCTCGAGGCGCGCGAGCACCGGGATCAGGCCCCCGCCATCTCCTTCGAGATCAATGGGGCGCGCCAACACCACCTTCTCGAGTGCGCCCGAAGCGATCGTCGCGAGCGCGCGCGCATGGAGCGCCTGCCAGCCGGCGCGATCCACCTCCACCCGCGCACCGGGACCGGGCGAGGCGGGGGGCGGCTCCGCGTCGCTCAGACGCGCGGCTCCGAGCCGCGCCACGACCTCCTCCGCACGCGTACGCGCCCGGTCGGGGTCAGCGTCGAAGGCGGTGACGTGCGACCCGCCCTCGGCCCGCCAGATCGCGAGACGGGGAAGTTGGAAGCGTGCGGTCCCGAAAGGCTCCCAGCGCGGATCCTTCACCGCCGAAGGCCCGAAGCCGAGGCCCCCCAACCAGACCAGGGGAGGAAGACGCGTCCCCGGCGCGCGCTCCCGTCGCCGCTGGACGTCCGCGGTGAGCCGGTCCAGGAGCGCCGCATCGCCCCCAACCGGGCCGAGGGTGGCCGCCACCCCGAAGCCTGCGATGGATTGGCCGTCCGTCTCCCGCGCCCAGTACAACGAGGGGGGGCCCAGCACCTGCGCGGCCGCCAGGGGCCGCACCTCACCCAGCGGGAGGGTCCAGGCCTCTCCGGGGACCTCAGGGGCTGCGGCAGGATGGGTCATGGGACGCATCGCTTCGGGTCGTAGGGCCTCTTCAGCGGCGGTTGTCTTCTAAGCGAATCCCGCTATACATGCACCCCCGAGTTCAAGGGAGCTTGAACTCCTTGACCCCCAGATGGAGCACCGGTTGAGCGCAACAGTGGACGCAGCGGCCCAGGCGGGCCAGGTCCCGGCCCGGAGGAACGAGGCCGCCTACCGGGTGCTTCGCGCCACATGCCCCGAGGGAACGCGGGTTCAGGTGGGCCCGGTGACCTTCGGTGGGCGCGCCTTCCCCGTCATGGCCGGCCCCTGTGCGGTCGAGGGCCGCGAGCAGCTCGCGGAGACCGCAGGATGGGTGACCCGGCTTGGTGCGTCGGTCCTCCGCGGCGGCGCCTACAAGCCTCGCACCAGCCCCTACAGTTTCCAGGGCATGGGCGAGCCCGGGCTCGAGCTCCTCGCCGAGCAGTCTCGCGCGCTGAAGGTGCCGGTGGTCTCGGAGATCATGGACGCCTCGCAGCTCCCCTTCATGGAGGAGCGCGTGGATCTGCTGCAGGTCGGCGCGCGCAACATGCAGAACTTCACGCTGCTCCGGGCGCTCTCCCGGTCCCGGCGCCCGGTCCTGCTCAAGCGCGGGCTGTCGGCGACCCTCCAGGAGTGGCTGCACGCCGCCGAGTACCTCCTCGAGGGCGGCAACCCGAACGTGATCCTCTGTGAGCGGGGCATCCGCACCTTCGAGACCGCCACGCGCAACACGCTGGATCTCTCCGGCGTCGCCTGGGCCAAGCAGCACACCCACCTTCCGGTGGTCGTGGATCCCTCGCACGCGACCGGTCACCGCAGCCTGGTCCTCCCCATGTCGCTCGCTGCCGCCGCGGCAGGCGCTGACGGCCTGTTGCTCGACGTCCATCCCTGGCCTGAGCGCGCGCAGTGTGATGGCGCCCAGGCCCTTCTCCCGTCCGACTTTGAGGATCTGATGCGACGCCTCGAGCCGGTGCTGCTGGCGGTCGGCCGCACTCTCTGTCAGGACGAAGCCACCGACATTCACGCCACAGGTACCCGATGACCACCGAGATCCAGCAAATGTTCACGTCGGTCGCGCCGCGATACGACGTCACCAATGAGGTCCTCTCCCTGGGCGTACATCGCCTGTGGCGGAGGACTGCCATCGAGGCTTCGGGTGCAAAGCCCGGAGACAGCATCCTGGACTGCGCGAGCGGCACCGGCGATCTCGCCCTCGCGTTCAAGCGGAAGGTCGGTGACGCCGGCAAGGTGCTCGGCACCGACTTCTGCAAGGAGATGCTGGACCTGGCCCCGGCCAAGGCCGAGCGCGCGGGGCTCCAGATCGACTTCGAGGTCGCAGATGCGATGGACCTCCCCTACGAGGACAACCGCTTCGACATCGCGTCGATCTCCTTCGGCATCCGCAACGTGGATGATCCGGTGAAGTGCCTCCAGGAGATGGCCCGTGTGGTCAAGCCGGGCGGCAAGGTCGTGGTCCTGGAGTTCGGGCAGCCCACCGGGATGTTCGGCGCCCTCTTCCGTTTCTACAGCCGCCACGTCATGCCCCGCATCGGCGGCCTGCTGACCGGCAACCGCGCCGCGTACGAGTACCTCCCGAAGACCTCGGCGGCCTTCGCCTGCGGCGATGCCTTCCTCGAGCTGATGGATCGCTCGGACAGCTACGCGGCTCGCACGGCCCGGCCGCTGACCTTCGGCACCGCCTACGTGTATGTCGGCACCGTCCGATGATCGTCCGGGGGCGCCTTCGGGCGTCCCACCCGATCCGGACCCCCGGCAGCACCTGGTTCGCACCTTCGTGGAGGGGTTTGCGCGACCGCTGCGCGCAGGCCTCGCGGAGGCGCTGGAGTCAGAACCTCCTCCCGCGCCCCTTCCACCGCCCCCCGCGGCCGATCAGACGGTGGTGCTCGCCGGACATCGGGCGGCCGGGAAAAGCCGCGCGCTGCCCGTCTTCGAGACCCTGCTGGGGCGCCCCGGGATCGACCTCGATCGCTGGCTCGAAGCGCACCACCGGCGCAGCCTGAAGGGCTGGGTCCGGCATGATCCGACGAGCTTCCGCAGGGCCGAGCGCGAGGCCTTCCTCGCCCAGCCTCGGGGCAGCCTGATCGCGGTCGGAGGCGGCTTCCTCTCCCTTCATGCCGACCTGCTCGAGGGCGCGTGGACCGTGCTGATCCCCATCGACTTCGAGACGTACGCCCAACGACTGCGCCGCGATCGCTCCCGCCCCCGCCTCCGTCCCGAGCTCTCCCTGACCCAGGAGCTCAGGGAGGTCTATGAGGCACGCGAAGCGGCCCATGCCCGGGTCCCCACCCATCCCCTGTGGGCCGCCCTGAGGATCCTGCGATGAGCGCGCCCCCGGCCCCCCGCCGCGTCGTCACCCTCCCTGCCGGGCTCTTCGGAGCCGAGGCCCTCGCCTTCGCGCGGCTGGCCGCCTCCAGGGGCGCGCAGCTCCTCGAGCTCCGCACGGATCTGCAGCCGGCGGACTTCGATCCCGCTCCGCTCACCGCGATCCTCCCCCTGCTGGTCTCCGAGCGGACCGGTCCGCTCCCGGAGCAATGGCGCCGGCTCGCGATCCTGGAGGACCGGCCCATCGGCCATGTCCGCACCTCCGAGGGGCCCACGCTGCTGATCTCCGAGCACTTCGATCGTCCCCTCACCACGGACGAGGCGCTCGCGGCCTGGGAGGGGTTGCCCGCGCGCGCGCACCTCAAGCACGTGGAGCCATTGGGAGACCCTGCCCGCTTTCCCGAACTCCGGAAGTTGCAGGCGCAACTGGTTGAGCGGCACGGCGAGGGCCGCGTGACCGTCCTGGTCATGGGAGCGCTGGCCCTCCCTTTCCGCGCGGTCCTCGCCGAGCACAACGCGCTGGATTATCTCGCGCTCAGCCCCGCCCAATCCTCCGCGCCGGGACAGCGCCTGCTCGCCGATGCCACCCGGGCCTCTCGCGCGCCGGGAGGATCCGCGCGCCTGGGCATTCTCGGAACGGCGATCACCGGCTCCCACTCCCCCCGGCTGCACCGCCCGCCCTTCGACCGCATCGATCTGCCGGCGGACGCCGAGGTCGAGGCGGTGGTCGATGCGCTGCTGCCGCACTATGCGGGCTTCTCGGTCACCAGCCCCTTCAAACAGCGCCTCGCGCGTCACCTCGGGCCGAGCGGCGCGCCATCAACACCCTGTATCGGAAGGATGGCCGCTACCTCACCGCCAACACCGACGTGGACGGAGCGGAGGCCATCCTCCGGCGATTGGGGGACGGCACGGTGCAGGTGTTGGGAGGAGGCGGCGCTGCCGCGGCCCTGGAAGAGGCCGGGGGCGCGCGGGTCCGGATCCGACGGGCCGCGGAGCTCACGGAAACGGTCCTCGAAGGCCCCTGCGTCTGGACCTGGCCCGATGGGGTGGCGCCTCCCACGGGCCTGCGCTTCGCTCCCGGCACGCCGGTGGCCACGATTGCCTACGGCGCCGCGGGGCATCGGATCGCCGGAACCATCCGCGAGCTGGGCGGACGTCCGCTGCGGCTGGGGCTTCTGTGGCTGCTGTCACAGGCCCGGCGCCAACGCGCGCTCTTCGCCGAGGCCGATCCGCAGCCCTCGAACTGAGACAGGCCCCGGCGCGGCGCCCCGCTGCGTCGCACGCATCCCCATCGCCCCCACACGGGGCACGGCATGGGGTACAGGAGATGGCCACACCCGGCGGAGGCGCGCCCTCCCCTTCCTTCTCCCCCTCTCCATCGGCTTCAAGAGAGAGCACGTCATGAACACCTTCGGGACCCTGTTGCGCCTGACCACCTTCGGAGAGAGCCACGGACCCGCGCTCGGCGCGGTGGTGGACGGCTGTCCCGCCGGGGTCCCGCTCGAGACCGCCCGGATCCAGGCCGATCTCGACCGGCGCCGTCCCGGACAGTCCGCGCTCACCACCCCCCGCAAGGAGGGCGACAAGGTGGAGGTGCTCTCCGGCGTCTTCGAGGACAAGACGCTGGGCACGCCCATCGCCGCCATCGTCCGCAACACCAACCAGCGCTCGACGGACTACGACGCGCTCAAGACGCAGGACCGGCCCGGACACGCGGACCGCGTCTGGCGCGAGCGCTTCGTCCACCGGGATCATCGCGGCGGCGGGCGGACCAGCGGACGCGAGACCCTGTGCCGCGTCATCGGCGGTTCCATCGCCGAGGCCCTCCTCGCGCGTGACGTCCCCGGCCTCTCGACGACCGCATGGGTCTCCCAGGTGGGGCCGCTGATCGCGCCGGATCCCGAAGGCCCCCTCACCCGCGCCGAGGTCGACGCCCACCCCACCCGCTGCTTCCACATCGGAACCGCCGAGGCGATGGCCGCGCGGATTCTCGAAGCGAAGGAGGCCGGTGACTCGCTGGGCGGCGCGATCGACGTCCGCATCGACGGACTTCCGGTGGGCCTGGGCGAGCCCATCTTCGGAAAGCTCAAGGCGCTGCTGCCCCAGGCCTACGGAAGCGTGGGCGCGGTGACCGGCGTGGTCTGGGGGCCGCCGGACATCCTCGGGCGCCTCGAGTCCTCCGGTCGCACCTTCCACGCCACGCCCGACGCTTACGGCGGTGTACAGGGAGGGCTCGCCAACGGGGAGCCCGCGCACTTCCGGATCTACTTCAAGCCGCCCGCCACCCTGGGCGACCTCGCGCGCTCAGGCCGCCACGATCCCTGCATCCTCCCCCGCGCGGTGCCGGTCATCGAAGCGATGACCTCCCTGGTGCTCGCCGACCTCTGGCTCCAGCTCAACGCGAGGCAGCACACGGCATGAACACGCTGCCGCACCCGCTTCCCCCCGGTGCCTTCCGTCCCGGCGTGGATCACCACGGGGCCTTCTCACGCCTCGCCCGCCAGCTCCCGGAGGGCGCGCTGGTGTTGCTCGACGCGAAGGTCGCGCGGCTGCATCCCGGCGTCGAGCGTGCGCTGCGTGCCAGGGCCCCGCGCCGTGTCCTCAAGATCCCCGGCGGTGAGCGGGCGAAGACGATGACGCGCCTGGAGCAGGTGCTGATCGCCGGCGCGGACCTCCCCCGGAGCGGTGCGCTCATCGCCATCGGCGGCGGGACGATCGGAGATCTGGGGACGGTTGCGGCGCACCTGATCAAGCGCGGCGTCTCGCTGCACCACGTTCCCACCACGGTGCTGGCCGCGGTCGACAGCAGCCTGGGCGGCAAGGGCGCGGTGCACGTGGGCGTCGGCGATCACCTGGTGAAGAACCTCGCCGGGGCCTTCCACTCGCCGGAAGCGTGCTGGATCTGCCCCGAGTTCTTCACCACCCTCACCCCGGAGCAGATCCGTGAGGGCAGCGTGGAGGCCTGGAAGATGGCCCTCACCCTCGACGCCGCCATCTGGGATGCGTGGTTCCGACGGCCTCCCGCACTGCCCCGCATGATCCGCGAGGCCCGCGCGCTGAAGGAGGCGGTCTGCGTCGCCGACCCCTACGAGCAGCAGGGGCTGCGCCGGGTCCTGAACTTCGGCCACACCTTCGGCCACGTGCTGGAGAGCGTCTCGGAGTTCCGCATCCACCATGGCGAGGCGGTGGGCCTGGGCATGCGCTGCGCCCTGGACGTCGGCCGCGCGCTGGGAATCACCCCGGTGGTGGTGGCCGACCAGGTCGAGGCCATCCTCGACGTCCGGGCGCAGGTTCTGCCCCGCTCGGTCATGGCGAAGTGGTTCAGGAAGATTCCGGCGACGGCCATCGGCAAGCTGCTCGCGGCCGACAAGAAGGCCGGTGCGGATGGGGGACTCGTCATGGTGCTCCTCGAGGCGCCCGGGGCCACCACCGCCACCTCCGTCACGCCCCGGCAGTGGCAGGCGCTCTACCCGGCGTGGCAACAGGGGGTGCGGCCGTGACGCGCCTGCGGGTCGAGGTGAGCACGCTGAAGGCCGCGACGCTCACGCCCCCTCCCTCCAAGTCGGATGCGCATCGCGCGCTGACCCTGGGGGCGCTGCTGGGTCAGGCACCGGGCCTCGGAGGTGGCGCGCTTCCCAACGACGTGGAGGTGCTGCGCGCAGGCCTCTCGGCCCTCGCCGCGGACGGCCCCCAGCAGGTCGGGTGTGCGGATGGTGGCGCCCCCTTCCGCATCCTGGTGACCCAGGCGGCATTGCGTCCGGGAGAGACCACCGAGCTGGTGGGGACGCCGCGGCTGGGAGCCCGCCCTCACGCCGCGCTCCTCGAGGCGCTCGAGAAGACCCTGGGACCGGTGGGTTTCTCCGCCCGGTGGTCCGGGGATCCCTGGCCCCTGGTGATCCAGGGCATCACCGGCCCGGCCCCCACCCCGCGCTTCGAGGTGGATGGAAGTCACAGCAGCCAGTTCGCCACCAGCCTGCTGCTCGGTGCCGCGGCCCTGCACCTGCGCGAAGGTCGCCCTTGGGAGGTGATCCTCACCGGAGACGCCCCCAGCCGGGGCTACCTTGCCCTGACCGAGCGCTGGCTCGAGGCGGCAGGCTTCGCGCTCGAGCGCTCCGAAGGACGTCTGGCGGTGACCGGCTTCCAGGAGGCCGACCTTCCCGCGGTCCCCGGCGACTGGTCCTCCATCGGCTACCTGGCCCTGATCGCCTGGCGAAGCGGCGGGGTGGTCACCTCGGTGTCCCCGGCCGCGGACCATCCCGACCGCGCCCTGTTGGAGGTCCTGGATCAGGCGGGCCTCGAGGTCCGGATGGAGTCGGGAACCCTCCGCGTCCTGGGGCTTCCCAGGGCAGGCATCCGGGCGGACGCGACCCGGTGCCCGGATCTGCTCCCCACCCTCGCGGCCCTGGCCTGCGTCCTTCCGGAGCCCTCCCGCTTCGAGAACGTCTCGCTGCTGGTCGCCAAAGAGTCCGATCGTCGCCAGGGGATGGTCGATCTCGCTCGGCTGGCCGGTGCGAAAGCCGAGCTTTCCGGTGAGACCCTGACCATCCTTCCCGGTGGAGCGCCCCCGGACGCGCTCCGCTTCCACAGCCGGGAGGATCACCGCATGGCGATGGCCGCCGCCACCCTCGCCGTTCTGCTGCAGCGCCCGCTCACCCTGGATGGGGCTGAGCACGTTTCGAAGAGTTTTCCGGCCTTCTGGCAGGAGCTTCGTGGCAGCGGAATCCGCCTCACCGAGCTGAGAGGCTGAAACGGCGATGGCGCACCGCGTTTTTCTGTTGCATGACCTCGGACCGAAAGGAAATCTGCCGCCATGGCCACCAAGGACACGCTGACGATCACCGACAACCGCACCGGGAAGCAGTACGAGGTACAAATCCAGGACGGCTGCATCCGCACCGCTGACCTTCGCCAGATCAAGACCGACGAGAGCGATTTCGGTCTGATGGGCTACGATCCCGCCTTCCTGAACACCGCGAACTGCCGCTCCTCGATCACCTACATCGACGGCGACAAGGGGATTCTGGAGTACCGCGGCTACCCCATCGAACAGCTGGCCGAGAAGTCGACCTACCTCGAGGTCGCCTCGCTGCTGCTCAATGGCGAGCTCCCCACCAAGGAGGAGCTCGAGGACTTCACCTACCGGATCACCCACCACACCTACGTCCACGAGAACATCAAGGCGTTCATGGACGGGTTCCGCTACGACGCGCACCCCATGTCGATGCTCGCGTCGACCGTGGCCGCGCTCTCGAGCTTCTATCCGGACGCGAAGAACACCAAGGATCCGACGACCCGGCGCATCCAGATGATGCGGCTGATCGCCAAGATGCCGACGCTGGCCGCCTTCAGCTACCGGCACTCCATGGGGCTGCCGTACGTCTACCCGGACAACGATCTCAGCTACGTGGGCAACTTCCTGGCGATGATCCGCCGGGTCGGCACCCGCACCTACACCCCGGATCCGGTGCTCGAGCGCGCGCTCGAGGTCCTCTTCATCCTCCACGCGGATCACGAGCAGAACTGCTCCACCGCCGCGACCCGCCTGGTGGGCAGCTCGCAGGTGGATCCGTACTCGGCGGTCACCGCCGGCATCACCGCGCTCTACGGCCCGCTGCACGGCGGTGCCAACGAGGCGGTGCTCCGGATGCTCCGTGAGATCGGCGACGTCTCGAAGGTTCCCGAGTTCGTGAAGGCCGTGAAGAGCGGCGACTCGAACAAGCGCCTGATGGGCTTCGGCCACCGCGTCTACAAGAGCTACGACCCGCGCGCGAAGGTCATCAAGGCCGAGGCCGACAAGGTCTTCGAGGTCACCGGGAAGAACCCCCTCCTCGACATCGCCCTCGAGCTCGAGCGCATCGCGCTGCAGGACGAGTACTTCATCAAGCGCAAGCTCTACCCGAACGTCGACTTCTACTCGGGCCTCATCTACGAGGCGATGGGCTTCCCCGCGGAGATGTTCACGGTGCTCTTCGCCAT
>DATGQN010000118.1:0-34390 GCA_035304185.1 Myxococcaceae bacterium
TGTACAATATTTCACGAGGGACATTAGTCCCCTCGCCCGGCCCTAGCTCGGGGCGCGGCGCGTAGACGGGCCGCAGTCCGTGCGGCTCCGCAACGCTCCGGCCGGTACGCGGGGCTGTACGAAGGAGTCCGCGCACATGACTAAGCGCCCAAAGGTCATTATCGTCGGCGCCGGTTTCGGCGGTCTCTACGCTGCCAAGGCACTTAGAGACGCCCCCGCCGAAGTCCTGATGATCGATAAGAACAACTACCACACGTTCCAGCCGCTCCTGTACCAGGTGGCCACCGCCGGCCTGAACCCCTCGGACATCGCGGTCCCCATCCGCAGCGAGTTCCGGGGCGTCGACAACGTCATCGTCCGCCTCCGCCGCGCCGAGTCCATCGACCTCGAGAACCAGACGATCGACATCCACGGCGTGGGCCCGGTCCACTACGACGCGCTGATCCTCGCCAGCGGCTCGCAGCACAGCTACTTCGGCAAGGACGAGTGGGAGCCACTGGCCCCGGGACTCAAGACGCTGAGTCAGGCGACCGAGATCCGCCGCCGGATCCTGGTGGCCTTCGAGCACGCGGAGAACGAGCGCGACCCGGAGATCCAGCGGGCCCTGCTCAACTTCGTGGTCGTCGGAGGCGGCCCCACCGGCGTCGAGCTCGCCGGCGCCATCGCCGACATCTCCCGTACCGTCCTGGTGCGCGACTTCCGCCGCATCAATCCCTCCACCGCGAAGATCACCCTGGTCGAAGGAGGCCCCCGACTGCTGGCCGCTTTCGATCCCAGCCTCAGCGAGCGCGCCCAGCGGGACCTGGAGTCACTCGGCGTCGAGGTGCAGACCGGGGCCCTGGTCACCGACGTCACGGAGCAGGGCGTGTGGATCGGCGAGACCTTCCTTCCGGCGCGCACCGTGATCTGGGCGGCCGGCGTCGAAGCCAATCGCCTCACGCGCACCCTCAAGGGTGTCAGACTCGATCGCGCCGGCCGCGTCTTCGTGGAGCCGGATCTCTCGCTCCCCGGGGCGCCGCACACCTTCGCCATCGGCGACCTCGCGCACGCCGAGGTGGACGGGAAGATCACCCCGGGACTCGCGCCGGCAGCACAGCAGATGGGGAGGCTGGCTGCGGCGAACGTGCTGCGGATGCTCCGTGGCGAGCCCACCAAGGCCTTCCGCTACGTCGACAAGGGCTCGATGGCGACCATCGGAAAGCACAAGGCCATCATGGAGCTGGGCCGCTTCCGCAAGGGCGGCTACTTCGCCTGGCTCGGGTGGCTGCTCGTCCACGTCTTCACCCTGATCGGCTTCCGCAATCGCTTCGCGGTGCTGCTGCAGTGGACGTGGAACTACCTGTTCTCCCGCCGTGGCGCCCGGCTCATCACCGAGCGCGGCTACCGCACCGCGCAGTCCGCGAACCGACCCGAGCCCGGGAAGGCTTCGGAGACCACCGACGAGAACGCCGAGCGCTCCGTCTCGGAGTCCTTCCTCAAGGATCACCAACGCGAGGTTCCGGTCGAGGCCACCCGCCACTGACGCTTCACGGCGTCTCCCGGCTGGCGTGGGCATGACCGTCGGTTGAAGCCGCAGCCGCCTTGCCGGAGCGTGCAAGGTCGCCCTCCCCGGCTGAGGCCTTCGCATCGGTCCGCCCGCGCGCGCCGCATTCCGACACGCGTCCGCCCGGGGGCCGCGTCCGGGGCTTCGGTTCCGGGTGGCCCGCACCAGCGAGCCCGTGCACCCGACCGGGGCCGATGCTAGGCCTTCGCCCGCTCATGAAGCCCGTCCGCCGCCGCGCCCCCTCGCTCCTGATCCGCCGCCTCTTCGTCCTGGTGGTCTTCCTCGCGACGCTCCTCCTGGTGTTGCTGGCGGCATCGACCGAGTGGCTCACCTCGTTCGGCGCGCCCCCGGAAGGGCCCCGCCTCGAGCGCATGCAGCGCAATCCCCGCTTCTTCGACGGCGCCTTCACCAACACCCGTGACGTGTCGACCATGTCCGGGGATGGCGGCGGATGGGCGCTTCTCCGGGAGTACCTCTCCGGCGACGCTCAGCGCTCGCCCGGGCGTCCCCTGCCCGTCGTGGACCCGAGCGGGGCCTGGAGCACGCCACCGGAGTCCGGCCTGCGCGTCACCTGGTTGGGGCACTCGACGACGCTCATCGAGATCGATGGGGCGCGGATCCTCACCGATCCCATGTTCAGCCTGCGCGCTTCCCCCTCCACCCTCGTGGGACCCGCGCGCTTCCAGCCGCCGCCGGTGGCCTTCTCCGCGCTGCCGGAGCTGCACGCGGTGATCATCTCGCACGACCACTACGACCACCTGGACATGGCGACGGTCCGCGCGCTCTCGGCGAAGGGGCTGCCCTTTTACGTTCCGTTGGGTGTCGGTGCACACCTCGAGGCGTGGGGGGTTCCCGCGGAGCAGGTGGTGGAACTCGAGTGGTGGCAGAGCGCTGCGCTCTCCGAACTCCCGATCCGCCTCCATGCCACGCCGGCGCAGCACTTCTCCGGTCGCGCACTCCACGACGACAACGTGACCCTGTGGAGTTCCTGGGTTCTCGAAGGTCCCACCCACCGTGTCTTCTTCAGCGGTGACACCGGACGTGCCCCCGAGTTCCCCGAGGTGCGCGAGCGCCTGGGCCCCTTCGATCTGGTGATGCTCGAGGTGGGCGCATTCCATCGGGCCTGGGGTGCCATCCACCTGGGCCCCGAGCAGGCCGTCGACGTTCACGCCGAGCTGGGGGGAGGCCCCCTGATGCCCATCCACTGGGGCACCTTCAACCTCGCGCTTCACAGCTGGGATGAGCCGCTCGAGGTGCTGTTGCGAATCGCCGAAGAGCGTGAACTGCCCCTGCTCACGCCCCGTCCCGGAGAGGCCCTGGAGCCGTCCCGGGCGCCCACGGCCGAGGCGTGGTGGAGAGACGTGACCGCGCGATGATCGTGGAAAGGCGTCCCGGGTTGGAGTACGCGCCCAGGAGCCATGCGCACGAGCCTGATCATCCCCGTCTACAACGAGCTGCCCACCCTCGCCGAGCTCCTCCGCCGCGTGATCGCGGTCGACTTCCCCAAGGAACTGGTCCTCGTCGACGACTGCTCGACCGATGGGAGCCGGGAGTTCCTCGAGCGCCTCGAGAAGGAGGGGCTCAGCCTCCTGGGTGGCGAGCCCCGGAACGAGAACGCGCTGCAGATCCTCTTTCAGCCGAGAAACTCGGGAAAGGGTGCGGCGCTGCGCCGCGGCTTCGCGGCAGCCACCGGGGACATCCTGATCGTGCAGGACGCGGACCTCGAGTACGACCCGCGTGACATCCCCCGCGTCACCCAGCCCATCCGCGATGGCGTGGCGGACGTGGTCTACGGCAGCCGCTTCATCGGCACGCCGCGCAGGGTCCTCTACTTCTGGCACACGGTGATGAACAAGGCGCTCACCATGGCCTCCAACATGCTCTCCGACCTGAACCTCACGGACATGGAGACCTGCTACAAAGCCTTCCGCGCCGGCGTCCTCGACGACATCCGCATCGAAGAGGATCGCTTCGGGTTCGAGCCGGAGATCACCGCGAAGATCGCGCGTCGCGGGCTTCGGGTCTACGAGGTCCCCATCAGCTACTACGGGCGCACCTACGAGGAAGGGAAGAAGATCGGCTGGAAGGATGGCGTCCGCGCGCTCTACGCGATCGGCAAGTACTCCATCCGCCGCTGACCACACGATCGCCGGGAAACGGGACCGCTTTCTTGACGGTCGACCGCCTCGCCCGACAATCCCTCGCAACCACCCCGTAGCGGCCTGTAGCGCTCCTGTGCTGCCGGCCGTTCGGGTTCGCGAAAAGGGAGAGTCATGCAAGAGGTCGCCAGCGAAGTTTCGTCCCCCGCGCCCATCAAGGAGAAGGCGGCTCCGGAGGTCGTCTCCACCCACGTCCTGGTCCCCGAGACCCAGGTCGAGCGCCTCCGTCAGCTTGCCCGCAAGACGCGCATCGCCCAGAGCGAGTACCTGCGCGAGGCGGTCGACAACCTGCTCTCGAAGTACGGAAAGGCGGCTGAGTGATGCCTCCCCGCCCCGTCGAGTCCACGCCCCGCCACGTCCCCGACTGGAACGCCCTGCTCATCGAGCGCGCGCGCACCGCCGCCGCGAACGCGCCCCAGGCCACGCGCCGCCGCTCCGGGCCGGCCTCCCTCGCCGAGGCGATTCACCGCTTCGTCGATCGCAACTGGGACTGAAGACCGCTCACTCGTTGGGCGGCGTGACCGCGAGCTTTCCGGTCAGGTCCCTGAAGGACACCGAGCTCACCCACAACATGATCGCGCCCAGCACCACCTGCTGCAGCGTCTGGGAGAGCCAGAGCACGTTGGCGTAGGCCAGGCCCGAGGCGTTGACCACGGTGGCGGGCAGGAAAAGCCCCAGCCCCAGCTTCACCGCCCACTGGAAGGTCCCCATCATCCCCGGCGCCGCGGGGATCATGATCCCCACGACCACCACGCACATCACGATGAAGGCCTCGGGAACGCCGAGGGTCAGCGGGACGCACGCGTCGGTCACCCCTGAGCAATCGAACGCCCGCGCGAGCAGGGCCATCCCCAGACCGTTGAGCCCCCAGTAGGCCCCGGTCCACAGGAAGAAGCCCATCGTCTGCCGCGGCCCCGGGAGACAGCGCAGTGCCTGCACGAACCCCTCGATGATGCCGGTGGCCCGCTCGGCCAGCGACGCCGAGAGCCGCCCCAGGGTGGCGCGGATCAGCGCGATGGCGCGCGCCTGCTGCCAGTAGGCGAAGAGCAGGAAGACCATCCCGCCTCCGAACCCCAGGAACATGAGGTTCGCGGCCGCCTTGATGAGGGGAAGGTGCGGGCTCTCGATCGGCACCACCCAGAGCATGACGCGCAGGAGCGTGGCGACGAGGAGCCCATCGACGATCCGCTCGAGCACCACGGTCGTCATCGCCGCACTGCGCCCGATGGAGGTGCGATGGGCGATCAGCAGCGGACGGGCGAACTCCCCCAATCGGAAGGGCAGGACCAGCGTCAGCATGAAGCCGATGGCGCTCGCCTCGTTCAGCGGCCGGAAAGGCACCTTCTCAAGCCCGGAGAGCAGCGCCCCCCACCTCAGCGTCCGACAGAGGTGGATGGCGAGCAGCACGCCCAGGTACGGCCAGATCCAGCGGTGATCGGCGCTCCTGAGGCTCTGCCACTGCGCGGACCACGCCGTGTCGCGGAACGCCCACCAGGTGAAGAGCGCGGTGACCGCGACGCTTCCGAGCAGCTGCCACCGCCGCGCGGACGTCAGCCGCCCTGCCGCACGGACGGGGAGCAGGGGCTCCGTTGATGGCGTCGCGTCGGGCTCAGGCGTCAAGGGAGAGGCCTTCCACGAGGCGGTGTGGATGGGTCGACAGCAGCCGCGTGACGCCGTCTGCACCGACGCGTGCGCGGAGGCTTTCGATCGCCGCGCCCACCCACTCACCGGCGCCGACCGGGCCGTGGAGATCGGTGGCCGCCACCGCGTAGAGGCCTTCGTCCAGGAACGCGTGGGACAGCCGCTTCGCCGTGCGGCCGTAGCGGCCGTTGAGGGCGCCGATGTCGAGCTGCAACAGGGCGCCGGCGCGCACCGCCTCGGCGGCCCGGCCGGGACGCTCGAACTCGAGACAGCGCTCGGGATGCGCGATGAGCGGCGTGAGCCCCTTCACCCGGATGCGGAAGAGGAGCTCGGGGAGGACCGGAACCGGGGAGGTGTAGGGCAGCTCCACCAGGACCACCTTCCCTGCCCCCAGGGTGCGCGCGGCCGGCGTTCCCAGGGTCTCCATGAAGTCCGCGTCGAGCAGGTTCTCTGCATTGGGCACCAGGCGCAGCGGGATCTGCTCCTGCGCCAGCGCCAGCCGGAGCGCCGCGCGGACCTCATTCACCTGCTCCACCGGCGCATACTGCGGACGGGCGTGAGGGCTTGGCGCCACGGTGTCGAAGCCCAGCGCGACCAACGTTCGCGCCATCGACAGCGCGTCCTCCAGGGTCCGGGCCCCGTCATCCACCCCCGGCAGCAGATGGCAGTGGAGATCGCAGAAACCGCTCACGCATCGTCCTCGGACCCGGGCGGCTGCTCGGGGATCCCGGCGCCATCCTCGTCCGCATCCACCGACTCCACCGGGATGCGGTAGGAGGCATCCAGCCAGCGGCTCAGATCGAGCAGACGGCAGCGCTCCGAGCAGAAGGGAAAGTCGGCGTTCTCTGCGCGGGGAGCGACCTCACGGCGGCAGATGGGACAGCGGGGTGTGGACATGATGGTCCATCCATATTCGCCTCGGGGGCGCTCCGACCAGCCCGAATCCTGTCCGTCGGACGAAGGCCCGGCTGGCCGTGTCCGGTGGCGGCGGCAGGTGCGGCCCTGACGTCCGCTCGTGCGGCCCGCCAACCGGCCGACGCCTGCTTGCCCGGGGAGTGGCCGTCCCGGGCGATCCGTGTCAGGACTCGCCTTGGACCGGTTCCCGTGCGGCCCTCGAGGCGCCCACCGTTCATCGTCAGGAGGCTTGGTCGAGTGAGAGTCTGGAGCATCGACGCGGCGACGAAGAGCGTGCGGCCCGAGAAGCGTCCATCACTGAAGCCCGGCCCCGAAGAGCTGCGCATCCGGGTTCACGCCAGCGCCCTCAATCGCGCGGACCTGCTGCAGATCAGGGGCCGCTACCCCTCGCCGCCCGGGGTGTCCCCCGACGTCCCCGGTCTGGAGTACGCCGGCGAGGTCATCGAGCTCGGAGAGCGGGTCCAGGGGTTTCGGGTCGGTGACCGGGTCATGGGCCTGGTGGGCGGAGGCGCTTTCGCCGAGGAGGTGGTCACCCATGCCCGCGAGGCGATGCGCGTCCCGGCGCACACCGACCTCAGCGAGGCCGCGGCCATCCCCGAAGCGTTCCTCACCGCCTACGACGCGCTGACCCTGCAGGCCGGCCTGCGCCTCGGGGAGCGGGTCCTCATTCACGCCGTGACCAGCGGGGTGGGATTGGCGGCGGCGCAGTTGGCCCATGCCGCCGGGGCCATCGTCTACGGCACCAGCCGCAGTGAAGAGCGCCTCTCGGGACTCGCCCGGTACGGGGTGCACCATCCGCTGGCGGTCGGACCGCGGGTGCCGAGCTTCGCCCGGGAGGTCCGCGCGCTGGGCGGTCCGGTGGAGGTGGTGCTGGATCTGGTCGGCGGCCCCTACCTGAGCGAGGCCCTGGAGGCGCTGGCTCCCAAGGGGCGGATCCTGCTGGTGGGTTTGCTGGCCGGCTCCCGCGCCGAGCTGCCGCTCCAGCGCATTCTCTCCCTCCGGGCGAGCATCCAGGGAACCGTCCTGCGCTCCCGCCCCCTGGAGGAGAAGATCGCCCTCGCCCGGGACTTCGCGACCCGCGTCCTCCCCCGCTTCGACAACGGCGCGCTCAGCCCGGTCATCGACTCCATCCAGCCCATGGACGCGCTGCCCGAGGCCCTCGAGCGGATGGCGCGGAGTGAAGCGCTCGGCAAGCAGGTTCTACGCTGGTAAGCGGGCGCGGCCGGGCCCCGCTATGGCTCCCCGCCTGACGCCTCCGGTGCGTCCCGTTCCCTCACCCCGAACCCCACCTCTCGCGCCATGCCTCTCGACTTCGATCCCAACTCCGCGTCCCTGCCGGACTCCGGCGCCTTCGGACTTCCTCACACCGCGGAACAGGCCCACGTGATCCTGGTCCCCGTGCCCTTCGAGGCCACCACCTCCTACGGTGGCGGCACCTCCGATGGTCCTGCGGCGATCCTCGAGGCGTCGCGTCAGGTGGACCTCTTCGATCTGGAGACCGGACGCCCCTACGCCCGGGGCATCCACATGCTCGAGTCCCCCACCGACGTGCGTGCCTGGAGTGACGCGGCCAAGGTGGAAGCCGCCAAGGTCATCGAGGCCGGTGGCGTGAACCCCGATGATCCGGCGCTGGTGGCCGCGGCCGAAGCCGTGAACGAGGCGTGCGAGCAGATGAACGCGTGGGTGCTCCAGACCGCGCGCACCTGGCTCGAAAAGGGTCGCCTGGTGGCGGGCGTCGGCGGCGATCACGGGACCTCCTACGGGATGATCCAGGCGCACGCCGAGCGCTTCCCCGGAATGGGGGTGTTGCACGTGGACGCCCACGCGGACCTGCGCAACGCCTACGAGGGCTTCACCTGGAGCCACGCGTCGATCATGCACAACGTCGCCACGCGCCTTTCCGGCGTGGAGAAGATTGTCCAGGTCGGCATCCGCGACTTCTGCGAGGAGGAGTTCGACTTCATCGAAGCCTCCAAGGGCCGCATCCGCACCTTCTTCGACGCGCACAACAAGGAGCGCCTCTTCAACGGTGAGCCCTGGGGGAAGCTGGTCGGGGAGATGGTGGCCGCCCTGCCCCAGGACGTCTTCATCTCCTTCGACATCGACGGACTGGACCCGGTCCTCTGTCCCAACACCGGAACCCCGGTTCCCGGCGGGCTGTCCTTCGCCGAGGCCAACACCCTGATCGCTGCGGTCGCCAAGAGCGGACGGCGGATCGTCGGCTTCGATCTCAACGAGGTCTCGCCGGCCGGTGAGGGTGACGAGTGGGATGGGAACGTCGGAGCGCGGATGCTCTACAAGCTGATCGGCTGGACCCTCAAGTCCCAGCAGCGCTGATCCCCGGCGGTTCGCGAGGTGGCCCCCCGCTTCAGGTGCGGGGGAGCACCACCCGCAGGGACGTTCCGGCGTCTCCCTCGGTCGAATCGACCCACAGGGTGCCCTTGTGCAGGCGGGCCAGCGCGCCCACCGTCCAGAGTTCGAGGGAGTCCTCTTCCCTGGGACGCGGTTGGCCGGGTGTCAGACGCTCGCAGCGGAAGTGGAAGGTCGCGATCGCCTCGCCTGGAACCTGGCTCACATCGAGCGTCAGCGCGCCCTCACAGCCGGTGCTCGCGCTCTCCAGCATCAGGTCGACCATCTGCCGCAGCCGGGCCTCGTCCACTGACAGGTGAACCGGCGCATCGGGCAGGTTGAGCACGATCTGCTGATCGCTGTGCCTCGGGAAGCGCTCGACCGCCTGTCGCAGCAGCGCGCCCACCTCGGTGCGCTCCCGGGTCAGCTCCACCTTTCCATTGGCGAGCGCCGCAGCGTCGAGGACCGCCTTCTGGAGTGCTTCCAGATCGCTGAGCGCCCCCTCCAGTCGCCCGCGCGCGTCCCGGACCGCGTCGGCGCCACCGGCATCGTCGAGTCCGCCGACCGCCTCCCGGGCCTGGCCCAGGGAACGCTCGAGCCTTCCCGCCAGGGAGCCCACCAGGGCCCAGGTGGCCTGACCACTGCGGGCCTCCCGTCCGGGGCGTCGTGGGGGATGCTCGGCGAGGAGCCGCTCCACCAGGGACTCGAAGGCGGAGAGCTCAAAGGGCTTGGCGAGGAAGGCCTGCGCGTCCGGGGTTCCCGACGAGAGCGCGGCCGACAGGAGGATTGCCGGGACCGCCTTGAGTCCGGGGTCCTCGCGCAGCGTCCGGCAGAGGTCGGCGCCGCTCAGGCGCGGCATCATATGGTCGGTGACGATGAGGTCCGGTTTCCGAGCGCGCGCGAGCTCCAGCGCCTCCTGACCATCATAGGCCTTGAGGACCTCGTGACCGAGGTCGAGGAGGACCTCCCCGAGGACCTCCAGGACCGCAGGCTCGTCATCCACCACGAGCACCAGGCTCATCACCGTTCTCCCTTGTGGCGCGCTCGGTTGCGACGCCGTTCACTCTCTACCCGCCCTGGGGCACCCTCACCTCCTAAGAGAGCCTCCCCCGGCTTTCCCAGTTGGATTCACGATGCGTGCAAGCCGTTCAACGGTTGGAACGCCTGCGGTACGACGGGACGGATAGGAGCGGTCAGTATGCGACGTGCAACGGGGTGCAGCCTCATCCTCATTCTCCTCGGTTCTCTCTCCAGCGTCAGCGTCCGGGCTGCCGAGCGGCGCGATGCGGTGGTGGAGGTCGTCGAGAAGGCCGGACCGGCCGTGGTCTTCATCGGCACGGAGAAGCGGGTCGAGCGGCGTTTCCGGGGGCCGAGCGGGCGCCGGCTCCAGATGGATGGGGAGACCCTCGAGGGGCTCGGCTCGGGGGTCATCATCGACGCCAAGGGCATCATCGTCACCAACGATCACGTGATCCGCGGCGCGAGCGCCATCCACGTCCGCCTCGACGATGGTCTGCGGCTCGATGCGGAGGTGATCGGAAGCGATCCCCTCAACGACCTGGCGGTGCTGCGGGTCCAGCCCCCCTCTCCCCTCCCCGTCGCCCGGCTGGGAACGAGCGCCGACCTCATGATCGGCGAGAAGGCCATCGCCATCGGCAGCCCCTACGGACTGGAGAAGACCGTCACGGTGGGGGTGGTGAGTGGCACCGGTCGCAGCTTCCGCGCCGACAACCGCAGCTACAACGACTTCATCCAGACCGACGCGGCCATCAATCCGGGGAACTCGGGGGGACCGCTGCTCAACGTCAACGGCGAGATCATCGGCATCAACACCGCGATCTACGCCAGTGCCCAGGGGATCGGCTTCGCCATCCCGGCCGACAAGGTCCGCCGGATCGTGGAGGAGCTCACCGCCCACGGGAAGGTGCGTCCGGTGTGGGTGGGCCTCCACACCGTGGATCTCACGCCGCTGAAGGCCCGGGAGCTGGGATGGGAGCGTCGGGGCGGGGTGCTGGTCGACCGGGTGGAGGCAGGCAGCCCCGCGGCCGAGGCCGGCCTGCGGCCCGGAGACCTCATCACCGCGATGGGGGGCACGCGGGTCACCGGTCCCGAGGACGTCCGGATCCGCCTCAACGGTTTTCCCGCGCGGGCCTCCATCACCTTCGACGTCCTCCGGGAGGGCGCGCCGCGATCCTTCAGCGTCCAGCCCGTCCCCTATCCCCCCGAGCGTGCCGCAGCCCTGGGGTGGGAGCGGCTGGGGGTCCGGGTGAAGGCGGTCCGGGGGGGCCTGCTGGTCACCGCCGTCCGCCCGGGTTCTCCGGCCCACGAGGTGGGGCTCGAGGCGGGAGATGGCCTGCTGCGTCTGGACACCACCCGGCTGCTCGAAGAGGCGGATCTGCGCGAATCGCTGGTGGCGGCGCGGAACAAGGCCTCCATCCTCCTCGTGGTCTCCCGTGGCCGCTCGGCCTACTACCTGACGCTCCCTTTTTGAGCTCGGGGCCCGGACCCCGTAGCATGCGCCGCACATGAACCAGGTCGACTACCGAGTCCTGGGGCCGCTGAGCCCCGGAAGCCCCTCCCGCGCCCAATTGGGGCTCGGGATTGAGCCGGATGGGAGCGCGCGGCCGGTGGTGCTGATCTTCGCGCCCGAAGAGGTCACCGCCGATCCCGAAGCCGTGGCCGCCCTCGAGCGCGAGACCGCCCGCGCCACCCAGCTCGACCACCCGCATATCAGCCGCGTCTACGGCCTCGCCCGCTTGTCCCAGGGCGTCGCGCGGGTGACCGAGTACGCCGACGGAGAGAGCCTGCGCACCCTCCTGGAGCGCGGCGGCCGGGTCCCGGTCCGCATCGCGGCGCGCCTGGTCGCGGACATGGCCCAGGGCGTCCACTACGCACACCTGGCCGGCAATGACGATGGCTCGCCCCTGGTACACGGCGATCTGCGGCCCGAGACGGTGATGGTCGCCTTCAGTGGCAACTGCAAGGTGACCGGCTACGGTGCCCTCTCGGTGGCACCCCGCGAGCAGGACGGGCGCCGGGTGGTGAACCGCCGCCTCTATTGCGCTCCCGAGCAGGTGGTCGGAGGCCGGGAATCGATCATCGTGGGGACCGACGTCTTCCTGCTCGGGCTCATCCTCCACGAGTGCCTCTCCGGAAACCGGCCGTTCTCGGACGCGACCGACCTCGATCAGGCGGTGCTGATGGGGCAGCTCGCGCCCCTCCCCGACGACGTCCCGGAGGCCTTCGCGAAGATCGTCGAGCGCTGCACCGCCAAGAAGGCCGCGGGACGCTACACCTCGGCCCTTGCCGTCCGCGAGGCGCTGCTCGAGGCTCTGGATGGGGTCCCACTTCCCTCCGACGTGGAGGTGGCCGCATGGCTTGCCCCCATGTGTCCGCCCTCGGAGCTGAACCGCGCGACCCGCCAGCAGACCATTGATCAGGGCATCGCCCGGTACGCGCGCGAGCACTGGGAGCGTCAGAAGCTTGCGCCCCCGCCGCGTCCCACGCCCCTTCCGCCCCCCTCCGCGGTGACGGTTGCCGCAGAGCAGTCTCCGACCCCGCCTCCCGTGCCGCCCCCGGGCGTGCAGTCCCCGCCCGCTCGCGGTGGGCGCATGGGGCCCATGCTGATGGGCTTCGCCGCGGCCCTGCTGCTGATCGGCGGGGCGGGCTTCGGCTACCGCGCGCTGCAACAGCGACAGGCGGCGCCCCCTGCGCCTCCGGTCGAGGAGGCCCCCACGCCCCCCATCGCTGAAGCGGCGCAGAAGCCCCAGGCCGACGTGGTCCCCGCGGTCGCGGAGGGGACCGGAGCGGAGGTGACCGCCGCGTCGGCCACCGCGCCCCTCTCCGGAGATCTGATCGGAGATCCGGCGGACGAGAAGGTGGCGGAGGAGACCGATCCCACCGTGGGCATCCTGAGCCTCGACACCTCGCCGCGCGCGACCATCCTCTCGCGGGGCCGGATCCTGGGGCGCACGCCGCTGAAGGTCGAACTTCCGCCGGGCCGCCATTCGGTGCAGATCACCAACGCCGCGATGGGACTGGACGTCAGCCGTTCCTTCACCGTGACCGCTGGAAAGACCACCGCCTCGTCCCTGGTGTTCTCACGCGGGTACGTGACCGTGGAGGCCCCGCGTGATGCAGAGGTGATCCTCGACGGACGGACCCTCGGAAAGGGGACCCAGCGGGAGATCGGCGTCTACGAGGGCGGCCATACCCTCACCGTGCTGGCCAACGGGCAGCGCTGGGAGCAGCGCTTCAACATCAAGGCCGAGCAGCGCCTGAAGTTCGACGTGGGCGTGGTGGAGTGAGGCCGAAGCGGGCGCCAGATTTCAGCGCCCCGTCCCTCAGTGCCTTCAGGTGGCGTCGTCCGGGTGATGGCTGAGGCCCACCCGGTTGCCTTCCGGATCCCGCACGTAGAGGGTCCAGCGGCTGCGGTGCACGATCTCCACGCCATGTGACGCCAGGTGCCGGACGACCTGCTCGCGCGCCCCCGGGGGGATGCGGAGGGCAATCAGGTGCCATCCGGGTGCTTCGGCCTCCCCGCCCCGGGCGTCCGCCTCCGGCCGGTCCTTCGGCTCCAGCGCCTCCAACGCCAGGAACGCCCTCTCCCCCACCGTGAGCCAGACGCTCCGCAGGGAACCATCCTCCCGGTGATGCCGCTGTTGCTCCGGTAAGCCGAGGACATCCCGATAGAAGGGGATCGCCTTCTCGAGGTCGTGAAGCTTTACCGCCAGATGGTGGATGCCGAGGGTCTGCATGGCGCCGGATGCTATGCTCCCCGGCGCTCCATGGCGCGCCTGTTGATCATCGAAGACGGGGTGGCTCTTGCCTCCCTGCTGGTTTCTGCCACGAGCGAACGGGGCCACCTCACCTCGGCCTTTCATGCAGGGAGCCCGGGCCTCCAGGCCGCCTCCGAAGAGCGGTTCGACCTGGCCGTGGTGGACCTGCTCCTTCCGGACCTCCGGGGCGCAGAGGTCCTCGAGCGGCTGCGCTCCCTGGGCGTTCCCACCATCGCCATGAGCGGGGTCTTCAAGGGCGACCGCTTCGCTCGCGATGCGGTGGAGCGGCACGGCGCGCGGGCCTTCTTCGAGAAGCCCTTTGCCCTGGAGCGTCTCCTCGATGCCATTGACGCCGAGGTGCTCCGCGACGCCCCCCGGCCTCGGTCTGAGGACCCGACGTACGCGGCCGGAGTCGAGGCGGACGGCACGCAGGACGCCGAGGCTGTGGATTTCGACTTCGACCTGGAGGTCGACGTCCCGACCGCGGAGATCCACCTCGACCATCCGACAACCGAGCTCGAGCTGAACCCCGAAGCCCTGGAGGCCTTCCAGGAAGCGCTCCAACACAGCGCGGGTCCTACCGCGCACGGTGGGGCCCCCCAGCCTGAACCGGAGGGCGCAGCGACCGGCTTTGAGGAGGACGCCGAGACCTCCTTCGCGGGCGTTCTGGACGATGCGCCTGACGGGCGACGCTCCATCGTGGATGCGGGCCGGGCTGCATCGCGACCTGCGGCACCTCCTGCAAACGAGCTGGGACGCGCGGAGCCCGACGATGCCGCAGAGGAGGTGGCCTCCGCCTCCACGTCTGACGAGGAGATCACCGCGCCCTCCCCGCGCGCGACCCGCCTCGGTGACGACGCTGCCGGGACCGCCGACGATGAGGTCACCGGTCCCAGCACGTCGGAGGCCGTCGCAGCGGTCAGCCGCGAAGGCGCGCTCGCCACCTCCCAGGCGGTTGCGTCGCTGGACAACGAGGTGACGCAAGCTTCTGACGACGCGCCCACGCCGGATTTCCACGCCGACGCGCTCGAGACCGGTGCGGATGTCACCGAAACCGCGCCCACCTCCTCCCTGTCTGCCGAGCTGAACCCGCGCGACGCGGCTATCGGGCCCTCTGACGACGGGTTCACCGCCGCATCAGATCATGCGCTCCATGAGACGCCCGAGAACGCGGAGACGGCTTCCTCCGGGCCCGAAGCGCTCAACGAGGCGCTTGAGGATGACGCGCTCATCCTCCTCCCCAGCGATGTCATCCCCGACGCCGCCGGCGCCGCTCCCTCCCGGGAGGTCGACGTCCCGGATGCCGGAGTGCAGGGCGATGACGGCTCCAGGTCCCCTGAAGCGCCGAGCTCCGAGGGCGCATCGGAGACCTCCTTCGAAGCGCTCTTCGACGCGGACGATGCGCCGGAAACCGCGCCGGATTCCATGACCGGTGCGGGATCGCTGGAAGTCCCCGCAGACGTTGCCGACCACGTCGATCAGTCCTTCGCGCAGGCGACCCAACCCACGACGGGCCGCGCACCCCAGACCCCGTTCTCGGAGCGCGCCGCGGTGTGGGAAGGAGAGTCGGTGGCTCCGACCAGCCGCTCCTCGGCGTTGCCACCACCGGAAGCCTCACTGGATGCGCACGGGTTGTACGACCTGCTCAATGCCTGCCACCAGTCCCGGTTCACCGGCACCCTGAACGTCGAAGGGGAAGGCCAGCGCCGCCTGACCCTGGTGGATGGCCACCTCGTCTCCATCCGGGATGCGGCCGATCAGCAGCCCCTCCCTTCCATCGCCGAGCTCAGCGTCCGCGAGGGCCAGCTCGACGAGGAGTTGTTTGAGGAGGTCCGGGAGCTCGCCGGCCACGAAGGCCTCACGGAAGATGAGGCGGTGGTGCTGATGGGCCTCATGACGCCCGAACAGCTCTCCACGCGCGCGCAGGAGCGCCTGCGTCCCCTCCTCACGGAGTTGCTCGGCTGGACGGACGGTCGGCTGCACCTGACCGCCGGCGCCGGCAACGTCGAGGTCCCCCCTCCCCTTCGCGTGCCATTGGCAGGGCTCATCTTCGAGTCCATCCTGGCGCGCGGCGAGGATGCGGCGTTGACCTCGGAGCTTCCGGACGACCTGCGGCTGGCCCCGACCGAGGACCCTCCCTACGAGTTGGGAGAGATCCCATTGAGCGGCCCGCAGGCCCAGCTTCTGGCCCACAGCGACGGTTCCAAGAGCGTGGGCGATCTCGCGCTGCTGTCGGATCTCGATCAGACAGACGTCCGGCTCACGCTATGGGCCCTCATCCGGCTCGGGATCCTCGCGCCGTTGACGTTGACGCGTTCCACCCGACGCATCACCTTCGGCCTCTGAGCACGAAGAAGGCACCGGCAAGCAACCCCGGCAGCGCCCAGCCCTGCGCCCCCGTTCCGTTGCATCCGCAACCGGTCGGCGCGTCAGGGTCCCCCGGGGCCTCTACGCGGGGTGAGATCCGCACCCCGTTGAGGTGAACCTCACCCGCCAGCTGGATGTGCTCCGGCCCCAGAAGGGAGGGCTTGAGGAGCAGCTCGAGCGAGGTCTCTGCCTCCCCCTCCAACGCGACCCCCCGGATGGTGAGGCGCGGTGCCGTCCAGTCCGCCGGGTGCGGGCCGTCGGACGCCGAGACCTCCGCTCCCAGCGGCGAGGCACCACGAAGCAACCCCTGAACCTCGAGACCGGTGAGGGGGCAGTGGGTCACGTTCCGCACCGTGAGCTGCGCTCCGAAGGGGCTGTCGTTCCGGACCAGGGCGGTCTCGGCTCGGGCCTCCACGTCGACCAGGATCTCCGAGCCGATGGTGAGTTCGACCATCCGGGTGTCCGAGCCGATCCCTTCAGCCTCCGCCACGACCTCGAAGCGCAGGGTGGAGCCGATGAGGTCGGCGAGCTCGGACGCGCCTGCGGTCTGCACCCGGACGCTGCGTCCCAGAAGGACCGGTTCGGTCAGCGTCGGTCCGGCCACCTGCGTCCAGGTCCACGTCGCGCCCAGGCAGGAGCCCGCGGGAGGCACCAGGGTGAGCGCACCCCGGGCACCTTCACCGCACGCCGCGGTGACCTCGGAGTCGACGAGGCTTCCGACGTTGGCCGGCGCGGGCTCTGCCGCGAACGCCGCATCCCGGGTGACGCCCGACGCGCCCTGCGGATCCATCAGGGTGGCCTGGAGCGTGAACTGTCCTCCCGCGCAGAGGGCCGGCACGTTGAGCTCGAACCCGCCTTCCGGCGACACCTGCACCGCGTCCATGACGGGCACGCCCTCGCGCAGAACCACCAGCCGGGCGCGCCATCCCTCCCTTTCTGCGCAGGAGACGTCGGTGTCCAGGCGACCGGTCAGGACGCCTCCTTCGAAACGCTGAAGCTCGAGGGTGAGGTCGGCCTCGGTGATGGGGGGACTGTAGCGGACGACGTCCACGCGGAGCTGCGCCGCAGCGGCAGAGTCCGCCACGCCCCGGACCTCGGACAGGACGTCGAAGGTCACCGCGCCCTGCGCGCAGGTGTCCGTCGCGATCTGCAGCGAACCGCTCTCGACGGCGCCACCGCCGCTCAACGTCACCTCACGTCCGCTGGCGTCCGTCAGCGCCACGCCTTCTGGAAGGGATCCGACCAGGGTCCAGCGGGTCACCTGCCCGGGGAAGCCCTGACTGTCGCTGCAGAGATGGGGTTCGGCCACATAGGTCCGGGTGGAGCCTGCGTGCTGTTCGATCGGGCCGGCGCCGAAGGGCGCTCGGGAGCGTCCCCACGGGGGCATGGTGAAGATTGCCGGGGCGGAAGGAGCCCAGCCTCCGCTTCCCAGCGCGCTGGCCACCACGCTGACGCTGGCGCCCGTGGGCGTGCACGCAGGGCCGGTGGGGGTGAGCGTGGCCCGCGTCCCCGCGGTCTCCAGCGATCCGGGCCCCGACACGTCCCACGCGTACTCGCTGGGCAGACACACCGCGAAGTCGCCGGGGAGCACCTCGAGTTCGAGGGACGTGCCCTCTTCGAGCCGGCCGCCCTGCGGATCGATGACCGGGCGGCGCGTCCGCGTCACCGAGACCGTCCTCTCGAGCGCCACCTCGTGCGCGCTGAGGCCGTCGGAGACCTCCAGCTGGGCGGTGAGCGGCTCCGGATCTCCGCAGATCCCGAAGCCGGAGGTGTCCACCGTGGCGCGGCTTCTGTCAGCGCTCAGCTGCTCCGGAACGGTCTGACCGTTGTGGCGGATGCGCCAGCGCAGGCCGAGGGGATCACCATCCGGATCCGAGAGCCCCTGCACCGTGAACTCCGCCGGGATGCCCTCCCCGATGGTGGTGGAAGGCGTGGTGAGGGCCGGAGCGGGCCCGGCCTCGTTCCGGTAAATCGCCAGATGACTCTGCCCCCCGCCGCTGTGTCCGACGACGCAGGTATGCGCGCCCTCGCAGGAGATGAGGCGTGGGGTCATGCCCGCCGGGGCCGCAGGCCTGGACGAGGCGTCCGCGACCCACACGCTCCCGGGCGGGGTGCCGCGGAACTCCGGGACGGCACGACGCAGAAGCGCTCGGCTGCCATTCCACAGCAGCATCATTCCGTGTCCCTGGGTCGTCGCCATCCGATCCTCGGAGAGTCCCAGCCCCTCGATGGTGTGACCCGTGGGAGCCTCCTCGAGACGGACGTGGGGCTGCCAGCCCGCGCCCAGGGGAGAGGTGTCCACCCGGTAGAGGGCGTCGGGAGCGGCAAGGTACACGTGGCCCACCTCCTCCACGCCCCCGCTGTGAACCAGCAGCTCGAGCTCCCGGATGGGGGCGGTCGGCAGCTGCGCGCCGGAGAGCACGTGCGGGGTGAACGTCAACGAGGTGCCACCTCGCGCCATCAACAGCGCGGTGTTGGCGGTCCCCCCGAACTGGACCTGAAAGGCCCCCACGGAGAAGGACTGGTTCGCGGGGCGCACCACATCCATCGGCCACAGGGGCACGAAGAGATCGTCCACGGTCGAGGCACCGCCGGCGGTCCCGGGAGACACGCCCTGAGGAAAGTGCGTGACCCCGATCTGCGCGCCGGCGTTGTTGAAGATGAGGTAGCCCGCCCCACCCTGCTCCACATGGCGCATGCGAACCACCCCGGGGGTGAGGGAGAGCGTCGGGCCACAGGAGGAGCGCACGGCGCCCGTGGGACCGACCACCGTGGTGACACAACCGCTCTGTTCCCAGAACGCGCCCACGACGTCGGCGTTCGGGTCCAGGACGCCCCCCTCCTGCGCGCCATCCACGAATTGGAAGGCTCCCGCATCGGTGGACACGGTGAAGGTGCCGGGCCCCCAGATCTGCACGTCGTTCAGCTCGCCGGCGACGGTGACCTCTGTCCAACCCGCCCGACCCGGAGCGCTGCCCAGCGCCCCGATCAGCGTGAACAGGATCACCAGCGAACGCCACGTCCCAGCCGTTCCCAGGCGCTTCACCATGCGAGTTCTCCCCGCAGATAGATCCGATCCTCGCCAAGGGACTCGCCCGGAAGGCCGAGCCCGCTGTAGCCCACGACGGTGTAGCCAAGCGCGAGTCGCCCCTGACGGGCCATGCGCCAAGCGGCCTCGGTGCGGACCGCCCAGAGGGACTCGCCGTCCGGTGCCTGCGTGCGTGCCGCCACCTCCGCGGCCACCTCGAGCGCGCCCACCACGCGCAGCGCCGGACGCAGGCTGCCGCTCAGGATGCGATCGGTGCGGGCCTCGGCGGAGGCAACGCCCAGGTGCAGGCCGCCGCCCAGCGTGAAGCGCTCCGTCAGGTCCCACGCGGGAAGGAGTGAGATCGTCTGGAGCAGCCGCGGCCGGGTGCTCGGGCGCCCTTCCGGTGGACGCTCGTAGTGGACGGCATAGCGCCCCGCCACCGTCCACGCGCCGGCGAACCACGCGAGGCCCACATGTCCTTCGACGAAGCGCCCCGCCCGGCGCTCCTCCAGGGTGCTGTCGGCGGCATGCAGACGCCCCGAAGCGCGCCACTGCTCCGAGAGGCGGGCCTGGAAGGCGAGCGTGAGCAGGGCCTGACGTCGCGCCTCCGCCGCCATTGCCTCGTGCAATCCGCCTTGTCCCCACAGTTCGGCCCGCGCGCTCATCCGGACCCGCTCGCCCACGTAGCTCACCCCCAGCGACCCGGCCGAGCGGGACAGCGCCGACACGGTGCCCAGGGGATCCCGGACGCCCTGCTCATAGCGGATGAAGGCATCCCACCCGCCGCCGAGCTGCTGATACGCACCGATGGCCCTTGATGCCCGGACGGTCCCCGCGTCGTGGGCGGCGACGTCCTCGATGAAGACCTGGCTGCCAGCAGCGACCTGGGTCCTCGCGCCCGTGACGGAACGGATCGTCCCCACGTCGGGGCCATCCACATCCGTGGAGACCGAGGAGTAGAACGTCTCCCGGCCCTCGCCCCGCTCTCCGCTGACCCAGATGAGGGGCCCCAGTTCGTGACCGTAACCGGCGCGCAGCCCGAAACGCGTCCCCTGGTCGAGGTGCAGGTCCGCGCCGACCGCCGAGAAGGTATCGTCCACCGCGCCGGGACCCTCGCCCCGCTGGCTGAGCACATGACGATGCTGCGCCAGCACACTGAGGCGCTCATGCAGCCGGTAGCGCACCGAGGCGCCTGCGGCCAGACGTCCCCCGTCGAGGCCTTCGAGCGCGAGCTGCTCGTCACGGACCTCACCGCGCACCTCGAGGCGCTCGCCGGACCACCCCACGCTGCCTCCCAACGTCCGGCCCCGGTATGCCAGCCCCGCGGCCATGCCGCCCTCCACCATCCCCTCGCGGTCATCTCCCAACAGCACGACCTGGACGGGTCCCAGGGGTTGCATCCACCGGAGCGCTGCCTGCCGGAACCGCACCAGGTCGGCGTGTCGATCGTCCGAGTACCCCGGCGTCCGCACCCGGAAGGACGCGTCGAGCCAACCGCCCGAACCGAAGGTCTCGCCTCTGAGCCGTGCGGTCAGTGCCTCCCCCCGGGCGTCGACGCCGACAGAGCGTGAGCGGGAGGTGAGGCCACCGTCATCGCTCTGGGCGAAGGCACCGGGCTCGAGCGCCTGCCCCTCGCTCCGCGCCGCCTCCAGCGTGAGCCCCAGCGGACCCAGCGGCACCGAGGCCACGCCCCGCATCAACCGGTAGCCCGCGCGCTCGACGATGCCGCCGACCCCGACGCCCGCCCCGTGGAAGGTGGCCCCCACCTCCCCTCCGATGCTGGTCGACGCCTCACGCCCCAGCTCGAGAACTGCGTAGTCCACCGCGAGGACCGGTTCGGGCTCGACCGTGAAGGGCAGCGCGCTCAGGGGGAGCGGACCGGCGAGGAAGGAGAGCGGCCGCGCCAGGAGGATCCGCCCGGCCCGCGCGTCGAGTTCATAGTCCCGTCCCCGGACCAGGTGACGCTCGGCCAGGGGCAGACCGGTCACCCCGTCCCTGACCTCGATGCGGACCTGCTCGCTGCCCTCCACGATGCCCGGCGCACGCAGCAGATAGAGGCTGCCGCCGGTGGCCCGGAGAACCTCATGCATGCGCCGGGTCCCCAAACCGCGCAATGGATCGCCCAGCCCCAGATCGCCCGCCACCTCGCCATGGATGGAGAGCTGTCCGGCGAGCGGAGTCTCCACCCGCAGGTGCGGTCCGAACATGGGGCGATGCACCCTTCCGACCTCACTGCCGTCGAGGACGAAGCGGTGGGTGCCCATGCCCAGCTCACCCAGTGCATCATGCTCGAGCAGCAACCGCAGCCGACCCTCGGCAGGATTGGGGGTGAGGACCGCAGAGGTGGCTCCCGGGACGCTCAACGTCCAGTCGGGATCCAGCGCCCGCTCGAAGCGCTCGGGCCGGCGGGGCATGAAGACGCTCACGGCTCCCTCCTTGCTCAGCGCCTCCAGATCCCGCTGATTGAACGCCAACTCCCCGCTCAACCGCCAGGGTCCGAAGGCGAGTTCGGCATGCGTCTGGCCCCGTCCCAAAGCCTGAAACCGACCGGTCGTCGGAGACCATCCTGCCTCGAGCTCCAGGAGCCCCACCGAGAACGGCCGCAGCACCCCCTGCAGCTCCACGCGCTCGGTCCGGACGTTTCCATCCGGCAGCCGCAGCTCGAGCATGAACGCGGCCGCGCCGGCGCCCACCTCGATGGGCAGCAGGGCCTGACCCGCTGCATCCGCCACGGCCCGGGCGTTGCCAATCGACGCGTGGGTTCCCGGTGGCAGCCGCAAGGAAAGGGTCGCGCGTCCAGCCGCCACCGCGTCCCGAGGGCCCGGCAACAGCAACTGACCGATCTCGACGAAGGGACCTGGAACGAAGAGCAGCTGGCCCTGCCGATCGAGCACCTCGATGTTGCGCGTGAAGAACTGCACCATCCCCTCGGCGCGGGCCACCGAGAGCGCGACGGGATTGGCGCCGACCTCGACCTCGACCGGCGTCGTGAAGCGCCCATCTGCCCCGACCTCGACGGTCTCTCCCTGCACCTGCACCCGGGAACCGGGCTCCACCTGTCCGCTGAACCCGTAGCGCAGCCCCCGCTCATCCCAGCTCACATCGGGAGCCACGCCGGCGACCGGGGACAATGACCCTGCGCGCGCCTCCGTTCCCACGACCCGGAGCGGAACGTCGAGTCGAACCAGACCCGACATGGGCACCTCAAACGTGATCCCGTCCAAGGGGGCCTGCAGTTCGGCCGGCAGAGAACGCACGTCGATCTTCAATCGGCTCCGGGCACGGGAGAAAGTTGCACCCGCAACCGTCTCCACCTGTGGATGGCTCGCGGGAAGACCTGCCACGTCAAACCGTCCGGAGCGATCGGTGCGGACCTCCAGACCGGTGGCGAGAACCAGGCGGACCCCGGGCTGCCCCGGCTCATCCTCTCCACAGCGTCCATCTCCGTTGAGATCGCGGCAGACCCTTCCGGTCAGCAGGCCCTCGAACTGGGAAGGATCGCTCAGGGCGAGAGGCTGCGCGCCCGCCCCGGCGCTGATGCCGAACAGCATCAAGAGCAGTCCCCAGCCCCACCCGCGCGTTGTGTCAGAGGGCGGTACGTGGCGTCGCATCGTCCCCCCGTCACCGGGGCCGACCCAACCCGGTCGATTCCGCTGGAACGGGAGCCTCAAGGTCGGACCCTCGCCACCACGGTGACCCCGCTCTGGCTGTCGGAGACGGTGATGAGCTGCGCGCCCTCCGGCAGGGTGAGCTCGTGGACGCCATCCTCGCGCCGTTGGGGCGCAGGAAGTCGACCGGCACCTCCGCTCACGATGAGCTCCCGATCCGGAACGATCCCGCCCCCGGGAACTTCGGCCCAGTAGCGGAGGGTCCGCCCGGAGACGACGACGCGGACATTGACCGGCAGCGGAGGCCCCAGTGGAAGCGTCCGTGTGGCGGTGGCCCGCGGTGGCCTCGACTCAGGGAAGAAGTGCGCCGCGCCCCCATCGACGCGATGCAGGTGGAGGTGCAGCCCGGTCCAGTCCCGGTGCGAGATCCTGACGTGACGCGCGTCCGGGAGCGGCAGCACCAGCCGGCCACGGTCATCCGTGGTGCGCTCGACCTCGCCGACCCTCAACGGAGCATCCGGAACGGGAAGCCCGGCCGGATCGGTCACGTTCACGTGCAACCGATCGCCCTCCTGCCATGCCCAGAGCTGCGCGGGGACAGACCGGGTGGGCCCCCATGCCTCGAGCGTCACCGCGGCTTCGTCCCCCTCGGCCTCGACCGGCGCGCTCCATTCCACCGATGCCACGCCCCCCGCATCGAAGCCTTGGGTGCTGACGCCTCCGGGACGCGCTTTCACCTCGAGCCGGGCGTCTGGGGTGGGACGTCCCTGCGCATCCGTGGCCCGGACGGTCAGCATGGTGGACGCGCCCCGGTGCAGCACGTCCTCGGAGCTTTCCACCGAGAGTTTCGCGGCGGGTCGCGGGAGCTCCACCACCTCGAGCGTCTCCCGACCATCGACGCCCCGCCCACGGGAGATGCCCTGAAGCGTGTCGGTCCCGAAGGACTTGCCGGGCGCGGTGTAGCGCCACTCCAGGAGCCCCCCCGCGGCCTCGGTCGGGCCATCTAGCCGACCGCGCTTGGCCGTCAGACGCACCTTCCCGCGCGCCTGCGGCCGACCCCTGGTATCGCTGAGCGCACACAACACCCGCGCGTGGCTGGTGCCGTCCGCTGGAAGCCGTGATGGGTGGACCACGCAGGCGAGGGGATCCACCAGCGGCAGCCTCAGGTCGATCCGCTCCACCCGGCGGTTCCCATGCCGATCCCGGACCGTGCTGCGCGCGGTGCCAGCCCCCGGAGGCACGATCACCGGCACGCGGAAGCGCCCTTCGCGATCCACCGTGGTGGGCCCGAAGGTCCGATCGGCGATCTGCAGGGTGAGCTGAGCGCCCGGCTCAGAGCTTCCCGGAAGCTCCACCTCCGTCGCCAGTGCCACCCGCAGGGCGCCCGCCGCTCCTGAAGGCGCATCGGGGTGGGGCCAGGGCGCGAAGGCGACCAGCACCGCGACCTCCGGATAGCGGGTCGTGGGGAGGAGATACCGTGCCTCGAAGAGACCGGGGCCGATCCGGCGCACCTCCTCCACCTCACCGACGCTCGCCCTCAGCACCGGAGGCGCCGGCAGCGGCCAGGGCTTTCCATCAGCGCCCAGCAGCTTCACCGTCAGCCGGGCCTCGCGATCCCGCCCTTTGACGGGCGCTTCAGGGAACAGCGAGAGGCCGACCTCCGGAGCAGGCGCTCCGACAGGAAGGCTCCTGGAGAGGGTGTGTCCTTCGACCCTCGCGCTGACCTCGAGGGTCCGGGCGCCCCGGTCGGGCACCACCTGCCACGTCGGAAGCGGGGCCTGCGCCTTGCGGGACGCAATGCCGCCGGACACCGTGAGGCTCACCTCTCCGGAGGGCGCGCGCCATCCCCTCGCCGTCGGCGTTCCCACCGCCACCTCGACCCCGGAAGGAGCGACCCGCTCCACCGACACCAACAGCTCGGGCGACGCCCCCAACGCCTGGGTCGAGAGGAGGCACGTGAGGGCAAGGACCCCGAGCGGAGACCAGGGACGCCTGATCCGATGAATCGGTGAGTGGCCAACAGACACGGTGGCGCAGTGTCCCCCAAGGGGCCGGCCCACCGCATCAACAGTGGGGCGACTGTCGTCAGTCGTCCAATCCCGTACGTTTGGTCAACGCCGGCCTCCCAGCGGACCCCGGAGGCTGCCCCTTCTCCGTCGCTCGAAGCCGCCTCGTGAAGTGGACAGCCGCAATCGTCAGCGGCGGCGCCCCCGGCCCGAACGCACGCGGACCCGGACCCGGTCGCGACGGGTGGGCCCGTTGGTGATGAGCAGGGCCAGGATGATGAGCATCATCGCCGCACCGGCCTGGGTATTGCCCGAGCTGCTGCAGCCCATTGCGTGTTCCGAGACCCGCTCGACCCACCCGGGGCGCCCATGGAACACCCGCTTCCATCGGCCCTTCCCGATCGCGTCGTCCTCACCCGGTGCGCCGGACCCGCCGCCTCCTGCATCCGGGCCGTAGATGCGCACGTGGATCCGGCTGTGCGGATGGCTGCGGACCTTCCCCTCGAAGAGGTTCTCTCCCTCCAGCAGCGTCACGTCACGCTCAATGTGGCTGACCTTCTTCCCGAAGTCATGGGGACCCACGACCTCCTCACCGTTGAGATCCACCCACCCGGCGGAAGCCCGCTTGGACTTCTTGCCCGGCTTGCCGTTCTCGATGCACAGCAAGCCCCCGCCGGCCGAGGCCTCGAAGGTCGTGTGGACGCGCCGGTTGCAGCGCTCCTTCTCGATCGTCAGCTCCAGCAGCAGCGGGCGGGCGCCGGGATTCTCGCAGCTCGTCTCCTCGGGCCCGGTCGGCGGATCCTCCGGCTCCTCGGGGATCGGCGCCTCGGACAGCTCGGTCAACGTCATGGCCAGCACGTCCAGGCCATCCACTCCGGGCGCGCTCCACACCACCCGGATGGCCCCGTCCTCGGCCACGTACAGGTCACTCAGGGACTCGCGCTCCGGCGTGTCGGTGAGTTGGTAGAGGATCCCGGTCGTGAGGTCGAAGATCAGGATATCGGCGTTCGCAGGCGTCTCCGGCGCCGCATGCTCGAAGGCCACGACGCCCCGGCTCACGTTGGCGTTGTGCTGGCTGCCTTCCAGCACCAGCCGGCGCTCTTCCCCGCCCCCGACCGGCTGCCAATAGAGGTCGGCGTCGGCCTGCTGCCGCTCCGCGGTGTAGACGATGTGGGTGCCGTCCGTGTCGGGGCGCGCATCCGCCTCCACGGTTCCCAGCGACTGTGTGGCCCATCCGCCGGGGCCGCGGACGGCCTCCATCAGCTCGCACGCTCCAGCCGACTCACAGCGCACCCAGACGACGACGCGACCATCGGGCGAAACCGCCGGGTCCCGATCCACCGCGAGGTCCTGCGTCAGTCGGACCGGCGTGACCGCCCCCGCCTCGAGCACCACGATCTCGGGGACGCCCATGAGCAGCCCATGATCCATCCAGGCAATCGTGCCGCCGCCGATCGCCGCCGCGCGCCGGTTCGCATCCGGCGTGGGGGCGACCTCCACCGCCGGCGCTCCAGACGAGATGTCGTAGCGGAACAGGGCGCTGCGCTCAGGTGTGGTGCGGGTGAAGACGATCTGCTGGTCCCAGATGTCGGAGAGCAGGTCGTTGGCTCCGAAGTTCGGGATGGCCGCGTTGGCTCCCGTGGCCAGGTCATGGAAGCGGATCTCCGAGGTCGCGCCATCTCCGTGCGTGTAGGCCACGAAGGTGCCGCTCACGTGGGGATCGGACTGCTGTCCCGGTCCCACGTGCACCTCGTGCAGCGTGCCGGTGAGCGGGTGGAGGGGTTGGGCCGACGCGAACAGGGGGAGCGCAAGCGCGACTGCGAACAGCCATCTGCTGGGTCTCATGTTGCCTCCCTGCAGCCACGGCCGGCCCTGCTTCTGGCCCCACGGCTTTGCGGACTCCAGGCTTTCCCCGGAGCTGCCTTGTCTCATGCCCGCAGGCGCGCGCCTCGTCCGAGCAGTGTACGGGAAGGCGCGCACAGGCACCAAGCCGACAGCCGGGATTGCTCAGTCACCCCACAGATCGCGGTCGAGCCCGACCTTGGGCGCGGTGGTGTCCACCTGGACCTCGCGTTCGAGCGTGCGTTCCTGGCCTCCGACCCCGCGCGCCCGCACGCGAAGGGGATTTCTTCCTTCCCTCAGCTCGATCTCGGTGGTGAAGCGACCATCTGCACCGACGGTGACGGGATGGCCTCCGATCTCCACCTGCGTTCCCGGAACGCTCTCCCCTGCGACCACCAGCCGACGCTGACGCAGGGTCGCCTGCTGCGGCCACTGGACCTTGAGCAGCAGGCTCTCGGGGATCGGAGACGGCTCGGTGGGCGCCTGGCCGGCGAGGACCAACGACTGCTGTCCGGCACGCACGACCACGAGCCTCCCCGCGCCGGACAGCTCCACCTCACCACGATGCGAGGCCACCGCGACGGTCCCCGCCCCGTCATTGCTCACGGTGAAGCTGCCGTCATCGCTGCGGGCCACCGCGTCGCTACCGGCGGTCGCCACCTCGAAGACGTGCCGCTGCTCCCGGACGTTCGCCGTCGCCATGCCGCGCTCGAGAAGCAGCCGGGAGATGGAATGCGTCAATGCCTCCACGGAGATGTGGGTGCCCGGATCGAGCTGGACCTCGTAGGACGCCGTGCTGCCCATCACCACCCGGCCCTCGGCTCCGGTCCGCACCGCTCCCGCCGGTTCGAGCTGCTCGCCCACCACGGCCGCGCGCCAATCACCGCCCGAAGCGCGCACCTCGACCTCGCCCTCGATGTGCAACAGCTGCAGCTCGACCACCTCCGGCGCCTCCATCGGCTCCTCCAGCACCACCGGCGCCGGCGGGGGCGGGGCCTGGACCGGTGCGCGCAGGAGCAGCCAAGCGCCGGCGCCGACGACGAGGAGCAGGATCAGCGCGACGACGATCCGGAAGGTACGTGCAGAGAAGGAGGGGGCAGACATGGGGTGAATGGACCGCGGACTCTAACGAAGCGGGAGACGGAGCGTGAAACAGGCACCCTCGCCTTCCCGGCTCTCGACCTCCAGCGTCCCGTGGTGCTCCATCGCGACGCGGTAGGACACGGAGAGACCCAGGCCGACGTTGCTCCAGACGTCCTTCGTGGTGAAGAAGGGCTCGAAGATCCGCTTGAGGTTCGCCTCCGGGATCCCCCGGCCGGTGTCAGCGACGCGCAGCTCGGCGTGGGTCCCGGTGGTGTCGATCGACAGGGTGAGGGACCGCCGCTCGCTCTTGGACATCGCCGTCATCGCGTTGTGGACGAGCGCCAGGACCAGCTCGCTGAGCTGACCGGGATCCCCCTGGATGTGCACGGGATGCTCGGGAAGCTGCACGGTCGGAGAGAGCCGTTGCTCCTCGAGCTGATGTTGCAGCAGCCCCAATGCCTCGCGGATCGGCGTGCGCAGGTCCATGGGCTGCAGGACGGTCTGCTGGCGCTGCTGACTGAAGCGCAGCAGGTTGGCGGTGATCTCCTTCACGCGGCGGGCGGCCTGCTCGATCTTCTTGAGGGAGTCGATGTCCGGGTCCCCGTCCCGCTTCTCCATCAGCAGCAGCTGCGCATGTCCCAGGATCCCCGCCAGGGGGTTGTTGATCTCGTGCGCCACGCCCGCGCCGAGCTGCCCCACCGCGGCGAGCTTCTGGGCCTCGACCAGCATCGCCTGCGAGGCTTCGAGTTCCGCGGTCGCCTGCTTCACCCGGCGCTGGAGTTCGTCGTTGAAGCCCATCAACCGCTTCTGTGCCGACTCCAGCTCGCCGCCCATCCGGTTGAAGGTCTCGGCCAGCGCGCTCAGCTCGTCGGCTCCGTCCAGCGCGATCCGCATCGAGAGATCACCGCTGCCCAGGACCTCGGCACCATGCGCGAGGGTGGAGACGCGACGGGTGATGCGGCGGGTGAAGAGCGCGCCCGCCACCAGCAGCACCGCGACGCCGAGCAGCATGGAGATCAGGACCGAACGCCGGAGCTGGTGCACGGGAGCGAACGCCTCGTGGGCTCCCTCCGCCACCACGACCGACAGCCCCAACCTCCCCGGAAGCGCCGCGCCACTCGCGAGCCACGCCCCCGGCCCGAGTTCTCCCTGAAGCGCCGCCTGGCCATCGTCCGGCAGGGTCGGTGCGGCACCCGGGGTATGCGCGAGGACCCGGCCTCCGGCATCCGTGAGCCACGCGTGAGAGCGCCCGGTCACCACCCGCTCGAGGACGCCCTCCAGGGGCTTCATGTGCACCTGCGCCACCGCATAGCTGCCACCGGCCCCCGGCTCCAGCTTCACCGCCAACGCCAGCGCGCGGCCGCCGTCGTGGATCTCGAAGGGCGCGCTCAGGGCCACCTGACCCTTGTCGCGGAGTGCGAGCGCGCGGGCCGGCACCGCGCCGAGGAGCGTCTCCAGGGAGCCCACCGCGAACGCCGGGTGTCCACCTGCCGCCGTCTGGCGGGCCACCGGTGGGCTCAGGGGCGCGCCGGTCTCGGAGACGCGGAGGACGGCGCTGACCAGGGGGGACTGTTCGTAGAGCAGCGTGAGCGCGCCCTGTTGCTCCTCGGGCCCCAGGGAGGACCAATCCAACAGCTCCGCGCTGCGGCCCAGCGACTCCACCGCGTCCATCAACGTGGCCGAGGTCTCGACGGCAGCAGCCCGCGCAAGCGCCACCTGCTCGCCGCGGATGCGCTGGATGATCTGGGTCTCGGTGGAGGTGAGCAGCACCCAGCCGAGCGCGGCGGTCGGCAGCAGCGTCGCTGCGACCATGAAGGCCAGGAGCTGGTGGTAGAGCCTCATGCTCCCGAGGCATCCGCGCGGACGGGCGACCCGAGGCCATCCTGTCGTCGATACATGCTGCCCTGCTCGGTCGGCAGCCGCTGCGCGAGCTGCCGGGCGGCGCGGCACAGCTCCACATGTGACGCGCCGGTGGTCACCACCGCGGCCACCGAGAGGGTCATGATGGGCGTCGGCTCCCGGCCCCCGATTGTCGGGATCCCTTCCCGGTCCTCGCGGTCGTAATAGAGGGGGATGACGCGATCGAAGGTCTCGAGGGCCCGGCGGGCGATGATGTCGACCGACTGCAGCGAGGCGATGAACGCGAAGCTCGCCCCGGACACGTGCCCAAGGAAGTCTCCGTCGCGCGCCTCGTGATCGAAGATCTCGCGCAGCGAGTCACCTGTCTGCCGCAGCACCGCGTCGGCCTTGGCGAAGCCGTAAGCCGCGTCGTAGGCCCCGAAGTGCAGGATCTCGACGGCGCAGTAGGCGAAGGGTGTCCCTGAAGCGGTGTGGCGCTCCACCGCCCGTTCGATGGCGCCGACGCCGGGGAGCTGGGTGGTGGGGCTCTCGGCGAGTCCCATCTCCCGCCGTCGCAGGACCGCCTCGACCCGTGCGCCGAGCTCGAGCGCGTCGAAGGGCTTGGCCAGGTAGTCGTCCGCGCCCAGTCGCAGTCCCCGCACCTTCGATGCGGTGTCGCCGCGCGCCGAGATGAAGATCGTCGAAATCGGCCGCCCGGTCGGTGCCTCGGCCTGGAGGCTCTCCAGGAGCGCATGGCCGTCACCATCGGGAAGGGCCACATCCAGCAGCAGCACGTCGGGCCGGTGATCGCGGATCGCCTGCCGGCCCGCGGCAAGGGTCGGGGCAAGCTGCACCTCGAAGCCGAGATTCCCGAGCACCTCCTCGCAGACCACCTGGATGGCGGGATCGTCCTCGACCACCAGCACCCGGCCCTGTCGTGGCGCCCCGTCGTGCCGCAACAGTCCGTCGACCGTGGCGAGGAAGGCATCCGGCTGAAGGGGCTTGCCCAGGTATGCCTCGACGCCCGCGCGTCGCGCCCGGATGCGCTCGTCCCGCGCGGAGATCACCAGCAGCGAGGCGTGCCGCGTGTCGGGATCCCGCTGGAAGATCTCCGCCAGGGCGAGGCCATCCACATCCGGTAGCCGCACGTCCAGGATGATCAACGCTGGGCGGTGGCGGCGCGCGAGCTGCAGCCCCTCATCGGCGTCCGGCGCCAGGTGCACCTCGTGGCCCCGACTGCGCAGCAGGGCCTTGAGGATCCACGCGGTCTCCGCATCGTCCTCGACCACCACCACCGACGCGGGAGAGGCCTGCACCGCTTCGTCCCTTGCGCGTTGCGGGTCCAGCTCGGTCCCCTTGATGACCTCGGCGGGTTCGGCGGGGAGGACCACCACGAACCGCGCGCCCTCTTCCACGTGCTCCGCCCAGATGCTGCCGCCATGGGCTTCGACGATGGTGCGGCAGATGGAGAGCCCCAGGCCGGTTCCACGGACCGTCCGGTTCGCCGGCGTGCGCGCCTGCTCGAAGCGCTCGAAGATGCGCTCCAGGTCGCCTTCGTCGATGGCCTCGCCGCTGTTCCAGATGCTGAGGGTCGCAAAGCCCGGCGCCTGCGGCGTGGACGACACCGAGACCCGGACCTCACCTCCCACCGGCGTGAACTTCACCGCGTTGGTCAGCAGATTCCCGAGCACCTGCCCCAGCCGCTCCGGATCCGCGATCACCCGCAGGGGGCCTTCCGGAAGCGAGGTGGTGACCGAGATCTGCCGCTCCTGGAGCGCGGCGGCGAAGCGCTCGAGGTTGCGGTTGACCACGTCATCCAGCCACGTCACCTGGAACTCCATGGGGAGCCGCCCACGGTCGAACTTCGAGAGATCCAGCAGGTCGTCCACGATCGCGTTGAGCTGCTCCGAGGACTCCTTGGCCATGGTGAGGTAGCGCGCCTGCTTCTCGTTCACCTCGCCGGTCAGGCCCGCCAGGACCAGATCCAGCGCACCGGAGATCGAGGTGAGGGGCGTGCGCAGCTCGTGGCTCACCATGGAGACGAACTCGTCCTTGCGCTCCTCGAGGCGACGCTGCTCGGTGATGTCGCGGAGGGTGAGGCACACGCTGCGGAGGGCGCCGTGTTCGTCGTCGACCGGGGTCACCGTGGCCAGCACGTCCCGCTCGCCGAGCCGCAATGTCTCCACGTGGGCTTTCGCGCGGCCGCCTCCCTGACGGCGATGCACCAGCTCGATGGGGTGGAAGCCCAGGCGCTCGACCAACGCCCGGGTGGTCCACTCGGATGGCGCGTCCCCGAAGCGCAGGAGGCTTCGCGCCACCGGATTGACCACCTCGAGCAGCTCCCCTTCGTCGATGAGGACCACGCCCTCCGGCATGGAGCCCACCATCCGCTCGATCCGCTGTCGTGCGGCCGTCTCGGAGGCCTGGAGCGCGAGCACCGCGCCGGTGGTCTGATTCGCCAGCGTGTCGAGCAGCGCGCCATCCTCCCGGCTCCACACCCCCGGCGCGCGGGCAAAGAGGGAGAGGGTCCCGAGCTGCCTGCCACGCGCGGTGAGCGGAACGTGGAGCGCGGATTGGAAGGTGCTGGCCGCGTCGGTCGCCGCGCTCACGCTGCCCTTCACGTGCAGGGAGAGGGGGACGGTCTGCAGGTCGTCCCCGGTCTGCTCCTGATGGCTCGAGAGGATGGCGTCTTTCACCGCCAGGAGGCCGGCCTCGGAGACCGGCGTGCGGCAGCGCAGTCGCAGCGTCGCCTTTCCCGGCGTCGAGGGGACCACCAGCGCCCCGCCGCAATCGTAGGGGAGCACCCGGTCCACCGCGGAGAGCACGCGGTCCACCAGGTCGTCGTAGCCGGACCCTCCCGGGGAGGCGGTGCGGCTCACCTCGTACAGCACCCCCAGGGCATCCAGGCGTCGCTCGAGCTGACGGGTGAGGCGTTCCTTGTCCCGCTTGAGCTGGGTCGTTTCGAGCGCCTGCTGGACCGCCAGCATCAGGTCGCTCACCTCCCAGGGTTTGGTGAGATAGCGGTAGATGCCGCCGGAGTTGATGGCTGCGATCAGGTCGGCCGGATCGGTGTAGCCGGTGAGCAGGATCGAGGTGACGCCGATTCCCTCGGAGCGCGCGCGCTGTACCAGCTCGAGCCCGGTCATCTCCGGCATCTTCTGATCGGTGATCAGCAGGTCGACGGGGCGGGTGCGGAGGATCTCCAACGCCTCCTGGCCACTGGACGCGGTCAGGACGTCGTAGCGGCGCGCGAAGAGCTGCCCCAGCAGCTCGACGACGTCGGCCTCATCGTCGACGAAAAGCAACGTGTAGCGGGGATCGGTCACGCGGCCTCTGACTCTAGCGCCCCACCTCCGCCTCCGTCACCGCGCGCACCCTTCATTCCGGGGAATTCTCGGGGGCGCCCGCGGTCCCGGGCCTGTCCTCCGGGGATGGGGCATCGGAAGACTCCGCAGCAGGGGGGCGCTCCCCCTCTCCCGGCGCGCCGGACGCAGGCTCCGCAACCGGAGCCGCGGCGACGTCTCCCGGTGAGGTCGCAGCGGCCCCGGAAGCCCCGGCTGTCCCCTCCCCCCCGGATGGTGGATGCGGATGCGCCGGCCCCCCGGGAGCCGCGATGGGGGTCGCCTGCACGATGGGGTATTCACCTGATGGGGGTGTGCGCTCCACCGGTGTGGCCTGCACGATGGACGCCTCCGTGGAGGCGGAAGCGGCCGGGAGCGCCTCCACGATGCCCTCGTCTCCGGAGAAGCCCTGCGGAGCCGGGCGCTCCGGCGCACCGGATCGGAGGGGTTCGGCAACGGGCAGCGCATCGAACACGGGGCCAGTCCCTGCCCCCGCTCCCGCCAGCGCGGGCCCGGCCTGGACCACGCGGACGGGACGCGGTGCAGGAAGCGACTCCGGAGGCAGCATCCCTGAACCTCCCAGGCGCCAGCCCATGAGCCCCTGCCACCCGGCGTGTTCGAAGATCATCGTGGGGATGGCGCTCACCCCGACCGCCATCAGGCTGCTGAGCCATGCGAGGCGCATCAACGTGAGCGGGGAGGCTCCGCTCATGCCGGAGAGAGGCGCCACCACCGTGGTCACCAGCCCCTCGCCGAAGAGGGCGAAGAGGCCGAACAGCAGGATGACCAGGAGCGGCAGCCCGGCACCCGCGCGCAGGAGCCCCGTCGCCTCGAACAGGCCCACCGAGACGCTCTGGTCCTCGTGGATGGCCTGCACCAGGCCCACCCGCAACCACACCAACAACAGCAGTCCCAGCAGCAGCGGAAGGACGATCGCGAGCGCGAGTGCCAGCGACGCCAACAGCCCACTGCCCCGCCCTTCGAAGGCCCGGACGTACAGCGTGAGCCCACCGAGAAGCGCCCCCCAACGCCACAGGGATTGGAAGAGCTGCAGCACGCCCAGCCACAGCGGGAAGGTCAGCCCGCGGCGGGCTTCCAGAACGATGGCGTCGAGGATGGGGGGCACGGGGAGCCCGAGCATGCGCGCGCGCCCCTGTCGCAGGGCCCCGGCGAGCACCACCCCCTCGACGAGCTCGGCCATGAGCCACAGCACGCCCAGTCCCGCGGCGACGCCCACCCCGACTGCTGCCTGCCCCGCGAGCAGGAACTCGACCAGGCTCCAGGTGATCGCCGTCAGCGCGATGGCACCCAGCGCGCGCGCCGCCGCCAGGGACAACGTCGCCGGCGCGAGTGAAACCGATTGGCGGAACCCCAGCCCGAGCAGGTGGCTGAGGGGAAGCTGTTGGGGAGGTCGGGTCATGGGACGCGGCGAGCATCGCCAATGCATCCGGCCACGTCACCCACTGCGTCCCCTGACGCCCGGGAAATTGACTCTAAACACGCGTTCAGGAAGAGTGCGGACACTGAAAGCCTGTTGCGTCCGACGGTCCCCGGGAGGGGGGCCTCAAGCAGGGGAAGGAATCCCATGGAAGAGCTCACCGATCGTCAGAGGGAAATTCTTCAGTTCATCGTCCGCGAGACCGAAGCCCGGGGCTTTCCCCCCACGATCCGCGAGATCGGCGAGGAGATGGAGATCCGCTCGACCAACGGCGTGAACGACCACCTCAAGGCGCTCGAGCGCAAGGGCTATATCCAGCGGGGCGAGCAACAGAGCCGCGCGCTGTCGGTCACCAAGCGGGCCCGCATGGTCCTGGGACTGGGCACCCGCCGCTTCGGCGACATGGTGGAGATCCCGGTGCTGGGGCGGGTGGCCGCCGGTGCGCCCCTGCTG
>DATGQN010000119.1:0-74502 GCA_035304185.1 Myxococcaceae bacterium
TGCTGAAGGATGGTGAATCCGAGTGGCCGACGCGTGCGCCATGAGCCGACGCTATCCGCTGACGACTCCCGCGCGTGCGGCTCAGGCGAACTCGGAGAGCAGATACATGGCGGTGGTGAAGTAGATGCTCACCCCTGCCACGTCCACCAGCGTGGAGACGAAGGGGGCCGAGGCGGTCGCCGGATCCAGGCCGAGCCTGCGGAGCATGAAGGGCAGCATCGAGCCGGAGAGGGTGCCGAAGATCACCACCGCCAGCACGCTGCATCCGACGGTCAGCCCCACCCAGCGGAAGGCGCCGCCGTAGAGCGAGGCGGCCTCGGGCCAGAAGACCACGCGGAGGATGCCCAGCATACCCAGGAACAGGCCGAGCAGCAGCCCCGAGGCGAGCTCCCGCAGTGCCACCCGCCACCAGTCCGAAAGCTCGAGATCCCGCACCGCGAGGGCACGGATGATGAGGCTGGTGGCCTGGCTTCCCGAGTTGCCGCCCGAACTGAGGATGAGCGGGATGAAGATCGCGAGGTACGCCGACGCCTCGAGCTGCCCCTGGTAGGCGGTCATCGCCCCGGCGGTGAGCATCTGCCCAAGGAAGAGGATGGTGAGCCACCCGCCGCGCTTGCGCACCATGTCCCAGAGCGAGGTGCCCATGTAGGAGGTGTCCAGCGCCTCCATACCGCCGAGCCGGTGGATGTCCTCGGTGGCCTCCTCCTCGGCCGCGTCGAGCACGTCGTCTGCGGTGATGATGCCGACCAGGACCCCGTTGGAGTCGGTGACCGGCAGGACCACCCGGTCGTACTTCTCGAAGAGGTGGATGAACTCCTCGCGGGTGGCCATCGCGGGGATGCTCACCAGCGGCCGGTCCTGGATGTCCGACACCCGCATGTCGGGATCGGCGAGCACCAGGGAGGAGAGGCGGACGTCGTCGAGGAGCAGCCCCTTCTCGTCCGAGACGAAGATCACGTTGAGGGAGTCGATGTCCTTGCCGCGCTCACGGATGGCCTGGAGCGCCTCGGACGCGGTCATCTGCGGCCGGATGGCGAGGTACTCGGGCGTCATGAAGCGGCCCGCACTCTTTTCCGGATACCCGAGGAGCTGCCGCGCGATCTTGAGCTCGTCGGGGGTCAGCGTGCGCAGCGCACGACGGGTGACCTCCGCGGGGAGCTCTTCGAGCAGACGGGTGCGGTCGTCGGCCGCCATCTCGTTGAGGAGATTGACGAGCTGCTCGGTACCGAGCGTGCCCACCAGCTCCGACTGCTGTTCGAAGGGGAGGTACTCGAAGGTCTCGGCGGCCTTGTCGCGGGGCAACAGGCGGAAGAGGACGCCGCTGTCCTCGGGCGGCAGGTCTTCAATGACTTCCGAGATATCCGCGGCATCCATGGATGCGAAGGCGTCGCGCAAGGCCGCGTAATCCTTCTTGCGGATCAACTCCTCGCATTCTGGTTTGAGAAGGTTCCCCAGCATGTCGGGTGACAGCTCCTCTGGCCGGGACGGCAGTGACTCTTGGTGTATGTAGCGCGGCGGCGCGCTGGGATGCGCGGGGCCTGAAGCTTCGGGCGGGCACGGAGCTTCCCCGAAGCGCCCCTGGACAGCGAGGAAGAAAGCAGATGGCGAGGCGAGAGATGCAGTCGATGTCAGGTGGGGCCGTGCGACCGACGGCGCAATTCCGGTCCCAGACCGGGCGGTTGGCGGCAACCCCGACGCGGCCGCCTTTCCCTTTTGATGATCGGGACGCGGACGCCGGCGAGCACCGGCGGTTCCCCAGGGCGCGGCTCGGGGTCCGCTTCGACCTGTGGATGGGGACGCAGGAGGACCTGAAGTTCTCGGCCGCGCTGCGCTCGGACAACCTGAGCGTGAGCGGGGCGTTCCTCGAGAGCACCTTCTTCCTGCCCATCGGGACCGAGCTCTTCGTGCGCTTCGAGCTCGAGGGCGCACCCGAGCCGGTCGAAGCCCGCGCGTTGATCGTCCGTGAAGAGCGCAGCGAGGAGCGCTCCGGCTTCGGGATCCGCTTCGAGGAGTTCTTCGGACAGTCGGAGGTGACGCTCGCGCGCCTCTTCCTCGCCGATCAGCTCCGCAGCTTCGTCACCGACTACCTCAAGTCGGCGCGCGCCGCCCGCATCGAGGGGGAGGTCGAGCGGGTCGTGGACGCGCTCGCCGCCTGGGAGCTGCTCAAGGTGAGCCGCCCCGATGATCCCTGGAGCGGCAGCGGAGACTGACCTTGGTGCCGGGTGGGGCGCGGCCGGTCAGCGGCTCAGAGGGCCTTCTTGATGGCCTCTTCGAGCTTGGACCGGGGAACCGCGCCCACCAGCTGGTCGATGACCTTGCCGTCCTTGAACATGAGGAGGGTCGGCAGGGAGCGGATCCCGAACTGCTGAGGAACGCCCTGGTTCTCCTCCACGTTCACCTTCGCGACCCGGACCTTTCCCTTGTACGCGTCGGCCAGCGCGTCCAGGGAGGGGGCGATGGCCTTGCACGGCGCACACCAGGTGGCCCAGAAGTCGACCAAGACCGGCTGATCGGAACCCAGCACCTGGGCCTCGAAGTCCGCATCGTTCACGTTCAGTACGTTCTCGCTCGCCACGTCACATCCTCCAGGGAAAGTCGGACCGGAAAAACGCGGCGGATCCCGATGGGCCGCCGGCGCGGTGGGACCTCCCATAATGCGGCGGCGGTGTCGAAGGAAAGCCAATCGACCCCGGGTGCCTACCGGGCAACCGACCCTTCGGGGTGCCATCGCGCCTGGTGATGGGCGGGGCGCTTCGGGAGCCCGGACGGTGTGGTATGGGAGGCCATTGTGACCAAGCTCTTCCTCCCCCACGCCACCCTCGAGGCCTGGGCCTTCGACGAGAAGGCCGACATCCGGGACGACAAGCTGACGGTGACCGGTGAGTCCGGCCGCTATCCGGTGACGCCCGCGGTCCACTTCCTCTCCCTGGTCACCGGGGAGGATCCGCATGGCCTGGTGGGGAAGGTGAAGACCGCCGAGCAGCTCGAGGCGCTGGGCGCGGAGCATCTCGAGGACTCGGTGATCCTCGGTGATGCTGCGTTCGAGGTGTCACCGGGTTACCTGACGACCGTTCCGGACGAGGCGGGGGAGGGTGATCCCGCCAATGCCCCCCAGAAGGAGCAGGATCTCCTCGCCGCCTTCCTGCTCAACAAGCTCTGATCCCAGCCTCTCCAGTCGCTGCCGTGACGACCGACTCCCTCCTCACCATCGCCAGCCACGTCTATGCGGTCGCGGCCATCGCGTACCTCGCGATGCTGTTCCGCCCGCTTGCCGCTTGGGCCTGGGTGGGACGGGGGCTGGTCGCCGGAGGACTCGTCCTGCATGGGCTCTATCTGCTCCGGATCCTCAGCCAGGACGCGCCGGTCCTGAGCCGTGGGGAGGGACTGGCGGCAGCGGGCTTCGTCACGCTGCTCCTCTTTCTCGGCCTCGAGCTCTTCTATCGGCGTCCGGTACTGGGGGCGTTCGTGACGCCGTTGGCGGTGGGGGTCCTGCTTCCCGCCGCCGCGATCGGCCAACCGGTGGAGGGAAGCTCTCTGCACGGGCCGCTGCTCTCGATCCACATCGGGCTCGCGGTGCTGGGGCTGGCGGCCTTCGCGGTCGCCGCGGCGGTGGCGGGCATGTACCTGCTCATGGAGCGGGAGGCGCGTCGCAAGCGGTTCGGCCTGATCTTCGAGCGGCTGCCCTCGCTGCAGTTCCTCGATGATCTGCATCGACGCCTGGGGCTGGTGGGGTTCGTGGTCCTCTCCCTCACCCTGCTCAGCGGCGCCTACTTCGCCCGGGCGACCCCCTTGGAGAGCTGGAGCTTCAAGGCGATCGCCACCGTCCTCGTGTGGTTGGTGTTCGGGGTGCTCTTGCAGGCGCGCCTGCTCGGCGGATGGAAGGGGCGGCGCCTGGCGGTGGTCACCATGGCGGGCTTCGGCATCCTGTTGGTGAGCTTCTTCGGCAGCTACGTGCCGGTGGCGGTCGGCCCGTGAGCGTCTCCGATCTCATGGTCCTGGGGCTCAGCCACCAGAGCGCCCCGGTGGAAATCCGCGAGCGGGTGGCCCTCGAAGAGGACGTGCTGCGCGCGTCGATGCGCAACCTGCACGAGCAGGGCCTCGAGGTGATGTGGCTCTCCACCTGCAACCGGGTGGAGGTCTACGTGGCCTCGGAGGACGTGGAGCGGGCCGAGGCGCTGGTGCGCGCGCAGCTGCTCCGCTTCGGTGGTCCTGGCGCCGAGCCACACCTCTACCTCCACCGCGCCGAGGCGGCGCTGGTGCACCTCTTCCGGGTGGCCAGCTCCCTCGAGTCCATGGTGGTGGGCGAACCACAGATCCTGGGGCAGGTGAAGGAAGCGCTGGAGCTGGCCAAGGACGTGGGGGCGGTGGGCAGTGAGCTGGTGCGCGCGTGTTCGGCCGCGTTCGGGGCCGCCAAGCGGGTGCGCAGCGAGACCGGCATCGGACGTGCGGCCGTCTCCATGGCGAGTGCGGCGGTGGCGCTGGCGGGCAAGATCCTCGGCGAGCTGAAGGGGCGCAACGTGCTCCTGGTCGGGGCAGGCGAGATGGCCGAGCACGCCGCCCGACACCTGCGTCAGGCGGGCGTTCAGACGCTGTGGATCACGAACCGGACGCGCGCGCGGGCGGAGGCGCTGGCCCAGGCGGTCGGCGGCGAGGTGAAGTCGTTTGATGCGCTGGATGCACATCTCGCGCAGGCGGACGTGGTCGTCTGCACCACCGCGTCTTCGCGGCCGATCTTCACCAAGGAGCGGGTCGCAGCCACCCTGCGGCAGCGGCGGGGCCGGATGCTCTTCATGGTGGACCTTGCCGTGCCGCGTGACATTGCCCCGGACGTGAGTGAGCTGGACGGGGTCTACACCTACGACGTGGATGACGTGCAGCGCGTGGTGAGCGAGAACGCCGCGGCGCGCGCGCAGGAAGCCGAGCGGGCGCAGCACATCCTCTCGGAAGAGGTGCTCCGCTACGCACGGGATCGCGCCCTGCGCGAGAGCATGCCCACCCTGGTACAGCTGCGTCGTCGCGCCGAAGCGGTGGCGCGCGCCGAGGCCCAGCGCACCCTCGCGAATCTCGGTCCGGGCCTGAATGAGCGGCAGCGGCGCAGCGTGGAGGCCATGGCGGTTGCCATCGTCAACAAACTGTTGCACGAGCCGACCGTCCGGCTGCGGGCCGCAGCCGACAACGAGACGCATCACCACCTGGTCGACGCGGCCTCCGAGCTCTTCGGTCTGGAGACGCCTGCATCCGCTCCGGAAGTGGACGAGGTGCCCGAGCTCCGACGCCGCGTCGCCGAGCACTGAGGATTCGCCGTGAGCGAGCTGCTGCGCATTGCCACCCGACAGAGCCCCCTGGCGCTCTGGCAGGCCCGTCATGTGGCCGACCGTCTGAAGGCCGCCCACCCGGGACTGGAGGTGGAACTCCTGGAGCTGAGCACCGAGGGCGACCGTTTCCTCTCCGCGTCCCTCGCGGCCGTCGGCGGCAAAGGGCTGTTCGTGAAGGAGATCGAGCAGGCCCTCTTCGATGGGCGCGCCGATCTCGCGGTCCACAGCCTCAAGGACATGACCTCCACGCTTCCGGAGGGGCTGATGCTCGCGGCCGTCCCCGAGCGCGAGGATCCCCGCGATGCGCTCATCGCCGCCGAAGGGGTGACCCTGGAGACGCTGCCTTTCCGCGCGCGGGTGGGGACCGCCTCCCAGCGCCGCAGTTGTCTGCTGCGTGAGCGACGCCCCGACCTCGAGATCGTCACCGTTCGTGGCAACGTCCAGACCCGCCTGCGGAAGCTCGAGGAGCTGGGGTTGGACGGGCTCGTGCTGGCCTACGCCGGGCTCAAGCGGATGGGGCTCGAGGGACGGGTGAGCCAGATCCTCCCCATCGAGCGATCGCTTCCGGCGGTGGGGCAGGGCGTGCTCGGTATCGAGTGCCGCGTGGACGATGCCCGGACGCGGCGCCTGCTCGAGCCGCTCGAAGATCCCACCACACGTCACGCGGTCCGGGCTGAGCGGGCCTTCCTGTCGAAGCTCGAGGGCGGCTGTACGGTCCCCATGGCGGGCCACGCGACCATCGATGGAGACAGCCTGCGCCTGCAGGGACTGGTGGGGCGGCCGGATGGGACCCTGGTCCTGCGTGACGAGGTGGAAGGCTCCGTCGAGGAGGCCGAGGCGCTGGGCCAGGCCCTCGCCGGCCGGCTGCTCGAGCAGGGCGCGGCAGACATCCTCGCGGTCCATGGACATGTGCACGGCCGGCCTGACGCCGCCACCCCGCCTCAGCCCAAGGCGGCGGGGGCCGGCCGGCTCAGCGACCTCACGGTGTGGGTCACCCGGCCGCGGGAGCGCGCCGAGGCCCTCTGCTTCCTGCTCGAAGACGAGGGTGCATCGGTCATCTCCCTGCCGCTCCTGGAGCTGCTACCGCCGGAGGATGATCGGCCGCTGCGGGCCGCTGCGTCGCAGGTTCAGCGCTACCGCTGGATCCTCTTCACCTCACCTGCCGGCGTCGAGGCCTTGGTGGAGGCCTGTCGCCGCGAGGGATCGCTCGAGCGGCTGGGGCGCGTGAAGCTCGGCGCGGTCGGACCTCAGACGGCGCTTTCCATGCGGAGTTTCGGGCTCAAGGTGGAGGTGGAGGCCGTGGACCCCACCGGTCCCGGCCTGTTCGAGGTGCTCAAGGCGGACCTGCAGCCGAATGACGACGTCCTGCTCCCGGTCGCGCAGCAGGCCCGACCGGAGCTGCACCGGCTGCTGACGGAGGCGGGGGTGCAGGTGACACGGGTCGTGGCCTACCGCGCCGAGCAGATCCTCCCCGACGCGGCGGCGCTGCGGGCCCTCGATGCTGCACCGTCGGCCGCGATCGTGCTCGGCAGCCCGCGGACCGTTGAGGCGCTGATCTCGACGCCTTCCGGCCGGGCGATCGCCGAGCGCTCCCGGCTGATCTCCATCGGGACGACGACCTCCGGAGCGATTGAAGCAGCCGGATTGACGGTGGCGGCAACCGCCAAGGCGCCGACGCCGGAGGGGCTGCTGGAGGCGGTCGTCGTCTCGCAGGGCTGAGGCGTCGACCTGCCCCCAGGGGGGCAGCGGGAAGGGTTGATCGTTCGCGCGACGCCCGATGAATGCAGGAGGTTGGAGGGGCGCGCACCTCGCATAGAGTGGGGGCATGACCCAGCTCCCGGTTCCCCTGGTGCTCGTGGCTGCGCTCGTCCTCGTCCCGGCGGCGGCCGCATCTTCGACGGAGCACCTCAGCCCCGACCGTCTCGCCGCGCACGCCGATCGGGTGGTGCGTGCACGCGTGATCCGTCAACAGCAGGTGGAGCGGCGCGACGCCCTGGGCAATCTGCGGACCGTCTCGACGCTCGAGGTGCAGGAGGTGCTCATGGGACCTCCCGTGAAGACGCTCGAGCTCGTCCAGCTCGGGGGACGCCGTGGCACCGAACAATCCGGGGTGCCCGGGGACGCGCAGGTCTCCCGCGGCGATGAAGCGGTCTGGTTTCTGCGCTGCCGCGATCCCGAAGCGCCGACGCGCTGCACCCTGGTCGGGCACGCCGCAGGTCAGCTGCGATGGAATCCCCGGACCGGTCAGGCGGAGGCCCACAGGCGGGGCTCCACTCCCCGGGCATACCGGATCGAGGAGCTGCGGGCGCTGATCTCCGAGGGGAGGGGAGGACGATGAGGGGAGCGATTGCAGCCCTCGCGTTGCTGCTTGCGCTCCCTGCAGGTGCGCAGGCCATCATCGGGGGATTCCTCGACTACAAGATGCTCAACACCGAGGCGAACCCGTTCGCCTATTGGATGGACGCGAGGCCGAACGCGACGCCGGCGCATCTGAGCCTGGACACCGTGGAGTCGGTGCTCAAGAGCGCGGTCCAGCAGTGGGAGGATGTCTCGTGCGCCTCCTCTGCCTTCGAGTGGCGGGGCCGGCTCACCCATCCTGAACTCACCAGCACCACGGACGCCTACAGCGTCGCGTTGATCTGGGTCCGGGATCCCTCGGACCCTGCCTACGACCAGGTCCTCGGGGGCGGCGTCGCCGTGTCGGCGAGCCACGCGCGCAGCTATGCCGGCGTGCTGGATACCTGCGACGTCTTCCTCAATGCGGTGAACTTCAATTGGAGCGTCACGGCCACGGTCCCGGCCGACCACATCGATCTGCGCACCGCGCTGCTGCACGAGCTGGGGCACTGTCAGGGGCTCGATCACAACATCCTGTCGCCCGAGGCGGTGATGGGAAGCGACATCCCGGTGGGCCGCGCCAAGCAGCTCAATGAGGACGATCGGGCGCACCTCTGCGCGTGGCTGCCGCGAAGCGGACAGGTCGGGAGCCCCTGCACCATCGGGCAGAGCTGTGGCGCCGCCGACCTCACCTGCGTCCCCCCCACGGATCCTTCCGGCTATCCCTTCTGCTCCCGGCCCTGCGGCCCCGAGGTCGATGCGTCGTGCCCGGATCCCTTCATCTGCGCGCCGTCGGGTGCCATTGACGGTGCGAGCTCCATCTGTGTGCCGCCGGCAGGCCAGGTGGTGGACGTCGGTGCCGCCTGCGAGACCCCTGATGCCTGCGGCGCTTCACAGGGCATGTGCCGTCACGAAGGGCCCTCCGCGACTCGCCCTGACCCGGGCACCCAATGGGAGGGCGGCTACTGCACCCAGGCCTGCGGAGATGGAGGAGAAGTCTGTCCCTTCGGTTCGGTCTGCGAAGAGCTCTCCGCCGGCGAGGAGCGCTGTGTGAAGACCTGTCGGATCGGGACCTCGGACTGCCGGGACGGCTACGTCTGCCAGGAGCGTGAGGGCGGACGCGGTGTCTGTGAGCCCCGTTGCAGCAGCAACGCCGATTGTGGCGCGAACGGCGTCTGCCGCACCTGCGATGGGATGTGCCTGGAGCAGGGGCGGCCGGGTGCCTCGGTCGGCGATGTGTGCAGCGAGGATGCGGACTGCGGGACCGGCCAGTCATGCCTGGGCACGGAGGATGGAACGGGCGTCTGCACCCAGCGCTGTGAGAGTGCGTGCAGCGCCTGTCCTGCCGGAACCACCTGCTACAGCGTCGGCAACGAGCGGCTGTGCCTGCGCAACTGCGAGGAGCCACGTCACTGTGCCGCGGGACTGCAGTGTGCGCCGCTCGAGTCCGGGGGGGCCTGCTTCCCGGCATGCGAGACGGACGCCACCTGCCCGGTCGGCAATGTCTGTGAGGCCGGTCAGTGCACCGATCCCAACGCGACGGACGGGGGCTGTGGCGCGCTCTGCGGACCTGACGCGGGAACGCCGGCCCCGCCGGTGACACCGCCTGCGCCGGTCCCTCAGGGCGGCTGTGGCTGTCAGGGGGCAGCTGCCGGGCTGAGCGCCTTCGGCATGCTGGGCGTGCTCTTCATGCTCGCGGATCGCCGGCGGGGTCACCGGGCTTGACCACCCAGAAGCGCAAGCGCGCCGACTTCGACACGCGCTTCGTCCTCGAGGCGCTGATCAAACGTGGCCGGATCACGGTCGCGCAAGGGCAGGACGTGCTCGCCCAGGAGCCACGTGCGCGCGCGCGGGTTCTCCGGGCGAGAGGCGTCAGCGGTCCGGAGGCGGATCGGGAGGAGGTCTCTCCCCTCGAAGTCATCGCCGCCTTCCGGATCCCGTTGGACGTTCCGGGCGAGGTGCTCGACGAGGATCTGATCGCGGAGGCAGCGGCGCAGGCCGCCGGCGTGCCCTGGATCAAGATCGATCCGCTGAAGCTCGACATGGCGCTCGCGAGCCGCGTGGTGAGCCGCCCGTTCGCCCAGCGTCACCTGGTCCTGCCGCTCGAGCGTGACGCCCAGGGAGGCCTCAGGGTCGCGGTCGCCAATCCCTTCGACGACGAGCTCTTTGAAACGCTCGGCCGCCAGACGGGTGGGGCGATCCATCCGGTGCTCGCCGCGCCGACGGACATCCGCCGCTCGATCGCCAGCATCTACGGCCTCAACCGCACGCTCGAGCAGGCGGCCGGGGAACACGCGCAGAGTGCATCCGGCGTCGCGAACTTCGAGCAGCTCGTGCGCCTGTCATCGCAGCAGGAGCTGGATGCCTCCGACCGCCCGGTGGTGCAGGCGGTGGACTACCTGCTGCGCTCCGCGTTCGACAACCGCGCCTCGGACATCCACATCGAGCCCCGCCGTGACACGTCGCTGGTCCGCCTGCGCATCGACGGCGTCCTGCACCCGGTCCATACCCTGCCCGGAGGTGTCCACCTCCCGCTGGTGAGCCGGGTGAAGATGCTCGCGCGCATGGACATCTCGGAGAAGCGGCGTCCCCAGGACGGCCGCATCAAGACCGAGAAGGACGGGCGCGAGGTGGAGCTGCGTGTGTCCTCGCTCCCCACGGCGTTCGGCGAGAAGGTCGTGGTCCGCATCTTCGATCCCGAAGCGCTGGTGCAGGACATCTCGAGCCTCGGCTTCGAGCCGGATGAGAAGGAGCGCTTCGAGTCGTGGATCGACCAGCCCCACGGGCTCATCCTGGTGACCGGCCCGACGGGGAGCGGCAAGACGACGACGCTGTATTCGGCGCTCAAGGCGCTGTCGGGCTCCGACGTGAACGTCACGACCATCGAGGATCCCATCGAGATGGTCTGGGAGGCGTTCAACCAGGTGCAGGTGCAACCAAAGGTCGGGCTCGATTTCGCGAACGCCCTGAGACACATCCTGCGCCAGGACCCGGACGTCATCATGGTGGGTGAGATCCGCGATCCCGAGACGGCGGAGAACGCCATCCAGTCCGCGCTCACCGGTCACCTCGTGCTCTCCACCCTGCACACCAACGATGCGCTCGGCGCGGTCAGCCGCATGCAGGATCTCGGGGTTCCTCCCTTCCTGCTCGGAAGCAGCCTGCTGGGCGTGATGGCGCAGCGGCTGCTGCGACGGGTGTGCGGCCACTGCGCCGAGCCCATCCAGCTGAGCGCCGAGCAGCTCGATCTGCTGGGCGTCCCGTTGCCACTGCTGCCGGAAGGCGTGCAGCCGCGGGTGGGGCGGGGGTGTGCGCGCTGCCGCAACACCGGCTACTTCGGGCGGGTCGGCGTCTTCGAGATCGTCTCGGTGACCCCGGCGCTGCGGCAGTCCATCGCCGCCTCCTCACCTCCGGAGGTCCTGCGGGATCACGCACGCTCCGCCGGGATGCGGACCCTGCGCGAGGCCGCGGTGCTCAAGCTGGTGCGCGGGCAGACCACCTTCGACGAGGTCATCCGGCTGACCACCCAGGAGTGAGGCGCTCTCAGGAGGACAATCGCGGGAGTTCGCCGAGCTGTGCAACGAACCAAAGCTCGCGACGCATCCTAAGCCGCCGTGTCAATGCACAAGAGAGGCGCACAATGAGGTGGCGCAACTTCTCCCAAGCCGCGTGCGCCGGGCTTTTCTCCGCCAGTCTGGCTCTGTAGATGGCCTTGGATCGGGAGAGAACATGGAAACCATGCTGTTCAAGCAGCCGCTCAAGTGACAACTCAGAGTAATAGACGTAGTGCTGGCGCCCAAGATCATCGGGGCGGAAGTAGCGGTACGTCATCCGCTGCCGATCGCCCTTCCAATAATGGAGATCCGGAACGGCGATCAACGCCAAGCCCCCAGGTCGCAGAACACGGCGGACCTCTGCTAGCGCGCGTTCTGGATAAGCAGTGTGCTCGAGCACGTGCCGCAGAGATACAAGATCGAAACTCTGGTCATCGAAGGGGATCGCCTCAAGCTCGCCGTGACGTGCGTCCAGTCCTCGGGAGCGCGCTGCTGCGACCGCATCATGAGAGATATCGGTACCAGCCCCCTGCATCCCCAGCTTTTCGGCAGCTGCGATCATGTAGCCAACGGAGCAGCCAACGTCGAGGAAGCTTTCGACGTTTCTGAACTGTGACGCATCGATAATCTGCCTCGAAGCCTTACGGACACGATGCGCCCACCGCTTGCCTCGATGGCGAACGTGGTAGACGCCTTCATAGAGGGCGGCATCGGGTCTGACCTCTGGCGCTTCAAATGCCTTGTAAACAGTGTCGCAGGCCCGACAGTGATCGAACTGAAGTGCCGCTTCAAATCGGACGTACTCAGTCCTGTCTGGGGAGTGGCAGACTGGACATGCCGTCAGGACTGCATGTTCAGGATTGTTCCTATGTGGGGGGGGAGGTGGGACTCATTGGATCCACTACTCAGCCCAGCGGAGATTATGGTCCGAGGCATTTGAGACGAACTCGCCGACCTCAACAACAAAGGTGTCCGGTATGTTGCTGTATATGTGATCAACTCCACCCCAAGGAGTTCCATTCGCATGTGAAGCCTCCCTCATGATGTTGCGAATGGGAGCAAGTGTCCAATGCGACGGGAGGGCATTCATGTCTCCCACAAGGATGGATTTGCCGCTGAAATAGGAGCCAATGACACTTGAAATCATGCTTGCTTGAGCATGGCGTTCGGCGTCGGAGTAGATTCCGAGATGTGTTCCGTGTAGCGCGATGTCGCCCCAAGGGGTTTGGACGACCGCGGATTACAGCACGCGACTCTCCCCGCCCTGGGATGGGAGCGAAGTCTTCGTGGCGAGCTTCAGCGGATATTTGCTAATTATTACGTTTCCGTATTTCCGTCGGCGTCCCCATCCACACTGAAACAGATCTCCAGGCCAATCGATTGAAGGACTGAAGTATCGATAGAAATAGGCGTGAAGCATGTACTGGCCTATTTCGTATATCTGGTCTTTGCAGCCACTCCGTGGAGAGAAGTAGACGTCGGCCTCTTGGAGAACAATGACATCGGCTTCAACGGCTAGAATCGCCGCTGCCGTTCTGGAGACGTCGAGCTGTCAATCGAGACCTACGCCGTGGTGGATGTTGAACGTCGCAACCTTGATGCTGTTGGCCAAGCTGGGCCACGCAGTCAGTAGTGCTACGACGAGTACCAGTGGCGGCGACCCGCCTCTTAGTGTGTTTCCACTCACGACGTGGTCTCGCTTGCAGTCCTAGAAGCGCGCCTGGAGGAGCACGTTGAAGCCCAGCGCGTCCTCCTTCTGGAAGGTCGGCTGCGCCACGCCCGTCTCGTCGTCGATGAAGGTCGGGCGGTTGGGATCACGGGTGTAGTAGAGCTCGCCGATCGCCGCGATGACCTCGGAGATGTCCCAGCGGACGGTGCCCTTGGCGGAGATGACCGGCAGCGGGTCCGCGCCGAGGGGCAGCACCGCGACCTGGTTCACGTCACGCAGGACGACGGTGCGGCCACCCTGAAGGCCCGGCGGCGGGTTGTTGCCACCGAGGCCGGTGTCGCTGGGCGGGCGGAAGGCCGCGACCTGCTGCACACCGAAGACGAAGCCGGGCGTGAGGTGCAGCTTCGGGAAGTGGTAGTCGAAGCCGATGGCGCCGAACATCTCGGGCTGCTCCTCGGTGCCCGCGGGGAAGTCCTGGAACGGCGGGAAGCCCGGCACGTCGAACTGGATGTAGGAGACGCTGCGGTAGAGCGCGAGCGCATGGAAGCGCCAGTAGTTCCACTTGGCGCGGGCGTTGAGCGCACCGGCCATGGCGGGCTGGATGACGGTGCGGCCCGCCACGTTCGGATCGCCCAGGGTCTGGCGGAGGTAGTCGACCTCGGCCTCGATGGAGTAGGCGAAGCCGCCGGGGTACTTCTCCGGCGTGAAGAAGCGCTGCAGCAGGTCGGGGTCGTTGCGGTAGAGGCGCAGGTCGACGCTGGTGCCGATGGGCACACCCACGTGCCAGACGGCGTGACCGCTGACACCGGCGGAGTCCACGGGCGCGCGGATGCCGTCGGCGGCGAGCAGGGGGTTGATGCCCTTCTGGAAGTAGCCGCCGTTCACCTCGAGGCGTAGGTTCTCGGTGACGTCGACACCGGCTCCGGCGAGGGCGCCGTAGTAGGTCTGCTCCTCGAGGATGATGTCGTTGAAGAGGATGGCGGTCTTCATGCCGCCGTAGACGTACCAGCGGTCACGCGTCAGCTGGATCTTCGCGCCCGGGACGCCGTGCTGGTAGGCGCGGTTGGTGAACGCGCTGCTGCCGCCCCAGGTGGTGCGCCAGAGGTAGCCCAGGCGCATGCGGTCTGCGTCCACCGGGAAGGCGGTGAGTGAGATGTTCTCGTTGTCACCCCAGGAGGCCGGCTTGTACCAGAGCCGGATGTAGGACGAGTTGTCCCGCAGGGAGATCTCACCGGACGGCTGCTGCAGCATGCGGACGGTGAACGCCGCCTCTGCGAAGAGCCCCTCGAAGAACGTCGGGGTGCTCTTGTAGAGCGTCAGGTGCGACATCGTCTCAAACCCGCTGAACCGGGTGTTGAAGTTGTCGAAGAACTGCCGGTTCTGTTCGCCGGCCCGGAACCCGATGCCCGGGCTGTTCGGGTTGGTCTCTCCCGGACCCGCGAGCAGGTTGTCGTCGGCGATGACGAACGCCAGACGGGTGTCCATGAAATCGCCGCCGGCCGCGGCCATGGGCAAGGTGAGGATGAGCGCCGCAAGAGCGGCGAATTGCATGCGCGGGTTCACTGTTCCCTCTCCACAGGCGCCACGACCGATACCGACCGGACGCTCCCTGATGCTCTTCTGCTGGGTCGAAACGGGGGACTACTGACAGGTCTTGATGGGCCGCGGGCACTCGAGGCCGGGCCCCGGGTGACAGCAGATGTCGTTGGCATCGCGGGGGATGACTCCCCAGCGCGGCCGGGCCGGCTGGATGTGCTTCAGGTGGCCGACGATGTCGAAGGTGGCACCGCGGATCGCGCGGCACTGGGTGGCGCGGTCCGCATCCGGGTCGTCCGGGTTGCAGTCCGGCTCGAGATCCGGAACCGAGTCGCGGGTGATCACGTTGATGCGGGTGCGCGGGTTCTGACCCACCGTGCAGCGGGCGTTCTCCACCTCGTCGCCGGTCCCCAGGACCGACAGGGTGCCGTTGCCGGAGACGACCTTGTGATCAAGCCGCTGGCCCGCGGGCAGGACGGGGTCGTCGACGGTGGCGAGGCTTCCGTTGCCGAAGCGGTAGTGCACGTCGCGGTTGCACCACACGACCGCCTCGAGGCCCGTGCTCAGGTTGCGGCTGGCGATCGCCGCGGTCCCGGTGAGCTCGAGCGTCTCGTAGCGCTGGGTGAGGGACGGGTCGAGTCCGCCCTCGGCATCACCCGGACCGGGCAGCTCGACCACATACTGACCGAAACCCACGTAGGTGGAGCGCTCCGCGCAGATGGCACCCTCGAAGTCGTAGGTGCGCGAGGTCTTCGGCACGTTGGGGAGGAAGGGCTCCTCACCTACGGTCGGCTGCATGGTGGTGCAGGCGATGTTGCACGCGGTCTCGAAGTCCGGCTTCAGGGTCGAGTTGTCAAAGTCGCAGTGGTGCCACGCGCGGCCGCTCCCCATCGAAGCGTCACAGAAGAAGGAGACCTGTCCGTCGCCGTTGAGGTCGCAGTTCTCGAAGTGGGTGGGGAAGCGCACGCCCTGGATGCGGACCAGCCCGCTCTCGAGGCTCTCGAGCTTCAGATTGCGCGTGTTCTGGCCACAGATGACGTCGGTGATCCACGTGCCGTCGGTATCCTCGACGCCGCAGGTGCGCAGGTTGACGTCCGCGATCGGCAGGCAGGAGAGGAAGTCATCCCAGGCCTCGGGGGCCCGGCGCGAGACGCTGTCGCGGATGGTCCAGGACGGGAAGGTGAGCTGCGTGGTCGAGGTGAACTCCTGCACGCTGCCCGCGATCGTCCAGAGCAGGTCTCCGGGGAAGAGCCCCTCGGGGTAGTTGTAGTTGTAGACGTAGACCGAGCCGAAGCGGCCGGGGTTCACGCCGGCGGGGAGCTCGAGCGTGGACGGCATGCCGGTCCGGGCGGTGCAGGCGGCGGGAACCGTCTCGGTGCGTGCGGGCTCGGGGGTGATGCCGTACACGCTCTGGTTGGTGCTCGGATCGAAGAGCTCGCTGCCGGTGACGGCGTTGAAGCGGACGTGCTCGTTCGCGCGGCACGCGGTGAGGTCGGTGACGTAGAAGCCCGCGTTGTCCGCGCCGGTGACCACCAACATCATCGGGAGGCCGTGGGCCGGGTCGGTCGGATCCTCGCAGTTCTGGCGGACGATGGCGCCTCCCTCGGGCGCGCGGCCGATGGTGACGAAGCGGCCGGTGAAGGGGGAGCCGCGGTTGTCGGCGCCCTCGGGCTCCTGAAGAATCTGAAGCGTGGGCTCCTGGAAGACGATGGGCGCGGAGACGCCGGTGGCGTAGCTGCGCGTCGGGTCGTCCTCGACTCCACCCACGGGCTGACCGCCCTGCATGCCCGGCGTCGGCTTGGGCTCTGCGTCCTCGACCCAGATGTGGACGGTGTCGAAGAGGTGGGTGGCGCGGACGGTGGTGCGGCCTTCGCCGTTGACCAGCTCCATGCTGCGCGCCTCGATCTCGCTGGGGAGCGTCCCCGGCACCACGCGGATGGCGACGCGGCGGTTGAAGTCGGTGAGCGGCTGGTTCTGCCGATCCAGGGTGCGGACGCTGAACGTCAGATCCACCGGCGACTTGGGAACCGCGTAGCGGCACGCCTCGGTACCGCGGATCTCCTCAGGCACCGCGTCGGCGGAGCCGCCGTGGGCGTCGAGGCAGTCGGCGGTGAGGGTGAGGGGAACCGCCTCACCGTCGCCACCCTCGTGCGAGAGCTCCTCCAGGGTCACCACGAAGGAGCCGACCCGGTGGTAGACGTCCTCGGTGGGCTGGCGCACCTCACAGGCGGTCAGGCTGACGAGGACGAGCGTCGGGAACAGCAGTCGGAGATGGCGCATCACTTGACCCTCCGTCCGATCCGGCCGTCAGAGAGGCCGGAGATCACGGCGGTGGTGGTGGGGGAGAGGCAGTAGGCCCGCATCGTCCGCGGCACGTAGCCGCAGGAGGGATCGCCGGCCAACGCCTCAGCGCAGCTGCAGCGACCGATGGTGGGGCCTCCGTCGCCGCGGCACATCGCGCGGTTGTCATCCGTCAGCGCATCGCCACAGGCCTCGGCGTTGTTCTGAAGGATGTCCGCACAGGTGCAGCTGCCGACCGTCTGGGCGAGTCGATCTGCGTACGCGCCCGTGGCCGCGCAGAAGGCGCGGGTCTGGTCGTCGACGACGCGCTCGTTGGACACGCCCGGGTTCACGAGCATGCCGCAGGGCTCACCGTTCGGATCATTGCGCGCGTGGGTGTAGCCGTTGTTGATGTCCTCGCAGCTGCAGAAGCCCTTGAGGTAGCCGATGAGCGAGTCGCGCAGGGAGATGCCGGTCTCGATGCGCGTGGTGTTGCGCTTGAGCACCGCGAATCCGCTGCCGCCCTTGGCGATGTAGTCGTTGACCGCGATCTTGTAGACGCCGAAGCGATCCAGGGGCTGCCGGTTGATGCGCACCTCCGTGGCGGTGTTCGCGTAGCAGCGACCCGCGGAGGGATCCGAGCTGCCGTCCTGGAGGCACTGCCACCGCGAGTGGTTCTCGCGATCCTCCTGGGGACAATCGGTCCCGTTGGCCTCGCCCTGCAGGGTCGCGTCACACGGGAGCCGCAGCGCATTGAGCTGGGCCTGGGCGCAGTCCATCGTGAAGCTCGCGCCGGAGATCTGCGCCTGCGCCTGGCATCCACGCTCGGCGGAGCGGGCCGCCACGAAATCCAGCATCTGCTGCATCTCGGAGCCGGAGAGGTACATGATGTTGATCGTGTTCTCGAAGGGGAACACGTTGAACATCGCCTCCTGCGTGATGGGGCCTGGGTAGAGGTTGTCGCGGATGCCGAGGGTGTTCGTCAGGGCCATCTCGGCCTCGACGCGGCGGCGCTTGCGCATGGAATCCGCGGTGAGGTTGCCCAGCGGGGAGTCGCCGTCGGTGGAGTTGCTCCGACGCACGATGGCCTGCGGCGAGTAACCGAAGATGCTGGTGAGCTGCAGCTCCGTGTCCATGCCCAGGATGTAGGGCTGGAGCAGCTCGGTGGTCCGACGATCCTCGAGCTCGCTGCAGCGGGCGATGCCCTCCTTCACCAGCGGCTCGTGCTGGAAGGTGTTCTCGTCCCAGAAATCATTGTGGCGCCAGGCGCGCAGGTCGTCGTCACACCAGAGGGCGTCCAGGGGCAGCGCGCGGTAGTCGTGGCTGACCAGCTCGGCGCCTTCGGGGGCATCCGCGCCGGCCTCGGGCATGCGGACGACCGCATCGAGCCGTCCCACGTACTTGGCGAACGCGCCCGAGTGCACGAGCAGCACGTTGCGACCCGAGGGATCCAGCAGGGTCTGGGGCGGATTGAGCACCACGTGCAGGTGACCGCCGAAGATGATGTCGATGCCCGAGACGCCGGGGATGAAGACGCGGACGACCGAGCGATCCACGCCCTCATGGGTACGGTCAGAGGTGCCGAACCACTCGCGGATCTCCCAGGCGGTGTCGGGCTTGCCGGCGCATCCCTGCTGGGCATCCGCGGGGAGGGTGCGATCACACTCGAGGGTGATCCCATCCTTCTGCCAGCGCAGGTGCTCCTTCGCGGTTCCGTACTCGTAGAAGGCCTCGTAGCCGCGGATCAGCTCCTGGTCCTCGTGCAGACCCAGGTGGGTGACGACGACCACCAGGTCGACCAGGGGCTTGAGGAACTCGACGTAGCGCCGCGCAGCTTCGTTCTGCTCGAACGGGGTGACCTGCAGGGAGTTGCCGCCTTCGACGATCGAGTTGAGCGAGGAGAGGTTTGCCATCCCGATCACGCCGACCTTGAGGCCCTGCACGTGGTGGATGGAGTAGGGCGAGGTGTACTGCCCCGCGTGGTGGCTGCTCAGGCCGTTCGGATCCATCCACTCGTAGTTGGCGGCCAGCAGCGAGAAGCGCGCGTGGTCCCGCGCCTGCTCGGCGAAGTTGAGGGCACCCGCGTCGAACTCGTGGTTGCCGACGACGGCGGCGTCGAGTCCGGCCTCGCTCAGGAACCGGAACTCCACCTCACCCTCGTTGACGTTGAAGATGGGCGCGCCCTGGAAGCAGTCGCCGCTGTCCACGTGGAGCGAGCGGTCGGCGCGGGCGCGCTCACGCTTGAGCAGCGCGGCCATGCGCGTCGCACCGCCGAAGGGACCTGCTTCGGGGATGAGCCCCAGATCCACGTCCGTCTTCAGGGGATTGAAGTCGTAGGGGATGAGGCGGGAGTGGATGTCCGAGGTGTGCAGGAAGGTGATCCTGACGTCCTGACCGGACAGGTCGTACTCGAAACCTTCCTGGGTGGGCAGGCACGACGCCAACGCGACGCCGCAGAGGACAATGAGTGCGGAGGTTCGTTTGAACACGGCGATCCTGACGGAAGGGGGGGACCCGATGGCGCGGGCTCCTACAGGTCTTCTGCCGTAGAAGGCAAGCAATCCGAATGTGACGTCGCCATCGCCGCGCGCGGGTGCGGTACAAGGAGGTATGAGCGGAAGCGATGGGGTGGGCGTGAGTGCGATTGAGATCGTGGAGGATTTCTCCGCGACGGCCCGGTGCGACGAGGGGTTTCTGAGGCTGCGGCGCCTGCGCTGCCGCAATCGACGCGAAGACGGAAGCCAGTCGAAGGTCTACCGCGTGGATGTGGTGGATCGGCCCTGCGTGGATGCGGTCGCGGTCCTCATCTGGCGCAGGAGCGATGAGGGGATCGAGATCCTGCTGCGCGAGGGTCTGCGACCCGCGGCGTACCTGCGCAGGGAGCAGCACCTCCCCCTTCCGGATCCCACCGATCATCTGACCGTGCGTGAGATCGTCGCGGGCCTGTTGGAGCCCTCGGATCGCGGCGAGGAGGGCGTGCGCGCCCGCGCGGTAGCCGAGGTGTGGGAGGAGGGCGGCTTCCGCGTGGAACCCGAAGCCGTTCGAATGCTCGGCCCTGCCTTCCTCGTCGCTCCCGGCATCCTCTCCGAGAAGATCTTCCTCACCGAGGTGGAGGTCACCGGCCTTCCGCAGGAGGTTCCTCCCACCGATGGCTCTCCGCTGGAAGAGGGCGCACGGCTGAGCTGGATGCCGCTCGCGGAGGTCGTTCCCGCCTGCCTGGATGGAAGGCTGCTCGACGCGAAGACCGAACTGGCGGCGAGACGGTTCCTCGACCAGCAGGCGGGCGTACAGGGACAGGGCAGCTGAAGGCGTGACGGGCTGCGCTCCCTGCGGCGCCTTCACGCTGCGGAGGTGCTCCGCGCCGTCCACTTCGTTCGAACGCAAAGGGTCGACGCGCGTGGCCGGTCCACCACGCCCGGCGCCGCTGCTGCCCGCGCGTGTCGTCGGAAAGGCATCGTGGCTGCCTCTGTGACAGGCGTGTGAGCGGGTCGGTTCGCGTTTGTCGATCCCGCCGCGCTGCGGATAGGGTCCACTCGCCCGCGACCCGCGGGCGTCAGTTGACGCTGTCAGGCGCGGCCTGGCAGGGCCCCTGTGCAGGGGGCGGAAGGACATCTGAGAGCCATGCCAGCCTGGTTACAGCAGCTGTTGCCGATCCTCATCCTCCTCGCCGCCGTCAGCGTGGTGCTCCTCCGGCTCCCCAGGGTGGAGCTGGGACACAGCGCGGCCTTCCGGCGACGCCGTTTCTTCAACTGGTTCCCCCTCGGGTTGACCTACGCGTTTCTCTACATGGGGCGCTACAACCTGAACGTCGCCACCAGCGCGATGTCGGAGCACACCTCCAACGCGGACTTCGGAAAGATCTTCGCGTGGGGCACCGTCACCTACGCCTTCGCGTTCCTCATCAACGGGCCGCTGACCGACAAGCTCGGAGGCCGTAAGACGATCCTGATCGCCGCCGCCGGTGCCTCGCTCATGAACGTGCTCATGGGCCTGGTGGCGTGGGGCGTCACCGCGCACGGCTGGGCGCCCCCGGGCGGCATCGTGGGCAGCCTCTCGGTGCTCTACGCCGGCAACATGTACTTCCAGTCGTTCGGCGCGGTCTCGATCGTGAAGGTGAACTCCTCCTGGTTCCACGTGCGCGAGCGCGGCGTGCTGGGCGGCGTCTTCGGCATCCTGATCTCGCTGGGCCTGTACTTCGCCTACGACTGGAGCCGCTTCATCGTGAACGTGGCGCCGGTGCAGTGGGCCTTCTACATCCCGGCCGGTGTGCTCCTGACGTTCTTCGTCATCGAGTTCCTCCTGGTCCGCGATTCGCCGTCACAGGCGGGCTTCGAGGACTTCGACACCCAGGACGCCTCGAGCGGGGACACCGGTCCGGCGCTGGGCGTCTGGCCGGTCTTCAAGAAGATGATCACCAACCCGGTGATGCTGGTGATCCTGGGCGTCGAGTTCTGCAGCGGCTTCCTGCGCAACGCCGTGATGCAGTGGTACCCGAAGCTCGCCGCGGCCACGGGCGACACGTTCGTGTCCCTCAACTGGGGGATGCTCCTGTGCGTGGCCGGCATCATGGGCGGCATGTTTGCCGGCGTGATCTCCGATCGTGTCTTCGGCAGCCGTCGTGGGCCGGTGAGCGCGGTGCTCTATGGAGGCATGACGCTCGGGGCGGTCGTCGCGATCTTCCTCATCGGCAATCCCTCGGCGCTGGGCTGGGCCGTCGTCTTCATGAGCCTGTGCGTGATCGGCGTCCACGGGATGTTGTCGGGCACCGCCACCATGGACTTCGGCGGCCGGAAGAATGCCGGGCTCGCGGTGGGCATCGTGGACGGGGCGGTCTACCTGGGGACCGCGGTGCAGTCGGTGGTGCTCGGGCACATGCTGCCCAGTGGCGAGGCCGCGACGGTGTTGAGCAACTGGAAGTCCTGGCCCTGGCTCATGCTCCCGTTCTGCATCCTCGGCCTCGTGCTCGCCACGCGGGTCTGGAATGCACGCCCCACCACCAAGGCCGCTCCGGCGCCGGCGACCCTTCCGGCCGCGCAGCCTGCGGCCAGCGAAGAGGTGGCGCGCACCGGCTCGGAGCGCTGAGTCGGACTCCCGCGGGATCACGCTCCCACGTGGTCCCGCGCCTCTCCCTCCAGCGGGGAGGACGTCACCTGGGTGTGACGGCGACGGCACGGGGGTGGCTCTAACCTCCGGGATTTCGGACCTCGCGGTTCACGCCGAGATGTTGACGACACGTCGACGTAACGGAAACGTCACAGACGGCCTTTCGGAAATGGGCCTGCTGGGTTAGGTTTCCCGGATGCGCGTCGTCGGGAAAGGTCGTCTTCTCCAGCATCGGATTGAGATCCACGACCGCAAGCAGGTGGAGCTCAAGCTCGAGCTGCTCCCCACGGGCACGGAGAAGTTCGCCAAGTACGGCGTGGAGCTCTTCTTCCACGTGCCGGGGAGCCTCTACATCACGTCGGAGACCTACCCGAAGCATGAGGTCTACGGCGGCGTCCACAACTACGTCCGGCTCAAGACCCCCTCCCTCACCTTCGCGGAGCTGGCGCGCTCCAGCGCCTCGCCCCTGGTCCGGCTGGAGGCGCTCACCTCCTCCCAGGACGGGACCCTCGACGAGGGGGAGCTCGTCCTCACCGCCAAGCTCTTCGCCTGCAGCGTCCGTGGGGCGCTGCGCCGCTTCACCACGCGTGCCCGGCGGATGGCCGGCAGCAGCAAGAAGCGCCGGGAGTGTCCGGAGAACCTGATCGAGGAGACGCGGGAGGTCCGGCAGGCGCTCACCGACCTCTTCAAGCGCTACCGCACCTGGATGGAGGCGACGGGACCGCAGCTGAAGGAGCTGCGCACCCGCACCGCGCTGGCGCTGGTCGACGAGTACCTGAGCCTCTCCCTCGAGCAGTTCTTCCGGATGGTCGTGACCCGGCTCGAGCGCTTCACCCACACCGGCGGCTGGTCGGAGCTGCGCCGTTTCATGTTGCAGGCGGTGCTCGACGAGGAGGCCTACCGCCGTGCGCAGGGCTATCCGAGCATCCTCTCGATGTCCGGTGACAACGAGGCGTACATGCACCGGGTGGGCATGCTGAAGAAGTTCTGCATGCACGCGCTGTTTCTGAGCGCCAAGCGGACCCACCGGCGCCGCAACGCGGAGGAGATCCTGCTCGCGCTGGCCGCCGGCGTGGCGATGCTGCTGGCGACGGTGATCGGCACCGTCGCGCAGCTGCGTCTCAACCAGCTGTCGAGCTCCTTCATGATGGTCCTCATCGTGGCCTACATGATGAAGGACCGGACGAAGGAGGCCATGCGACGGCTCGCCGCGCGCTTTGCCTCCAAGCACTTCTTCGACCGCACCTACGACATCCACCGGGTGAGTGGGGGCGAGCGGGTGGCCAAGGGGCAGGAGCGGGTCGGCTACCTCAACCCCTCCATGGTGCCGCACGAGCTGCAGCTGCTGCGCCATGAAGACGAGCTGGTCTGGGCAACCGAGGGGGATCTGACCGAGACCATCCTGCGCTACCAGAAGGAGATCGTCGCCAACGTGGAGACGCTGCCCCGGTGGGGCGAGGGGCCCTCGGGGGTGACCGACATCCTGCGTTTCAGCGTGGATCGCTTCCTGCGCGACATGGACGAGCCCGAGTTCGAGCTCGAGTACGTCGATGCCGAGGACCTCACGGTGGGACGGGTGCGCGCGGCCAAGGCCTACCCGGTGGACCTCGCCTGCCGGATCACCGCGGAGGAGGGCGGGCGCAAGGAGATCGTGACCCAGGTCGTCCGCCTGGTGCTCGACCGGAACGGCATCAAGCGGATGGATCTGCTCCAGACCTCCGATGAAAGCGTGCACGCCGCCGAAGAGGTGGGCCCGCGCCAGGTCGCCGCGGACGTGCCGCGCTACGCCTGATGCCCCCACAGGGGCCGGGCATCGGACGCCGCTGGCCGGAGCACACCCGGGAAAGGACCGGGATCCCCCGGAGCTGTTAGAGTCCGCCGGCGACCGACTCCCAAGGGAGGCCGGCGCTGGGGGCCGTGCCTGACGCCGGACCCGAACTCAACGTTTCTGGCGGGCCCTTCGCGGGCCCTATCGATCGACCGGCTCGACGAGAACGACCGACATGATGAATGACCTGAAGAACCGCGTGCGCTCCGGCTGGGAGCAGGAGCTCCAGTCTGTCCTGGCCCGGGCCGCCGAGCTCGGTTCTGCCGCGGTGCTGGCCTTCGACCTCGACTCCACCCTGTTCGACAACCTGCCGCGCCAAGCGCGCATCGTCCGCGAGTTCGGTGCGGCACGGGGACTGGCCGCGCTGGGCAACTGCGCGCCGGAGCACTTCACGGGCGGCTGGGATCTGCGGGTGCCACTGCGCAACCTCGGGCTCAGCGCCGAGGAGGCCGAGGCCCTCTACCCGGACCTCAAGCAGTTCTGGTCGGATCGCTTCTTCACCAGCGAGTACTGCGTGGATGACGTGGCGATCGAGGGCGCGGCGGCCTTCACCCACGCGGTGGTCCAGACCGGCGCGAAGCTCGCCTACCTCACCGGGCGCCATGAAGGGATGCGGGAAGGTTCAGTCGCCTGCATGGCCCGGGAGGGGTTGGTGGTCCCCGATGGTGAGCAGGTGGTGCTCATCATGAAGCCGACGCTTGCCGAGGACGATGACGCCTTCAAGCGCGCGGCCCACCTCAAGTTGCGCGAGCTGGGCCAGGTCCTCGCCGCGTTCGATAACGAGCCCACCCACGTCAACGACTACCAGCGCGTGTTTCCCGAGGCGAAGGTCATCCATCTGGCCACCGACCACTCGGGGCGCCCGGTCGAGGTGGCCCGGGACATCGTCTCGGTCCCGCACTTCGCGTTCGCGCAGGCCTGAGAACGGCGGCATGGCCCGCGCGGACCTGGGCCTTCGGGTTGCCGCGCGGGCGTCGATGCCAAGCGCCCATCGGGTGCCCATCATGCCGCAGCACGCCATCCGTGGTTCAGCTGTACGACGCAATGCAGCGGCGTGGAGAGCCTTCACATTGTCTTTGGCTTCCTCCTGACTCGTGGCTAGAAGGCCGACGGACCATGACGCCGTCCACGGCCTCGTCACGACGCTTCACCAGGGGGTGCAGCGGGCATGACGTCCGGAGGGGGACGCGTCGATCGCTGCCGGAGGCAACCGACCGTGTCGAGCGCGCTGACGAAGGACCAGCTGCTCACGATGTACCGCAAGATGTACCTGATCCGCCGCTTCGAGGAGCGCGCGGGCCAGCAGTACGGCTTGGGGAAGATCGCGGGCTTCTGCCATCTGTACATCGGACAGGAGGCCGTGGCCGTGGGCCCTGTGGAGGCCATCCGGGAGGACGACTACATGCTGTCGGCCTACCGTGATCACGGTCAGCCCCTCGCCCGTGGCTCCCACGCCGGGATGCTGATGGCCGAGCTGTTCGGCCGCGACGGCGGCTACAGCAAGGGCAAGGGCGGCTCGATGCACATCTTCGACATCGAGAAGCACTTCTACGGCGGGTACGGCATCGTCGGTGGGCAGATCCCGCTCGGCGCCGGCATGGCGTTCGCGAGCAGGTACCGCAACGAGGACCGTGTCACGGTCTGCTACTTCGGTGACGCCGCCAGCAACCAGGGCTCCTTCCACGAGACGCTCAACATGGCGAGCAAGTGGAAGCTGCCGGTGATCTACATCTGCGAGAACAACCGCTACGGCATGGGCACCGCCTTCAACCGCGTCACCGCGGTGCACGAGGTGTGGAAGCGGGCCGAGGCCTATGGCATCCGCGGCGAGGCGGTGGACGGCATGGACGTGCTGGCCATGTACGACGCGGTCAAGCGTGCCGCCGAGGAGTGCCGCGCCGGCAAGGGCCCGGTGCTGCTGGAGGCGAACACCTACCGCTTCCGCGGCCACTCCATGGCCGACCCCGCCAACTACCGCACCAAGCAGGAGGTGGAGGAGGAGCGGAAGAACGACCCGATCCCCCGCCTGCAGGCGCACATCCAGAAGAACTTCAAGGGCGTGTCCGACGAGGTCTTCGAGACCCTCCGCAAGGAGGTCAACGAGGAGGTCGACGAGGCGGTGAAGTTCGCCGACGCGTCGCCCGAGCCGTCGCTCGAGGAGCTCTGGCGCGACACCATCGTCGAGGAGGGCGAGGAGGACGTGAAGCCCCGTGAGCGCGTCCTCGGTGCGAAGGTGGACTGGCCGCAGCTGCCCGGCCCCAAGGATTTCGAGGTGACGTGGGATCTCGAGCCCCGGGATCCGCCGGCCGAGGCCTCCAAGTCCTGAGCTGAAGCTTTCTTCGGGGCCCACCGCGCACCGTCTCCGGCGCGCTCGGACGGACGCCGCATCCTCGCTTCTCCCGGCAGACACCGGAGAGGGGGGAGGGGCAGCGTCCCGGAGCGCGCACCGGAACCGCGCGCGAGGCCCTCCACGACGCACCTTCCAATCAAGAGAACGAGACGAACATGACCGAGCTCATGTACCGCGAGGCCCTCAACGAGGCCCTCAACGAAGAGATGACGCGAGACAACCGCGTCTACCTGATCGGCGAAGAGGTGGGCCGCTACAACGGCGCCTTCAAGGTGTCCCAGGGCCTGTTGGACACCTTCGGCAGCGCGCGGATCGTGGATGCACCCATCAGCGAGCTGGGCTTCACCGGACTGGCGGTGGGGTCGGCCATGGTGGGGCTGCGTCCGGTCGTCGAGATGATGACCTGGAACTTCGCGATCCTCGCCATGGACCAGATCGTGAACAACGCGGCCAAGCTGCGGCACATGTCGGGCGGACAGCTGCGCTGCCCGATCGTGTTCCGCGGCCCGGGCGGCGCGGGCGGTCGTCTCTCCAGCCAGCACAGCCAGGCGCTGGAGGCCAATTACGCGCACTTCCCCGGACTCAAGGTCGTGGCCCCGGCGACACCGGCGGATGCCAAGGGCCTGCTGAAGGCCGCCATCCGCGACGAGAACCCGGTGATCTTCATCGAGGGTGAGCGCCTCTACGCCATCAAGGGCGAGGTCCCCGAGGGTGAGCACGTCATCCCGCTCGGCAAGGCCGACGTGAAGCGCGAGGGCAAGGACGTCACCATCATCACCTGGAGCCGGATGTACTACTTCTGCGAGGAGGCCGCGAAGGCCCTCGAGGAGGAGGGCATCAGCGCCGAGATCGTCGATCTGCGCACGCTGCGTCCGCTCGACGAGGAGGCCATCATCGCCTCGGTCAAGAAGACCAACCGGGTGGTGATCGTGGAGGAGGGGTGGCCGCACTCGGGCGTGGGTGCTCAGGTGGTGGACATCATCCAGTCCCAGGCCTTCGATCATCTGGACGCGCCGATCCAGCGGGTGCACGGTCTGGACGTCAACATGAGCTACGCGGCGAACCTCGAGGCCGCCACGCAGCCCGACGCTCCGAAGATCATCGCGGCCTGCAAGAAGGCCCTCTATCGCGAGGACGGCTGATCCATGGCGATTCCCATTCCGATGCCCTCTCTCTCCCCCACGATGACCGAGGGGAAGATCACCAAGTGGCTCAAGAAGGTCGGCGACAAGGTCTCCTCGGGGGAGGCGGTCGCCGAGGTGGAGACCGACAAGTCCAACCTCGAGGTCGAGGTCTACGACGACGGCTACCTCCTCGCGATCGTGGTCGACGAGGACGGCTCGGCCCCGGTCGGCTCGCCCATCGGCTGGATTGGCGAGAAGGGTGAGAAGGTCGACGCGTCCGCCGGTCAGGCAGAGGCCAAGGGCGGGGAGGCGCCTTCCAAGGAGGCCGAGCAGAAGCCGGCACCGAAGGCTGAGGCCCCCAAGGCCGAGAAGGCCGCGCCCGAGCGCACCGAACCGAGGGAAGCGCCCCGGAAGGCTGCGCCGCTGACCGCTGCCCGCCGGGAGCCCTCCGCCGATGGACGCCTGCGCGTCTCTCCCGTCGCCCGCCGTATCGCGCGGGAGCAGGGGCTGGAGCTCGATGCGATCGAGGGCTCCGGGCCCCTGGGCCGCATCATCAAGCGGGACGTGGAGCAGGCGCTGGAGCAGAAGCCCAAGGCGAAGGCGGCGGGCACCGAGCGTCCTGCGGAGGGACGCGCCTTCATCCCGGTGCCGTATGGGGCCGACCGCAGGGCTCCCGAGGCCAAGCCCATCTCCTCCATGCGCAAGGTGATCGCCGAGCGCATGTCGGAGGTGAAGCCGGGCGTTCCGCACTTCTATCTGACCATCGAGGTCGAGATGGATGAGGCGATGAAGGCCCGCGAGCAGGCGAAGGCGCTGGAGTTGAAGGTCAGCGTCAACGACCTCATCGTGAAGGCTGCGGCCATCGCGCTGCGCCGGACGCCGCAGATGAACGTGACCCTGGATGGGGACCAGGTGCTGCACTACAGCACCGTGGACGTGGGCATCGCCGTCGCCATCGAGGGCGGGCTCATCACCCCGGTCATCCGCGATGCGGATCAGAAGGGGCTGGCCACCATCGGCGCCGAGGCGCGGGATCTCGCCAAGCGCGCCCGTGACCGCAAGCTCAAGCCCGAGGAGTACTCGGGGGGCACGCTGGCGGTGTCGAACCTGGGCATGTACGGGATCGACAGCTTCATCGCGGTGATCAACCCGCCGCACGCCGCGATCCTCGCGGTGGGCCAGGTCGCTGAACGCGCGGTCGTGCGCGACGGCGCGCTGGTGGTGCGCCAGATGATGAGCGTCACCCTCTCCGGCGATCACCGGGTGATCGACGGGGCGGTGGGTGCCGAGTACCTGCGCGAGCTGCGCGGGCTCCTCGAGCACCCCATGCGCCTGCTGTTCTGACGCGCAGGATGGGGCCCCGACGTGGGGCCCTCAGGCGCCCCTCGCCCTCCGGAAGAGCAGGTGGGCGGAGGGGCCCCGAGCAGGCCGCCCGGCGCAATATGCGTCGGGCGTTCGCTGTTCGGATCAGACTCAATGGCAGATTCTCAACGAGACACGGTTCGTCCTGCCGAACCCGCCCCCGAGGCGGAGGTTCTGCAGCGGGCGCTCTCCGGCGCCATCTTTCCCCTCGAGCCCCGGCAGCTCGACCTGCTGGCAGGTGAGAACGAGGCGCCCGCGGAGCTTCGCTCCCGGCTCTCCTCCCTGGCGCGACGCGAGTACGGCTCGCTGGGGGACGTGGAAGCCGCCCTCGCTTCCGTGGCCTGAGCGGGGCAGGGCGTCCCCAGGCTCCTGGCGGGAGGGGTGCGCCTTCCTGCGCCGGCCGTGAGAGCGGCAGGGGGCGGCATGGCCTGAGGGATGACGCCGTCGGCACGATGACGCCGTCGGCACCTGGCCTTTCGGATCCACGTGGCCTTCCGCCAGCCGGCCTGACGCTGCACCCGAGGCGCCGGTGTCACCGGGCGCGGAGGGCGGCCGTCTTCAGACTGCGGCTGCCTTCGGGATGATGCGCTGATCAATCGGGGAGCTCGGTGCCATCCAGCCCCACCGCGTTGCGCAGCATCCTCCACACGCGGTGCAGCGCCGCTCCCTCCTCCGGCTGTGCACGCCGGACGAGCAGCTCGGTGTGCTCCGCGTCCTTGGGACCCTTCCACCAGATCCGGATGCCGAACCCCCGTTCCGCCTCCTCCACCAGGTCGATGCTCAGCACGTCATCGAAGGGGATGTCGTGATGGATGGGGCGCCCCGAGCGCGGCAGCAGCTCGAGGCGGAGCAGCTCGGAGGCAAAGTGGAGCACCACCCGTCGCCGGCCCTCGCGCACGTCCAGGCGGCTGGCGGTGACGAGCAGGACCAGGCCGACGCCGACCAGCAGCAGGGCCGCCAACAGGTGCTCGTCGAGCACGAGGGAGGCTGCGAGCAGTGCCGCACCGATGGCCAGGGCCTGCATCAGGGACGGACCCAGACTGCGGACCCCGGTGGAGCGCGCGGTGGTCAGGACCAGGCGTCCGGGCTCCGAGGTCAGGAGCACGTCGCCCACACGGGGAGGGACCCGGTTCTCTCTGAGGGCGTCGTCGAACCTCAGCGCGCACCTCCAGGCATGAAAAAAGGGCTCCGAGGAAGTTCCTCGGAGCCCTGATGCCGCCTGATGGGCGGGTGTGACCCTGCCGGGATTCGAACCCGAGTTTGAGCCGTGAGAGGGCTCCGTCCTAACCGCTAGACGACAGGGCCTGCTGCGAACTGCTGGCGGCGGCTTCTACACCACCTGGGTTCCCGTTGGCAACCCCAAAATCAGCGGGTTGTTGCGGGGGGACTGCGGACTGCGGAACTGCGAGTTGGGGAACTAGGATTCGAACCTAGATAAGCAGAGTCAGAGTCTGCTGTCCTACCGTTAGACGATTCCCCAGAAAGTGCTGCGCTGACTTAAGCTGAACGGCCGCTGCCGTCAACCGAAAGTCGGCCCTCTTTACGACATTCCCCGTGGCTTGTCAGCGCTTTTTCGACGCCGACCCCCGCGGCACGAGGAAGATCCGGACCTCGCGGAGGCCGGCCTTGTCCTCGTAGACATTCAGGCCCGCGTACTTGTTCCCCGCCGGGAAGGCGATGTGCATCGCGCGGACGCCCGGCTGATTGATGATGGGGACGCGGCGGTGGTTCCGGGCCGGATAGACCGTCCGGAAATACTCCAGGGTCTTCTCGTAGGTGAGGGCGGAGCGGTAGCGCCCCTCGCCCACCCGGCGGACCCCATCGGGCAACTGGACGCCGTCCACCACCGCCGCCGAGCTGCCCACGGGAACCCACATCAGGGCCAGGGCGAGCGGGAGCGCCAGCGCGGTCGCTGACCGCGGCTTCGGGAGCAGGGAGGAGGCGATCATGGGCGCGGAGGATAGGGGACGGGGGCGCGTGCGTCCACGCCCGCCTCTCAGGCCTGCGGCAGGGCGAGCGCCGCGTCGATGCGGGCCAGTGCTTCCTCGCGGCCGATGAGCTCCAGCGTCTCGCCGATCCCGGGGCTGCTGGTGCTGCCGGTGATGGCCACGCGCAGCGGCTGGGCGACCTTGCCCATGCCGACCTGGGCCTGCTCACTCACCGTCTTCACCGCCCCCTCCAGCGCCGCCGGATCCCACTCGAGGCCCGCGAGCAAGGCACGCACCTGGGAGAGCAGCGCCCTGCCGTCGGGGTGCAGGTGCTTGGTGACCGCCTTGGGATCGAAGGTCACCCCCGGCTTCAGGAAGACGGCGGCCTTCTCGGCGAGCTCGACCAGGGTCTGGCTGCGCTCGGCGAGCACCTCCACCAAACGCTCCCGGCGGGCCAGGGGCAGACCCGGCAACCCGATCCGGGCCAGGAAGGGCTCGAGCCGCTCGGCCACCACCGCGCGCGGCAGGAGCTTGAGGTACTGCGCGTTGAGCCACAGCAGCTTCTCTGGATTCCAGACCGCGTTGGCGGTCCCCACCTGGGCGAAGTCGAACCACTCGATCATCTGCTCGAGGGGGATGACCTCGTCGTTGCCATGGCTCCATCCCAGGCGCACCACGAAGTTGAGCAGGGCCTCGGGAAGGATCCCGTTCTGCTGGTGGACCATCACGTCCGCCTCGGGGTGACGGCGCTTGCTGAGCTTCTCGCGATCGGTGCCGAGGATGAGGGGGAAGTGGGCGAACGCAGGCGGCTCCCATCCCAACGCCCGGTAGAGCATCAGCTGGGGGAAGGTGGAGTTCACATGCTCCTGGCCCCGGCCGACCACGGTGATGCCCATGCTGTGGTCGTCGATCACGCAACCGAAGTTGTAGAGGGGGATGCCGTCGGCGCGGAGCATCACCCAGTCGTCCAGGTCGGAGTAGAGCTTGGTGATGGGTCCAAGCACCCGGTCGTCGAAGGTGACGCTGCCCTCGCCCTCCGGCATCCGGAAACGGATGATGGACGGCAGGTCCGGAGCATCCGTGCGGTCGCGGCAGGTGCCTTCGTAGCGGTACTGGCGCTTCTCGGATTCGGCGATCCGGCGGCGGGCCTCGATCTCCTCGCGGGTGCAGTAGCAGCGGTAGGCCTTGCCCTCGCTGATGAGGCGCTCGGCGTGCTCGCGATAGAGGTGGAGGCGCTCGGTCTGGAAGTAGGGGCCGAAGCCTCCGTCGACGCCGGGGCCCTCGTCCCACTGCAGCCCCAGCCAGCGCATCCCCGCGTAGATGGCCTCGACCGACTCGGGGGTGCTCCGCTCCCGGTCCGTGTCCTCCATGCGCAGCACGAAGGTGCCGCCGTGACGCTTGGCGTAGAGGTAGTTGAAGAGCGCCGTCCGGGCACCGCCGATGTGGAGGTAGCCGGTGGGCGAGGGAGCAAAGCGCAGACGCGGAGTGGAGGTCATTTCGGCTCGCGGGTTATCAGAGGGCCTGCTCCCGTTCAACGCGACCTTGGCGTGAGGCCCCCGGGGAGCCAGGGTAGGGACCTCTCATTCCAGGGGGCGCATCACCCATCCTCTCTGGGAGCCGTCCCGAGGAGCCTGCCGTGGTTTCATCTCCCCGCGCCCCCTTCTGTCTGATGCTGCTGGCCTGCCTCATCCCCTCCCAGGGGCGGGCCTCCACCGCGCTGGATCTGAGCGTGGAGGAGCTGACCCTGCGGGCCGGACGCGTGGTGCGGGCCCGGGTGGTGGGAACCGGGGCGCGATGGTCCGCGGGGGGGCGCCGCATCGTCACCGAGACGCGGCTGGAGGTGCTGGAGGCGCTCGCGGGCGAGGCGCGTTCCCGGGAGCTCCGGGTGGTTCAGCCGGGCGGCGCGGTGGACGGTCTGGTGCAGGAGGTGATCGGGGCGGCGCAGTTCAGCCCCGGTGAAGAGGTGGTGGTGTTTCTCGAGCCCGCCGGCGCCGGCCCGACGTCACGCGTGGTCGGCATGGCGCTGGGGAAGTTCCGGGTCCTGCGGCCCGACGGCAAGGCCGCGCAGGTCCGCCGTGATGGGCTCGAGCGGGTGAGGGTCCTGCACCCCATGACGCATCGTCCGCAGGGGCCCGAGCGCGCGCTTTCCCTGGACGCACTCCGGGCGCAGATCCGCGCCGCCGGGGAGCGGTGATGTCGTCTCTTGCCTGGGTCCTGATCGCCGGGGTTCTGGGGCAGGCGCCGGAGGCCTCCTACGTCCGCCGGAGGGTGGATGCTGCGGCCTGCGAGGTCCCCAGCTCCAAGGCCGCATGCCTGCACTGGGAGGCCGGGCCGGGAGAGGTCCGGACACTGCCGGTGCAGCAGGCCACCGGAGGCGGCGCGGACGGAGAGATGCACGCTGCGGTGAGCCGCTCGCTCGCCACCTGGAACGAGGCTTTCGCGGCCTGCGGACAGCTCACCTTCGAGGAGCGCGCACCCACCGGAGATCGCCGCTTCGGCTACGCGCAGGACGGGCCGAACGTCAGCAGCGTGGTCTTCTTCGATCGGGCCTGCCGGGATCTCGGGCAGCTCGAGGGCTGTACCCCGGGCGAGGACTGCGATCTGGTCCATGACTGCTGGGACCACGACGATCGCTTCCTGGCGCTGACGCTGCCGACCTACGACTGTGCCGGCCGGCTCCTGGACTCCGACGTCGTGGTGAACGGAGCCGACTTCACCCTCACCACCGTGGATGCGCCGGCGTGTCAGCCCGCGCTCGACGTGTGTCTCTGCCCCGGCGGGGGCACCTCCTGCGTCATCACCGACGTGGAGAACACCCTGACCCACGAGTTGGGCCACGTGGTCGGGCTGGACCACATCCAGCTCGCGGGCTCGACGATGTCGCCCTGGGCGAGCCCCGGAGAGACCGACAAGCGGGTGCTCGATCCCGGCACCCGGGCGTTCGTGTGCGAGGTATACCCGGCGGACGGGCCGGTGCAGACCTGTGTGGTGCCGCCCCTCGACGCCGAGCTCGGCCGGTCGGTCGGCTGCGGGGCAGGCACGCCGCTGCTCCCCGCGAGCCTGCTGTGGTGGTGGCGCCGGCGGCGCCCTTGTGCCCGGCGATCCATGCGTTAGCTCAGGGGCATGCTTCACAAAGACCCTGAGACCCACGAGCAGCTCCACACCGATCTCACCATTCCCTCCGCCTGCACCTCCTGCGGCGGTGATCTCGAACTCCGCGTGGCCCCCGGAAGCAGCCATGCCTACTGCGGTAGCTGCCGCTGGCTGAGCCGCCCCCGCGTGACGGTCCGCAACGGCATCATGCAGGTGGCCCAACCCCTCATCGCGGAAGCCTGACGCCCTCTGAGCCCGGGATCCGGAAAGAGGTCCCGGGCTTTCTGCCCCGCCGCGGGCTTTTTGCCCCCCCGGAGGAGGACGCCTAACCTCTCGTCGCCGTGGCCCTCGCCTTCTTCGACCTCGACCGGACCCTGCTCTCGGAGAACTCCGGATCCCTGTGGGTCCGCCGCGAGGTCCGTTCGGGACACCTGAACCGCTGGCAGGCCTTCCTCGCCTCGGGGGCGTTGCTCCGCTACCACCTCGGCGGGACCTCCATCGAGTCGGTGCTTCTGGCGGCACTGGAAGGGCTGGCAGGGACGTCCGCACTGGAGCTCCGCAAGCGGACCGAGACCTTCTACGCCCAGGAGGTCCGCCACCTGGTCCGTCCCGGGGCGAGGGTCGCGATCGAGGCCCACCGCGCGGCCGGAGACACCCTGGTGCTGTTGACCACCTCCAGTGGAGATCTGGCGGATCTCATCGCGGCCGACCTCCGGCTGGACGCAGTGCTCTGCAACCGCCTGGAGGCCGAAGGAGATCGCCACACCGGACGACCTCAGGGCGAGCTCTGTTACGGCGCGGGAAAGGTCCGCTATGCCCAGACCCTCGCAGAGGGGCTCGGGGGCTCCCTCCGGGATGCGAGCTTCTACTCCGACTCGTACTCGGACCTCCCGATGCTGGAGGCGGTGGGCCGACCGGTGGTGGTGCATCCCGACCCCCGTTTGAAACGGGAGGCGCTGCGCCGCGGCTGGCCCATCGAGCTCTGGGGCCGCTGAGCCAAACCCCAGCCGGTGTCCGCTGGCCCCGGTGCCTTTCCCCCGCCCGGCTGCAGAAACTGCCCCCCGCCTTCCGCGTGCATAGCGTGGAGCCACGTTCCCGGAGGCGGTGGATGGAAGCGCAGCTCATGGCGTGGATGGAGGCGTTCTCATATCCGGCCGTGGTGGGCTTGCTGCTCGCCTGCGGGGTGGGCGCCCCCCTCTCCGAAGACCTCATCCTGGTGACCGCCGGCGTCCTGGTGAGCCAGACCGCCGGGCACCTGCCGCTGATGATGGGGGTGGGCTGGATGGGGGTGGTGGGCGGAGATCTGCTGCTCTTCAGCATCGGCCGCAAGCTGGGTCCCCGGTTGCGTCGGCACCGGCGGCTGGGACCCCTGCTGGCGACGCCGCGGGCCCAGCGCATCGCCGAGCAGCTCGAGCGCCGGGGCTGGACCACCATCTTCGGCGCGCGCTTTCTGCCGGGCTTCCGCCTCCCGACCTTTCTCCTCGCCGGGGTGGGCGGGGTGCCCCTCCGTCACTTCCTCCTCGCCGATGGGCTGGGGGCCGCCATCACCGCGCCGTTGATGGTCTTCCTCGGGCACCGCTTCGGGCTCAAGGTGCTCGACGACATCGCCCTCGGCGGCAGGTGGATTCTGGCCGCGGTCATCCTCGGGCTCCTGGCGCTCGCCGCCGTGTGGACCTACCGCCACATCCAACGCCTGGGGTCGCTGCGGCGTGCGCGTTCCTGAACGCCCCCCCTCTCCCTGCGTTGGCGCGGCGCCGGAGGGCCTGCCGGGAGGTTCTTCAGGGCGAGGGAAGGGCGGTATCCCGGATGCGGAAGCCGGACGCCCATCTCCCGGCGGTCGGGTGGACGACGGCGGCACCCTCCCGGGGACGGACGCTGGCGCAGTGCTTGCTCGAACCGGCCGCACACCATGGCCTCCCTGGATCACCTCACCGCTGTCCTGAGCCAGCGTCCGTCCGCCCTCCTCGACTTTCCCTGGCGCCGACTCGCGGCCCGGGGTCGGCGACTGAACGCGCGGTTGCGGGCGGGTCGCCCGGCGTACCCGGGGCTGCTCCCCGACCGGCTCGCGGTGTTGTTGGGAGAGGCGGCGCGGGCGCCGGTCTGGTGCAACGGCGCGCGGGAGGCGGCGACGGTGGCTGCCCTCACCCCCGACATGCGGCAGCGTGCGCTGGAGCGCGCGGAGACGCTGTTGGCCGGCGAGGTCGAGCTCTTCGGGCAGCGCTTCGCCATCCCACCGGCGGGGGGACGCTGGGATCGGGATCTGCTCAGCGGCCATCGCTGGCCCACCGCGGACGCGGCCTCGCTCCGGCTCTCGGTGCCCGGTGCGGACGTGAAGTATGCCTGGGCGCTGGGGCGCCTGGACGAGGCGATCGCCCTGGCCATGGCCGCCCGGGTCGTGGACGACCCTGCGCGGCGCTTCACGCTGCAGAAGGCGGCGCTCGACTGGCTGATCTCCTTCCACGCCCACAATCCACCGGGGCGGGGCGTGCAGTGGACCTGCGCCATGGAGGTGGGCCTGCGCGCGGCGAACATCGCGCAGCTGCTCCACCTGCTCGCCGACTTCCCTTCGATCAGGACGCCCGAGGCCGTCGCCGCCATCGCCGGTCTGCTCCACGCGCACGTGCAGTACGTGTGGGACAACCTCGAGGACGAACAGGCGGTGCCCAACAACCACCTGGTCGCGGGGTTGGTGGGGCAGCTGGTCACCCTGTCGCTGGTTCCGGGACTGCCCGGTGCGTGGCGCGGACGTCAACGTGCGCGGGCGCGGCTGATGCGGGAGCTGTCCGAACAGGTCGACGCGGAGGGGGTGGCCTTCGAGGGGAGCATCCCCTACCACCGGCTGAGCCTCGAGCTCTTCGTCCTGGGCTACGTCATCGATCGCGCGCTCGGTGCCCGGTGGCCGGCCTGGGCAGAGGCGCGGCTCACCCGCATGTTCGAGGCGGCCCTCTCCCTCTCCTCGAGCTCCGGGATCGCCGCGCAGATCGGCGACAACGACGCGGGCCGGGGACTTCCGCTGGTGCTGCGCGGCGCGCTGGACGTCTCGCACCTGCCCTCACTGGGAGCGGCGCTGCTGGACGCACCGCAGCTCAAGCTTCCGGACGATGCGCCCTCGGACGAGCTCGCATGGCTTCTGGGGCGCGAGGGCGTGGACGCCTTCCGGGCGCTGGAGGCCCGTGGCCGTCGGGTGAGCCGCAGCTTCGTGCGCGCCGGGCTGCACGTCCTCGAGGGGGCGGGCGCGACCGTGGTGGTCAGCGCCGGGCCTCAGGGGCAGGCCGGGGTGGGGGGCCACAGCCACCTGGACAAGTTGTCCTTCGAGCTGCACCTGCACGGCCGTCCCTGCATCGTGGACGTGGGCACCGGGACCTATACGCGCTCGCCGGGATTGAGAAACCGGCTGCGTTCCACGGCCATGCACAACACGGTGCAGGTCGATGGTGAAGAGCAGGCCCCGCTTCCCGAGGGGCGGCTCTTCGCCCTTCCGGCACGCACCGCCGCCACCGCCGCGCGGGTGAGCCGGGGCGCCTCGGTGGATGGGCTCACCGTGCGCCACGACGGCTACGGACGGTTGGGCACGCCCGTCCGGGTGTGGCGCCGCTTCCAGTTGGATCGCGACGCGCGGGCACTGGGCGTGGAGGACGTGCTGGAGGGCCGCGGCCTGCACGTGGCGAGCTGGCGATTGCACCTCGCGGGAACCGGCGCGCGCTTCGTCCCGCTCAGCGATGCGCTCCGGGCGCGGGTGCTCGCGACCCCGGGCGGGCCGGAGGATCCTGCTCCACGGGCGCTGCAGCTCAGCGGGGGCGACGCGCACCTGATCTTCGAGGCGGGGAGCACCCCGGTGCTGGAGCTCTCCGTCTATTCGCCCGGCTACGGGCAGACCGAGACCTGCCAGCGGGTGCTGTTCGGCGCCCACGTCGCGCTGCCGGTGTGTTGGCGCTGGGCGGTCCTCTGGGAGTGACGTCAGACAAGGGAAGGGTGGTCAGAGAAGCGATGCGACGAATGGAGAACCCCCTGTTGCCGCGCCTGCGTGCGCGGGAGGCACGGATCGGTGTGGTCGGGATGGGGTACGTCGGACTCCCGCTCGGGATGGCCTTTGCCGAGGCCGGCTTCCAGGTGTTGGGGCTGGAGACCGATGCCGCCAAGCGGGACGCGATCGGCAAGGGGGAGAGCTACATCAAGCACATCCCCACCGACGCGCTCAGGCCCCTGTGCGAGTCAGGCAAGCTGTCGGCGACCGGGGACTTCTCCCGGGTCCGGGAACTCGACGTGGTGGTGATCTGCGTGCCCACGCCGCTCACCTCGTCCCGCGAGCCGGACATGCGCTTCATCCGCGCGACCGGCGAGGCATTGGGGCCCCACGTGCGCAACGGGCAGCTCTTCGTGCTCGAGTCGACCACCTACCCGGGAACCACCGACGAGGTGCTCCGCCCCCTCCTCGAGGCCGGAGGGCTCAAGGCCGGCGTGGACTTCCACCTCGCCTTCAGCCCCGAGCGCGAGGATCCGGGCAACGCCAGGTTCAACACCCGCACCATCCCCAAGGTGGTGGGCGGTCACACGCCGGAGTGTCTCGAGGTGGCGACCGAGCTGTACGCCAGCGCGCTCGAGCAGGTGGTGCCGGTGAGCGGCACGCGTGTGGCCGAGCTCGCCAAGCTGCTGGAGAACATCTACCGCTGCGTGAACATCGCTCTGGTCAACGAGCTCAAGATGCTCTGCGACCGCATGGACATCAACGTGTGGGAGGTCATCAACGCCGCGGCGACCAAGCCCTTCGGCTTTCAGGCCTTCTATCCGGGGCCGGGCCTGGGCGGACACTGCATCCCCATCGATCCGTTCTACCTGACGTGGAAGGCGCGGGAGTTCGAGTTCCACACCCGCTTCATCGAGCTGGCCGGCGAGGTGAACTCCCAGATGCCGCACTACGTGGTGCAGCGTTCAATGGAGGCGCTCAACCGCCACCGCAAGACCCTCAACGGCGCGCGGGTGCTGTGTCTGGGCGCCGCCTACAAGAAGGACGTGGACGACATGCGGGAGAGCCCCGCGGTGCGCGTCATGTCCCTGCTCGCCGAGAAGGGGGCGCGGTTGAGCTACCACGATCCCTTCGTGCCGACCCTCGCGCATCCCTCACTGCCGGAGCGCATGCACTCGGTCGCGCTCACCCCCGAGACGCTCGCGGCACACGACGTGGTGGTGATCCTCACCGACCACACGCCGGTCGACTACCGGGCGGTGGTGGAGGGGGCGCCGCTGGTCGTTGATACGCGCAACGCGACCCGCGACATGGATCCCGAGGGACTGAAGGTCGTGCGGGCCTGAAGCGCCGTGCCTGCACGGGTCTGATGGCCGGCAGACGATGGGGCGCTTTCACGGAAGCGCTCCATGCACGGAAGCGCTCCATGCCCCGTGACGAGCGCGATGTCGGGTGTCATCGTGGGGCGCCCATGGGCCTCGAGGACGATCCATTCTCCTACCGCATCACCAAGGACGGCCGCGTGTTCATCGATCGCGGAGGCCGGACGGTGGTGACCGTCGCCGGCGCGCGGGCCGCGAAGCTCATCGCCGGTCTCGGTGCGGACGAGGCGAGGGATCAGGAACTGCTGGCGCGGGTCACCGGCAACTATCGCCGGGGCAATGAGCGAGCAGGACGCTGAGGGTTTCTCAGGGACGTCACCGGGACCTCGCCGCCGGCGGCGGGGCCCCTCCGATCCCCGAGGCATCCTCGGAAGGCGTGGACGTCCCGACCGATTGGATGGGGGCTTCCGGGGTTGGCGCCTTCGAATTGCGCGTGGCGCGCCGGAAGCCGCGCAGGCGGACGAAGCGGCGGAACTCCTCCTCGAAGCGGGCACAGTCCAGGCCCACGCTCTGACGAAAGGCCTCCTCGAAGTCGGCGCCGTTCTGCATCGCGTCCATCAGCGCGAGGATCGGCGCGCGTCCGTAGCGGTCCACGAGGAAGGTGAAGGCGTGGTGCGCCGCTCCGTACACCAGGTGATGTTGCTCGGCGTAGAGCGCGCGGCTCGGGCGGAGGGGATCCTCCTTCGCCTCGGGATGCCGCTCATACCACCGGGCCAGATCCTCCAGACCGGGCCACCGGTATGCCTGCTGCGCGGTGTAGCTGGCCATCCCCTCGTCGAACCAGAGCGGAAGGGAGAGCTTGCGCCACGTCTCCGCGCGCGCGGCGCGCTGATAGAGCAGGCTGTGGGTCAGCTCATGCAGGAGCATCCGATCCACGTCGGACTGCCGGGGGGGGAGCAGGCTCCAGGTCCTGGGTGACTGCAGATGTACGGTGTCGAAGCGGGCCCACGCGCTGATCCAGGCCTGTTCCTGACCGACAGCCTTCCGCAGCCGCTCTCGATCCGGCAGGACGTGCAGGGTGACCGGGACCCGCAGACCGCCCCAGATGGTCAGCTCCTCCGATGCCAGCTTCAGGCCCTGCTCGAGCATCTCCAGCGTCCGCGCATCGACCTCCTGTGCCTCGATGACGAAGGTCGCGTGGGGCAGCTCCAACGTCGCCCGTTGAGATGCCACGCGGGCACCAAGGCAGCCGGTCAACAGCAGCAGGAGCAGGGCGGGGCGGTAGGGCATGGGGGGGGACCCAGCCTAATCAAGTCGCGGCGGGGGCGCGCCGAGAAGGCGCAGAATGCTTCCCCCCACGTCCGACAGGGTCTGAACGTCCTGCAGTTCGGAGGCGCCCGGACCGAAGGCCAACAGCGGTACCGGGTTGAGCGTGTGCTGCCGGATGGAGAGGTCCTCGACGTTGCCGTGATCGCTGACCACCAACACGGTGAGCTCCCGCGGACGATCGCGCAGCATCGCGCGCAGCATGAGGTCGAAGTCCCGGAGGGTCGCCTCTGCCGCCGCTCCATCCTGTGCGTGTCCCGCCACGTCGGCGAGGTAGTGCTCGAAGAGGGTGAAGTCGTGCGCGTCGCTGAGCGCGAGCAGGGTCCTGGCCGCCTCTTCCGGCGTGCGCTCCGGGACCTGCAATCCCGCGGCGCGCGGCGCCCGGCCACGCACATCGTGGGTGAGGGCCTGACCCGCCCGCACGTGGCGCAGCGTTCGCAGCGGAACCGAGCCGGCGGCAAAGGCCAGGGTGGAGGCGGAGGCGCGCAGGTGTCGCCGACGGGCCGGGCTCACGCCCATCGGGATGGGGTCGGCAATGCCGTCCTCGGGGGATGACGCTGCGGCCAGGCCCAGCGCTTCGAGGTAGGCCGGGGGATAGCCGTTGGCGAAGGTCGCCTGCCGTCCGGCCTGGACCAGCCCCCTCACCAGGGAGTGGCGTGCGAGCAGGGCTCTCAGCTCACGATCCGGGTAGCCCAGCACGTGACGACCGATGAGGTGAGGGGCCGGCAGCCCCGTGAAGAGTGCGGTCTGGTTGGAGGCGGACTGGGGCCGACCGGGCACACCGAAGGTGGGATCGAGGGCCAGCGCCCGTCCTCCGAACGCCACCGGAGCATCCGGCGCGTCGCGGAAGCGCGAGAGCAGCAGGTCGGCGCGCGCCAGCGGATTGAGATCCGGCTCCCGTCGGCCGATGCCCACGCCATCGATGAAGAGAAGTGCCACACGCACGGCCTTCGACTGTAACCTCCCGGCCCGACCATGGCCTTCCACGGTGATCTCTCCAGCTTCCCACTGCCCGAGCTGCTCCAGTGGCTGGACGGCTCCCGTAAGACCGGCACCCTGAGCCTCAGCTGGGAGGGGCTCGAGCGCCGGCTTCTCCTGCTGGGCGGGCAGGTGGTCGGCCTGAGCGCGCCGGGGTTCCGCGAGCGCCTCCTGCGGCTGCTCACCCTGGCGGAGGTCTGTCCCGCCGAGCCGCTGCGTGCCGCGCTGATCGAGGCCTCCACGGCGCCCGAGCCGGCCCAGGTGTTCTCCGCCCATGGCCTCTCTGCCGCGCCGGTGCTGGAGCTGGCCCGTGAGGAGCTGCTGGCGGCGGTGGTGGAGCTGGTGCAGGCGGGAGGCGGAACCTTCCACTGGACCGAGGATGTCGATCGTTCGGACGGGGAATGGGTGCCCGCGGTGGTCAGCCTGCGCGAGCTGCTCTTCGAGTCCCTGCGCCGGGTGGATGAAGCGCCTGACGTGGAGCGGGCATTGACCGGCGAGGACCTGTTGGTGCGGGCACGCGCGGCACCGGGGGCACACCTCTCGGCGCTCCAGCAGATCCTGCTGACGCTCGCGGGTGAGGGGCTGCCACTGGGGCGCCTTCAGCTCGCACTCGGCGCACCCCGGGCGGCGATGGTGCGACTGGTCCACGAGCTCCAACGCCTGGGCCTGGTGAAGGTCGAGGGCGGCGCGCCTGCGGAGCCGGATCCGGTCGCGGACATGCTGGAGAAGGGGGCCCGCCTGGTGAGGCAGGGCCAGTTGGACGCTGCCGCACTGGTCGCATCCGCCCTGCGCAGCAGTGACCCTGCCGATCGTCGGGTCCAGGAGTTCGGGCGGATGGTGGAGCGGGAGCGGATCGCCGAGCTCTACCTGGAGCTGCTGCCCCTCGAAGTGCTCTCGGCCGCCCCGGTCGATCCCGGCCAGCTGTCGCGCCTGCGTCCCGACGAGCGCAGCGTGCTGGGGCTGGTGAATGGGGCCTGGGACGTCTCAACCATCGTCCTGGCAAGCCCCCTGGGAGAGCTGCAGACCCTGCGCCTCCTCTCCCAGCTCAAACGTCAGGGCCTGGTGGCCTGAGTCAGACGTTCAGCTCGCCGGTTCACTCTGTCACCCGCACTCGCCTCGGCCGTGGCTCCCAAAGAAGCTTCGGAGGGGGGCGCTGCAAACGCGGTGGAGGCCCGCGGAACGTCAGACGCTCCGCGGCGCGGGGCTCAGCCCTCCGAGTCGGGAAGGCCGGCTGCCGAGAGCCGCACCAGCGCCTGTGCGAAGACGTAGAGCGCGAAGGCGGCATCGTCGAGGCGCGGGTGCCCCTCGGTGCTGAGTCGTTGCAGGCGCAACACGTCGCGCCCTTCGAGTCCCAGTGCCCACGCCTGCGTCCGCTCATCCTCGCCGCCGCCGGCATAGGCCAGGGCCCGGCGGACCCCTTCGCGACAGGCAGCGACCGCGGCTTCGCGGCGACCCTCGGCGAACGCGGCCTCGGCGGCGAGCGCGTGGTCCAGCAGGGCGGAGGGGGCGAGCGCACTCACCGGTCCCAGCGGTCGCTGTCCGGTGAGCGGGGGCGCGAGCCTCGAGCCGGGGGGCAGCGGCGAGGCCAGGGGACCAGACCCGGACACCGGCTCCTTCACCAAGGGGCGCGAACCGGACGGCCGCACCACGTTCTGGCCCGCGCTCGGGGTGAGCAGGGGCGAGGGGCGCGGCGGGCGGAGGGCAGGCGATGGGCGGGGCCCCGTTTCTTCGAGCTGATCGCCCAGCGCGGAGAGGCCTTCGCGGGGCGGGCGGGGGCCGAACCCGGGCGCCTCGGGGTGGGGAATGGGCGTACGGCCAGCCACCGGAGTGGAGCGGGCCGAGGGCACGATGCGCTTGTCGCGAAGGTCGTTGATCACCAGGCGGGTGATGGCCTTGAGCCCATCGAGTACGCCCCGGCCGCTGATGGCGCAGGTCTCGAAGTCGGGAACGCCGCGGGGGTTGAGCTGCTCGCGAAGCTCCTCCACCGGCAGCACGCCCTCCACGTCGCGCTTGTTGTACTGGATGACCAGGGGGAAGCGGTCCAGACGCAGGCCCTGCTCGAGCAGGTTGTCCTCGAGGTTCTGCAGCGACTCGCGGTTGCGCTCCACCGCATCCGGTTGCGAGTCGGCGACGAACACCACACCGTCCGCGCCCTGGAGCACCAGCTTGCGGGTGGCGTTGTAGAAGACCTGACCGGGCACCGTGTAGAGCGCGAGGCGGACGGTGCAATCCCCCACCTTCTCGACCTTCACCGGCAGGAAGTCGAAGAAGAGGGTGCGATCCCCTTCGGTGGCGAGCGACATCATCTCGCCGCGCAACGCCGGCCGGACGGTTTCGTAGATCTTCCTGAGGGTGGTCGTCTTGCCGGAGAGGCCCGGACCGTAGAACACGATCTTGGCGCCCACCTCGCGGGCCATCAGGTTCACGCTGCTCACGCGGAACGTCCTAGCACCTCCCAGCCACCGCCGACCATTTCCCGACCGGCCGAAAATCCGCCGGGCTCAGATCGGGTGTCCGGCGGGCAGCCATTCATCCCTCTGCGCCGCTGGCCGGTTGCCGGGCGGCCTGCGTCCGCAGCGCCTCGGCGGTCAGGGTGGAGCCGTCGTGGCTCCATCCGGGAGGCATGAAGATGTAGCCGAGCTTCGCGCGGAAGGTGGGGGCGCGCTTCACGTCCCGCCAGATCGCCACGTACTCGTGGAAGGCCAGGGACAGCAGACCCATCGGCGGGAGGGGGTGGGTGAGGCCGTAGCGGACCGGCTCTTCCGGCGCCTCGGGCTCGAAGGTGCCGAAGAGGCGGTCCCAGATGATCAGGATTCCGCCGTGGTTGCGGTCGAGGTAGCGGATGTTGGAGCCGTGGTGCACCCGGTGGTGGCTCGGGGTGTTGAAGATCCACTCCAGCGGTCCCAGCCTGCCGACGATCTCGGTGTGCACGAAGAACTGGTAGACCAGATTCGCGGCCGACATCAGCATGATCGCCAGCGGGTGGAAGCCCACCAGCGGCAGCCACAGGTACCAGACGTACTTCGTTGCCAGCTCGCCCCACGCCTGGCGCAGCGCCACCGCGAAGTTGAAGTGCTCGGAGCTGTGATGTGCCACGTGGCCCGCCCACAGCAGGCGGACGGTGTGGCCCATCCGGTGGTGCAGGTAGTAGCTGAGATCGTCCCCGAAGAAGAGCAGCACCCAGGGGAGGGCGTGGCGCATGTCGAGATCGAAGAGCCGGTACTGGTAGAGCCAGCTGAAGATCAGGAACGCGCCGGTCCGGACCACCGCCGAGATGGGCGTCGAGAGCACCCCCAGGCTCACGCTCTGGACGCCGTCCCGGGTGGGGTAGGCCGCTCCCCGGCGGCGGCGGAGCAGCAGGATCTCCAACACCAGGAACACCACGAAGACCAGGACGGCCCACAGGGTGATGGGGTCGAGTTCGCTGGGGCTGGGCAGGGTGATCATGACCGTCGCGGGGCAGGCGCCACATGGCGGCAGTCGAGGCCGTCCACGGCGGCCGGCACTCTAGCCCAATGCAGGCAGCCCGGCACCCGCGGCCGGGGACGTCAGCTTCCGCTGTGACTCGCGGAATTCTCCTGGGGGCTGCTGGCCATGATCCGCTTGGTGAGCAGGACGTAACCGATGAAGAGCAGCACCAGGGTGGGAATGAGCCACACGGTGTTGTCCTTGATCATCGCGGTGCCGGTGTGGACCAGCTCCGCGTAGCCCATCGTCGCGGTGCGGGCGCCGATGAAGGCGCCGACCGCGGTGAGCACCAGCACCCAGATGCCGGCGCCGAGGCCGGTCCAGAAGAGGAAGGGGCGCATCGCCATCCGGGCCAGTCCCGCGGGAATGGAGATGAGCTGGCGGATGGCTGGAAGCAACCGGCAGACGAACGTCGCGCCCGCTCCGTAGCGGCGGAAGAGCTCCTCGGCCCGACGCAGCGACGGCGGAGGCAGGAAGAAGTAGCGGCCGTAGCGCTCGAGGAAGGGCGCGCCGACCTTCGCGGCGAGCCCGTAATTGATCAGCGCGCCGGTCAGCGAGCCCGCGGTCCCCATCAGCACGCACACGCCCGCATCCAGCAGCGGCATCCCGAAGGTGAGCTCACCGCGCGCGGCCAGGAAGCCGGCAGGGATCATCACCACCTCACTGGGGAAGGGGATGAAGGAACTCTCCACGGTCATGAAGAAGAAGACCAGGAAGAAGCCCCACACCGGCGCATACGCGGCGAGGGTCTCGATGGAGCCGATGAGGAACTCGGTCATGGGACGGCTGACATCCTGTGGGGGGAGAGAGTTTCGGTGAACGCGCCCGCCGCGAGGTGACTCGCGCGGGCGCAGTGTGGGGTCAGTGAAAAGGGGTGTCATCGCCGGCGGCGGAATTCAGCTCGCTACAGGCCGCTTGGCGTCCTCCCTGACAGGCGATGTGGAAGGCGTCCCCGGCGCGGACGGGATCCGCTTCGATGGGCTCGCCGATGCTGGCGGGAACCTCGAGCCCCCGGCGCCACACGGCTCCGGCGATGAGGCAGGCCTGCGCGTCCCGTTGGGGCTGACAGGCGGCGGTGGCGCTCCCCACCACCTTGAGCAGGAGCTGGCAGGCCGCTTCGCCCCGCTGCTCGCAGGTGCGGACCAGCAGCCCCAGGCCCTCATCGATCGGCGCGAGGTCAGGGCCGGTCGTGCCCGCCTGCAGGCGCGCCCGGGCCAGCTGCACGCAGGCGCCATGTCCTCCGAGCTCGCAATAGCGACGGTGCGCCGCCTCGAATGTCGCTGCATCCGGATAGGCCTCGGCACCGGGAGGGGGAGGGAAGGTGCGGCCGTCTCCGGTCTGCGCCAGCAGGTCGCACGCCTCACGCATGCCCAGTTCACAGGCGGCACGCGAGCGGGCGCGTGCCTCGCGCGGGTTGGCCTCCCCACCCTCACCCCGGAAGAGCTGAAGCGCCAGCAGATGGCAGGCGGGGCCGATGTCGTCATCGCAGGCGACCGTCAGGTGGCCCCGCGTCGCCTCATGGGAGGGAAGGTCATCGTCGCTCCCGAGCGATTCCAGACCGGCCGGGTCCATCAGCCGAGCCGCGTCGGCGGGCATTCGGCCGAGATCGAAACAGGAGAGCGAATCCCCATGCGCGCATCCGGTACGTAGGAACTGCAGCGGATTCGGAACGTCGTCACCTCGAGGGATGAGCGGAGGCTCTGCCAGGACGACGCACACGTCGCCCTGACGGTGACAGCGCGCCATGCCGCGACGGAAGACCTCCAGGTAGGTCTCGGTTCCGCTTGCCTCGTCGAGCTCGAAAGCAAAGTGCAGCGCACAGCTCCATGCGCTCCCGAGCGCACAGCTCTGCTCGAAAGCCGCGGGATCCGGCATCACGCCTTCTCGAAGTGCGCGCGAAATGGCCGCACCCGCGCAGGCGTCTCCGATGCCCGCTTCGCATCCGCGTTCGAAGCCGGCAAGGGTGTCCGGCTGGCGCGCCACGCCGTCCCGACCGGAATGGAGGACCCCGGAGAGGAGACGGTGGCACGCACGCGCATGGCCGTTCCCGCAGGCGTCCGCCCACCCGGGAAAGGCCGGCCCGTTCAACTCCGGCTCCTCCCGCACGTCCCCGAGAACCACGGCTCGGTCTCCGTGTTCCGAAGACGGAACATGACGGCATCCGGCGACCAGCAAGGCCGCCAGAGCGCCCTGGAGGAAGAGGCGGAGTGAAGGGACGAAGGACATGGCAGCGCCGCCATATCAGCCACCCACCGAATCGGACCAGCCGGGAGAGGGCACACGGCGCAAAGGCCTCAACGTTCCAGCGCTGCATGCGTTGTGGGGCGTCGGTGCGATCCTGCGTCGGCACCCGACAAACGTGGGCAGACGCTTCGGGGCCCGCCCGCTTCCCCTTCAATGCATGGAGCGCAAGCGCCTAAGGTGTCCGCCCTTTGGACCGCTGAGCGCACAGGAGTCACGACATGGGAGAGCTGGTCCTCACGACCTTCGACTGGGTGCCGGACACCCCGCGCGGCTTCGTGCGCGATGTGCGCATCCGCTGGGCCCTGGAGGAGGCGGGGCTCCCGTACCGGGTGCAGGGGGTTCCCTTCCGTGACCGGGGCGCGGAGCACCTGGCTCACCAACCGTTCGGTCAGGTGCCGTGGCTTTCGGATGGAGCGGTATCGATGTTCGAGAGCGGCGCGATCCTCCTGCACCTGGGAGAGCGCAGTGAGGCGCTCCTTCCCCGTGAACCGTCGCATCGCGCGGAGACGATCCAGTGGATGTTCGCGGCGCTCAACTCGGTGGAGATGGCGGTCCTGCCCTGGAGTCTCTTCAAGTTTCTCGGTGATGAGGCGCAGACGCCGGGCCGGGAGCATCTGAACGCTTTCGTCGACATCCGGCTGCGGCGCATGGAGCCCGTGCTGGCCGCGCGGGAGTGGTTGGTCGGGCAGTTCTCCATCGCCGACATCACCATGGCGGACGTCCTGCGCCTGGCCGATCGGTTCGATGCGCTGGAGCCCTTTCCGGCGTGTCGTGCTTACGTCGCGCGTGCCACGGCGAGGCCCGCCTTCCAGAAGGCCTACGCCGATCAGCTCGCGCACTTCGCCGCCGCGGACTGATCGCCCGCTGCAGCGCGCCGCCCGGGCACCTGCCAACGGTGCGCAGCCCCCTCAACGCCGCGCGTTCTGCAGCGCGGCTCAGTCCCTGGAGCCGGCTGCCTTCTCCAGCCGGGCACACGCCGCACGCTGACCTCCTTCACAGGCGCGCGTGAACGCCTCCGCCGCGCGTGAGGGATCCGCGCGAACGGCCTCGGTCAGGCCGGGAGGAAGCTCCGTGGCCCTCGCGTGGAGGAAGCCGGCCACCAGGCAGCGATCGGGCCGGGAGTCCTGATCACAGGCCTGGATGGATCCGGAGGCGATGCTGAACAGCAGCTGGCAGGCCTGCTCACCCTCCATCGCGCAGCCTTTCACGAGCCAACCGAGCGCAGCGTCCATGCCCTCGAGGCGCTGGGTGTCCCGTGCCTCCTCGGCCAGTGCCAGCCCCAGGGCAGTACAGGCGCGGGGCCCCCCGAGGCCGCAGTACTTCTCCTGCAGCTGGCGGGTGCGCCCGGGATCGGAGGTTCCGGTGCTTTCAGGGCGCGGTGGGTAGATGCGACCTTCATCGGTGAGTGCCAGCAGATCGCAGGCATCCCGCTCGCCGAGCTCGCAGGCCTGCCATGCGCGAAGCCGCGCCGTATCGGGATCGGGCTTGCCCCCGACGTCGCTGAAGAGGAGCTGGGCGGCCTTCAGGCACGCGGGGCCCACCCGACCCTCACAGGCGCGCTGGAATGCCTTGCGGGCCTCTGCCGCCTCCGGTTCGCGGTGCGAAGGGTCCAGCTGTGGATCGCGGGGCGTCGGCCTCTCCGCTGCGGTCTCCGCGTCCGCTTCAGCCCCGGGGGCCGTCACGTCAGGGGCGGTCGTCGCGGAGGCCTCAGGCCCCTCGGGACCGGAGGCTGCAGCGCTCGGGGTCGAGGTCGCCGCGGGGTCTTCGTGGCTGGATGCGCCTTCCTCCGCGGCGCCGAGCGGCGCCTCGGGGCCTTGCTGGCGGTCCCGGTGTGCCGAGGCCTCGAGAAGGAGCGCGAGCTGATAACAGCTGGTCGGATCCCCCTCCTCGCAGCCCTTCCAGGCGAGCGTCCGCGCGCGGGAGGGATCGGCTTCGACCCCGGTGCCGGTGTCGAAGGCGCTGGAGACAACCGAACAGCGCACGCCCCCTTCCGCCTCACATTGCGAGGCATGACGCTCGATCAGCGCGGCGAGGGCCTCCGGGTCGGGCGTTGCCTGGTACTCCATCGGCAGCTGCATCAGGCAGGCGAAACGGCTCCCCTGCGTGCAGGCGCGGTTCAACCCCTCCGCGTCCAGGACCGGCTCTTCCTCCGAGAGTCGCGAGAGGATGGCGCCGGTGCACCCGTCGGGGACGCCGGCGTCACAGGCGCGGGTGAAGGCCTGCTGCGCCTCTGCGAGCAGCTCGGTCCGGCCCGAAAAGAAGATGCTCGAGAGCAGCGCCCCACAGGGTTCGGCCTCGCCGCGGCCGCAGGCGTCCATCCAGCCGGGGAAGGCCGGGGCAGCGCTGAACGGCTGACGTTCCGCATCCGTGGAGACGGGCGCGGGCGACGGGGTGTGACGACAGCTCATGCCCGTGAGGACGATGAGCAGGCAGGCGAGCAGCAGCGGACGCAGCGACATGGCCGCGCCATATCAGCCGGAGCCGAGGTCCGACCAGCGGCGCGGTCTTTTCCCGGTCCCGAAGCCGGCCAGCGGCCGTTCAGACCGGTTGCGGACGCAACAACCCCGTACCCACGGCCTGGATGCCGTCGGACGGGGTCCTCGCGAAGGGATGCGGAGGCTCACCCAGCGGGCCCAGAGGCCCGGCTGCGGCGAAGGTCCGATCTCAGGCGGCCTTGACGACCTTGCCGGCCTTGATGCACCGGGTGCACGCGAGCACGCGCTTGTTGCCGCCGCCCACGGAGGCGCGGACCTTCTGGAGATTCGGCAGCGAGCGGGTCTTGTTCTTGTTGTTCGCGTGGCTGACGGTGTTGCCGACGAGCGGCCGCTTGCCGCAGATTTCGCACTTAAAGGCCATGACTTCGGACTCCTCGATGGGGTCGACGCAGGTCGCCCCTCTCAAAACGGGCGGCGGATCTACCAGAAACGAGCCGGATTGCCAGCCCGGGATCAGCCTCGGCGCAACGAGGGCTCCCGCTTGAGCCGTTCCTGCACCAGCCGGGCGGCGCGCACCCCGGACAACAGCTCTCCCTCCACCCCGAGTCCGGGCAGGATTTCCCGGCTCGCGAGCAGCAGCTGCTTGGTCCCCGTGCGCTGACGGACGCCCGCCACTCCCAGAATCGGCGGCTCCTCGAAGGAGAAGTGGGGGTGGGGCAGCAGGCCCGTACGCAACTGGGGGGCATCCAGAATCGGCACCGAGCGGGCGAGGAGATGGTCCCGGCTGAAGGGCATGAGCCAGTCGAGCCGGGCCTCCACCCGGGCGATCCACTCGCCCAGGTGTGCCTCTCCCAGTTCCAGAACGTTGGCGGGAACGCGGGTGGAGGCCGAGACCACGCACGAGCCGGGATCGCCGCCGCCCTCGATCCGCTGGGCGGGGAGGACCTCGATCAAGAGGGGGCGATCCCCGGAAGACTCGGCGGCCGCGAGGGCCAGACTCGAGAGGCCGCGAGGAAGGGCGCGCTCCGGCAGGACCCAGTTCACGGTGAGCAGGAAGGAGCGCACCCGGGAGGTGTCCAGCTCCTGCGCCAGCTTGCGGTGACGCTTCTTCTCCGGGAGCAGGCGGCGCAAGGACGCGCCGTCCATGGCGGCGAGCACCATGTCCGCCCGGTAGACCTGATCGTTGTGGAGGAGGGTGATCCCCTCGAGGCGGTTGCCATCGAAGGCGAGGGACTCGACCAGCACCGGCGAGCCATCCGACGCCTGGATCAACACGTCCCCGCCGAGCTCCGCGGTGCGGCGGGTGAGCTGCTCGCGCAGTCCGCTGCGTCCCCCCGGCAGCTGCATGCCGCCCCGCCCGAGCTGGGAGAGCAGGCGGGTCCGGCTCAAGGGGCCGGCGCCGCCCTCATCGAGGTAGCCGGCGAAGTCGGCGAGCGCGGACAGCAGTCGCTCGGAACCGCTTGCCTCCGAAAGGGCCGGGGGCGTCTCGAGGCCCGGCGTCACCATGCGCTTGAGCTGCATGCGCTCGAGCCAGCTCTCCGGAGGCAGGGGGCGCGGCTCGGTGAAGAAGGCGTCGGAGGTCTGGTGCTGGGTGGCGAGCTGCTCGAGCCGGGCATGCAGCGCCTCGGCGGTCTCAGCCCCGAAGGCGCGCTCGAGCTCGCGGCGCCGGCGGGCGGGATCCTCCCAGAGGTCCACCCGGGCATCCTCGAGGATGAGCTGCAGCGCCGGATCCCGCGGCTGATTCAGTCGCGGGAGACTCTGCTGAAGGCCCAGTTCGGCGAGGGCGGTTCCCACCCCCGGCATGCTGCGCAGGGTGGGAAGCAGGAAGGGGGCGATGGGCAGCGTCCACCCGTCGTGGGTATAGGGACGCTCGGTGGCCTCATGCTCCACGTAGAGCACCTGGTAGCCGCGCTTGGCGAGCAGGGCGGCTCCCAACGCGCCCCCCAGCTGCCCACCCACGACGATGACGTCGTAGACGTGGCGCGAGGGCGCGGTCAGGACTTGGCGACGGGAGGCAGCGGAGCGGACCATGCGAGCGGCGACACACTAGCGTCTATGGACGCGGTGTCGAGGATGGGATCAGGCGTGGAGCACCCGGCGGCCTTCGATGCGCAGCTCGCCGCGGACGGCAGCCGCCAGGGCGAGCGGGTAGAGACGGTGCTCCTGCTCCAGGATGCGCGCGGCCAGCCGGACCGGATCGTCGTCATCCCGGACCTCGACCGCGGCCTGCGCGATGATCGGCCCGGTGTCGGTGCCGTCCTCCACGAAGTGCACGGTGCAGCCGGAGAGCTTCACCCCTGCCTCGAGTGCCCGGCGGGGCGCGTGGAGCCCGGGAAAGGCCGGCAGGAGCGAGGGGTGGATGTTGAGGATCCGCATCCGGTAGGCGGAGAGGAACGTCGGCCCGAGCAGGCGCATGAAGCCGGCCAGGCACACCCAATCGATGGCGGCCGACTGCAGGGCCTGAACGAGGGCGGTCTCGAACGCGTGGCGATCCGGATAGGCCGCGTGAGGGAGGATGGCCACCGGCACCGAGGCCTCACGCGCGCGGGTGACCGCCTGGGCCTCGGCGACGTTGCTCACCACCAGCGCGATCTCGGCCGGCGCCTCCGGGGTCCGGAACGCGTCCAGCAACGCCTGGAGGTTGCTGCCGTTCCCCGAGACCAGCACGGCCACGCGGGGACGGCTCACGGGACGAGGACCGCCTCGGGCTCACCGGTATGGGCTTCGATCCGGCCCAGCGCGAAGGCCAGGGTGCCACGGGCGCTGAGGACCTCCAGCGCCTTGGGCGCCTCGGCGGCTCCGATCACCAGGGTGAAGCCCACGCCCATGTTGAAGGTCCGGTAGCACTCCTCCTCGGCCACCTGTCCCCTCTGGGCGATGAGCCCGAAGATGGCCGGCCGCTCCCAGCTCGAGGTCCGCACCACGGCGCGGGTCCCCTCGGGGAGGCAGCGGGGCAGGTTGCCGGGGATTCCCCCGCCGGTGATGTGGGCCAGTCCCTTGAGGCGCACGCCGGCCTGCTGCAGGGCGCGGACATCCTTGACGTAGATGCGGGTCGGCTCGAGCAGGACGTCGCCCAGCGGGGCACTCAGCCCCGGAGGGCAGTCCTCCAGGCTCAGGCCGCCATCCTCGAGGAGGACCCGGCGCGCCAGGGAGTAGCCGTTGGAGTGCAGCCCGCTGGAGGCGATCCCGAGCACCACGTCGCCCGGCACGATGTCCTTGCCGGTGATGATCTCCGACTTCTCCACCACGCCCACCGCGAAGCCGGCGAGGTCGTACTGGCCGCCCGGGTAGAAGCCGGGCATCTCGGCGGTCTCCCCTCCGAGCAGCGCGCAGCCCGCCTCCGCACAGCCGAGCGCCACGCCGTGGATGACGTCGCGGGCCTGGTCCACATCCAGCTTCCCGGTCGCCAGGTAGTCGAGGAAGAAGAGGGGCTCGGCGCCGGAGGTCAGGATGTCGTTGACGCTCATGGCCACCAGGTCCACGCCGACGGTGGCGTGACGGCCGGCGCGGTGGGCCACGTCCAGCTTGGTGCCCACTCCGTCGGTCCCGGACACCAGCACCGGCTGCCGGTAGCCGGCGGGCAGCTCGAAGAGGCCGCCGAAGCCTCCGACGCCGCTGAGCACCCCGGGCCGGAAGGTGCGCTGGGCCAGGGGCTTGATGCGCTCGACCAGCGCATCGCCGGCCTCGATGTCCACGCCTGCGTCTCGATAGGTCGTCGCCACGGGGCAGCTTCTAGTGGCCCCGCGCGCGGTTGGCAAAGCCTCCCTGACCGGAACTCGCTTAGAGTGCGCACCACCCATGAGGTCGTTGCTCTCCCGTCACCGTTACCAGCTGGTCGCCCTGGCCTTCGCCTGCCTCGTCAGCGGGGTGCACCTGCTGGCCGGAGCCATCCCGGTCCGGGGGATCGCGACCGAAGCGCTGGAGGGGGAGCCCGGGCCGGGCACTCCGGAGAAGAGCGTCACGCGGCTCCTGGCCGAAGGCCTGCACACCTTCGAGGGCCGGGTCGACGACGCCCAGATGCGGCTGCGTGGGGACCGCCCGCCTCACCCGGACGTGGTGATTGCCGCCATCGACGAGAAATCCCTCACCGGGTTGGGACGCTACCCCTGGGATCGCCGGGTCGTCGCCAAGGGCCTGGTGGGGCTCCACGCGGCGGGTGCGCGCGCCATCGGGGTCGACATCGCCTTCACCAACGCCGCCCCCGATCCGGCGGGCGAGGCCCTCCATGAGGCCCGGGCCGCATTGCAGGAGGTGCAGGCTGCGCTCCCCGCTGATGCCCAGATGGCCCTGGAGCCGCTCCGGGAGGTCCTGGGAGGAGAAGGGGAGGGGGCGGACGCACGGCTCGCTGCGACGCTGCGTGACCACCCCCAGGTGGTGTTGGGGGTGATCGCCTACCCGCGCTCGGCCCGGGAGGGGGTGGCGCCGATGGACCCGGAGGAGCGCGCGCGCTTCGCGTCCCAGCTGCTGCAGCCACCCTTCGCGGGACGGGTGGAGGGGAGCGTGTATGAGGTGGCACTGGATCAGGTGCCGAGCTTCCGACAGCTGAGCGCCCAACCACCGTTGGCGATCCTCGCCGAAGCCGGCAACCCGGTCGGCATGCTCAACGTCTCTCCCGATCCCGACGGCGTCATCCGCAGGCTCCCGCTCTTCGCCCGGCTGGAGGAGCCGCCCGGGTTGTTGCCGAGCCTGGTGCTGCAGACCGTCGCCGCGGCCGAAGGGACGACGCCGGCCGTGGAGTGGAATCACCACACCTCGACCCTGAGTGGCGCGCGCCTCCGGGGGGCCGATGGTCGCGTCCTGCGGGTCCCGCTGGCAGAGGACGAGCCCTACACCCTCATCGATTATCCCGGACGGGGGGAGCGCGTCTTCCCGCAGGTCAGCTTCGTCGATGCGGTGGAGGGGCGGCTTCCGCCGGGATCCCTCGAAGGGAAGATCGTCCTGGTGGGCGTCACCTACGATGGCGGGTTCGATCAGCGTGTCTCCCCGTTCAGCGAGTACGAGCCGGGCGTGTTCATCCACGCGAGCCTGCTCTCGAACGTGCTCGAGCAGTCCTTCCTGCGGCGCCCGGTGAGCCTCCGGCTGTGGGAGATCCTCTTCATCATCGGGGTCGCGCTGGGCCTCTCCTATGTGCTGCCCCGGGTGCGCTTCAGCGCGAAGGTGGCGCTCTTCGCCGCGCCCCCCATCTTCTGGCTGGCCCTCGATCAGTGGATGCTCGGCCGCGGTCTCGCGCTGGCCTCGGTGCTGCCGTTCGTGGGGACCACCGGGAGCGCCGCCAGCATTCTCTTCGTGGCCTATCTCACCGCGGATCGCGAAAAGGGCCGACTGCGCCACGCCTTCGAGCACTACGTGAATCCCAGCGTGATGCGGGAGATGCTCGCCCATCCGCATCTGCTCAAACTGGGTGGCGACAAGCGTGAGCTGACGGTGCTCTTCAGCGACATCCGCGGGTTCACCACGCTCGCCGAACGACTCACCCCGGAGGCGTTGGTGAAGTTCATCAATGCCTACCTCACGCCCATGACCCACGTGGTCCTCGAGCAGGGAGGAACGCTCGACAAGTACATCGGGGATGCGGTGATGGCCTTCTGGGGGGCGCCGGTCCAACAGGAGGATCACGCGCTGAGGGCCTGCCGGGCCGCGGTCGGAATGCGCGAGGAGCTCGAGCGGCTCCGCAAGGCGTGGCGGGAGCAGAACCTGCCCGAGGTCGACATGGGGGTGGGCATCAACACCGGCCCCATGATCGTCGGCAACATGGGGTCCGAGGTGCGCTTCGACTACACCGTGATGGGCGACGCGGTGAACCTCGCCAGCCGCCTGGAGGGGATGAACAAGACCTACCGGACCCACATCCTCATGAGCGAGGCGACGTTCCTGGCGGTGGAGGGACAGGTCACCGCCAGGCGCCTGGGGGCGGTCCGGGTGAAGGGCAAGCGCAAGCCGGTGCGGATCTACGAGCTGCTCGCGATGGGGGCTCCGGACGCGGCCACCTCCTCTCACGTGAAGGCCTTCGAGGCCGGGGTGGACGCCTTCGGTGCGCAGCGGTTCGACGAGGCGCGGGCGCAGTTCGAGCAGGTGCTCGAGCAGGCGCCGGAAGATGCCGCGGCCATGCGCTACCTGGAGTCCTCCCTCTCGCTCCTCAACGCGCCGCCGGGCGCGGACTGGGATGGCGTCGAGACCGCCACCACCAAGTGATCCGCTGCACGGGAATTGACGGGCCCGCTGGCTGCTGGCTAACTCACCCGCATCCATGGGCGCCGAGGACACCCTCTTTCAAAGGTTTGGCAAGGAGTTCGCCAAGGGCACGGTCCTCTTCCGCGAGGGAGAGCCCGGCAAGGAGATGTTCGTCATCCAGGCCGGGAAGGTCGCCATCTCCAAGCAGGTGCGCGAGGTCGAGAAGGTCCTCGCCACGTTGGGGCCCGGCGAGTTCTTCGGCGAGATGGCGATCATCTCCAACAAGCCCCGCAACGCGAGCGCCTCCATTGCCGAGGACGCGAAGCTGCTGGTGATCGACCCCAAGACGTTCGAGGGGATGATCCGCGGCAACAGCGAGATCGCGGTGCGGATGATCAAGAAGCTCGCGGATCGCCTGAGCGAGGCGGACGCGCAGATTGAGAATCTTCTCCACACCGATCCCGCCAGCCGCGTGGTCCACCACGTCCTGCAGGTCTGTCAGTCTCAGGGTCGCTCGACCGAGGAGGGGATCGAGATCGACCTCCCGCTCCGCGAGGTGCCCCGCAGCATCGGCGTGGGAGAGCCCGCTGTCCGGCTCATGATCGGCCGCATGGAGCGCGCCGGGCTGCTGGAGCGCAGCGGTGACCGCCTGACCGTCTTTGACACCGCGCGCCTGGATGACTTCCTGGCGTACCTCGAGATGAAGTGGAAGTTCGGGGACCTCTGACACGTGAAGCTCCACGTTCTCGGCTGCCACGGCGGCGAACTGCCCTCCTGTCGTTCGACCTGCTTCCTCGTCGATGACGTCCTCGCGCTCGATGCGGGGGCGCTCACCTCGACGTTGCCACTGGAGCGGCTGGCGAAGGTCGATCACGTCCTGCTCACCCACAGTCACTTTGACCACGTGAAGGATCTGCCGCTGATGGCCGATCTCCTGGTCGGGCGCCGCACCACTCCGGTGACGATCTGGGCGAGCCATGACTGTGCCCGCGCTCTCCGCGCGAGCATGTTCAACGACGACCTCTGGCCGGACTTCACCCGGATCCCTTCGGCGAAGGCGCCGGTGCTGAAGATCCGCAGCTTCCGCCCGGGCCAGTCCTTCCAGGTGGGGCCCTACCGGGTGAAGAGCGTGCCGGTGAGCCACCCGGTGGAGAGCTGCGGCTTCCTGGTGACAAAGGGGGAGACGACCCTGGGCATCAGCGGGGACACCGGGCCCACCGAAGCGCTGTGGAAGGCCGCCAACCGGATGCCCGGGCTCAAGGCGATGCTGGTGGAGACCAGTTTCCCCAACGCGCTGCAGACGCTCGCCGACATCTCGGGGCACCTGACCCCGCAGACGCTCGAGGTGGAGCTGACCAAGTTCAAGCACCCCACCGCGCGGGTGATGCTCTACCACCTGAAGCCGGCCTTCGTGGATCAGCTCAAGGCCGAGGTGGCCCACCTCCCGGTCCTCCCCCTCGAGCTGGACGACGTCTTCGAACTCTGACGCTGCGCGCTGAAGCGTTTCCGGCGCGGCGGACGTTGACTTGGGCGGGGCAGGGGACTAGCCCACGGGGCCAACATGGCCTGGTTCTCCAAGAAGCCCCGCATCTCCTCCACCGCCCCCGGTCCCGACGAGCCCTCGCGCATGGAGGGTCTCTGGACCAAGTGTGGGGGGTGCAACGAGATCCTCTACCGGCAGGAGCTGGAGAAGCATCTCAACGTCTGCCCCCTCTGCGGCCATCACATGGCGCTGCCGGCGCGCGCGCGGCTCACCTCGCTGCTCGACGAGGGAACGTTCGAGGAGTGTGACGCCGGGCTCGAGGCGCAGGACCCGTTGGGCTTCACCGACAGCAAGCGCTACCGCGACCGGCTCAAGAGCGCGCGCAAGAACGTCGGCGAGGACGACGCGTTCATCTCCGGCACCGGCAAGCTCAATGGCGCGACGGTGAGCGTGGGCTGCTTCGTGTTCGAGTTCATGGGGGGCTCCATGGGCTCGGTGGTCGGCGAGAAGGTGACCCGCGTCTTCGAGCGCGCGGTGCAGCTGGACTGCCCGGTCATCATCTTCAGCGCCTCCGGTGGCGCACGCATGCAGGAGGGCATCTTCAGCCTCATGCAGATGGCGAAGACCAGCGCGGCGATCTCGCGGTTCCGCGAGATCCGCAAGCCCTACATCTCGGTCCTCCTCAACCCCACCACCGGTGGCGTGGCGGCCTCCTTCAGCTGGTTGGGGGACGTGGTCATCGCCGAGCCCAAGGCGCTCATCGGCTTTGCCGGCCCCCGCGTGATCGAGCAGACCATCCGCCAGAAGCTTCCGGAGGGCTTCCAGCGCAGCGAGTTCCTGCTCGAGCACGGGATGATCGACGCCATCGTCCACCGGAAGGATCTGCGCGAGCGCCTCTCGACCCTCGTCGGCCTGCTGGGCTGAGGCCCCGAGCCATCCGGGCGGCATGACGCAGGTCCGCCGCTCGACCCGGTGTGCCATGACCTCCCGCATCGCCGCCTCCCTCTCGCGCCTGGAGCGCCTGGGTCCTTCGACCATCGCGTTGGGGCTCGGGCGCATGGAGCGCGCGCTCGCGGCGCTGGGACATCCCGAACAGCGGCTGCGGCGCGTCCTCCACGTCGCGGGGACCAATGGGAAGGGAAGCACCTGCGCCTTTGCCTCATCCATGTTGTCGGCGATGGGCATGCGGGTGGGGCTCTACACCTCGCCACACCTGGTGCACTTCAACGAGCGACTGCGGATTGATGGCGTCCCCATCTCCGATGCGCGGCTCGCCGAGCGCATCGAGGAGGTCGCGGCGCGGCTGCCGTCCGCCTTCGATGGCCCGGAGGCGCTGACCTACTTCGAGATGGCGACGCTGCTGGCGTTCTGGCACTTCGAGCGGGAGGGGCTGGACGCGGTGGTGCTGGAGACCGGGCTCGGTGGCCGTCTGGATGCAACACGCGCCTGCATCCCGTCGGTCACCGCGATCACCCCGATCGCCCTGGATCATCGCGAGTACCTGGGTGACTCCCTCGGGTCCGTTGCGGCGGAGAAGGCGGGGATCATCCGACCCGGTGTGCCGCTGATCGTCGGGGCCCAGCCTCCTCCGGCGCTGGAGGTTCTCCGGCGGGAGGCTGCCGCACTCGGTGCGCCCTGGATCGAGGCGTCCCCTGGAGGGGGGGCCGCGGTGGATCCGGTGCTCGTCGACGCGACGCTGGGACTCGCCGGACCGCATCAGCGGGAGAACGCCGCGGTGGCGGTGGCCGCGGTCCGGGCACTCACCCGGGATCTGGGAGACCTCGACGAGGCGCAGCTCCGTGCCGGCCTCCGGGACACACGCTGGCCGGGACGGTTCGAGCGGGTGGAGGGCGCACCCCTGCTCATCCTGGACGGCGCGCACAACCCGGCCGGAGCGCAGAGCCTCGCGGCCGCGCTCGAGGCCGAGGTTCCGGATCGTCCCCGCCAGCTCGTCTTCGGCGCGCTCGCCGACAAGGACGCTGTGCAGATGCTGCGGGTGCTGCTTCCGCACGTGGAGCGGGTGTTTCTCGTGGCCCCCGACAGCCCCCGCGCGCTGTCACCTGCCCGACTGCTGCAGCAGCTGCCCCCCCAACTCGCCCGCTCGGATCCCGAGCGGCTTCGCGTCACCGCGGGATTGGCCGAGGCGCTGAGCGCCGCGCGGGAGGCGGCGGGCCCGGAGGGGGTGGTGGTGGTTGCCGGCTCGCTGGTGCTCGTCGGCTCGGTCGGCCGACAGGAGTGAGAGGGGGGAGGTTTCGCACTGCGCCAAAGTCCTTAACTTGGCTGACGTATGCGACTTCCCTCGGACACCTCCCCGTTTGGCCTCGAGCGCCGCTTCCCCACGGTGGATGAGATTGGCTTCCGCGAGCTGTACGACAAGTCGGAGTATGAGGCCGAGACAGAGGACGGGTGGACGCTCGGCATCACCCGTTACCGGCCCCGCCAGCAGGGCTTTCCGCAGCCCCTGTGGATGCAGCCGCTGCTCCTGGTGCACGGCTTCTCCCAGAACCGTCACGCCTGGACCAGCGGCGAGTTCGTCAAGAACCTCCTCTACTTCGGCGCGGACATCCACATCCTGGAGCTGCGTGGACACGGCAAGAGCTCCATCCGCCGCCAGCGCGAGGTCGCCAAGGCCACCGGGCGGCCGCTTCCCGGGGACCTCCACTACGGGTGGGACGTCGACAGCTACTTCGTCCACGACGTGCCCACCGGGATCGCGGCGGTGAAGCGGCAGACCGGGCGGGCGAAGATCTTCTACTGCGGGCATTCCATGGGCGGGATGCTCGGCTACGGCTACGCGGGCCAGCACGACGATCTCGCGGGCCTCATCACCATCGGTTCGGCGGCGGAGCTGGGACGCGGACTGCGGATGCTGCGGGCCCTCTGTTGGGCCGAGCCCATGTTGCAGCGGCTCGCCGACGCAGGGGTCGGACTTCACAACCTCCGTTCGCGGCTGGGCGAACGTGCCATGCGGTTGCGCGCGCAACTGCAGATGCGCCGCGGACAAGCGGTCGTCGACGAGGCGCCCCGGGACACCGAGGCGTCTTTTGAAATGCCATACGTCCCGATGGAGGCGCTCTACCAGGGGATTGACTGGCTCATGGAGGCCGCCGAGCAGGGCTCGGTCTGGAAGCCGGCCTCGCGCGGATTCAACCTGCTCTCCAACCCGTCACGCTCCGAAGCCGAGCGGTTGAGGTGGCTGCTCCGCAACGGTGGAGAGCGGGAGCCGCGGCGGGTGCTCTCCCAGTTTGCGCGCTGGATACGGCACGACGAGATGAAGTGCTACCGGACGGGCTACGACTTCAAGGAGGGGTACGCGAACATCCGCATCCCCACCGCGATCATCTTCGGGGATCTGGATCCTCTGGCGACGCTCGACTCCACGCGCCGCGTCTATCACGACGCCCAGAGCCAGTACCTCCTGTGGCGGCCGGTGAAGGGCAACAGCCACATCGAGCTCACCATGGGGCATGACATCCGGCAGATCTGCTACGACATCAAGAACCTGATGGAGTACGCCTGCGCACGCGAGCAGCGGCCGCCTTCGCTTCCCCGCATCCGCTGAACCTGAGCGTTGTCGCGTCGGTGAAGGCGGCCGGCGATCGGCTTCTCAGTGGAGGTCGATCCCGAACTGCCGGCGATAGCGGGCGAAGCAGGAGGCACCGGCCTCCAGACGGATCAGCGCGCCCTCGGCAATGGGCTGGGCGTTGCGCGGATCGGCGTCCACCAGGCTCCAGAGCACCTCGCGGTTCCACGCTGCCGAATGCTTCACGTCCAGGACGGCGTGCAGCGCGAAGTAGCGGTACTCGTCCAGTTTCAGCCCGATGCGCTTGAGGGCCTCGACCACCTGGACCGCCCGTCCCGGTGCGGTGAGCTCCACCGCACCCAAGGCCCCGACCGAGTGCATGGCGTAGCGACGTTGGGTCGCCATCGCGACCAGGGCGTTGCCGAGGGCGAGGGACTCCCAGACGGTGGTCTCAATCCGGCTCGATGCGCCGAGGCTCTGGGCCAAGCGCTCCAGCATGGGGCCATGCATGCCGGGTTCCCGACCGCGGCCCATCTCGTCCCAGTAGTTGCGTGCCAGCTCGAGCTTGGCCCGGGTGGGGAGCTGGACCTGGGTGAGGGCGACCAGGTCGTCGAAGCCGGCCTCGCCTGCGACCTCCTGCTCGACGAACCAGCGCAGCTCATCCCGCGAGGCTTCGTTGGCGAGGTAGGGGAAGAGGGGATCTCCCTGGCCGGGGCCGCCGGTCTCCAGGGCCTCGAACCACGCGACGAAGCCGTCGGCATCGGTGGGGGCCTGAGCGGCCCTTTCACACACCTTGGCGCGCTCCTGCTCCAACCATCGGCACTCGATGATGTGCATCCGCGCGTCCCGAAGCAGGTCCTCCCGCCAGGGCGCCTCTCCGCGACCGGCGCGCAGGCGGCTGCGGTTCCAGTGCGCGAGGGCCCGGTGAAGGTGGGTGGGATCTCCCAGTGGGATGTCCGCCGGATCCAACGAACCTTCAAGGTGCTGCTCCTCGCCGGGTTGTGTCGTGCGCAGTCTCATGGCGGGAGGCAGATGCGCATGTTCGCCGACGATGACCACCGGGCCCCCACGTTCGCAGTGAGTGCGACGTGTTGCACGGAACGCCACGACGAGACGGAGGCCTGCCGCTATCAGGTGGCCTGGCAGATCAATCCCCACATGCAGCCCGGAGCCGTCGACCCGGTGGGCGCACAGTCCCAGCACACGGCCTTCGTGAAGGCGCTGAAGGACCTGGGGGCGCAGCTGCTGCCGGTGCCCTTCGTCCACGGCGCCTTCGACTCGGTCTTCACCAAGGATGCAGCCATTCTCACCGAGCACCGTGGCGTCCGCCTCGCGCTCCTCTCCCGCTTCGAGGGAACCGAACGCCGGCGGGAGGAGGTGGCACGCGGTCGCCACTATGAGCAGCAGGGCTTCTCGGTGATCGACGCCCCGCCGCTGCCGTTGGAGGGAGGCGATGTGGTCCGGCTCTCCGACGGCACGGTCCTGTTGGGCTTCGGACAGCGCTCGTCCCGTGCCGCCGCCCCGGTCCTCGAGTCGTTCATGGCGCAGGAGGTCCTGCCCCTCGAGCTCGTGGATCCCTGGCTCTACCACCTGGACACCGCGCTCACCGCGCTGGATGACGGAACGGTTCTCTGTTGCCGGGAGGCCTTCACCTCACAGGGATTGCAACAGCTCGAGCGCCATCCCGCGGTGAAGGAGCTGCTCTTCGTGCCCCGTGCCGAGGCCTGCCGCTTCGCCCTCAACGTGGTGCAGGTGGGGCGCACGGTCCTGTCGGGGACGCTGAAGGCGCCGGTGCTCAACCGCCTGCTGGAGCGTCGAGGCTTCCGGGTGTGCGTGGTGGACCTCTCCCAGTTCCACCTCGCCGGAGGCAGCGCCGCATGCCTGGTCAGCGAGGTCCACCGCGAAGGGGCGGCGCGACGTCCGAGCCGGTCCTCACGGTGGGCGGGATCCGCCTGATCCCATCGGGGGGCCCCGCTGCGGCGGGAGGTTGTCTCCGGTCCTCGGGACGTTCAGGCGCCAGGGGCGCGGCGGGCCACGAGTGCAACGGCCGCGATGCGCTCCACGCCCGCATACGCGGGGCGCTCGAGCTCCTCGCCGAAGACGTCCGGATCGACCTCCTCGTACTGAAACGTGCCGCCGAAGCGGCGCAGCGCCTCGGACACCGCTTCCCGGAAGAGATCGCGTCCCTCCATGATGGGCGTCCCGGTGTAGAGGACCAGCGCGCCCCCCGGCGCCAGCCGAGGCAATGCCTCAGCTGCAATCCGTGCCGGCAACTCGATCCCGAGCTGGCCCCCGTGGCGATAGGTGCGCTGAGCGTCGTCCACCAGGTAGGGCGGGTTGCTCACGATGAGGTCGAAGGTGCCGTCCAGGGCCTTGAGGACATTGCTCTCATGGACTTCGGCACGGGCCCCGTTGAGCTCCGCGTTGATCGCCGCGTAGCGCAGCGCGCGCGGGTTCAGGTCCACCAGGTGCAGGTGTTCGCACCGGTCCCGGATCGAGAGCAGGCCGGCTCCGGTGCCGGCCCCGATGTCCACGGCGCGCCCGAACCGGCCGGGCAGGTGCTTGAGCAGGCGTGCGAAGCGGTAGGTGTCCGGACCGAAGAAGACCGAGTCCGCCGCGCCGGTGGGAAAGCCCGAATGGACGAGCAGGGTGTCTTCAAGGGACGAGAAGCGCACCCCGCTGCGCATCCGGCCGTCGGGTTCAAGGAGAAGGGCCCCCGCGGCCTCCAACCAGCCGGTCCAGGGGGCGCCAAGGGTCGCGGGATCGAACGGCAGGTTCCAACCGAAGATCTCGCGCAGGGTGCGGCCCTCCCGTGCGCGTGCCACGACCCGCGCGTGGGTCAGCGGCGTGGGGGTGGTGAAGCGATAGCCCTCACCGATCAGGGCACGCCCAAGCTCCAGCAGCGGGCGGTGTTCAGGCGCGATCAGGGGCTCGGACATGGCCGCGACAGCTTGTGGACGGAAGCGGACGCCGCCTACCCGGGGACGCCACGAAGTGATGGGGGCTGAAAGACGGACCGGTGAGAAGAACTTGGGGTCGACAGGCTGCGTGCTAGCGTCCAGGCCCGCATGTCCCGGTCTCCTGTCGCACGCCTCCTGACGCTGTGGTTGCTGCTCGCGCCGACGTGGGCGGTTGCCCAGCGTGCCGAGCTCAACGTGGTGACCTCGGTGACGGTCAACGGAGGGGTCATCGAGGTGCAGGGCAGCCGGAAGGCGCACTTCACCTCCTTCACGATGAGCGATCCCGCGCGGTTGGTGATCGATCTCTCCGATGCCGTCTTCTCCGGCGTTCCCTCCGAGCAGCGCATCGGCAACGGGATCGTCAGCAGCATCCGCACCGCGAGCTACGGCTCGGAGAACTCCGCCATTGCCCGGGTGGTCGTGGGGTTGGTCCGGGAGGATGCCGAGACCGATTTCCGCAGCGAAGGGAACCGGATCATCATCACCGTGCTCGGGACACAGCCCCCGCCTCCGCCCCAGGTTGCCCGGGTTGAAGAGGGTGCCCGTCGGGTGAACGGACGTCCTTCGGAGGCGGCTTCCGAGACGGGTTCCGGCGATCGCGCGGGGGCGGAGGCTCAGGCCCAGGCGGCATCACGGGAGAAGGAAGCGGCCGACGCCCGCGCCGAGGCACAGGGGAGGGCGGAGTCCGAGGCGCGCGCGCACGCGGAGGCGCAGGCCCGGGCGGAAGCCGAGGCGAAGGCCCGGGCTGAGGCGCAGGCCAGAGCTCAGGCCGAAGCCCAGGCGAAGGCCCGGGCGGAAGCGGAAGCCCGCGCGAAGGCAGAGGCCGAGGCACGCGCCAAGGCGGAAGCGGAAGTCCGCGCGAAGGCAGAGGCCGAGGCCCGCGCGAAAGCAGAGGCCGAGGCACGTGCGAAGGCCGAAGTGGAAGCCCGCGCGAAGGTAGAGGCCGCGGCACGTGCGAAGGCCGAAGTGGAAGCCCGCGCGAAGGCCGAGGCCCGCGCGAAAGCCCAGGCGGAGGCGGCGGCGAAGCAGGCAGCGGCAGAGCGCGCGAGGCAGGCCGAGGCCCACGCGGAGGCCGCGCAGCGAGCCCGGGCCGAGGCGGCAGAGCGCGCACGACGCGAGGCGGCTGAGCAGGCCGCCCGGGAGCGGGCCCAGCGCGAGGTGGCAGCGGAGCAGGCGCAGCGGCGCACCGAACGCACGGCACCTCCCACCGGTCCGGGCACCACCGCACGCCCCACGTCCCCCAGCCGTGAGGCGGCGCACGCGGGTGGGCCTTCCCAGGCGGGATCGGGGACGGTCGCCATGATCGGATTCTCACCGCGGCCGACGCACTCCCGGGTCTCTGTGCGGACCGACGTTCCGGTGCGCTGGCGGGTGTTTGAGGAGCGCGCCACCACGGTGATCCTCGAGCTGCTCGACACCGGGATCGGCTCCCGTAACAACACCCTTCCCCTGCAGACCGGCTTCTTCGAGACCGCCGTCCAGAAGGTTCAGGCGAGCGCCGGTCCGGGCCGGACGGTGCGGGTGCGGATCGATCTCGGGCAGGCGGTGCCCTATCGGGTGACCCAGGACGGGGATGTGGTCGCGGTGGATTTTCAACTCCCCGGCGGCTGAGAGAAGGCGGCAGGGATGCGGTCCATCTGGCTCTGGGCAGCCCTCCTCGCGCTGAGCGGCGCGGGGATTGCGGGTGCCACCGATCCGCTGCCCTTCCGGCCCTTTCTCCCGATCGGGTCGGGCGGGGGAGGGGGAGAGGGGCCCATGCACCTGCGGGCGGACCGCCTCCTTCACCATCTGAAGGAGGAGCGGTGGACCGCCATCGGCCGGGTGGTGCTGCGATCGCCCGAGCTGCACGTCCGCGCCGACGAGCTCATCTGGGATGAGGCCCAGCGTCGGGTCACCGCGCGCGGCAACGTGTTGGTGGTGCAGGAGGGCTACGTCGCGGTGGCCGAGGAGATCGAGGTCGAGGTCGAGACGAACCGCGTCCGGCTTGTCGATGGGATGATCGTCGGCAAGAGCCGCATCTCCCGCGCGGCCCTCGAAGCGGCCACCTCCCGTGAAGCGCTCCTCTCGCTGGGACGCAACGAGCTCGCCATCCGCGGTGAGCGCATCACCCGCGTGTCGCAGGATCACTTCCAGGTGGAGGGGCTGTCCTTCACCCCGTGTGACTGCGATCTCGCCTCACCCACCTGGGCGGTACGCGCCGCGCTGGCCGACGTGTACCCGGGAGAGCACGCGGTGCTTCGGGGCTGGAAGGTGGAGGTCCAGGACGTCCAGGTGACGCCGACGCTGCCGGTGCTGGATCTGCCGCTGGCGGACCGGCGTACCGGCCTGCTCATCCCGACGCCCAGCTTCTCGCAGGTGGGAGGGTTCGGCCTGACGCAGCCCTTCTTCCTGGTGCTCGGGCGCAGCCACGACCTCACCCTGACCCCGGGATACAGCTTCGGGCCCAACCCGTTCAATTACGGCATGCGCGGTCCCAGCCTGGGCGCCGAGTACCGCTACACGCCCGCCGTCGGCGTCGAGGGGCGCTTGGCGGTCACCGGCTTCTGGGACCTTCGCGAGGACCGCGCGCCGCGCTCCAGCCGGCTGTTGGAGGGCACCCAACGGGGCCTGCGCTGGAACGCCCTGTTCGAACACCGCCAGATCCTCACCGACTCGCTGAAGCTCATGGCAGACGTGCGACTGGTCTCCGATGGGTACTTCACCCGGGACATGACCACCGACATCCTGCTGCGGGAGAACCAGGTCCTGCGCTCGACCCTGGGGCTCTTCACCACCCGGCAAGAATGGTTCGCCGGGCTCGACGCCATCCTGCGGCAGGATCTGCGCACCGGCGATCGCTTCGAGTTCTTCTTCGAAGATCCCCGCGCGGTGCGCGACCACCCGCGCGCGCCGGTCGCCATGCATCGCCTGCCCGGGCTGGTGGTCTCGGTGCCCGATCGGCGGCTGGTGGGTCCGCTCTTCGGGAGCATGCGCGTGGATGCCACCCGCCTGGCGCCCTGGGTGGGACCCGGTGGCGATGAGGGGCTCAACGGCTACAGCAGCGTCGCCTTTGCTCCGGCCAGGCCGCGAGAGGGCGAAGACCGTTACGCGCCATTGCGGGCGCCGGATGAAGGGGAAGGCAACGGCCTGTTCGATCCGGGAGAGTCCGAGCGGCGCGTGCGGCTCGAGCTCAAGCCGACGCTCTCGGTTCCCGCTTCGGTCGGCCCGGTGGCGTTGCTGGCCCAGGCGGGATTCCGCCAGTCGCTGACCCTGGGGGAGATCACCGGCCGCGCCGAGGCCCGGGGTCTCCCGCTCATCGGCGCTTCGGCCGAGACGCGGATCCGTGGAGGGTTCGAGCTGGATGGTGGCCGGCGCCTCATCCACAGCATCGCGCCCACGGCCCGCGCGCTGTGGGTGCCCTTCACGGTGGGCGGCCTGAGCGGGGGAGGGGAGCTCTTCGACACCCCGTTCACGTTGGGACTTTCGAGCCTCGAGCAGCCGGCGCGTCTGGCCCAGGCCACGGTGGCGGTGCGTCAGCGGCTGGATCTCCAGCAGGCGGGGGGACAGCTGGCGACCGAGTTGGTGATGCTCGAGGTCGGCCAGAACCTCTCGCTCATCAATGCCGGACTGCCGGGCACCACCGGCTCCGCGCTCGCCGACACCTTCGCCCGACTCGAGGCGCGCGCGGCAGGTTTCCGGGTGTCCGCCCGGGTCCAGATCGATCCCACCGAGCTCGCGCTGATTCAGGCGGCCGCGACGGCCGGATACTCCGCCAGGGCCTTCGGGGTGGCCGCCCGCTATGAGCGCCTGCGCCACGAGGGAAGCGCGACGCTGCTGCGGGGCATCGATGCGCTCTTCGGGGTGGGCACCCGTATTCCTGCCTCCACCCATGCCGAGCAGGTCCGCCTGAGCGCCAACGCCCGCACCCCCATTCACGGCCTGACCCTTCGCGCGTCGGCCCTCTTCCAGCCCGGTTACACGATCGCGGGCGGAGAGCGGGATGGGGCCATCCGTCCCTTTGCCCAGGGGACGGCAGGGCTGAACTACGCGCCTGCCTGCGATTGTTGGAGCGTGACCCTGGTGGGTGGGGCCACCCGCGCCTCGAGTGGCGCCTACGTCCCGGTGGTGAGCGCCTCGTTGACCCTCGCCAACTTCGGCTCGCTGGGAACGCAGCTGTAGCGCCGGGCGGGTGGATTGACCCCACCGCGGAGGCTGCCTAGGGTGCCCGCCGGGTTGATTCTGAAATCAACCTCTTCGGCATGAGGAGTGGCCGCGACGGTGTCAGGGACGCAGAGAGAACGGGGGCGCGGAGCGGCGCCGGGGCGGGATGGAGATCGACGACAGACCATCCTGCGAGCGGCGGTCGACGTCTTCGCCAGCAAGGGCTACCACGGCTGCCGCATTGCGGATGTGGCCCGCGAGGCCGGCGTCGCCTACGGATTGGTCTACCACTACTTCAAGAACAAGGATGAGCTGCTCCAGACGGTGTTCGAGGAGGGGTGGGGCGGCTTCATCCAGCGCATCCGCGACGTCATCGGACGCGAGCAGCACCTGAGCGCCCAGGTCCGCGCGGTGACCGAGGTCGCCTTCGAGGCCTATCGCCACGATCCCCGCGGGGTCCGGGTGCTGATCCTGGAGATCGCGCGGTCTCCCGCCGGGGGCCGGGTGGACCGCCACGGTGTCTTCTCGGAGGTGCTGAGCCTCGCCGCGGGGATGTTCCGCAGCGCCCAGGCCCGGGGCGAGCTGCGCGAGGGGCTCGATCCCATCCTGTGTGCGGCGACCCTCTTCGGCTCCCTGGAGATGGCGCTCACCGCGTCGGTGCTGCGCCTGGTGGACCTCTCCGGGGAGGGGATGGAGCGCACCAAGCGCCAGGTGGCCGATGGATTCCTCTCCGGGGTCCTGGCCACCGGCTGACTCAGTCCAGCGCGAGCTCGAGCAGGCGTTGGGGATCCACGTAGCGCCCGTCCACGTGGACGCTCCAGTGCAGGTGGGGCCCGGTGACCCGCCCGGTGCTGCCCACCGCCCCCAGCAGCTGACCGCGCTCGACCCGCTGTCCTTCGGTGACGTCGAAGCGGCTGAGGTGGAAGTAGAGGGTGTAGAGGCCGGCGCCGTGGTCGACGATCACGGTGTTGCCGCTGGTGAAGCAGTCCCTCACCATCACCACCACGCCGGCGTTGGCCGCATGGATGGGCGCGCCCACCGCCCCCCTCAGGTCGAGGCCGTAGTGGACGCTGGCGAGGCTGCCGTTGAAGACCCGCTGATCCCCGAAGAAGGCGGTGAGGGCGGCCTCCCGGGGGAGGATGAAGGGCGCATCGAAGTGGGGCGTCACCCGCTCCCCGGACAGCGCGCGGGCAAAGGCCTCGCGATCGGCCTGGATGCGGGCTTCGAGTTCCGGGGGACGCTCGCTGGTGTGCGCGCTCGAGACGGTCAGGGAGCGGGTGCGCCAGTTCCCGGGCCGGACCTCCACCGCAGCGAACAGCGGCGGGTGCTCCCAACCGGGACGGATCCGCACCGCCACCTGTCCCGGCTGCGTCTCCATCGGCAGGGAGGTGAAGGCGATCCAGCCGTCGCGGAAGGGCACGAAGGAGAGGGCGGTGTCGCCCAGGTGTCCATGGGGCCGCGAGGTCGCATGCCGGAGCCGGACCATCACCGGATCCCCCGGCCTGGCCTCCTGAGGGGCCACGATGAGCTGGACCGCATCCGCGGAGGGCGCCGCGTGCGCGGCCGGTGAGCCCGTCAGGACGGCGACCAGGGCAAGGAGGGGCAGAGCGTTTCGCATGTCCTCTTTTCCGGAAGAGAAGGCTCCTGCAGGGGGAGCGGTGGGTGCCTCGCCGGCAGGGCGGCCTGGCAGGCAGGGCGTGGGGTGCACGGCCCATGAGAACCGCGGACAGCGCACCTAGCTTCCGCAGGAGCACGGTCCGGGACCGGGAGGCCGCGAATCCGCGCTGGCCCACCACGGCCCGACGAGGACAGGGTGATGGCGCGCAGTTTTTCCTACGATCACTTCCGTGACAACAAGCGCGACGATCGCAGCGCGCTCCGCAAGGCGGAGTACAAGGCCTTCACGCAACACCGCCCGGAGGCGGAGCGGGACGGAGGGCCCCTGCACGGGCGGGGTGCCCAGGCGCGGACGCGGGAGCTCTGGCGCGAGCTCCACGAGGGGGAACGGCAGCAGCGGGCGACGGTTGAGGCGCAGGCCTCCCGGGTGCCGATCGGGGCCCTCCCTCCCCATGATGAGCTGCCGGATGAGATCCTGGAGAGCGCCTCCGCCGAACCCCAAACGGATGAAGACGCGGCCTTCGAGCGCGCCTTTGCCCCGCTCGAGGGGGACCGGGAGCGCGGCCCACGCAAACGTGGCTCGCCGGGCGCACTACAGGAAGCCAGGAGCCAGTTCGGGACGCTGCAGCGCTCGCTCGGTGAGGCGGCCGGTGCCTTCGCGCGACTGCTGAGGATCCCGGTGGAGGCCCTGCGGATGCGGAACCCCCAACCTGAATGACTGCCAGGGAGGCGGCCTTGGAGGTGACTCCCGGAGCACTGCCCCGGGAACTCACCCTGGCTTCGTACAACATCCACAGCGGGGTGGGCACCGACGGGCGCTTCGATCTCGACCGCATCGCCGCGGTGATCTCCGAGATCGGAGCCGATGTGGTGGCGCTGCAGGAGGTGGGGGATTTCCGCGGGGGAACGCCCCGGGAAGACCATCCGGAGTACCTCGCCCACACGCTTGGGATGGAGCTGGCGTTCGGCCCCAACGTGGTGAAGGCCGGGCGGCGCTACGGGAACGCGTTGCTGTCCCGGATCCCCATCCTGCGATCGCGCAACTACGATCTCTCGGTTCCGGGGCGCGAGCCGCGGGGGGCGCTGCGGTGCGATCTGGATCTCGGAGGCTCCCGCATGCTGCACGTGTTCTGCGTGCACCTGGGGCTCTCGCCGCGCGAGCGCCGCGTCCAGGAACAGCAGCTGTTGGCGGCCGACCTGTTGAGGGAGGCGGTGCGCGCGGATCCGGTGGTGGTGTGCGGGGACTTCAACTACCTCGGCAACCGGCCCCTGCCGGCCATGGTGCGCCAGGCGCTCCAGGACGTGGGGACCGTTCTCGGCGTCCGCCCGCGCACCTACCACGCGCGCTGGCCGTTCGTGCGGTTGGACCGGGTGTACGTGGACCTCGAGGTCCAGCCCCTGCGCCTCTTTGCGCACCGCACCCCCACGAGCCGGGTGGCGTCGGATCACCTGCCCCTGGTGCTGCGCATGCGGGCGCCGCTTCCGCCCGCGCATGCCGGCTCGCCGCCGGTGGAGCTGAGCCGTTGAGCGGGCCCGCCGCCCCCTCCCGTTGAGCCCCCGCTCCCATCCCGGATGGTCGATGTCATCCGGCGCATGGTTCAGCCCGATGAACGCCCTGGGCAGGACACATGCTGGGCGGGGGCGTCGAGGCGGGTTCCTCACCGCCTGCCCGCCTGCTAGCGTCCCGCGCCCGTGCAGACTTCCGAACCCTCCCCCGACGCCGCCCGTTCCAGTGCCTCCCAGGGAGGACTCGGCGCCCAGCTCAATCACATCTTCGATGGCCTCACCCGGCTCATCCTCCAGCACCTGGACCTCGCCCGACTGGAGTTGGCAGCGGAGGCCCGGACCCTGGGCAACAACCTCGCGCGGGTGGCAGCGTTCCTGCCCCTGGTGATGGTGGGCTACATCTTCCTGTGTGGTGCCCTGGCCATCTGGCTCGGTGCCTGGCTCACCCCGGCCGCCGGGTGGGCCATCGTGGGCGGGGTGAACCTGGTGGCGGGGGCCCTGGGCGTGTGGTTCGCGGTGCGCTCCCTCAACGGACGTCCCCCGCCTCTTTCGGCGACCCGCGATGAGTTGCGGGCCAGCGCGGAGGTCCTCACCCCGCGGGTGCCCACCTCCGGAGACCTTCCCCATGGCCGCTGAGCTTTCGACGCCGACGACCGCCGACCAGATGCGACGCGAGATCGAGCGCACCCGGGCGGAGATCCAGGCGTCCCTGGAGGTGCTGCGGGTGGACGTGGTCGAGCGCCTCGATCTGCGCCGCGCCTATCGGCAACGTCCCGGCACCTGGTTGGCCGGCGCCTTCATGGTGGGGCTGGTGGTCGGTCTGAGCTCGCGTCGCTGAGCGTCGGGCACCGGCATGCCGGCGTCCTCCACGCAACGGGCCCCGCACAACCCCTTTCCCGCCGGAGAACCGCTGGTGCAGGCTCCGCCTGCCGGCACCTCCGGCCACACCCGCAGCACAGGAGACACAACGCTATGGAAGCCGTCCCCGAGCCCGTCAACGAGCGCATCCGTCAGGCGCAGGAACGCGTCGCACCGCAGCTCGAGCAGGCCCGTCGCAGCGCCGCCGATCTGAACCAGCGCGTGGTGACCTTCATCCGGCAGAACCCGGGGACCTGCCTCATCGGCGCGGTGGCTCTCGGATACCTGGTGGGGCGCATCGCCTCGCGCGACTGAAGGCAATCGGACCGGTTGCCCCGGCGGGGCCGCACCACCTGCGCCCGCCGATCACCGCTTCAGGCCCGTCTCCATGGACGGCCGGCAACATCACGAAAGGGAAGAGCTGATGGACACCTCGGAGCGCAGCGGACAGAGCGGCGAGAACCCGCGGATCGGAGAGCGGGTGGACCAGATCGGTCAGGACGCGCAGCGCCTGTGGGAGGACACCCGGGCCGCAGCGCAGGACATCGGCCAGACCGTCGACCTGCGTGGACGGTTGGATCGCAACCCCTACGGGACCCTCGCGGTGGCCTTCGGGGTGGGCTACCTCCTCGGGGGCGGCCTGTTCACCTCCACCACCGCCCGGGTGGTCCGGATGGGCATGCGCCTGGCTGCGGTGCCGCTGGTGAAGGACGAGCTGCTCCATCTCGCGGAGCAGGTGCTCGACGGCTTCCTCGGCGACCATGAGCAGGACGCCGAGGTGGAAGGGCCGGCCGGTTTCGCCGGCCATGACGGATCGACCTCCCTCTGACGAGAACCTTCTTCGGCGGTCGGGAGGGCGCCGGGAGTTGCTGACCTTCCGGCGCGGCGCCGCGCCTTCCGCTCCCGGATCGGGACCCGGTGGCGGTGCCGGTACACCGCTGAAACCTCAGGAGTGCACCAGATGAGCTTCAAGCGACTGCAGGGATTGTGGGCCGACGATGAGCCCGAGATGCTCGAGGCGCTCTCCACGCCCCAGACCGACCCGGCATTGTTGGTCGCGGTCGGGGTGGTGGCGGGCCTCGGGGTGGGGCTGGCGCTGGGGATGTTGCTGGCGCCCCGTTCGGGAGCGGAGACCCGCCACGCCCTGGGCACCAAGCTGAGCGGACACCGGGAAACCGAGCCCGACGAGGTGGACTCCGTGCTGGGCGTCGGCTGAGAAGCCGGGATGACGCCCGGCGCGGGAAGCACACCCGAGGCCCAGGCGTTGGTCCCACCCGGATGGTGCCTCTGCCATCATCTCCCTCACGATGACCCGTTCCCCATCTGACGCAGCCCTTCTCCGTGATCGCGCTCAGGCCTCCGCGCTTGATCGGGCCTCGGAAACGCTCGAGGACACCTTCCGCCGTTGGGAAGCCGCCCGGCAGCAATGGGCGGAGTCGGAGCGCGGCTTCAGGGAAGAGGCACGGCGCCTGGACGAGGAGGGGGAATTCCTCCTGGGCACCATCCAGGCAGCCCAGGCGACGGTGGCCGGGGCGGCGTCTTCCGGGGCGGCCCTGGCGGTGCCGGACGCACTGCCCCGCTTCGTCGCCGAGGCCGAAGGGCGGCTGGCGGCCTCGCGCGCGGCCCTTGCGGAGCGGGAGCGCGTGGCCCGCGAGCAGGCCGAGGCGCAGTTGGACGGGGGAAGGGCGGAGGTCCTGGCTGCCCTGGCCCGCTACCGCGAATTTGCCCCCCTGCGGTTGACGTTGATGCGGCGCCCCGTGGCCGGAGGACGGGCGATCCTCCACCTCGAGCGGCCCCCTCCCGACGCCGCCATGGTGCTGGCCTGGGTGCTCACCGGAAAGGTGCCCACCCGCTACGGCTACCTCTTTGATGAGGCGAGCGACGATCCGCTGCAGGCTCCTCCCTTCCTCTATCCGGAGGCCGGGATCGGTCCCGGGGCCCTGCGCCCGGACGCAGCCCAGCTCCGGTCCCTGCTGGAGGGGCCTCACCAGGAGCTTCCCCTTCGCGGCATGATTCCCGCGCTGGTGCCGCTTCCGGGAACCCCGGCCCCCGCACTGGTCCGGTGGCGGAGCCGGGGCGCGGTGTTGGAGTTGGAGTGGGAGGAGGCGGGCGGGTTCCGCCAGCTGCTCACTTCGGCTGAAGCCTCGGCCGCCGCCGGCTCGCTCCTGAGATTGCAGCTCGAAGGGACGCTGCAGCTGGAGCTGCAGACCGGTTGAACGACAGCGGCACCTTCCCCGGCCGCACCTCTATAGAGGAAGCGACGGGGCGTGGAGGCGCGGGGCCGCAGCTGCCTCCCTATCGAGGAGAAGCGGGGCCCCGCAGCTGCCTCCCGATCGGGGGCGTCAGCATCGACGAGGCGCGCGGCCGTTGAAGATCCCCTCCGCGAGACGGGGACCAGACGAGGAATGGCAGGCCCGACGCGCGGTGTTCCCCCATTGGCCCCGTCCGCACCGGAACCCACCCGGGCGGATCGCCACCACAAGGTGCTTGACCCCCGGAGTCCCGGAAGGGTAGAAGCGCCGCCCCTCGAACGGGCGGACCGGTCACCCCGGCCCACCACGACGGGGGCTGTCGAGTTCCCCAATCGGGTGCTTGACAGGGCGACGCGGCCGGATGTAGAAGCCGCGTCCCCCGCGAGGGAGCCGACGCCGAAGTCCGGGTCGACACCTTCAAGGGGCTGGCAGGACGCTTCAACGGAAGCGCTTGACAGGCTGGGCGCAGCGGGCTACAGTCCGCGGCCCCTCGGAGGAAGCCGCTTCGTAAGAGGCGACGGACTGCGAGACGGTCAAACGGCTTCGAAAGAAACCGGTTGACAGCAGCAAGCGCGGCAGGTTAAAAGCCGCGCCCCCGACGACGACAGCGGTCGCCGACGGGACGCAGCAAGGCAGCAAACGCTCGGTCTTTGAAAACTGGATAGCAAGCCAAGAAGCATCAAGACTGTGGAGTCCTGCAGTCAATTCTTGAGTCACGCACCGACGAGGTCGACCAGCGCCCTCTCCGCGAGGAGACGGCAGGTCGACATGGAAGC
>DATGQN010000120.1:0-30019 GCA_035304185.1 Myxococcaceae bacterium
CGACGACGGGGGGCTTGGGAAGAGGGGTGTTCGGCATGGGTCGGCTCCCCTGGGGAGGGGTCGCTATCCGTCGCCGCATCGTCATGCCGGAGCGACACCGGCGGGATGGGAGGCCACCCCCAAGTGTCGCTTGCTGCCCACTGTCCCCCCGGATTCCCCCACCTCTGGTCGGAGAGCAGGTTGACCGGCGAGCACTGGCCTCGTCCTTCGGAGGGTTGAGTCGCAAGAAGGTCAGGCACAGGCTTCAAGGACCTTTTTCGGAGACGGACCGCGCGGCGCAGCCCCCGCGGTTCCGGGAGGATGGACCACGGTGTCGAACGCGCTCTTCTTTCTGACCGGGACCCGGCTGCGCAGCGACGAGCTGTCCGAGTGTCTGGCTGCCTATGCCCGCAAGGGACGTGAGACGAGCGGGGTGGAGCTCCAGGTGGGGCCGGAAACGCGGGTGAGTACCAGCCCCTGGGCCCTGTGGCCGGTGGACGGTGGCCCCCGGGTCATGCGGAACCTGGCCAAGTCCCTGGTGGAGATCTCCACCGCGTTGGCGGTGCAGGAGGACCACGAGATCATCGCCCTCTGGATCGATCCGGACGGACAGGATGGCCGGCTCAGCCGCGCAGTCCCGGGAGAGGACGCCGAGGTGCTGGTAGCGAGCCGGGAACGCATCGCGGCGACGCTCGCCAACTGGTTGGGGGTTTCGGCCGAGCGGGTGGGCGTGGCGCTGGGCCTGATGGAGCCGGTGACCGACGACGACGAGACGGCGCCCGACAAGGCGCAGCTGGAAGAGGAGACCTACGTGTCCCGGAAGCTCGATGAGGCCCGGGCGTGGATGGCGCGCTGGATGGCCGAGAGCGAGAAGGACGCCTAGCGGCCGACGCCGCGCGGTATACCGGCAGCATGGCTGCCCCCGCATCGTCCCTCGTCGACCAGCTCCCCGATGATCCGAAGGTCACGCTCGACGCCGATCAGGTGCTCGAGCGCTTCGTCGCGTGGAGCGCCGAGCGGGGCCTCGAGCTGTATCCGGCGCAGGAGGAGGCGATCCTCGAGCTGCTGGCCGGCAACCACGTGGTCCTCAACACCCCCACCGGTTCGGGCAAGTCGTTGGTGGCCACCGCGCACCTGTTCGCGACCCTCGCGCGGGGCGGTCGGGGCTTCTACACCTGTCCCATCAAGGCGCTGGTGAACGAGAAGTTCTTCCAGCTCTGCGAGGTCTTCGGTCCTGATCGGGTGGGGCTGATGACCGGCGACGCCTCGGTGAACCGCGACGCCCCCATCATCTGCTGCACCGCGGAGATCCTGAGCAACCTCTGCCTGCGCGAGGCCGAGCCCGCCATCGACGCGGTGGTGATGGACGAGTTCCACTACTACTCGGACCGCGAACGCGGCGTGGCCTGGCAGCTGCCCCTGCTGGTGCTGGAGTCGGCCCAGTTCCTCCTCATGTCGGCCACCCTCGGCGACATGCAGCACATCGAGGCTTCGCTCGAGCAGGTCACCGGGCGCGCGGTCTCCAACATCCGCAGCGTGGAGCGGCCCGTGCCGCTCGACTTCAGCTACGCGGAGACGCCGCTGCACGAGACGGTCAAGAAGCTCATCGCCCAGAACAAGGCGCCCATCTACCTGGTGAACTTCACCCAGCGCGCGGCGGCGGAGCAGGCCCAGAACCTCATGTCGGTGGACTTCAGCACCAAGGAGGAGAAGGAGGCCATCCGCGACGCGCTCGCCGGGGTGAAGTTCGACTCCCCCTACGGCAAGGAGCTGCAGCGCTTCCTGCGCCATGGCGTGGGGTTGCACCACGCGGGGCTCCTGCCGCGATACCGACTGCTCGTGGAGCGCATCGCACAACAGGGCCTGCTCAAGGTGGTGTCCGGAACCGATACGCTGGGCGTCGGCATCAACATCCCCCTGCGCACCGTCCTCTTCACCCAGCTGTGCAAGTTCGACGGGGACAAGGTCGGCATCCTCTCCGCCCGGGACTTCCACCAGATTGCCGGTCGCGCGGGCCGGAAGGGCTACGACACTGCCGGCTCCGTGGTGGTGCAGGCGCCCGAGCACGTGATCGAGAACCTCAAGCTCGCGCAGAAGGCCGCCACGGGGAAGAAGATCGTCCGGCAGAAGCCGCCCACCAAGGGGTACGCACACTGGGACGCCGGCATCTTCGAGACCCTGCTGGAGAAGCGCCCCGAGCCGCTCGAGTCCCGCTTCCACGTCACGCACGGGATGTTGTTGCACCTGCTCCAGGCGGCTGGCGAGGACGGCGCGGCGGGGTACCGCCGGTTGGTGTGGCTGGTGGGCCGCTCCCACGGGCGTCCCTACGATCAGCGGCGGGCCCTTTCGGTGGCGGCACGGGCCTTCCGCACGCTGCGCCAGGCGAATCTGGTGGTGGTGGAGCGGGGGCGGCCGCCGAAGGTCCACGTCTCCGAGGCCCTGCAGCGGGACTTCTCCCTCAACCACACCCTCTCCCTCTATCTGCTGGAGGCCCTCGAGGCGCTCGACCGCGAGCAGGAGAGCTACCCCCTGGATGTGGTGAGCGTGGTGGAGTCCATCCTCGAGAACCCGGGGGTGGTGCTCGCTGCCCAGCTCCGCCGCGCCAAGGACCGCAAGATGGCGGAGATGAAGGCGCAGGGGATGGAGTACGAGGAGCGGATGGAGGAGCTCGAGAAGGTCGAGATCCCCAAGCCGCTGGCGGAGTTCATCTACCCGACCTTCAACCTCTTCGCCGCCAAGCACCCCTGGGTGGGCTCGGAGGCGGTCCGCCCCAAGTCGATCGCCCGGGAGGTGCTGGAGCGCTTCTGCACCTTCGCCGACTACATCCGCGACTACGGGCTGCAGCGCAGTGAGGGCGTTCTGCTGCGCTACCTGAGCGACGCCTACAAGGCCCTGCGGCAGAACGTTCCCGAGGCGGCCAAGACCCCGGAACTCGATGACCTGATCGCCCACCTCCGTCAGGTGGTGCGCGGCGCGGACAGCAGCCTCGTCGACGAGTGGGAGCGCATGCGGGATCCGGACGCGGTGATCGCGCAGGTGGAAGAGGCTGCCCCCGTCCACGTCCCGCTGGCCCGCGACGAGCGTGCCCGAACCTCCCGCATCCGCGCCGAGCTGCACCAGCTCACCCAGCTCATCGGGCGCCACAACTGGGAGGAGGCCGCATCGGTGACGCTGGATCCCGAGGCGCGCTGGACCCCGGTCAGCATCGAGGAGGCGGCCCTGGCCTATGAGGAGGTGACCGGAGGCCCGCCGGACACCTTCCCGCGCTCGCGGCGTCCGCACCTCACTCAGATCGAGGAGGAGGCGTCGCTGCTCTGGCGGGTGCGCCACACCCTCCTGGATGCCGAGGGTGAGGCGGTCGGCTTCATCGAGGGGGTGGTGGACCTGCGCGATGACCCCGATCCGGCCGGGCCGGTGTTCCAGCTCGAGCGCATCGCCGCCTGACGCGCCGGAGCGATCAACCACCAGCGCCCGGCCCTGACCGCGTGGCGCTCAGGGCTCAGCGGGCAGCAGGGCGTCGAGGATGTCCGCAGCGGCCTGACCGAGGACCTCCTGTCCCCGATGGCTGGGATGAATGCCGTCCTCGCCGAGCCCGGTGGCAAAGCGGCCCGGGTCGTCTCCCTCGACCGCCTCGTCGAGCGCGACCACCCCGTGGAGGTCGGCGCTCTCGCGGATCCAGGCGTTGACCGCCTCGCGCCTCGCCAAGACTTCGGAGAGGGAGCCCACGCTGGTGCGCTCCTTGGGGAGGAGGGGGGAGGCCCACACCCGGCAGTGTGGGCGCAGACGGTCGAAAATGGCCTCGAGCTTTGCGGCAAGCTGGTCGGCGTCATGGCTGTGGAGATCATTGGTCCCCAGCAGCACCAGGCAGTCGGTGATGCCGGTGTGGGAGAGGACCTCCTCGTCCAGCCGCTCGGCGGCGAGGTTCACCCCCTGCGCAGAGACCCCCGCGTTGACGACCGGGATGCCCAGCGCCGTGGCCGCCCGCTGAGGCCACGCCAGGCGGATGTCGTCCCGACCGTTCACGTAGCCTTCGGTGATGCTGTCTCCGAGGGCGACGAACACCGGCCCGGGAGGCGCTTCGACCTCGAGCGCCACCACCCCGGCGATCCTGTTGCGCGTGCTGCCTCCCAAGGGTCCCTCGGCGTCCGCGTGGGCGCCCTGGGCCACCTCGGTGTCCGGCAGGGCATCGATGGCGCTGGTGGCCACGCTCCCTTCCACCTCGAAGGTCACCCACACCTCGTCCCCGGCGCGCACGCTCAGGGCCGCCGGCTCGGAGCGCACCCGGGTTTCGGGTGCCACGTCCCCGGCCCCGGTCGGCAGGGGGAGGGGAATCGGCGTCTGCTCCGCTGCGGTCGAGACAAAGGCCCGGAGCAGTCGCATCCCCTGGGACCCGGACCGGAACGTCACCCGGACCCGCTCGCCCGCCAGCACGGAGGGCAGCCGGACGCGGTAGGTGCGCACCCCCGAGGTCGACTCACCGGACCGCAAGGCATGGCCGAAGACCGTCTGGAACTGTGGCGCCTGCGGCTCGGGGGGCACCGGGTCGTCCCCGTCCTCACCGTCGCGCGGGCCGGCGTCAGGAGGGGTCCCCGCCGAGGGCCGTCCCTGCTGGGCCCCGGGTCCATCGTTCGGCAGCTCCGCCGGGCCACAGTGCATCCCCAGGCACATCGCCAGGACCCCGAACCCTACAACCACCCATTGTCGTGCACCGCCTGCTGCCATCCGGCCTCTCCAGTCTCTGGAAGCATCCGTGCCCGCCAAGCGCCCACCTGGGCTGATGGGTACCGCTCCGGTGTTCCCGGAACGATGCCGGGGCCTGCGTACAGGCCCGTTGCACGGAAGCTGCGGCCCTCAACAGCCTTCAGGGGAGTTGTGTGCCGCCATTCCCCTGGTCCGCCGGACGCCCGGCCGGTGGGGAGCAGAGCGTTGGCACCGCGCGGGAGGCGTCGATGTAGGGGAAGGTCCGGAAGAGTCGGCGCAGGCCCGATATGCCGCTTTTGCGTGACTTCAAGTCGTGCGTCAGTGGACTTTCACAGCTGAACGGTGGTCGACTGTTTCTTCTGAGTGGGCCTCCACGGTTCACGCAAACTCCTCGTAGTGGCGGCACCTCCCATGTCCCAGTCCGGCTCGACCTCTCCCTCTGCTTCCACCTCAGCTGAGCGTCGACGCGCGCAACGGATCCCCGCCCGGGTGGAGGTCCGCTTCGACGAGGTGGGTCAGGCTGCCAAAGCCCTGAAGGCCTTCACCACCAACGTGTCGAGCGGGGGGGTCTGCCTCCGGACCCAGGCCAATTACCCCCTGGGGCACCGGCTCGCGCTGCAGCTCCGGGTGGCGGATGACCAGCTCGATCTCACCGCCGCGGTCTGCTGGGTGCGGCCGGACGCGGTGGGCCTGCGCTTCGTGGACGTGAGCGAGGAGCACCGCCGGATGCTCGACGCGGTGCTGGCCACCATCCAGAGCCCCTGAAACGGGCGGGCCGACCCGCACCGACGGACATCGGCCCTTCGGCAGCTTCCCGGCGCTCCGTCGCCCGAGGCGCGCCGCGTCCCTACTTGGTGTCGCAGAAGTCCAGATCGCGGACACGGTAGATGGCGCCGTCCGTGGGGCTCATCCCGCACGACTCGAGGAAGGCGCGGGGCACATCGCCCAGCTCCTCGGCGTGGCAGTAGTCCAGCCGCCGGACCGAGAGCGTGCGGGCACGATCCATGGCGTGCTCGAGGAGCGCCTTGCCCACCCCCCGCATGCGCCAGGCGGGTGTGACCACCAGCTCATCGATCATGGCGATGCGTCCTCCCGCCCGGAGGGATGGACGGTGGGTGAGGAGCACCAGGCCGATGGGACGGTCTCCCGGGTCGGCGGCGATGAAGATCTCGGTCTCCGGGTGGCTGACCATCCAGTGGACCGTCACCGCATCGGTGCCGTGCGGGTAACCCATGTCTTCAATCAGCTTGGAGACCCCCCGGGCGTCACCTCTCCTGGCCGCGCGGATGCGGAAGGCGTGGGGGTCGTCGCGGACCACGACTCGGGGTTGCGAGACAGACACGCCCTCAGTGTCGCCCATTCGTTGCAAAGGGGCAAAACCCTCGCCTCGGTTGCCTGTCGGGTATCAGTCCAAGCGTCACGGACGTATGCAGCGCAACAGGACGGCTGGTGGGCGTTTGAGTTCCCCTGGGGCCCCCGTGCTACGGCTGGAGCCCCATGTCCATCGCCGAGTCCGAGCCGCTCCCGGCTGACGTTCCCTCCGCCTCCTCTCCGCCGCCGGCAAGTGCCCAGGAGATCCTCTCCGACGTGGAGCGGCTCTGGAAGGCGCGGACGCTGCCGGCGCTGGCGCTGGAACTCGCGCGCTGCGTGCAGTCGGCCGCGGGGGGCGCCTGGGTCAGGGTCTGGCTGGATGGAGGTGAGGAGGGCACCCTGGAGGTCTCACTGCCCACCGCGGACCTGGAGGCCGAGCCTCGCGCGCACTCCGCCTGGCACCTGCGCTCACCCTTCTCCAGGCTTCCCGCCGCCCTCGATCCCGAGGTGGAACGGGATGTCGAGCGGGCGTGTGAGCGCCTGGGCCCGGCAGTGGGGGATGCGGGCAGCATGCTGCCCCTGCGGGTGGAGGGCGCGCTCACCGGTCTGGTGGCGGTGGGGCCGGAAGGAACGCCCGAACCCCGGCGGCTCGAATGGATCCTCGGACAGGCGGTCCAGACGCTCGGCGCGCTGGGCGTGAGCCGGGCGCTCGAAGAGGCGCACCGCCGGGCAGAGGAGGAGGTGCGGGAGCGTTGCCGCGCCGAAGCACGCCTGGGCTTTCTGGCGGAGGCCGGCGAGATCCTCGCGGTGCCCGTGAGCCAGGATGCCATCTGCCAGGAGCTCGCGCGCATCGCGGTCCCCCGGCTGGCGGATCGCTGCCTCATCCACGTTCCAGAGCGCCACGCCCTGCGCTGCGCGGCGCGGTCCCACACCCAGGCGGATCCGGACGAAGAGCTGGAGACCCCCCAGGTCGCCATCGAGGCACTGCGCAGCCGGCGGATCGTGACGCGGGAGACCCCGGGGAAGGACGGGGGCCCCACGCGTTCGCTGTTGGCCGTCCCCCTCAATGGGCGCGACTTCACCCACGGGGTGATGACGCTGGGCATGGACGGCAGCACGCGCCGCTTCGAGCCCGAGGACGTGTCCCTGGCCCGTGCCCTCGTGCATCGCGCGGTGCTCGCGCTCGACAAGGCCCGCCTCTACAGTGAGGCCCAGCGCGCGCGGGCGGCCGCCGAACAGGAGTCGCTGGTCCGCCGCGCCGCCGAAGAGCGGCAGCGCTTTCTCGCCGAAGCCAGCCGGGTCCTGAGCAGCTCCCTGGACGCCCAGGAGATCCTCCGCAACCTCGCGCAGTTGGTGGTCCCGCGTCTGGCCGATGGGTGCGTGGTGGATCAACTCTCGGCGGGCGGACGCATCGAGCGGGTGGCCTCGGTCCATCAGGCCCCGGATCGCGCGGAGCTGGCCTGGGAGCTTTCGGAGCAGCATCCCCACTCGCTGGATTGGCCGGTGGGGATCCCGCGGGTTTTGCGCACCGGGATCAGCGAGCGGCTCACGGTGGTCCGGGACTCGGACCTCGATGCGCTCGCCGAGAGCCCCGGACATCAGCGGATGCTGCGCGACTGGAAGCCGGAGTCGCTGCTGACCGTGCCCCTCTGGGTCCGCGCGCGGGTGGTGGGCGCGGTGACCCTGGTGCACTCCGGATCCGGCCGTCACTTCAGCCGTGCCGATCAGGCGGTGGCCGAGGATCTCGCTGGACGCGCCGGGCTCGCGGTGGAGAACGCGCGGCTCTACGCCGATCTGCAGGAGGAGGACCGCCGCAAGGACGAGTTCCTGGCGATGCTCGCCCACGAGCTGCGCAACCCGCTGGCGCCGGTGCAGGTGGCGGTGGAGCTGCTCCAGCAGGGGCGGCAGGGCAATCCCTCCGAGCTTCACGCGCACGAGGTCATCGCCCGTCAGACGCGGCACATGGCCCGGCTGGTGGATGACCTGCTGGATCTCTCCCGCATCACCCGCGGCAAGATCGAACTGAGGCGTGAGCGCACGCAACTGCAGGGACTGGTCCGCCGCGCGGTGGATCTGGCCCGACCGCTGATCGAGGCCAAGCGACACCACATCGAGGTGGAGCTGCCCGAAGCCCCCCTGTGGCTCGAGGTGGATCCGGTGCGCATCGAGCAGGTGCTCGCCAACCTGCTGAACAACGCTGCGAAGTACACCGAGTCGGGAGGGCGGGTCGCCGTCCGCGCGCGCCAGCTCGAGAACGGGGTGGAGCTGGAGGTCAGCGATTCGGGGATCGGGATCACCCTCGGGATGCTGTCGGGGGTGTTCGAACTCTTCGTGCAGGAGAAGCGGGCTTCGGATCGCTCCCAGGGCGGCCTGGGAATCGGGCTCACCCTGGTGAAGCAACTGGTGGAACTCCACGGAGGCGAGGTGTCTGCAGAGAGCGAAGGCGTGGGTCGGGGCAGCGTGTTCCGGGTCCGGCTGCCGGGTCCGGTGGAGGCCGGAGCGCAGGCGCTGCCTGTCGAGCCGCGCCGGCAGTCGAAGGCGCTCAAGGTCCTGGTGGTCGACGACAACGTCGATGCCGCCGAGATCCTCGCGGAGCTGCTCGAGACCTGGGGGCACGAGATGCGCGTCGCCCATGACGGCGTCGAGGGTCTCGAAGCGGCGTTGAGCTTCCGGCCTGACGTGGTCCTGCTCGACATCGGTCTGCCCCGTCTGGATGGCCTCGAGGTCGCCCGGCGACTCCGGGCCCAGCCCGGGGACACGCACATGGTCCTGGTGGCGCTCACCGGCTACGGTCAGAGCGGCGACCGCGCGCGCTCACTCGAGGCGGGCTTCGACTACCACCTCACCAAGCCGGTCGATCTCGACACGCTGGTGCGCGTCCTCGACGAGGTCCGGGTGGTGGAGGTGGCGTGACGGGACTCCGGGCGGGCCCTGGGCGCATCTGCCTGGCGGCGGTCCTGCTGGTGTGGGGCTGCCTGGCGTGCCGGGATCCTGAGCCGGCTGAAACCTCCGCGGATCGCCGGACGATCGTCCTCTCCATGCAGCCGCTCTGGGGACCGCCGGAGCCCTTCGCGGCGCTGCTCGCCGACTTCGAGGCCCGGCATCCGGGGATCCGGGTCGAGGTGCGGACCCTTCCCAACGACTCCGACCTCGCCCGGCAGGCCTTCCTCACCGCGCTCGGAGGTGGCGATCCCCGCCCGGATGTCTACGTGCTGGACGTGGTGTGGGTCGCGGAGTTTGCGCGGGCGGGCTTCCTCCGCTCGCTCGAAGGCACGCCGCTGTGGGCGTCCCTCGAACCGGAGCTGCTCCCCGGTCCTGCCGCCGCAGCCCGGTGGGATGGACGGCCCTGGGCGGCGCCCTGGTACGTGGACGTGGGGCTGCTCTATCGACGCACCGACCTGGTTCCGCACGCTCCGTCCACCTTCTTGGAACTCGAGCGGGACGCACGCCGGGCGATGGCGCAAGATCCGGGGCTCGCCGGCCTGGTCTGGCAGGGGCGCCAGTACGAAGGGCTCACGGTCAACGCCCTGGAGTCCATCTGGGGACATGGCGGCGGGGGAGGTTCGGAGGGGCGGCTGGCGCTCAATACGCCGGAGGCGGTGGCCGGCGTGCGCTGGCTGCGGCACACCATCGCGAGCGGCCTGAGTCCACCGGGGACCACCTCCGGGGCCGAGGAGGAGGCGCGGCGCCGCTTCCAGGCCGGACGTGCCGTCTTCATGCGTAACTGGCCCTACGCCTGGGCGGAACTGCAACGGGAGGGTTCGCCGGTGCGGGGCAGGGTGGGGGTGAGCGCGCTGCCGACCCTGGATGGCCATCCGGGCCCGGGCGCGCTGGGCGGATGGATGCTGGGGCTGAACGCCCACGCGGACCCCGCACACCTCGACGCCGCGCTGGCGTTGCTCGGCCACCTCAGCGGAGAGGAGGCCGCGGTGACGCTGGCGGTGCACTACGCGCGGCTCCCGGCGCGCCGTGCGATTTACCGGTCACCGGAGGTCCTCCGTGAAGCGCCCTTCATCGCCAGCCTGCTGCCACAGGTGGAGCGGGCGCGTCCCCGCCCCGTCACCCCGTACTACGGCCTGCTCGCCGACACGGTCCAGGGCAGCCTCTCCCGGGCGGTGACCGGGGTGGCCCCGGCGCAGGAGGCGCTGACGGAGGCGCAGCGGTTGAGCGACGCGATGATGGGGACCGGCCCGTGAGGCGTGTCGGCCGGGGCGCGTGGCTGGGTCGGGAGCGGGTCCAGTCGGTGCTGCTGGTCGCGCCGGCGGTGGCCACGCTGGTGTTGGTGGCGCTCTTCCCCATCGTCGCGGCGATCTGGTTGAGCCTGCAACGAAAGATCCTGCTCTTCGGAGAGCAGTCGTTCGTGGGCTGGGACAACTACCTGTTGCTCCTCTCCGACACCCGGTTCCATGCCGCGCTGGGGCGGACCTTCTACTTTGCCCTGGTGTCGGTGGCCCTGGAGCTGCTGTTGGGACTGCCCCTCGCGCTCCTCCTGCACCGGGCGTTTCCGGGACGCGGGCTGCTGCGCGCGCTGGTGCTCATCCCCTGGGCGATTCCGACGGTGGTCTCGGCGCGGATGTGGGCCTGGCTCTTTCATCCCGAGCTGGGCCTGGTGAACCGGCTGCTGCCGTGGTTGTCGGTGAACTGGCTCGGCACCCCGGGCTGGGCGCTCCACGCCGCCATCGTGGTCGACGTGTGGAAGAGCACTCCGTTCGTGGCGATCCTCCTCCTCGCGGGCCTGCAGGCGATCCCCGAGGACGTCGACCGGGCGGCGCGGGTCGACGGGGCAGGGGCCTGGACCCGGCTGTGGCGCATCACCCTGCCGCTGTTGCGGCCGGCGATGGTGCTCGCGGTGCTCTTCCGCATGCTCGATGCGCTTCGCGTCTTCGACGCCGTCTGGGTGCTCACCGGCGGGGGGCCCGCGCACACCACCGAAACGATGAGCATCTACGCCTACAAGACCCTGTTGCGGGCGGGGAACTTCGGCTACGGGACCACGCTGGCCATCGCCAACTTCGCGTGCGTGATGCTGGTGGCGGTGGTCTACCTGCGGCTGCTGGGCCCGGGACGGGAGGTGGAATGAGGCGCCTGGGACTGCTGCTGCTGGGAGCCGCGCTGCTCACCTTCCTGCTCGGACCGGTGGTGTGGCAGGCCCGCACCTCGCTGCAACCCGAGGCCTCGCTGGGGGCGGACGGGGCGCTGCCCTTCACGCTCGAAGCATGGCGGGCGCTCTTCGAACGCGAGGACTTTCTGTGGTCCCTCTTCAACTCGATCGCCGTGGCGGCGGTGACCACCCTCTACTGTCTCACGGTGGGGGCGAGCGCCGCTTTCGCGCTGGCGAGGTTACGCTTCCCGGGGCGGGGCCTGCTCCTGGCGACCGCGCTGGCGATCACGACCTTTCCCCCCATCGCCATCGTCAGCCCTCTGTACCTGAGCCTCCGCGGGCTGGGGCTGCTCGACACCCGGATGGGGCTGGTGCTCCCGTACGCGACCTTCGCGCTGCCGCTCACCCTGTGGCTTCTGACGTCCTTCTTCCGCCAGATTCCGCTGGCGCTCTACCAGGCTGCCCGGGTCGATGGATGCACGCCGTTCCAGGCCTTCCGTCGCGTGATCCTCCCCCTGGCCGGGCCGGGGCTGACGACCACCGGATTGCTGGTCTTCGTCTTCGCCTGGAACGAGTTCCTCTTCGCCCTGAGCTTCCTCACCACACCGGCCAAGCGCACGGTGCCGGTGGCCATCAGCCTCTTCGCGGCGGAGCACGCCGAACCCTGGGCGGAGATCGCCGCGGCGTCGATCCTCGCGACCCTCCCGCTGGTGGTCCTGACCCTGGTCTTCCAACGCCGCATCGTCTCCGGGCTCACCGCCGGGGCGATGAAGGGATGAGGTGAGCCCGCGATGGCGCGATTGACCCTCGAGAACGTGAGCAAGCGGCACCCGGACGGCACCGAGGCGCTGCGTGAGGTGTCCCTGGAGGTGCCGGATGGGGCGCTGTTCACCCTGGTGGGTCCCTCGGGATGCGGCAAGTCCACGCTGCTGTCGTTGATCGCCGGGCTCGATCGACCGACCGACGGCGCGGTGCGGATCGACGGCGAGGTGGTGAACGCGCTGGCCCCCGGAGAGCGCGACATCGCCATGGTCTTCCAGTCCTACGCCCTCTATCCGCACCTCACCGTGGCCGGGAACCTGGCCTTTCCGCTGGAGGTCGCCCGGATGCCGCGGCGCGAGCGGGACGCCCGGGTCGCGGAGGTCGCCGAGCTGCTCGGCCTGAGCGGGCTCCTGCAGCGGCGACCGTCCGCACTCTCCGGTGGACAGCGGCAGCGGGTGGCGCTGGGGCGCGCCCTGGTCCGCCGGCCCCGGCTGTTCCTCTTCGACGAACCCCTCTCCAACCTCGATGCGGCACTCCGCGTCCAGATGCGTGCGGAGCTCAAGGCCCTGCACCAGCGTCTGAAGGCCACGTTCATCTACGTCACCCATGACCAGGTGGAGGCCATGACCCTCTCCGATCAGGTGGCGGTGCTGAAGGCCGGGAGGCTGCAGCAGGTGGGGCCACCGCAGCGCATCTACGACGCGCCGGCCAACACCTTCGTGGCCGGCTTCTTCGGAACGCCGCCCATCAACCTGATGCCCCCGGAAGCCCTGGGCCTGCCGGAAGGAGGGGAGGGGGCTTGCGTGGGCGTGCGCCCAGTGGACCTCGAGCTGGTCGCCCCGGGCGACTGCGGCGTCCGCGTCGCGCGGGTGGAGCTCATCGAGCCCCTGGGCGCGGAGTCGTGGGTGACGGTGGAGGTCGGCGGCACGCGGATGGTGGTGCGGGTGCCAGCCGGACAGGCCTTCTCGGTGGGAGAGCAGGTGGGCGTGCGACCGCGCTCCGGGAGCCGGGTGCACCGCTTCGATGCTGCGGGACGCCGACAGCCCCCGGAGCTCCCGCCGGACTGAGCGGCCGTTGAAGGGCGACGGATGGCCGTTCCGAAGCGCGGCGTGGCTCAGGGGAGGGTGTTAAATCGCCGGTCATGAGCAAGGTGCAGAAGACCGAGGCGGAGTGGAAGGCGGAGCTGGACCCGGAGATCTACCGGATCGCCCGGCAGAAGGGGACCGAGATGCCCTTCACCGGGAAGTACTGGGCCACCACCACGCCGGGCCTCTACCGCTGTGCAGCCTGTCAGGCCCCGCTGTTCCGCTCCGAGACCAAGTTCGACGCCGGGTGCGGCTGGCCGAGCTACACCCAGCCCATCCACTCCGAAGCGATCGAGGAGCATGAGGATCGCTCGCACGGGATGATCCGGACCGAGGTGGTGTGCAGCAACTGCGACGCACACCTGGGCCACGTGTTCCCCGACGGCCCCCCTCCGACCGGCCTGCGCTACTGCATCAACTCCGCCGTCATCGAGTTGATCCCCGAAGAAGGGGCGTCGCAGACATGACGTCGGGCGCTGCCCTCCACCGCCTGCCCTGAATCACCATGCGTGATGCGCCCCATCCATTCACGCTGCGACAGCTCCAGTATGTCGTGGCGGTGGCCGAGGAACTCAACTTCCGTCGCGCGGCGGAGCGCTGCCACGTCTCCCAGCCCTCGTTGAGCGCCCAGCTCGCGCAGGTGGAGGAGCTGCTGGGGGTGGTGCTCTTCGAGCGCGACCGTCGCCGGGTGTTGCCGACCGCGGCGGGCGAGGAGCTGGTGGCGCGGGCGCGGGTGCTGCTGCGTCAGGCCGATGATCTGGTCCTCGCGGCGCAGGTGGCGCGCAATCCGCTCGAGGGGCTGTTGCGCATCGGGATCATCCCCACGGTCGCTCCCTACCTGTTGCCCCAGGTGGCGCCGCACCTGCGGAAGCGGTTTCCCCGGCTGAGCGTCGCCTGGGTGGAGGAGAAGACCCCCGAGCTCAACCAGTTGTTGGAACGGGGCGATCTGGAGGCGGCCATCGTGGCGCTCGAGTCACCGCTGGGCGAGGTCGAGCACGCGGTGATCGGCCACGACCCCTTCGTCCTGGCCGCACCGAAGGAGCATCCGCTGACCCGGAAGCGCGCGCCGCTTCAACGCACCGAGCTGGCAGACGTCGAGGTGCTGGTCCTCGAGGACGGGCACTGTTTCGGGGCCCAGGCGCTGGCCGTCTGCGCGGCCTCACCGGCGCAGGCGCATGCCTTCCGGGCCACGAGCCTGACGACCCTGGCCCAGATGGTGGCGGGTGGTTTCGGCGTGACGCTGCTGCCAGAGCTCGCGGTGGAGGTCGAGGCCCAGCGGGCGGACATCGTCATCCGGCCCCTGGCCTCGCCGGTGCCCTCGCGCACCATCGCCCTGGTGTGGCGCCGGGGCTCGGCGCTCGAGCGGGCGCTGCGGGAGGTGGCGGGGGCACTTCGGGAGGAAGCCCCCTTGAGCGCGTCGAAGCGCTGATCTCCGAACCGTCGGGATCACTGGAGGTCCTGGAAGGAGAGTCCGAGCGCATACGCGATCCGCCGCCCCTCCTCACGCAGCGGGACTTTCCATCCGAAGAGGCGGCCGCGGAGGGGGAAGGGGATGGTGATCGGATCCGGATGATCTTCGGGGAGGCGCATCTTGGGGCTGAGGTGCGCCACCACCCGGAGGCGCGTCACGTTGCGTTCTCTGTGGCCCTCGGCGCCGAAGGCGTGGCGATCCGGGCGCATCCAATCGCTGACATCGAACGCATCGCTCGAAGCCTCGATGGCGTCGAACCAGGCGACGCGGTGACGGGTCCGGAACAGCGGGAAGAGGGGCCCCTGCCACTCCGTGAGCATCCTCCGCTCGGTGTCGATGACGAGTCCCTTGTGCCAGACGAGTCCGGCGCAGGCCGTGACGGTCGCGATCCAGAAGGGGATGGGTCCGAAGAGGTAGGAGACCGGGAGGACCGAGGGGATGAAGAGGACGACGCCCAGTGCGGGGAGGGCGTGCCATGCCCGGTAGCGCAGCTGGGGGGCGTCTCTCAGAAAAGGCCGGGGTCCTCCCGCGATGGGCCGATGGCTGGTCGGGTCGGTCGGTGGCGCGGCTGTCATCACGTCCTCGCTTCGTTCGGGGGCGGGAATCCCTCACCATAGCCGCCCATCAGGCCGGGGGACGCTCCGGTTGGGCGGACCGCTGAGCCCGACGGGACGCTCCGGTCCACGACAGGAGCCGGATGGCGTCTGTGTGCTCGCCAGCGTCTCCTCAAGCTTCCGTTGGCGAAGGTCCGAGGACCGGCTTAGGTAGGCCCAGCGCGGCCCGAGCAGGTCCGCCGTCCACCATGTTCCCGATCTACGACGACAACCCGACCCTCCGCACCCCGCTGATGACCTACCTGCTCATCGGCCTCACGTTGGCGGTGTGGTTTCTGGTTCAGGGGGCGGGCAGCCCGCTCCCGCTCATCTATTCCGTCTGCGATCTTGGAATGGTCCCCGCGGAGCTCACCCGGACCGTGGCAGTGGGGGAGGGGATCGCGCTGGGCGGGGGGATGGCCTGCGTCGTCGATGACTCCGGTCTCAACGTCCTCACGCCGCTGACCTCCATGTTCCTGCATGGGGACTGGATGCACCTCATCGGCAACCTCTGGTTCCTGTGGGTCTTCGGGAACAACATCGAGGATGCGATGGGCCGGATGCGGTTCCTGGGCTTCTACCTCCTGTGCGGTCTGGCGGCGGCCGCGCTGCACGTGGCGGTGGCTCCCGACTCCATGGTTCCGACGGTGGGGGCCTCCGGCGCGATCTCCGGCGTCATGGGCGCCTACCTCATGCTGCACGCCCGAAGCCCGGTGCGGACGTTCCTGCCCCCCTTCTTTTTCTTTTGGCTGCCCGCGTGGACCTACCTCATCTACTGGTTCGCCCTGCAGCTGCTCGGTGGGCTCCCCGAGCTGGGCACGACGGCGGGCGCGACCGGCGGGGTGGCCTTCTGGGCGCACGTCGGCGGCTTCATCGCGGGGGTGGTGCTGGTCCGCTTCTTCGGTCGCAAGGAACTGATCCGCGCGCAGGCGGTGCTCCGGGCGCGCCACCACGGCATGCGCTGAGCGCCTTTCGCGCCAACTTGCCGAAACGTCTTCAACGGCTCCGCGGCCTGACGCTTCACTCGAGGCCGCGTGCTGCCAGGTCGTCCTCGTCGAGCCCCAGCAGGTGCCCGACCTCGTGCAGCACGGTGATGCCGATCTGCTCGAGGAGCTCCTCCCGCGTCCGGGCAAAGCGCTCGAGGTTCTTCTGGTAGAGCAACACGGTGGCCGGGAAGTGATCGGTGGGGTTCATCAGCTCCCGGTGGGGAAGGGCCTGACCGCGGAACAGCCCCAGGATCGTGGGCGAGAGGGGGGGATCGGCGGAGAGGAGATCCTCGTCCGACGGCAGCGGCTCCACCGCCACCGGCGTGTTCTCGAGCGCTTCCTGCGCGAAGTCCGGGAGGCGATCCAACGCGTCCTGAACCGCTGCATCGAAGGCGTCCTCTCCCAGCTCGATGGCCCGCGGGAATGCGTCCGGATCCAGCTGGTGCGCCCGGTCGAAGGCGGTGCGCGCGGCCGCATGGTCCCCCCGCCGCTCGGCGATGAGTCCCAGGGTGTGATGGACCCAGGGCTCGTCGGGAAGGTCCCGGCCGAGGGCCTCCATGGCGCTGGCTGCCTCGTCGAAGCGGCAGAGTTCGAAGAGGGCCAGCGCCCGCTCCAAGCGGGTGTCGGGATGCTCCGGATCGAGGGCCAACGCTGCATCGAGTGCGGCCAGCGCGGCGCGGGACTCCCCGAGGGTGTTGTGACCTGTGCCCAGGATCTGCAGCAGCGCCAACTCCGGGCCAGCAGCCTTTGTCTTCCTTGCGCGCTTGAGTCCCCGGGCCGCGAGCTCGAGCCCCGCCTCGATGCGCGGTCGATCGCCCTCTTCGGTGACCAGAGCTCCGGCGAGCGCGACCCAGATCCCCAGATCTCCCGGATGTCGTGCGTGCGCAGCTTCCAGGACGGCGATGGCCTCGTCGGGGCGGTCGCTCAGAAAGTGCGAGCCGGCCTTGAGCAGCGCGAGCTCCGGATCTTCCGGGACGCGCCCTTCCAGGTAGGAAAGATGAGGAAGGGCCGCCTCTGGAGCGCCCCGATCCAGCGCGGCTTCTGCCTCGGCAAAGGCCGTCCTCACTTCCGGGTCGATGGTGGACGAAGTCATGGGCCTCTCGGCTGGATGCAAGGAAGACGACACTCCACTATAGAGGAGGGACGGGGCCGCGACGTGACCTCGGCTGGCGGTGGGGCCGGCGCGAGGATGGTCAGGTGGCCCGGGACCGAAGGCTCCCCGTGAACATCCTGGTGGTCGATGACGATCTGGAGCTCTGCACCATGCTCTCCCGCTTTCTCGAGCGGCACGGCTACAAGGTGCACTCCGCGCAGGATGCGCTTCAGGCCCTCGACATCATCGATCGCCACCCGATCGGCCTGGTGCTCACCGACTACATGATGCCGCACATGGATGGGATCCGTTTCGCGGAGACGCTCCGGGCGGATCCGAAGAACGCCGATCTCCCGGTGATCCTCCTCTCCGCCTTTCACTCCGACGAGCTCGCCGATCGCGGGTTGCGCCGGGGGATCGCGATGGCCCTTCCCAAGCCCATCGACTTCAACCGGCTGCTGACGCTGGTGGGCTTCGCCCAGTCCTGAGCGTCCGGCGCGGTCCGTGTTGACATGGGGGGCGCTCCTCTTATGTTGCCGCCCGCTACCGGCAGGCCGACCCTCGGCCCCGGACGGAAGTTCATTGTCATTTCAGGAGGTTGAGGATCATGGCGGCAAAGGAAATCAGGTTCCACCAGACCGCGCGCGACGCGATTCTGCGCGGGGTGCGGACCCTGGCGGACGCGGTGGCGGTCACCATGGGGCCCAAGGGCCGCAATGTCGTGATCGACAAGGCCTTCGGTTCTCCGACGATCACCAAGGACGGCGTCACCGTCGCCAAGGAGATCGACCTCGAGAACAACTTCGAGAACATGGGGGCGCAGATGGTCAAGGAGGTTGCCTCCAAGACCAGCGACGTCGCGGGTGATGGGACCACCACCGCCACCGTGCTGGCGCGGGCCATCTACGAGCAGGGCCTTCTGCTGGTGAGCGCCGGCCACAACCCCATCGAGCTCAAGCGGGGCATCGACAAGGCGGTTGCCGCCGTCACCGACGCGCTCCTCAAGCAGTCCAAGCCCACGTCCACGAAGGTCGAGATCGCCCAGGTCGGGACCCTCTCGGCCAACGGTGACGAGACCATCGGCCAGATCATCGCCGACGCGATGGAGAAGGTGGGCAAGGAGGGCGTGATCACCGTCGAGGAGGGCAAGAGCCTGGAGACGGAGCTCGAGGTCGTCGAGGGCATGCAGTTCGACCGCGGCTACCTCTCGCCGTACTTCGTCACCGATCCGGAGCGTATGCAGGTCGGGCTGGACGACGCCTTTGTGCTGGTGACGGAGAAGAAGATCGCCAACATGCAGGAGCTGGTGCCGGTGCTGGAGCAGGTCGCGCGCACCGGCCGGCCGCTGCTCATCATCGCCGAGGACGTGGAAGGCGAGGCCCTGGCGACCCTGGTGGTGAACCGCATCCGCGGCGTGCTCAACGTCGCGGCGGTGAAGGCCCCCGGCTTCGGTGACCGCCGCAAGGCCATGCTCGAGGACATCGCGGTCCTCACCGGCGCCAAGGTCGTCAGCGAGGATCTGGGCGTCCGCTTCGAGACCCTGACCCTCGATGATCTGGGCCGGGTCAAGCGGGTGAACATCGACAAGGACCACACCACCCTGATCGACGGTGCCGGCAACAAGGCCGACATCGAGAGCCGCATCAAGGTCCTGCGCCGCAACATCGAGGAGACCACCAGCGACTACGATCGCGAGAAGCTCCAGGAGCGCCTGGCCAAGCTCGCTGGCGGCGTCGGCGTGATCCAGGTCGGTGCGGCCACCGAGACCGAGATGAAGGAGAAGAAGGCCCGCGTTGAGGACGCGCTGCACGCGACCCGCGCGGCGGTCGAGGAGGGCGTGGTCGTCGGCGGTGGCGTGGCGCTGCTGCGCGCGAGCTCCGCGTTGGACGCCCTGAAGCTCGAGGGCGCCGAGCAGTTCGGCGTGCAGATCATCCGTCGGGCGCTGGTCGAGCCGCTCCACCGCATCGTGGAGAACGCCGGGCTCGAGGGCCCCGTGGTAAGCGAGAAGGTCCTCAGCGGCAAGGGCGCCTACGGCTACAACGCGCGCACGGGCGTCTTCGAGGATCTGGAGAAGGCCGGGGTGCTCGATCCCACCAAGGTCACCCGGACCGCGCTGCAGAACGCCGCGGGCGTGGCGAGCATGATGCTGACCACCGAGGCGATGGTGGGTGAGGCGCCCAAGAAGAAGTCCAACGGCGTGCCGGGTGACATGCCCGACTACGGCGGCGAAGACCTCGACTACTGAGGGCTGATGGCGTCGCGACACCGCGGCGCCACGACCGCCGGAACGGGGCTGCGCAACTCCTTCGTCTGAACACGGAGGAGGGCGTGGCCCCGTTGCCGTTTTCTCTCTGTTGGTTGAACCGGCTGCGTGTCCGCGCGGCGGTTCCTCAGCTGCGTCGACTCAGTCCCGCGTGCGCACCATGGCGCGGGCGAGTTCGCGGCTGAGGACCCGCGCATCCCGGGTCAGCTTGGGCAGACACGCCGTGGCGCCGCCCTTGAGGGATTCCAGGGTGCAGTCGAGGCTCAGGTGTTCGGCGAGCACGATGAAGGGCGCGCCCCGTGCGGTCTGGCGGGCGAGGGCGACCGCGCGGCTTCCCTGAGCGGGCTCGAACTCCCAACTCACCACCACCGCCGCCGGGGCGGGCTCGATGGGCGTTTCCACCTCACGCACCACGCGCGTCTCCATCCCGAGCAGCCGCAGCGCCTCCTCGATGAGGAAGGCCGCGTCCGGATCGCTCTCCAGCACATCCACGCGCTTGAGGGATCGGGCGGAGACCGGATCGGGGCGGGGCGCGGCCAGCTGCTTGCGCAAGAGCTCCCGGACCTCGCGGATGTCGTCGAAGGGCTTGAGCAGGTAGTCCAGGACACCCAGCTCCATGGCCTCCTGGGCGGTGACCAGCGAGGGATAGCCGGTCATCAGAATCACCCGCGAATGGGCGTCCCGCTTGCGGGCCTCCCGCGCGAGCTCCAGGCCGTTCATTCCGGGGAGGTTCTTGTCGGTGACGATGAGGTCGAAGCCCTCACCCGCGAGGTGCTCGAGCGCCTCCTCGGCGGTCTCCGCGGTGACCACCTCGCACTCGCGTCCCATCAGGTCGACGAAGATCTGGCGCAGGATCGACTCGTCATCCACGACCAGCAGGCGCCGGCGCTGGTGGACGGTGCTCTCGTCGGGGAAGCGCAGCCGGAAGACGGTGCTCGGAGGATGGGCGCCCCCCATCACGGTGGGTGGGGCGAGGGTGAGCTCGGCGCCGTGATCCGCGGCGATGCGCTGACAGACGGCGAGCCCCAGGCCGCTCGCGCGGGTGTTGCCGGTGACGTAGGGCTCGAAGATCGCCTGCGCCTGATCCGCCGGAATGCCCGGGCCCCAGTCTCCCACGTCCAGCACCGGCACGCCCTCGTCCCGGCTGACGCGGACCAGGATGCGTCCCTCCCCGCCCATGGCCTCCGCGGCGTTCGCGATGAGGTTGAGCGTGAGCTGCTCGATCAGGCGCGCGTTGCCGATGATCTCCAGCTCCGAGGCAAGCTCGGCGTCGAGCTGCAGGGCCGCATGCGCCGGCTGCGAGCGGAGGAACTCGACCGCGCGTCGGACCGGCTCGGAAAGCACCAGGGGCTCCCGATGCGCAGGGCGGTTGCTGGCCAGGCGCGTGTAGTCGCCCACGATGGCCTCGATGCGCTCCGCCTGCCTCAGGATCTGCTGGGACACCTGGGCCGGATCGGCGCCCTCGGACAGGAACTGGGCGTAGGCCTTGATCCCCAGCAGGGGCTGGCGGACCTCGTGGAGGACCTCGGCGGTGAGCTGCTGCTGCCCGCTCGCCTCACGGTGGAGACGTGAGGCCATCTCCCGCGCGTCCGAGAGCTTTCCCTGATCCAGCAGCTCGATCAGGCGCGAGAGAACCTGGGGAGAGGGCATGCCGTCATTCTCCTGCGAAGACCTCGACAGTGAACAGGCCCCGGCTCAGCCGGTGGGTCTGCTCTGTCGTTCACTGGGCGTCGCTTCGAGTCCGCTGGCCGCCATGTACACAATATTCCGGCTGCCCTTCTTGCCGCGGTACATGGCGCGATCCGCCCAGTCGAGAAGGGTGAGCTTCTCGCTCGCGTGCTCCGGGAAGCTGGCCACGCCGATGCAGGTGGTGATGCTCAGGCGCATCCCCTCTCGGGAGAGGAAGTGGTGGCCTTCGATGGTCATGCGGATGCGCTCGGCGACCTTGAGCGCGCCGCCGGAGTCGGTGCCGCGCAGGATGATCACGTACTCGTCGCCGCCATAGCGGGCGACGATGTCGTGATCGCGCACCAGTCCCTTGAGCACCTTGCCGACCTCGACCAGCAGAGCGCTCCCCACCAGGTGCCCGTAGGTGTCGTTGACGCTCTTGAAGTAGTCGAGGTCCAGGAAGAGCACGCTGAAGGGCTGGCCGGTCTGGCTCGCCTGCGGCACCTCGCGATCCAGGACCAGGTGCAGATAGCGCGTGTTGAAGAGATGGGTCAGGTCGTCGACGTAGGCCAGATCCTCGACCTCGGCGAAGCGCCCGAGGTTGCGCAGACCGAGGGCGAGGTGGCGCCCCAGAAAGCCCGCCGCGCCCGACCACGTCTCGCCGGGAGGGCTTCCGTAGAGCAGCAGCGCCCAGCCGCGCGTGCCATCCGCATCGGTGGCCGGAACGACCAGACCTTCCGGAAGCGGGCCGGGGAGGGGACGCACCCGCCGGGGAACGTCGCCGGGGATGAGCGAGGCGCTTGCCGCGGTGGTCAGGGCCTGCACGCTCTCGAAGGGGATCCCGGTGTGGCCCAGGACGTGGGGCACCTCGTCGTCGCGCCGGGCGTAGAGCACCATGGCCTCGGCTCCGGCCGCGCTGCAGAAGGCGTTGGACGCGTTGGAGGTGAGGGACTCGCGATCCAGGGCGGTTGCCACCCGCTGCCCGGTCTCCAGCAGCTCCACGTGGTGGCGCAGCGAAGCGTTCTCCCGCATCAGCGAGCGGGTGGCCAGGGCACGGAAGACCGCGTGCTGCAGCGCTTCGGCGGGGACCGGCTTGATGAGGTATTCGGCGGCACCGCTCTTGATCGCGCGCACCGCGGGTTCCACGCGCTCCACCCCGGTGATCACCACGACCTCGACCCCCGGGTGGACCTCGCGGGTGTGGGTGAGGATCTCCAGGCCGTCGCCGTCGGGGAGGATGAGATCGGTGACGAGGACGTCGTAGCGGGCCTCGCGCAGCGCCTGGCGGGCCTCGGCCACGCCGCCGACGGTGTCCACGGAGTGACCGGCCGCACGAAGGTGATCCCCGTACAGGGCGCGCGCCACCTTCTCATCGTCGACGAGCAGAATGCGGGGCATGGGTCCCCCTGCTCATAGCACCTGCTGCCCCACCTGTGGGATAGCGTGTGCACGGTGAGCGGATTCGAGAGCGGACGGCGGCTGTGCCTGCTTGCTGAGGTCGGTGGGACCGGTTTCGCGTTGGAGGCGACCTCCATCGTCGAGGTGGCCATGGTCGCCGAGGAGGCGACGGTGCTCCGTGGCCAGCTGCCCCTGGTGCCCCTGCTCGAGCGCTTCGGGGCGCCCGCCGGCCCTCCGGGCACGGTGGCGGTGGTCCTCGACGTGAGCCCCACCCTGACGGTGCGGATGGAGCGGGTCGCCGGGGTGGTGGACGTGGGCCGGGCGCCCTTCTTCCTCCTCCCTCCGTGGCTGGGCGAGGGGCTCATCGGGCGGTTCCGTGGTGCGCTGGTCCACGACGGACGGCTGTACCTGGAGCTCGCGGCCGAGGCCCTGGTGGAGGATGCCGGCCCCGCCAGGGCGCCGTCGTTGCCCACCCATTGGCTCGCCGAGGCGCCGGATCGCGCGCTGATCTTCCGCGCAGGCAACAGCCTCTACGGTGTGCCCCTGGCCCTGGCCGGTCAGGTGGTCCCATTGCAGCCGCCGTCGTTGGCCAGGCTCCCGGTCCAGGAAGGGCCGGTGATGGGGCTGTACTCCCACGCCAGCGCCCTGTGGCCGGTGTGTCATCCCGGCCGGCTGGCGGGAGGGGAGGGGGGATTCGAGGACCACCTGATCTTCACCGAGCCGGCGGGGCAGGGCGTGGCACTCTCCGCGGGAGAGATCCTGGGCGTGGTCGACGGGCTGCTGGAAACCGATCGACCCGGGGCCTTTGTCGGTCCGGGGATGCAATCACCGGCGTTGTTCCTGGACCTGCCGCGCATGTTTTCTTGAAAGCCCTCCCCCCCCTCTCTAGGATTCCGCCCGGTGCCGATTTTCCAGCGATGTCGCTGGGTTCGGGCACCGTTTGCCAGAGGTCGCACCATGCCCAAGACGATGCTCGTCGCCGATGACTCCCTGACCATCCGCAAGGTGATCGGGATGATCTTCGCGACCGAGGATTTCCAGGTCACCGCCGTGGACAACGGCGTCGACGCGATTTCGCGCGCGCGGGAGCTGCGGCCGGACGTGGTGCTGGCCGACGTCTCCATGCCTGGCAAGAGTGGGTATGAGGTCGCCGAGGCCCTCAAGTCGGATCCGGCCACCGCGGAGATCCCGGTGCTCCTGCTCTCCGGCACCTTCGAGCCTTTCGACGAGGCCCGTGCCCGGAGCTCGCGCGCGGACGATCACATCGCCAAGCCATTCGAGAGCCAGGCGCTGATCGATCGGGTGCGGACGCTGGCCAAGGCTCCGGACACCCGCACCACCGAGACCGCGCCGGCCGCCGCCGCGCCTGCGCCCGCTGCGGCGTCGCCTGCTGCCGGGACGCCCGTGCCCCGTCCTCCGGCGCCGGGAGTGCCGCCGCCTCCGGGAGCCCTCGGCGCGCCCCGCTCGACCGGGGTGCATGCGGTTCCGCAGCGCCCGGGCTTCCCTCCCGCACCGGGTGGGGTGCCGCCTCCGCCGGGTGGCGTGCAGCGCCCGACCCAGACCGGCCTGCGTCCGATGCCGGGTCAGCAGCGTCCGACCGGCACCTTTCCCGCGGTGGGCCAGCCCATGCCGGGGCAGCAGCGTCCGACCGGCGCCTTCCCGGCGATGGGGCAGCCGATGCCCGGGCAGCAGCGTCCGACCGGGACGTACCCCGCCATGGGGCAGCCGATGCCGGGCCAGCAGCGCCCGACCGGGACCTATCCGGCCATGGGGCAGCCGATGCCGGGCCAGCAGCGCCCGACCGGTGCCTATCCTCCGATCCCCGGTGGCATGCCTCCGGGGGCGCGTCCGGGCCAGCAGCGCCCCACCGGTACCTTCCCTGCGATGGGACCGCCGGGTCCCCAGGGTCGCCCGCAACAGCCGCCGTATGGGCGACCGATGCCGCCGGGGATGGCGCCGCCGGGACCTCAGGCGCGTGGTCCGGGTGACGGGGGCGAGGCCGCCCTGCGCGAGGCCCTGAGCCAGGCCTCCCGGGAGGTCATCGAGAAGATCGCCTGGGAAGTGGTCCCCCAGCTCGCCGAGACGATCATCCGCGAGGAGCTCGAGCGGCTGATCAAGGATCGTCAGACCGAGCATTGATCCAGTCGGCGGAGCTCCGCGGGGCTCCTGCCTGTTGCGACTGTCCTTTCCCTCCCTCGCGCCTCCTGCGATGTAGAGACACCACGTCGGCGGCGGATCCCCGCATGCAAGGGGCCGCCGCCGTTCTTCCTTCCGCACACAGCGGCACCACCCGAACCACCGCCTCCGCCTCCGGCATCCCTCCTCGCGGCTGACGTCGAAGGGGCTCCCGGAGCGTGAGGGCGCGCTCCCCGAAGACACCACCATGAGCGATCACGAGCTGTCCAAGGCGTACGAGCCCACCGACTTCGAGGGGCATTGGTACCGGGCCTGGCTGGATGCGGGCATCTTCACCCCGGACGCGGAGGACACGCGTCCGGCCTTCTCCATCGTGCTGCCGCCGCCCAACGTCACCGGCTCCCTGCACCTGGGCCACGCGCTCGCGGCGACGATTCAGGATGCGCTCATCCGCTGGAAGCGCATGAGTGGCTTCAAGACCCTCTGGCTCCCCGGGACCGATCACGCCGGCATCGCGACCCAGATGGTGGTGGAGCGCGAGCTCAAGAAGACCGAGGGAAAGAGCCGTCACGACATCGGTCGCAAGGCGTTCCTCGAGCGCGTCTGGAAGTGGAAGGACCGCTACGGGGCGCGCATCGGCGAGCAGCACCAGGTGCTCGGTGCGTCGTTGGACTGGTCGCGTGAGCGCTTCACCATGGACGAGGGCGCGTCGCGCGCGGTGCGCGAGGTCTTCGTCCGACTCCACGAAGAGGGGCTCATCTACCGGGCCCAGAAGCTCATCAACTGGTGCCCCAGCTGCCACACCGCGCTCAGCGATCTCGAGGTTGAGCACGAGGCGAAGAAGGGGTCGCTCTGGCACCTGCGCTACCCGGTAAAGGGGACCGATCGGTTCCTGACCGTGGCGACCACGCGCCCGGAGACGATGCTGGGGGACACCGGCGTCGCCATCCATCCGGACGATCCCCGCTACGAAGGTCTGGCGGGGGGGACCGTCGTGCTCCCGCTGGTCGATCGCGAGATCCCGATCATCGCCGACGCCGAGTTGGTCGATCCCGAGTTCGGGACCGGCGTGGTGAAGGTCACCCCGGCCCACGACTTCAACGACTACGAGACCGGGCTGCGCCACAACCTCCCGATGATCTCGATCCTGGACGCGTCGGCGGTGATGAATGAGGCCGCGGGTCGCTACCAGGGCATGGATCTTCCCACCGCGCGCAAGCAGATCCTCGCCGACCTCGACGCGCTCGGGCTGCTCGGGGAGGAGGAGCCGCACGATCTGAACGTCGGACACTGCCAGCGCTGCCGCAGCGTCGTGGAGCCCCGGCTTTCGCCGCAGTGGTTCGTGAAGATCGAGCCGCTGGCCACCCCGGCCATCCAGGCGGTGGAGGAGGGCCGCACCCGCTTCGTTCCCGAGTCCTGGACCGCGACCTACTTCCAGTGGATGCGCAACATCCACGACTGGTGCATCAGCCGCCAGCTCTGGTGGGGGCATCAGATCCCCGCGTGGTACTGCAACGCGTGCAGTCCGCGGAACTCGGATGGGAGCCTGGACACCGAGCGCGCGACGCCGCTGGTTGCCCGTGAGGCACCCAGTCGGTGTCCGTCGTGTGACTCCGACGAGCTGGTTCAGGACGAGGACGTGCTCGACACCTGGTTCAGCTCGGCGCTCTGGCCCTTCAGCACGCTGGGCTGGCCGGAGCAGACCGCGGATCTGAAGGCCTTCTACCCGACCTCGGTGCTCGAGACCGGGCACGACATCATCTTCTTCTGGGTCGCCCGGATGATGATGATGGGTCAGCACTTCATGGGCGAGGTGCCGTTCAAGACGGTCTTTCTCCACGCCATGGTGCGCGACGAGAAGGGCGAGAAGATGTCGAAGGTGAAGGGGAACGTGATCGATCCCCTCGACGTCATCCGCGGCGCCGAGAAGGACGCGCTTCCCCCGAACCTGCGCAACAAGTTCCCCCAGGGGATGCCCGCCTTCGGTGCGGACGCGCTGCGCTTCACGCTCACCTCGCTCACCCAGCAGGGGCGTGACATCAAGCTGAGCCTCGACCGGGTGGCCGGGTACAAGGCCTTCGCCAACAAGCTCTGGAACGCCAGCCGCTTCGCCCTGATGAACATGGGGGACTGGCAGTGGGACGGGACGCACCCGAGCGAGCTGAAGCTGGCGCTCTCGGATCGCTGGATCCTCTCGCGGCTGGATCGCGCCGTCCGCGGGACCATCGAGGCGCTCGAGGGCTACCACCTCTCGGAGGCCGCGAGCATCCTGTACCAGTTCCTGTGGCGGGACTTCTGTGACTGGTACATCGAGCTGTCCAAGCCGGTGCTCTACGGAGAGGACAGTGCGCAGCGCGACGTCACCCGCGCAGTGCTGGTCTTCAGCCTGGATCGCATCCTGCGCCTGCTGCACCCGCTGATGCCGTTCATCACCGAGGAGATCTGGCAGAAGCTCCCGATGGAGCGTCCGGTCGATTTCATCGCGGTGGCCGAGTTCCCCACGGCGGACGATCGGCTCCGGGACGAAGAGGCCGAGGCGCAGATGGCGCCGGTGGTCGAGGCCATCGAGGCACTGCGCAGCCTGCGCGGCGAGAGCAACCTGCCGCCTTCGGCGCGGATCACCGCCATCGTGCAGAGCGCCGACGAGACGGTCCGGACCCTGCTCGCGCGGTGGGAGGCGTACCTGGTGCCGCTCGCCGGGCTCGCCGAGCTGCGGGTGGGGTCCCCGGGACCGCGGCCCGGACAGGCGGCGGCCTACGTCGGCTCGAAGATGGAGATCTTCGTGCCGCTGGCGGGGCTCATCGACCTGGATGAGGAGCGCGCGCGGCTGACCAAGGAGATCGGAAAAATCGACCAGGACTTGGCAGGCATCCAGAAGAAGCTCAACAATCCCAACTACGTCCAACGAGCACCGGCCGACGTGGTCGGAAAGGATCGGGAGCGGGTGAGCGAGCTGACGCAGAAGCGGAAGAAGCTTGAGGAGAACCTGCAGCGCCTGGAGCCCCAGGCGGAACAGGCGCCGGTCCCCGGCGTGGATGTTCCGCTCGAGGGCGCTGACACGGCGAAGGTCGCCATCGGATCCGACACGGGTGGTGGAGACGTCGATCTGGGCGCCGAGCTCGAAGAGGAGCTTGGTGACCTGGGCGCGCCGCCGGAGCTCAACCCGCAGGTCCGCGAAGCCCTCGACAAGCTGCGTGATGGAACCCGTGAAGGGCTGACGCAGCGCGATCACTACGACCTCGGTGTGGCCTATCTGGAGATGGGGCTGGTCGACGATGCGGTGCGGGAGTTCGTCCGCGCGAAGGAGGGCGAGGCGCCGCACCCTGGCAGCGAGGACATGCTGAAGAAGGCGCTGTCGCGTCAGGGCCAGAGCGCCAAGGCCCGGCCCGGAGCGGCGAAGAAGGCAGCCTCCAGGACCGTGACGCCGGCGGCGACCAAGCCGGCCAGCAAGCCCGCAGCGAAGAAGTCGGCCACGAAGTCCGCGGCAAAGACGCCGGCCGGCAAGCCCGCGGCCCAAAAGGCAGCAACGAAGCCTGCCACCAGCAAGCCTGCGGCGAAGACGTCGGCCAGCAAGCCCGCAGCGAAGGAGTCGGCCAGCAAGCCTGCGGCGAAGAAGGCAGCCACGAAGCCCGCGGCGAAGAAGTCGGCCACCAAGCCCGCGGCGAAGAAGGCGGCCACGAAGCCCGCGGCGAAGAAGTCGGCAGCCAAGCCCGCGGCGAAGAAGTCGGCGGCAAAGCCCGCGGCGAAGAAGTCGGCGGCAAAGCCCGTGGGGAAGATGTCAGCCAAGTCCGCGGCGAAGAAGTCGGCCAAGCCTGCGGCGAAGAAGTCGGCCAAGCCTGCGGCGAAGAAGTCGGCCACCAAGCCGGCGACGAAGAAGGCCGCCGCACGCCGGACTTCGCGCTGAGGAAGGTGACGACGTGACCTCCGCTCTCTGCTAGCGCGACATCATCATGGACCACCTGGATCGACTGATTGAGTTGGCGCTCGACGAGGACCTCGGGGCGGCTGGCGACGTGACCACCTCGGCGCTGGTCCCTCCGGAGCTGCGGGGGACGGGCACATTGCTCGCGAAGGAGCCGATGGTGCTCGCCGGACTCGACGCTTTCGCGCGCGTGTTCCGCAGAGTGGATCCCCGATGCACCGTCGAGTTCCTGGTTCCGGAGGGCGCTCGGGTGGAGGCGGGCACCCTGGTGGCCAGGCTTCAGGGGCCGCTGCGCGGTCTGCTCATCGCTGAGCGGACGGCTCTGAACCTCATGCAGCGCGCCTGCGGCATCGCCACCCTCTCCGCGGAGGCCGCGGACAAGGTGAAGGGGACGAAGCTGAAGGTGCTCGACACCCGCAAGACCGCGCCGGGGATGCGGGGGCTGGAGAAGGCCTCCGTCCGAGCCGGGGGCGCGTCCAACCATCGCTTCGGACTCTTCGACGGCGTGCTGATCAAGGACAACCACATTGCTGCGGTCGGTGGCTCCATCCGCACCGCGCTCGAGCGCGCGCGGGCCCACGCGCCCCGCCTGGTGAAGATCGAGATCGAGGTGACGAACCTCGATCAGCTCCGGGAAGCCATCGACGCCGGCGCGGACGTGGTGATGCTCGACAACATGGACGACGCGCTCCTGCGTGAAGCGGTCGCCATCGCCGGCGGGAAGGTTCCCCTGGAGGCCTCCGGGGGCATCACGCTCGAGCGTCTCCCCCGCTTGGCGGACATCGGCGTCGATTTCGTGTCCATGGGCGCGCTGACCCACTCGGCGCGAGCGATGGATCTCTCGCTGAACCTCGACACCAGCGCCTCTTGAGCTTGCGCGAGGGCAGGGCGCTGCCTACGGTGCCGGCCCTCATGACCCGGGCCAAGCTGCGTGTGATCTACGGCGACACCGACCAGATGGGGGTCGTCTACCACGCCAACTATCTCCGCTTCTTCGAGGCCGCCCGGAACGAGTACTTCCGTGACCGCGGCGGCAGTTACCGCGAGATCGAGCGCGAGGGCTTTCAGCTTCCGGTCGTCGAGGCCCGCGTGAAGTACAAGGCACCCGCCCGCTACGACGACCTGGTGGAGGTGGAGGTCGGTCTGGGCGAGGTGCGCCGAGCCACTTTCACCTTCAACTACATTCTGCGCCGGGAGGGCGAGGACCGGATCCTGGCCACCGGCGAGACGGTCCACGCCTGTCTCGACACCAACGGGCGTCCCGTCCGGATCCCCGACCGCCTCCTCCAGCAGTTACGGACCGACCCGGCCTGAGGCCGGCGGTCTGCTCCCTTCACCCGTTCGTTCAAAGAGGATCTGCTTCATGGATCGCAACCTGGCTCTGGAAGTCGTTCGCGTCACCGAGATGGCCGCCATCGCTGCTGCCCGTCACATGGGCAAGGGCAACAAGGACGAGTCCGACCAGGCCGCCGTCGATGCGATGCGCCGCGCCTTCGACTCCATCGCCATGAACGGCACGGTGGTCATCGGCGAGGGTGAGCGCGACGAGG
>DATGQN010000121.1:0-21306 GCA_035304185.1 Myxococcaceae bacterium
GAGCCCGCCGCTCTCGTGGGAGAGCTGCGCGAGGAACGCGGCCTGGCGCTGGGGCGTGGTGATGTTCGCCTCCTTCATCGCCGCGTTCAGGTGGGGCAGGTACTCGGCCGCCTTCGCGGGGGAGAGGCCCGGCATGATGCGCAGGAGCTCGGCCTGGGAGACGCCACCGGCGGTGCCACCGGAGAGGGGCGGGAGGCTGGGCGCGGCCGCACCACCGACGCCATCGCGGCCCTGCAGGCGGGAGGAGACGTCCGGGGTCGAGCCACCGAAGCTGCTCTTCCCGGCGAATCCCTTGCCCGGGATGATCAGCGTGTCGCCCGCGTAGATCAGGTCCGGGTTCTTGATGTTGTTCTTCTGGGCCAGTGCCTGAACGGTGGTGCCGAACTTCTGGGCCAGCTGGGAGAGGGTGTTCCCCCACTTGATCTGGTAGCTCATGATCGGTCCTCGAGATGAAAATCAGTGACAGGCGGGCCGTACGGATCAGACCCGAGACATCGGCATTATCGCCCCGAAGCCCACGGAGTTGCGGATCAGAACGGTGACGGACTGTGACGTCTCCTTGACGCGCTGAGTCGCCCCCGGGGCCAACCCGGAAAAAGGTGTCGCTCAGTAGGCCTTGGCGAAGACGATGCGCCCGGGGCTGTCCTCCCCGGTGACCACGCACTTGCCGGGCTCCTGGGGCAGATCGAAGGGGCGGTTGCGGGTGGTCAGGCCGGTCTCCTCCTTGATCTTCGCCTCGACCTCCGGGCTCAGGTTCCAGTGCGCGAGGAGGTAGCCGTCGTCGGCGCGCGCCTTGAGCTCCTCGTAGGAGTTCACCTCGTGGGTGTTGGCGGCGCGGAAGTCTCGCGCGCGCTGCAGCAGATCCTTCTGCATCTGATCCAGCAGGCCGGTGGCGGTGGAGACGGCCTCGGTGAGGGGGACGAAGTTCTTCCCCTTCACGTCGCGCCGGACCATCACGCACTGCTCCTTGGCGAGATCCTTCGGTCCCAGCTCCACGCGCAGGCAGGTGCCGGTCAGCTCGTGTTCGTTGAACTTGAAACCGGGGCTCTTGGTCTCGTCGTCGTCGACCATCACCGACAGGTGCTTCGCGCGCAGGTCGGCCGCGAGGGCCTCGGCCTTGGCGAGCACCGCGGCGCGCTCCTCCGGCGTCTTGGCGATGGGGATGATGGCGACGTGGCGGCTCGCGATCTTCGGGGGAACGATGAGGCCCGCATCATCCGAGTGGGTCATGATCAGCGCACCGATGAGGCGGGTGGAGACGCCCCAGCTGGTCTGCCAGACGTGGTGCTGCTGACCGTCCCGGCCCTGGAAGGTGGTGTCGAAGGCGCGTGCGAAGTTCTGTCCGAGCATGTGGCTCGTTCCCGCCTGCACGGCCTTCTTGTCCTGCATCATGGCCTCGATGCTGTAGGTGCGGACGGCGCCGGCGAACTTCTCACTGTCGGTCTTGGGGCCCGCGATGACCGGCATGGCCAGGTGCTCTTCGGCGAAGGTCTTGTAGACCTCGAGCATGCGGCGCGTGTGGGCCTCCGCCTCTTCCTCGGTCTCGTGACAGGTGTGGCCTTCCTGCCAGAGGAACTCGGCGGTCCGCAGGAAGGGCCGGGTGCGCATCTCCCAGCGCATGACGTTCGCCCACTGGTTCAGCAGGAGGGGGAGATCCCGGTAGCTCTGGATCCAGCGGCTGAACATCGAGTTGATGATGGTCTCGCTGGTGGGCCGGATGACGTACGGCTCCTCGAGCTTCTTGCCGCCGGCATGGGTGACCACCGCGAGCTCGGGGGCGAAGCCCTCCACGTGCTCGGCCTCCTTCTTCAGGAAGGACTCGGGGATGAGCAGCGGGAAGTAGGCGTTCTGGTGCCCGGTGGCCTTGAACATCCCGTCCAGCGTCCGCTGGATGTTCTCCCAGATGCCGTAGCCGTTGGGCCGCAGCACCATCGAGCCCTTCACGTCGGTGTAATCCGCGAGCTTGGCCTTCAGAACCAGGTCCACGTACCACTCTGAAAAGTTCTGCTCGCGGGTGGTCAGCTTCTCGGCCATGCACTCTGCTCCGGCATCAGGTGGGGGAAGGGCGCCCACGTATGCCGAAGGCCGCGGGTTTAGGCAACGGAGAGGCGTTCGTGGGGGCGAGCGCGCGGGGCTGTGAGTGGGTGGTGGTGTTCTGCGAGCACTCCAACGCCGACCTACCGGAACGCCGAGCGTCTGGGGTTTGTCCGCGCCTACACCCGCCGGCAGAGGAAAGTCTCCGGAAGGCTGAGACGCAGCGACGTCAGGCCTCCTGCTTCTTCCGGCTCCAGGGCCAGGTCCCCTCGAGCTCCACGTCGAGGGTGATGCTCAGGAAGGTGCGGATGAGGATGATGAGTCCCAGCACCAGCACCTGGCGCAGCTCGGGGGCGTGGGAGATGGTCATGATGATGTCCGCACCGACCAGCAGCTCGAGCCCCACCAGGATCGAACCGGCCAGGTTCCTGCGGATGAGCTTGAATGCGGGACGCGGGTCGCCCCCGCGGCGACGGCGCGTGACCGCCACCGGCGCCCAGAGCGCGCCCAACAGGATCACCGTGATGCCGGCGAATTCGAAGAGGCGGGCGGTCAGGTCCGCGTAGTCCTTCAACGTCATGGAGCAGGCTAGGGTCCCCCGCGAGCGGTGACCAGCGGATGCGCCACTTACCTGGACTTCGGCGAGCGGAGGTCCGGGCGCCCCTCCGGACCCGCGCCGGGATCGAGGCGACCTCCTGTCAGCGGCCGGCGACGCTGCGCGTCCAACCGGCAACCCCGTCCCGCCGGAGTCCCCATGCCCGAGATCACCCGCTTTGCCACCATCCAGGAGCTGAGCGCCGAAGCCGGCAGGGTGGTCAAGGTCACCACCAAGAGCGGCTCGCAGGACACCGTCGGTCTGGTGGGAAGCGGCGCGAACCGGGCGGTGATCGTCCGGGGGAGGGCCCGGGACGGCTCGACCGAGATCCAGGATCCCCAAGGCTCGCTTCAGGACGGGCGCAGCCTCTTCGACGTCGCGCCGCAGGAGTGGGTGGGGCGGGGGATCGATGTGGGGAGCCTCGCCTCCAGCCGCATCATTGAGGTGGAGGAGGTGACCGATCTGCGGGAGGTCACCACCTTCACCGGCCTGCATCGCAGGTCCCCGCAGCCGCCGGCGGAGGAGGTCGGGATGGTCCCGTTGGCACCGGGGGGCCGGGAGCCACCTGCGTCACCCCCGGGGAGCCGCCAGCCGCCTCCGGAGGTGAAGCACGTGCCGACGCAGGGACGCGCGCCCGAAGCAGCGGTCTCCGAGTCGAGCAGTCCCTCTGCGGCCTACGTGACGGCGCGTGCGCCGATGCCCCGCGCGTCGTCGCCCTCTCCGGCGGTCACCCCGGTCGCACGGGGCGTGTTGAAGCCCAGGCGGGCGCAGCAGCCACTCATCGTGGCCGAGAAGCCCACCGGTCCCCTGTCCCTGGCGCCCCGACCCGCCGACCCGGAGCCGGAGCGCACCGAGCTCGAGAGCCGGGTGCTCGACCTCGAATACGCCGCCGCCTACCTCAACCGCATCCACCGTCAGCGGCGGGTGCTGGGGCGGCTCGATCGCTATCCCGAGCTGCTGGACCGGTTCGAGGCGGCCTTCTCCCTCTGCACGCTCACCGTCGAAGCCCTGTCCAAGAACCTCCTCGAGGAGGAGGGCGTCTGAGCCATCAATCAGGGGACGCGAACGCCGGTCCTCGGCGCTGTCACCACTTCCGGACGGCCATCTGGCTGGTGAAGGTCACCGCGCACCCGGAGATGCCCCGGCCATTCGGACTCTCGGAAACGACCAGCTCCTCGAAGGCCTCGCAATCGCTCCCGGTGAGCGAGTGCGTCCGGGTCGCGCGCTCGACGATGGTGTCGCCGGCGTCGGTGAGGACGACGTCGAAGTTCATGACGAGGGTGCAGTCCACGTCCTCGATCGGGCTGACGTCCTCGAAGCTCCGCGAATACTCGAGCCCGTTGACCTCGTAGCGGACCGGCGGGTTCCGCGGCGTACAGGACTCGAGATCTCCCGCAACCGCGCAGCGCAGCAGGTCCACCGAGCCCTCGTCGTTACCGCCGAACGCCACGTAGGCATTGCTCAGCGCGCTGTTGAAGGCCTCCAGACCTGCGGTCCACTCCGCCTGGTTGGAGCAGGCGTCGGTGGTGTAGGACGAGCTCTCCACCCACAACAGGACCTTGTCTCCCGGGCCCAGGCCCGCTTCCCGATTCTCGGGCGTCCCGTCGGGGTTGGGGGTGGAGTCACCACAGGCGCACAGACACAGCAGCGCACTCGTCAGCAGGGCAGTCGTTCGCATGGCGCCGCAGGTTAGCGCGTTCCGGCCGAATGCCTTCCAACCCGACCTGTCGGGCTGCAACGGGCTGGTTTCCCCGCTCCTCGTCGGGACCTTACGGTCGTGGGGCATCCGGTCTTCACGGAGCGGGTGGAGGTTTCGCAGGCGGGGGAGGGCACCGACCCGGTGGATGGAGGCAGCGTCCTGCCCGGAAGACGGCCGCGAACCGCTGCGGGGATTACCTCTACGAAAGGAAGGCGAGCATCGAGGCCCGCCAGCGCATTCCCCAGACCCAGACCAGGAGCCCATTCATGAGCCAGGAGCGAGTCCAGCGAGAGGTGGTGAGCGTCGTCACCGCCCACCGGCAGCGGGAAGGTGCCGGCTTCACCGTTCGCCGTCCCTTCCCCTCGGCCACCATCGAGCAGGCGGATCCCTTCCTGCTGATCGACGAGATGGGACCGACCGACTACCGGCCCGGGGAAGCCATCGGCGCGCCCGATCATCCCCACCGCGGCTTCGAGACGGTCACCTACGTTCTGGAAGGTGCGTTCGAGCACGAGGACTCGGCGGGGCACCGGGGGCGGATCGCCGCGGGAGGCGTGCAGTGGATGACGGCCGGCGCGGGCATCATCCACTCCGAGGAGCCTGCCGACCGCATCAAGCGCGAAGGAGGGCGCATTCACGGCTTCCAGATCTGGGTGAACCTCCCCCGCGCGCTCAAGATGACCCAGCCGCGCTACCAGGAGGTGTCGGCGGACGGGATTCCCACCGGGCGCAGCGCGGACGGCCTGGCGTCGGTGCGGGTCATCGCGGGGAGGGCGCTGGGGGCGGAGGCGGTGATCGACACCCACCTGCCCATCACCTTCCAGGACTGGACCCTGCAGGCCGGCGCGGACGTGACCGCGGAGGTGGATGAGGGGCTCAACGCCCTGGTCTACGTCTTCGAAGGCAGCGTGCGCGTCGGCGCGGGGGGCATGCGGATCGCGGAAGGGCAGATGGCGCAGCTCGGAGATGGCGGCCTGTTGCGGCTTCAGGGAGATGAAGGAACCGCCCGATTCCTGCTGCTGGCGGGCATGCCCCTGAACGAGCCCCTTGCGCGCTACGGCCCGTTCGTCATGAACACCCGCGACGAGCTCCTCGAAGCGATGGACGATTTCCGCAGCGGCCGCATGGGGGAGATCACCCGCACCGCACAGGTGGTGGACGTCCCGGCCCCGCGTTGAACGAGGGAGGGGGGCGGTCGTGCTAAGCCTGACGCCCATGGAACGCCCGCGCCTGCACCTGGTGGATGGCACCTTCGAGCTCTACCGCGCCCACTTCTCGCCGCGCCCCTCCCATGCGGCCCCGGATGGGCGGGACAACAAGGCGACGGTGGGGCTCATCTCCTCGCTGCTCGGGCTGTTGCACGACCCGGCCGAGGAGGTGACCCATCTGGCGGTCGCCTTCGACAACCCCATCGCCAGCTTCCGCAACGAGCTCTTCGAGGGCTACAAGTCGGACCTCGGGGTGCCGCCGGAGCTGCGCGCCCAGTTCGACGCCGCCGAGGCGGCCTGCCGCGCGCTGGGTGTCACGGTGTGGAGCATGCAGCGTTGGGAGGCGGATGACGCGCTCGCCACCGCGGCCACGCGCTTCGCAGCAGAGACCTCGCAGGTGCGCATCCTGACCCCGGACAAGGACCTGGGTCAGTGCGTGCGGGGGACGCAGGTGGTGCAGGTGGATCGCATCCGGCAGAAGGTGATCGACGAGGAGGGACTGCGTGAGGCGCGCGGCGTGGCACCGGAGAGCATCCCGGATCTGCTGGCTCTCACCGGCGACACCGCGGATGGCATCCCCGGGCTGCCCGGTTTCGGGGCCAAGAGCGCGGCCACCCTGTTGGGGCACTACGGCCGCCTGGAGGACATCCCCGACGATCCCCTGGCCTGGGAGGTGAAGGTCCGGGGCGCCCCTCGGCTCGCGGCCACCCTGGCGGCCCGGAGGGAGGACGCCTCGCTCTATAAGACCCTCGCGACGCTGGTGACCGACGTGCCGCTCCCCGAGGATTTCGAGGGGTTGCGCTTCACGGGGGTTCCCCGCGACGCGTTCGGGGCGTGGTGCGCCGCGGAAGGTGCCGGCCGCCTGGCGGAGCGCCCCAAGCGCTGGCGGTGAACGTCCGCGTTCGTGGTCGCGCGGCATCCCGCGAAGGGGCCCGCGAGCCATGCGGGTGGCATCGAGCCGAAAAGAGTGCTCTCCGCGTTGGAGGCCCCGGCAACTCCGCAAAGGCGCGCCGGTCGAGCTGCGCCTCCCGGCCCCACACGCTCAACGGCCGGGTCTTCGAGGTTTCCGCGCGCCGGAACCCTTTCATCCGTCCACCCGCCTGCCGCGATGCGCCGATCCCCTACCAGGTCGGCAGGCGCCGGCCGATCGGAAGCCCGCTCTTTCGCCGGCCAGCCGTCCGGGCATGCGGGAGGAGCGACCTGCGAGACTTCCCGGCGCGTCGCGAATCCTTTCGGGAGCGCCCCGGAACCCATCGGTTCCCTCAAGGGGAATCTTGCCGGACCTGACCCGTTGCCGGCTTGCCTCTCACCATCCCCCCGGACATACATCCCGCCCATGCCCGTCTCCCGGCTTCTTTTCCTGTTGGCCCTCCTCCCGTCGCTCGCCCTGGCGCAGCCGGCGCTCGACTCCAACGCGCACGGTGAGACCGCAGTCCACGAGGGGGATCCCAAGGTCGCGGCGTCCCTGGTGTTGGATGTCGAGGAGGCCGCTCCCGGGGCCACGGTCCGGGCCGGGGTCCGTTTCGCGCTCAAGGACGGGTGGCACGTCTACTGGCGCAATCCCGGTGAGGCCGGCCTCGCGACCCGGGTGGACGTGTCGGTGGAGGGCGGGGACGTGGGGCCGCTCCAGCAGCCCTTCCCGGTGACCTTCCTCGACTTCAACGACACCATCCAGAGCTTCGGCTGGGGCGGTGAGGTCCTGCTCTTCCAGGAGGTGACGCTCCCTCCGGACGCTTCCGGAGAGGTCGTGGTGGAAGCCAAGGTGGGGCTGCTCGCCTGCCAGAACATCTGTATTCCGGGGGAGCTGAATCTCTCCCGCCGCCTGCCCATTGGAGCGGTCACCCGGCCCGGCAGTGAGGCGGCCAGCTTCGATGCCACCGCGCGCCGCATCCCCCGCGAGGCGCCGGGCCTGAGCGCCACGATCATCCATCCCCAGGGCTCGCAGCCCACTGCGAAGCGCCCCTTCCTCGCCGAGCTCTCCTTCACCTGCGAGGACGGCGCCGCGTGCGCGGACTGGGCCCTCGCGAACACCGATCCGGTGGTGGCCGACGCGCCCGAAGGCTTCGAAAGCTCGCGCACCGAGCGCGTGGGTGATCTGACCGTCCGCATCGCCGGCAAGCTGCTTGCCGCCGCGGAGGGGGAGGCGACCCTCACCGGCGTCGCCCTCTTCGTCGATCCGGCCGGAAACGCGCACCCCATCGAGTGGTCCGCGCCCTTCGGCAGCATCGCCCCTGCTCCGGCAGAGGTCGCGGCGCCCATCGTTGCGGATGCAACCGGGACCCAGACGGACAGCGCGGGTGCTCCCTCGATCCTGCTGATGGTGGTCTTCGCGTTCGTCGGCGGGATGATCCTCAACCTGATGCCCTGTGTGTTCCCGGTGCTGGCGCTCAAGGTCTTCAGCCTCCTCAAGCTCGCGGGCGAGAAGAAGGGCCAGGCCGCGAAGCACGCGGGTGCCTACACCTTCGGCATCGTCGCCTCGCTGACGGTGCTGGCGTTGGTGGTGCTGGGGATCCGGGCGGCGGGCGCCCAGGTGGGGTGGGGCTTCCAGTTCCAGGAGCCCATGTTCGTGGCGGTGATCGCCGCCCTGCTGGTGGTCTTCGCCCTCAACCTCTTCGGCGTCTTCAACATCGGTTCGGATGCCAACCGCCTGGTGTCCGGCGTCGAGAAGGCGGACGGTCTGTGGCGCAGCGCCGGCGAGGGCCTGCTGGCGGTGGTCCTCGCGACCCCCTGCACCGCGCCCTTCCTCGGCACCGCCATGGGCTTCGGGCTGTCGGCGCCGGCGCCGGTGGTCCTGCTCCTCTTCGTCTCCCTGGGGCTCGGCCTGGCCGCACCGTTCGTGGTGCTGGTGATGGTTCCGGGAACCGTGAAGCTGCTGCCGCGACCGGGCGCCTGGATGGACACCGGCAAGCAGTTCCTCGGTTTCGCGCTCCTGGGCACCGCCGTGTGGCTCATCTGGGTGCTGGGGCAGCTCGCCGGCGTGAACGGCATCGGGCGCCTGCTGGTGTTCCTGGTGGCGGTCGGCATGGCGGCCTGGATGTGGGGCAAGGGCCAGCTCTCCGATGGCCGCGCCCGCGTGTGGCAGCTCACCGCGCTCATTCTGGTCACCGCCGTGGGCACGCTGTTCCTGCGCTTTCCCGAGCGCGCCATGGCTGCCGGCACCGAAAGCCCGGGCACGGAACTCACCGCCGCCGAAACGGGCTGGACCCCCTACTCCGACGAGGCGCTCCAGCGGGCGCTGGATGCGGGGCGTCCGGTGTTCGTCGACTTCACCGCGGACTGGTGCATCACCTGCAAGTTCAACGAGAACACGGTGCTCTCGCGGGACAGTGTGCGCGACGCCTTCCGGGCGGCGGACACCCTGATGCTGAAGGTCGACTTCACCCGCCGCGACGACGCCGTGCTGCAGATGCTGCAGGCACACGGGCGCGCGGGCGTTCCGCTCTACCTGCTCTATCAGCCGGGGGTCGACACCCCGCAGATCCTCCCCGAGATGCTCACCGAGCGGATCGTGGTCGAGGCGCTGGCCGTCGCCTCTTCCAAGCGGAACTGAGGCGACGTCGGGTTCCGGCAGTGAGGGCCGAACCGGGCCGCCTCCAGGAGGAAGGGCGGTGTCTGGTGGGGCCGGGCGTTCAGCGCCGGGTTCAGCGCCCGGCGCGCCGTCGGGAGCCCGGGGCCCGGGCATCCAGCGCCGGGTAGTGCCGGAAGATCCCGTCGGTGTTGAAGGGGATGCGGCGCTCCGAGGTCAGGTAGGCCTTCACCCGCGGCCGCTCGCGCACCCGCTCCGCCAACGCCACGACGCGGGGAAGCTCCGGTTCGAGCGCGGCCATGGCGTGGGGCAGGGCGTAGCGCAGCCCTTCGACCACCTGGAACAGCGAGAGATCCACGTAGGTGAAGCCCCGCCCCACCAGCGCCCTGCCGCGGGAGGTGCGGTTCCCTTCCAGGACGCGTTCGAAGTAGCCGAGGAACCTGGGCATCCGCAGCTCGCGGAAGTCCACCGCGCGGCGCGCCGCTTCCCGTCGCTGCTCCCGGTAGTAGCGCGCCACGGAGATCGGATGGTGGAGGTCGTGCACCTCGGCCACGAAGTCGGTGACGGTGAGCTGGAGCTGGTGGGCCTGCTGGCGCGCGACCTCGGAGGTCGGAACCACTCCCAGTTCGGGCGCCAGGACCTGGAGGATGTGGGCGGTCTGGGCGATCACCCGTCCACGGTGACGCACGAACGGGGGCGCAAAAGGGGGAAGCCCCGCGGTCACCTCGAGCAGCGAGGTGAGCGCCTCCATGCCGCCGGGTTCGCGCGCGACGTCCCGATAGGGGGCCCCTGCTTCCTCGAGCGCCAAGCGGATGAACTCGCCGCGGCCCTGGATGGTTGGCCAGTAGTAGAGGTGGGTGATCGTCCGGCGCGCGTTCATGGCGTGAAGCTGACCGCTGTCCCCGCCGGCTGCACGCCTTGAAAACCGGGGGTGGCTGCTGCCATACGGAAGCGCCACCTCCATCCCGGACCTCCGCCTTCTGCCGCCCGCCATGATCTCCCTGCTCGACCTCACCCGCCCCGCTCTGGGCGCGCTGCTTTCCGGTTGGGGCCACGGGGCCTTTCATCGCGACGCCCTGTTCGAGGCGCTCCACCGCGAGCGGATCACCACGCTCGACGCGTTGGACGGGCGGCTGCGACCCGCGCTGGTGGCGCGGCTGCGGGAGGAGACGCGGTTGTCCCTGCCCGCGCTGCACGCCTCATCGGACAGCCGCGATGGGCACACCCACAAGGTTCTCCTGCGGCTCGACGACGGTCAGACCATCGAGACCGTCCTCATGCGGTTCAAGGGGCGCTACACCGCGTGCGTTTCCAGTCAGGCCGGCTGCGCCATGGGGTGCGTCTTCTGCGCGACCGGGCAGATGGGCTTCTTCCGTCACCTGACGCCCGGGGAGATCGTGGCCCAGGTCCTCCACGTCTGCCGGCTGCTGGATGCGCGGGGCGAGCGCCTGCGCAACATCGTGCTGATGGGGATGGGCGAGCCGCTGCACAACTACGACGCGGTGATGAGCGCGTTGGACATCCTGCAGGACCCGCGCGGGGTGGCGCTGGGGCCCCGGTTCATCACCCTGAGTACGGTGGGTGTGGTCCCGGGGATCCGCCGGCTCGCGCGGGAAGCGCGTCCCATCCGCCTCGCGGTGAGCCTCCACGGCGCCACCGATGCGGAACGGCGGGCCCTGGTCCCCATCGCCGCGAAGTGGCCGCTCGATGAGCTCATGGATGCGTGCCGCGAGTACACCGAGCTGCGCGGCGAGAAGATCTTCTTCGAGTGGGCGCTCATCGCCGGGAAGAACGACACGCCCGAGATCGCCCACACGCTGGGACACCTCCTGCAGACGCTGCCGTCGCACCTCAACCTCATCCCGCTCAATCCGACGCGGGGCTACGAGGAGGCGCCGAGCGGCGAGGACGCGGTGAAGGCCTTCCAGGCGATTCTCATGCGCTACGGCGTGCCGAGCACCGTCCGACAGCGCCGCGGGATCGACATCGATGCGGGCTGCGGTCAGCTTCGCGAGCGGCTGCAACCGGGGCCGCGCGAACGCCGCGGGGCTCGAGCCATCGCGGTCACCGGCGACGTCTGAGTCTACCTCCGGCGGTTCTCACCGGAGCCAACTGTCCGGCGCGATGGGGCGTGGTTGCGGGTGCAACCAACCCGCCGGGTCCAGACGGCCCGGTCCCGCCACGGCCGCCTGAGCCTTCATGCGACAGGCCGGGCGCTCGAAGGCCCGCACGCTGCAGTTGTCCGGGATCGATTCCAGCTTGCAGGCACACCCCCGTGACCACCGGAGGCCTCCTGAATGGTGCCGCAGAAGATCCTCGACTACCTGGAAGAGAACGAACTGGAGGCCGAGTGGATCGAGCATGATCGCGCGGTCTCGGCATTGAACCTCGCCCGCTCCCTGAACCTGCGCGGACAGGAGCTCGCCAAGCCGGTCATCGCCGTGGCCGATGGCGAGTTCGTCATCTGCGTCCTCCCGGCGAACCGGACCCTTGACCTGAGGCTCCTGGGCCGGGCGCTGGACGCGGACTCCGTGCGCCTCGCCGATGAGGAGGAGTTCGCGGATCGCTTCGGCGACGCGGAGCTCGGCGCCGAGCCTCCCTTCGGAAAGCTGTACGGGATGCCCGTGGTGCTGGACTCCACCCTCGCCGAGCAGGAGACCATCGTCTTCCGCGCCGGCAGCCACGTCGATGCCCTGGAGCTGCCGATGGAGGAGTATCTCGCGGTCGAGGCGCCGCAGATCGAGATGCTCTTCTGGCAGCAGCGCCCCGGGAATCCCATCGCCCGCCGTCCGATCGGGGAGATGACCCAGCAACCCTGAAGGTCGCGCCGCCTCACTCTCCGAGCGCCGCCACCAGTGCCTGGACCTTCTCCCGGATCAGGCGCCGCGCCGCTTGGAGCGCCTCCCGCGTCTCTGGCGCATAGCCCAGACAGAGGACCGCGTGGTCCTCCGGTGCCGCGCCGACATCCAAGCCGGCGTAGTCGAGCACCCGCATGACCGGCTCCTCGCCCCCAGCGGGGTCCGGTCCGAACGCGCCGAAGACCTGTCCATCCCGCGGCCGATCCGGCGCCGTCTCCTTGAGGGCGAAGAGATCGTGGCAGGCCCGGAGCGCCCGGGGATGGCGCAGGATCGCCCCCGGGTCGAGCGGTGCGGCCCGCTCAGCCTCCACCAGTCCCAGCGTCGTCTTCACCCACTCCACGTCGGTGATGACCAGCCCGTAGAGGTACCAGTCGGGACACGCCCGGCGGACCAGCAGCGCCTGGGCTTCGGTGAGCCAGCTGTGGGAGGGGCAGAGGAAGGTTTCGCAGATGTCGGCGGTGTAGGCCCCGCAGTCGCGGAGATCCCGACCACCGGTCACCAGGGGATGCGCGAGGCAGCCCACCCGCTGGTGGCCGTCGTCCAGGAAGCCGAGCAGGGGACAGACGCGCACCATGGGGAAGAGGGGCGTGGCTCCCTGCGCACGCAATCGCTGCGCGCTCTCCCGGAAGGCCTCCGGCGTTTTCTCGGTGGCGGTGAGGACCCGGCGCGCCCGGGCAAGCGTTTCGGTCACCGCTGCCCGATCGTGCTGGGCGAAGTTGTACAGGCCGCAGCAAGCACCACAGGAGGCGCCCCCGCCCGGCTGACACAGGGCGCCCTCAACCGACATCGCGCGTGTCCCGGACTCCGCTCACCCCAGTCTCCGGGCCACCACCCAGGCGCCGAGGACCAGGCTCGAGAACAGGCTGCCGAGCGCACAGGAGGGCCCCTCGGCGTCACGGATCCCGATGTAGACGCACTCGCCCTTCACGCACTGGAAGCCGGCCGCGCACCGGTCCGTGACCCGGCAATCGGTCTGGACCCGCCCGGTACTGTCCTCGCCTTCCGGGTTGTCGCGTTCGCTTCCTCCCTCGCCGACCGAGGCGTCAGGCAGCTCCTCGCCTGCATCCGTTCCCCCGTCGCCGGACTGGGCGAAGGCGGGGGTGCTCGAGAGGAAGGAGGCCAGCAGCAGCAGGAGCGGCCAGCGGAGGAGGGCAGGAGAGAGAGCGTTCACGGTCAAAGGGTGGAAAGGGCGGGGGCTTCCGGTAAGGTCTGCGGGAGATGCCGCCCAAGATTCTTGTCGTCGATGACAATCAGGAGCTGCTCGGACTGCTCACGCAGCTGTTTGAAGAGGCGGGCTACGCGGTCGTGGCGGCTTCCCGTGGACGTCAGGCGCTCGAGCTCGCACGGGGTGCCGAGATCCGCCTCGCCGTCCTCGATGTCCTGCTCCCGGACATGATGGGGTACCAGCTTGCGGAACAGCTTCGCAAGGAGCAGCCGGAGCTGCCCCTCATCTTCATCACCGGCGTCTTCCGCGGAGGACGGCACGCCCTCGAGGCGCGCAACCGGCACCGGGCGCTGGAGTACTTCGAGAAGCCCTTCGACTTCCAGAAGCTGCTGGAGACCGTCGGCAAGGTGGTTCCCCCGGACGTCAACGCCGGCCAGGCCGCGAGCGACGCCCAGGACGAGTTCGAGGTCGAACTCGACATCGACATCGATGAGGGTCCCCAGGATGCGATGGAGCTCACCGGCCGCATCAAGGTGAGCGGCGGCGACAACCTGACCGCCGAGATGCGCGGCGCGAACCTGCTGGCCGGTCCCCTTCCGGCGTCTCAGGGCCCGCTCATCCGCGCCGTTCCCCCCTCGCGTCCCACACCCCCACCCCGTCCCACGCCCCCTCCGGCGGCTCCGGGGGCAGCTGCACGGAGTTCGCGTCGCGGCGAGCTGCGCGACAACCTCCCGAGCCTCATCAGCGCCTTCTACGTCGCCCGCGAGACGGGTGAGCTCGGCGTGCAGCGGGGCAAGGTGAAGAAGGTCGTCTTCTTCGAGGAGGGGATGCCCGTCTTCGCCATGAGCAACCTGCTCTCCGACCGCTTCGGCCAGTTCCTGGTGCGGGTGGGCAAGGTCACCCCGGATCAGGTGCAGGACCTGGTGGGGGAGAGCGGCAAGCGCACCGGCGACGTGCTGGTGGAGCGCGGCGTGCTCAAGGAGACCGAGCGGCTCTATTACGTGGGCCAGCAGGTCAAATCGATCCTCTACAGCCTCTTCGCGTGGGAGGAGGGCACCTATGTGATGTCCTTCCGCCAGCGGGCGCGCAGCGAGACCATCAAGCTGGATCTGCATCCGGCCAACCTGGTCATGCGCGGCATCAAGAAGCTCTACAAGCCCGACCGCCTTGCCCGGCTCATCCGCCCGGAAGACCGGCTCATCCCTTCGGTGGGAGGGGTCTTCCAGTTGCATGAGGTGGAGCTCGAGCGCTGGGAGGCGGAGCTCCTTCCCCGCGTGGACGGCACGCGCACCGTGGCCGAGCTGCAGGCGCTCTGCGGAAAGCCCGAGCACATGCTCCGCGGCTTCCTCATGGGCCTGCTGAGCCTGGACATCCTCGAGCGCCGTCCCAGCTGAGCCTGGGATGGAGCTCGAGCGCTGGGAGGCGGAGCTCCTTCCCGCGCGGACGGCACGCGCACCGTGGCCGAGCTGCAGGCGCTCTGCGGAAAGCCCGAGCACATGCTCCGCGGCTTCCTCATGGGCCTGCTGAGCCTGGACATCCTCGAGCGTCGTCCCAGCTGAGCCTGGACATCCTCGAGCGTCGGCCGGAGCTGAGCCTGGCGCGTGACCGGCGGACAGCGTGGCCGGGCGGCGTCCCGCTGGAGCCCGTGTTGGCGCCGGCAGCCCCATTCTCTTCGCAGCGTCCGGGGCATCCGGCGCAGACGCCAACCGCAGACCCGGAATGTCGAAGGATTGAGCGGCGCTGACACCGGAGCGGCGGTGTTGGGCGTGGACCGGATGATGTCACCGCGAACGGCTCATCGGCTCCGGCAGGCCCTGCTCACAGGCGCATCAGGATCCAGCTCAGCCCCACCAGCGCGGCGAGGACGTGTGCACCGCGCTCGACCCAGGTTCCGAGGCGCGCGGTGAGCACACCCAGGCCCTCGGCGAGGAGCACGCCCAGCACGCCCATGCCGATGAGGATGCCGAGGGCGAATGCGGGCACGTAGGCCCAGGCCACGGCCTGGAGACTTCCGCCGACGAGCAGGGGAGGCAGGGCCAGCAGCAGTCCCCGCACGCCGCTCACCGCGAGGAGCGCGCCGGTCGCGCCGCTCAGGTGCACGTGGCGGTGGTCGGTCTCGTGGCCCGGCAGGTGCGGATGGCCATGGCGCATCGATGCGGGGAGAAACAACGCCGAGAGGGCCACCGCCAGCAGGACCGCGCCCCCGAAGATCTCGGCGCGGGTGCTGAACGCCTCGGACAACCCCACGCCCAGCCCGAGGCAGACCGCGGCGAGGCCACCGAGGAGGACCGCATGTCCCAAGGCGAAGCGCAGCGCGACCTGGAACGCGCGACGACGACGACCTTCGCCGCCCGCTCCGGTCAGGGTGAGCATCGCGGCGCAATGGTCGGGCCCCACCGAATGCGCCAGGCCGGCGAGCAGGCCGAGTCCCATGGTGGTGAGGAGGGAGGCGGCGGTGGCGTCGCCGACCGCAGAGGATGTTAGAGACGCGGGATCCATGAGCGGCGGACCCTAGCCGCCCCTCTTCCCCAGGTGACCTGAATTCGCATGGCCGTCACACATCCCCGCCGCCTCCCTCCGCGCGCGCTGCTCCTGCTGCTGAGTGCGCTGTTCTTCACGGCCTGTCCCAAGGACCCGGGCACTGAGACGCTGGCGCAGAGCCGGGCGCGCTATGCCGAGCTGCTGGAGCAGGGGACCTCGCCGGATGATCCCCGCTTCCACGCGCTGATCGCCGAGCTCGACGCGATTCCCGAGGACTCAGACGCCGCGCCCGAAGCCCAGCGGCTCATTGCCGCCATCCGCGGCGCCCAGCGTGGGCCCCCCATGCGTCCGCTCGCACCGGTGGCCCCGGATGCGCCCCCGACCTCGCCCGAGGAGGCCCGGCTGCGGGAGATCCAACGCGCCTGCGGCCGGCTCGCCGAACAGCTGGGAGCGTCGGCGCCGGGCGATTCACAGGATCGACTGCGTGAAGCCCTGCAGCGCTGCCGCGAGCAGGTGGAGCGCGCCAAGGTCACCCACCTGCATCCCGGGGAAGCCCCTCCGGGAGAGGACGCTCACGCTCACGACGATCACGACCACGATCACGATCACCCCACGACTGCTCCGGCGGTGCCGCCCGATGCGGGCAGCGGGACCGAGGCGGGACGCTGAGCCCGCGCGGTGCGATCGCGGGAATGCGCTTCCATTGCACGCCCTCTTCTAAACAGGACGCGTCAGTGCATTGATGCGGGCTGCAACCCGAACCCGCGGAGTCTCCGCACATGACGATGCCCAAGGTCGGCGCCAAGGCGCCCGATATCGCCCTCCCTGATCAGTCCGGAGAGACGCGCACCCTCGACGCGTATGCCGGCAAGTACGTCGTCCTGTACTTCTACCCGAAGGACGACACCCCCGGCTGTACCGTGGAGGCGTGCAGCTTCCGCGACGAGCATTCCGCGCTGCAGTCGGAGGACGCCGTGGTGCTGGGGGTCTCGCCCGACTCCACCGCGCGCCACCAGCGCTTTGCCGAGAAGTACTCGCTGCCCTTCCCGCTGCTGGCAGACACCGGAAACAAGGTCGCGACCGACTACGGCGTGTGGACGCTCAAGAAGAACTACGGGCGTGAGTACATGGGCATCCAGCGCTCCACCTTCCTCATCGGACCGGACGGGAACGTGCTGAAGGTCTGGGAGAAGGTGAAGACCAAGGGGCACGCCACCGAGGTGCTCGAGGCGTTGCAGGCCATCAAGGGTGGCACCGTTCCGTCGGCCCCCTCGCGCGTGAAGGATGCCGCCCAACGTGCCAAGGACTCCGCCACCGGCAAGTCCACTGCCACCCGAGGCGCCAAGTCGGTGAAAACCGATCCTGCCCTCTCCCGTCGTTCCCTGTCCCCCGCAGATGTTGAGTCCCCCCGGATGGAAGCCCTCGCCCCGGCGAAGACGCTCTCCACCAAGAAGAAGGAGAAGTCCGTGAACGAGCCCAAGGCCGCCAAGGCCCAGGATGCAGAGAAGTCGAAGGCCGCCAAGGCCAAAGCCGCCGAGAAGGCCAAGGCCCTGAAGGAGAAGGCGAAGGCTGCCAAGGCCAAGGCCGCCGAGAAGGCTGCCAAGGCGAAGGAGAAGGCCAAGCTTGCCAAGGCGAAGGCTGCCGAGAAGGCGGCGAAGGCCAAGGAGCGGGCCCGGATCCAGAAGGAGAAGGAGAAGGCCCGCGCGTTGAAGGCCAAGGAGAAGGAGCGCGCGCAGAAGGCCAAGGAGAAGGAGCGCGCGCTGAAGGCCAAGGAGAAGGCGAAGGCGGCCAAGGTCGCCGAGAAGGTCGCCGCCGCGAAGGAGAAGTCGAAGGCCGCCCCCAAGGCGCGTCCCGCGAAGATCTCCAAGGTCGCCGCCGCCGCCGCCCCCATCGCCGCCAAGGTCGCAAAGGCTCCCAAGGCCCCGAAGGCCGGCAAGGCGAAGGCCGCGCCCAAGGCCAAGTCCGCGAAGGCGCCGAAGTCCAAGGCCGCGCGCGCGTCGTAAGTCGCCCGAGGTGAAGGGCGATCCCGGTTGTGGGGATCACCCTGCGCTGAAGCGCAACACGAGAAGGCCGGAAGGAGAATCAGGAGCCCGCTCCCGATCCCTTTCGGCCTTCTCTGCGTTCAGGATCCGGAAGGCATCTCCTTCGGTGCGCAGAAACCCGGGCCTCAGGACGCTCGGGGTGTTGGAGGGCGTGCGGGCGAGGCGCGAGGGCTTGGACGACTTCGTTGAGCAATCATCGGATGCCGCCGACGTCCTCACATTGAAACCTCCCTCCAACGCGGGGGGCACGCACCCTCCGGAAGATGCCTCCACGTGCCCCGTCGGTCCTTCCCATGCGGTCCCGAACGATTCAGTCACTGGCCACCGTTCTCCTGGTCGCCTCACTCGCGCTCGGTGTGGGGACGGCACGCGCCATCACAACCTCTCCTCTGGACGTCGGCGATGTCCCCGGGCTGCGTCCCTCTGCTGCCGCCATTGCCGAGGTCTCCCCCCTCACCCGCGCGAGCTTCGACGCCGTGTTGAACAAGGTGATCACCCGCCTGCGGGAAGAGGCGCCCTTCCACCGTCACCATGCCGCCCAGGAAGGGGTGGACATCAGCGACTCCCATTACGAACGCGCCCTGGCGCACTTCGCACGCACGCGGGTGATCTCGGATGCCGCCTGGGCCGAGCAGATGCGGGGGATCTGGGCGCGCTGTGAGCAGACCGATGCCTGCACCGCCCGCCTCGCAGAGGGGGCCCGCGAGCACACCCAGGTCTTCGTCCGGGCCTCGGCCATCCCCAACGCCACCCATCGGCGGGTCCTGGTGTCCCAGCTCACCGCGCTCCTCGAGCACGAGTTCGCGCACGTCCTCCTCATGGAGGTCGGATTCGAGGGCAACCAGGACGCATTCATCACCGGGCGTTGGACCCTGGGCGCGCCGGACTCGGCACTCAGCTCCCACCTCACCTGCCCGACCTCCCGCGCGCGCTGCTGAGTCCCGGCAGTGGGATTGAAGCTCACGTGATGGGTCGGGATTTTGAGATTAGCAAAACTTGTTGATTGCACGCGCAATCATTGCGGCTGCGGAGTCGGTGCAGGTGCAATCATCTGATGCCCGGGTGACACTTCCTCCCGTGGGTCGCAGCCTCATCCCGAGGCGCTGAGACCGGAGCTCCGGCTCGGACGCGCGGCCCGGGGAGTTCGCGTGGACGCGCTGAGCCTCGCCCGGTGGCAGTTCGCCATCGTCACGGTCTACCACTTCATCTTCGTCCCGCTGACCATCGGGCTCGCTCCCCTGGTCGCCCTGATGCAGACCCGGTGGGTCCGCACCGGAGACGCGCGCTGGCTCAAGCTGACGAAGTTCTTCGGGAAGCTCTTCCTGATCAACTTCGCGTTGGGGGTGGCCACCGGGCTCGTGCAGGAGTTCCAGTTCGGAATGAATTGGAGCGAGTACTCGCGCTTCGTGGGCGACGTGTTCGGTGCGCCCCTGGCGATGGAGGCGCTCGCCGCCTTCTTCATCGAGTCCACGTTCCTGGGGCTGTGGATCTTCGGCTGGGACCGGCTCCCGAAGAAGCTCCACCTCGCCTGCATCTGGCTGGTGGCCATCGCGGTGAATCTGTCGGCCTTCTTCATCCTCGCCGCGAACTCCTGGATGCAGCACCCGGTGGGCACGGTCTTCAACCCGGAGACCGGCCGCGCGGAGATGGTCGACATCGTCGCGGTGCTCACCAACGTCACGCACCTGGCGGCCTTTCCGCACACCGTTTCCGGCGCCTTCCTCACCGCCGGGACCTTCGTCGCCGGGGTGTCGGCGTGGTGGATGGTGAAGCTGGTGCGCAGCGGCGGCCAGGCGGACCGGGAGGTGGCCCGCGACGTCTACCGGCCGGCCATCCGGATGGGCGTGGTCACCATGTTCATCTCGGGGATCGCGCTCGCGGTCACCGGTGACTGGCAGGCCAAGCTCATGTTCGAGCAGCAGCCGATGAAGATGGCCGCGGCCGAGGCCCTGTGCACCGGCGAGCGCGGAGCCGACTTCTCCCTGCTCTCCATCGGGGATCTCAGCAATGACTGCGCGGGCGTGAAGCACGTGCTGCGCATTCCGGGCTTCACCTCGTATCTGGCCAAGGGGGATCCGAACGCCTACCTGCCGGGGATTGCCGAGGTGCAGCAGCAGTATGCCGAGCGCTACGGCGACGTCGGGCGGGATGGCGAGCCGGTGAGCTATCAGCCGAACCTCGCACTCACCTACTGGAGCTTCCGGCTGATGATCGGGCTCGGGGCGGGGAGCGCACTGCTGGCCCTGGTCGCGCTGTGGATGACGCGGAAGGGTCGGGTGAGCGGGAGCCGGTGGCTCGCGCGGATCGCGCTGTGGTCCATCCCCGCGCCGTTCCTCGCCAATTCCTTCGGGTGGATCTTCACCGAGACCGGGCGCCAGCCCTGGGTGGTGGTGCCCAACCCCACGGGCATCGATGCGGTGCGGATGCTCACCGAGCGTGGCGTCTCGACCAGCGTGGGACCGGGGCTGGTCATTCTCTCCATGAGTGTCTTCACCGTCCTCTACGCGGTGCTCGCGTGGGTGTGGTTCCGCCTGATGGTCCGCTACGCCGCGGAGGGCGTTCCCGAGCACGTGTTGGACGTCGCCCCGGATGCCGCCTCGGCTGCCGAGACGTCCGCCGAGGACCCGCTCTCCTTCGCCTACTGACCTGCCCTCCTCGCATCGGGACTGCTACCCATGGAACTCCCCATCATCTGGTTCGTGCTCATTGCGGTGCTGTGGACCGGCTACCTGGTCCTCGAGGGCTTCGACTTCGGCGTGGGCATGCTGCTGCCCATCCTCGGGCGGGACGACGCCGAGCGGCGGGTGCTCATCAACACCATCGGTCCGGTGTGGGATGGCAACGAGGTGTGGCTGCTCACCGCCGGAGGCGCCACCTTCGCCGCCTTTCCCGAGTGGTACGCCACCCTCTTCTCGGGCTTCTACGTCCCCCTGCTGCTCATCCTGGTGGCCCTCATCGTGCGCGCGGTGGCCTTCGAGTACCGGGGGAAGATCCACGACGCCACCTGGGCCAGGCGCGCCGACCAGGCCCTCATCTTCGGCTCCTGGGTGCCGGCGCTGCTGTGGGGCGTCGCGTTCGCCAACCTGGTGCGCGGCGTGGCGCTCGACGCGGACCACCAGTACGTCGGCGGCTTCCTTGCCCTCCTCAATCCCTTCGCGCTGCTCGGTGGGGCGATGACCGCCCTGGTCTTTCTCACCCACGGCGCGGTCTTCCTTGCCCTCAAGACCGATGGCGAGCTGAGGTTCCGGGCACGGCGCCTGGCCGGGAAGCTCTCCATCGCCAGTGCGCTGGTGGCCGGGGGCTGGGCCGTGTGGGCTCAGACGGCCTATTCGGTTCCCTGGACCTGGGCCGCGGTGGGGGTGGCCGCCGTGTGTCTGGTGGGCGTGGTGGTGGCCAATGCGCAGGGCCGGGAAGGATTCGCCTTCGCCCTCTCCGCGGTGGCCATCGTGGCCACGGTCGTCCTCATCTTCGGCTCCATGTTCCCCGACGTGATGCCGGCGCACGATCCGGCGTATTCCCTGACCGTCTTCAACGCCGCGTCCTCTCCCTACACGCTGAAGATCATGACCTGGGTGGCGGTGCTGCTCACGCCCCTGGTGCTGCTCTACCAGGGGTGGACCTACTGGGTGTTCCGCCGCCGCCTCTCGGTGAAGGACATCCCTCCACCGGCCGGTCTCACCCTCCGGCCGAGGACCTGA
>DATGQN010000122.1:0-8416 GCA_035304185.1 Myxococcaceae bacterium
GGGAGGGCAGGAGGTCCCTCGCCGCGCGCCGTGTCCCCGGCCGCCACGAACCTTGTGCCCCCCATCGCGCAGATGCAACCCAATTGCATCTATAACGGCAATGCCCCCAGGGACCGGGATGGGGAAGCGGGCCCCGGCCCAGCGCGCGAGGAACCGCGCCTGCTCCCTTGCAGAGGCCGCGGGGAGGCCGCAGAGCGCGTGACCGCAGGCCGGGCTGAGGGCGGGGCGTCCGCCGGAACGATGCCGGCGGGATCAGCGCCTCTCCCACCGCGTCAGACGCACCGCCGGGCGCAGGACCGGGATCGACCCGGCCGCCACGCGCGTTGACACCCTTCGCGTGAAGGTGTCAGGAAGGCCGACATCGTCATGACCACCAAGGCCGCCTTCTATGACGTGGACGGGACGCTGGTCCGCACGAACGTCGTCCACACCTACGCCTACTACGCGATGAATGCGGGGAGCGTGGGGAGCATCTTCAAGCGCACGATGGGGCTCGCGAGCCGCCTGCCTCTTTACGGCGTGCTGGATGCCCTGGATCGCAAGATCTTCAACGAGACGTTCTACCGCCTGTACGAGGGCCTCACCGAAGACCGGCTGATCACCCTCGGCGAAGACATGTTCGAGGATGTGCTCGAGCCGGCCCTCTTCCCGAAGGCCCGCGATCTGATCGAGGCGGCTCGGCGTTCCGGCTGCCGGATCGTGCTGGTGACCGGGGCGCTGGACTTCACCATGTGGCCGCTGGCGCGGGCGCTCGGTGCCGATGACGTCATCGCCAACAAGATGCAGTTCGTGGGCGGGGTGGCGACCGGGAAGGTCATCCCCCCCATCATCGAGGGCGCCAACAAGGCGAACGCCATCCGCGCCTACTGCCGCGAGCACAAGCTCTCGATCGATCAGTGCCACGCCTACTCCGACTCCGCGTCGGACTACGCGATGCTGGCGATGGTCGGACGGCCCACGGCGGTGAACCCAGATCTGCGGTTGCGCGCCCTCGCCCGCTCCTACCACTGGCCCATCGTCGATCTGCGCTGACCGACGTTGCGAAGAGCCGGCGAGCCGCCGGGACCGCGACGCAGAACGACCCCATCGAAGAACGAGAAGGAAGGTCCATGCCCTCCATCCACACGCTGCGGAAGCTCTACGAGGACGAGAACCAGGTGGTCATCACCGAGAAGGGGAGCCCGCCGCGGGTGCTCTTCAGCGGTGAGGATTTCCTGCTCGAGGATCTTCCGGTCGGCACCCGGGTGATCTTCCCCCGGCCTCCGCTGGAGGGGGTGCCCAACCGCAAGGCGGCGATCCGCTGGGCCATCAACCATCCCGAAAGCATGGAGCCGCTGCACGCGCTGCTCGCGCCGGGGATGAAGGTCACCATCGCCATCGACGACATCTCGCTGCCGCTGCCGCCGATGGTGACGCCGGACGCGCGCCAGTCGGTGTTGGAGGTGGTGCTCGAGCTGCTCGCCGACAGCGGCGTGGATGACATCCACCTGATCATCGCCAACGCCCTGCACCGCCGGATGACCGAGGCGGAGATGCGGCGGATGGTGGGCTCGAAGATCCACGACGCCTTCTATCCGGACCGCTACTACAACCACGACGCCGAGGATCCCGACGGCATGGTGGTGCTGGGGACCACGGATCACGGCGAGGAGGTGCAGCTCAACCGCCGCGCCGCAGAGAGCGACCTTCTCATCTACGTGAACCTGAACTTCGTCCCCATGAACGGGGGGCCGAAGTCCGTCGCCACCGGTCTCACCGGGTACAAGGGGGTCCAGGCGCACCACAACCCGAAGACCATCCGCGAGAGCGAGAGCTACATGGAGCCGAAGACCAGCCGGCTCTATGACAGCAACACGCGCATCAACGCGGTCATCCAGCAGCACCTGAAGGTCTTCCACATCGAGACCGCCATCAACAACCGCATGTTCGCGGGCCCCACCGCCTTCCTCGGCAAGCGCGAGGAGGACTTCACCGAGGCCGACCGGCTGAAGTTCCAGGCGATGCGATTCGCGCTCTCGAAGATGCCGCGGCAGGTGAAGAACAAGGTGATGATGCAGGTCCCGGCGCCCTACGAGGTGACCGGCGTTCACGCCGGCGCGACCGAGCCTGCGCACCAGAAGATCCTGGAGCTGTGCTGGAAGCAGTACTCGGTGCCGGTGCAGGGGCAGAGCGACATCGTCGTCTTCCCCATCCCGTACATCAGCCCCTACAACATCAACGCGCTGCTCAACCCGCTGCTCCTCCAGGTCATGGGGCTCGGCTACTTCTTCAACCTGAACCGGGGCGTCCCGCTGGTGAAGAAGGGGGGCGTGCTCATTCTCTGCCACCCGGCCTTCGACGCGTTCGATCCGGATCAGCACCCGAGCTACATCGAGTTCTTCAACCGCCTGCTCCCCGAAACGCGCGACGCGGTGAAGCTCTCGCACAAGTACGAGAAGGAGTTCGCGGAGAACCCCAGCTACGTGCACCTGTACCGGAAGGGCAACGCCTACCACGGCGTCCATCCCTTCTACATGTGGTACTGGGGCGAGAACGGTCGCCAGCACGTGGGCAAGGTCATCGTCGCCGGCGCCGAGAACAATCACGTCCCCGCCCTCATGGGCTGGGAGCGCACCGACACCCTCACCGAGGCCATCGAACAGGCCCGGGGGTTCATGGGGCGCAGCGCGAGCGTCACCGTGGTGAAGACCGCGCCCGTGGTTCAGGCGGACGTTCGGCTCTGACGGCCCGCGCCATCCGCCGGCCGCGGCGGACCTGAGGGACGGTGGGCGCACCCCCAGCCGGGAAAACGCATCAGGCCCGTCGTCCGTGCGCGACGTGGCCACAGGGGCGCTGCTAGAAAAATGCGGCCCCTCCTCCCGGAGCGGCCCCCCTGCGCCAGGAGCTCCCGATGCGTCGTTCCCCCCTCGCCCTTGCGATCATCCTGATCGCCGGCAGCAGCGCGCTCCTGTCCTGCGCGCCGGACCCCGAATCGGAAGCGGGGCGCGAACGGCACGGGCCCTCGGCGATTGAGCAGCCCGCTCCCTGGGACGACCCCTCCTTCGCCGCACGCCCGCTCCCCGACCCCGAGCCCGCATCCGTGGGCATCCGGTCGACGGGGACGTCCTGGACGCCCGCCCTGCCCATGCTGACCGCACGCGGCCAGTTCGCGGCCGTCCTGCTCACCTCGGGCGAAGTGCTCGTTGCGGGCGGCGTCAACCGGAACGGCTTCGTCAACTCGGCCGAGCTCTTCGACCCGCTGACCGGACTCTGGAGAGAGGTGGGTTCACCGGGCATCCAGGGAAATGTCACCAGCGGCGTCCTGCTGCCTTCAGGGCAGGCGCTCATCGTCAGCGATGGAAGCGCGAGCGGCCGCGTCTTCGATCCCGCGACCGAGACGTGGAGCGCCACGGGACCGATGGCCGCCCCACGTCTCCTGCCGACGACGACGGTCCTTTCGTCCGGCAGGGTCCTCATCGCCGGGGGCTCCAACCTGGCGACGGCTGAGCTCTACGACCCGGAGACCGCGACCTTCACGCCCACCGGGTCCATGTCGACCCCGCGACGCGCGCACGTCGCCACCCTGTTGACGGATGGGCGGGTCCTCGTCACCAGCGGGAGCTCTGCCAGCGGAGAGGTGCCCGTCGCCGAGTTGTACAACCCCTCCACCGGAACCTGGTCACTGGCGGCGCCGCCGTTGGTCCCCCGGCACTACGCGACCGCCACACTGCTCCCGGATGGCCGGGTGCTCCTGGCCGGAGGCTTCACCTCGGGGGGCCCGATAACGCAATCCGAACTCTACGACCCGGCCGCCAATACGTGGACCGCCACCGGCTCGCTCCACCACGCCCGAAGCGGCCACACCGCCACCCTCCTTCCCACCGGAAAGGTCCTGGTGGTCGGGGGAAGCGACGGCGCCCGGTTCCCCCAGGGCGTCTCGGAACTCTACGATCCGGCGACCGGCACGTGGGCCGCGTCCGAGACGCTCCAGACCGGGCGGGAGAATCACGCCGCCATCCTGCTCCCCACCGGAGAGGTCCTCGTGGCGGGCGGGATCGCGCTCGAGCCGACCACCACCTTCCATGCGGAGGCGGAGGTGTACGCCCCCCCGTTCCTCAGTCCCATCCCCACGCCCCCTCTGTCCGAGCCTCGCATGGCCCGCGCGCTGCTGCTGCCGTCCGGCAGGGTGCTCCTCCCAGGTGGCATCGGGGAGGCGGGCCCGACCTTCCGCAGCGACCTGTTTGATCCCACCTCCAACGTGTGGGCGGCCGGCCCCTCCGTCCTCGAGCCGCGCGCTCACGCCACCACCACCCTGCTGGAGAATGGAGACGTGCTGGTGGTCGGCGGAGAGGACGCGGCAGGGGAGCCGGTGCGGAGCGTCGAGCGGTTCCTGTTCACGGAAGATCGCTGGGCGCCGGCCCCCTGGCTGGCCGGGGGCGTGAGCCGGCACACGGCAAGCCGTCTGAACGACGGGAGCGTGCTGGTCGTGGGAGGGAGCTCCTCGGAGGGGAGCGCACACAGCGCGACCTGGCGCTTCGTCCCGGCGGAGGGAGCCTGGTCAGAAGGACCGGAACTCCTTGAAGGGCGATCTTCGCACGCAGCGGCGCGCCTGATGGATGGGAGCGTTCTGGTCGCCGGCGGCGTGAACAGCGCGGGGACGGCCATCGACAGCGCAGAGTTCCTGGCTGCTGAGGCCTCGGCCTGGGTGGCCGTGTCCCCCCTGGATTCGCCCCGGAGCGGGCTCACCCTGACGCCCCTGCCGGATGGCCGCGCGCTCGCCATCGGTGGGAGCCACGGAGGGGGCCTGACCGCTTCGGCGCACCTCTTCGACCCGACAACCGGCGAGTGGACCGAGACGGGCCCGATGACAGGGGCGCGTGCAGGACATACGGCGATCGTGCTGCCGACCGGCAAGGTCTGGGTGGCCGGAGGCATCGGACCGGCAGGGCTGCCGGCACCGGGCTTCGAGATCTGGGACCCGACCACGGGGACGTTCACGTTCGTGTCGGATGGGTCCGGCTCCGCTTACCTCACCGGCGTCAGCCTTCCCTCTGGCCGGGTGCTCCTCGCTGGGACCGGCGACGCGGATGGTTCCCGGCTGTATGACAACAACGGCGCCCAGGCCGCGTGGAGGCCGGTCATCACCGGCGGTACGCCCCTGCAGGTCGGCTGTCGCGCGAGGGTGAGTGGGACCGGGTTCCGCGGCATCTCCGAGGGGGCCAGCGGGAGCTACCTGAGTACCGCCTCGAACGTTCCGGTGGTCCGTCTGCTGGACCCGGAGACCGGCGGCCTCTGGACGCTGCCGGCGACGGACGTCTCCCCGACCGGGGCCACGGTCACGGTTCCCGCCACGCTTCGCCCCGGCAGCTATGGGCTGACGGTCATCACCCAGGGGATTCCGGGCGGCCGCATGGTCGAGGTCTCAGCCAATGCGGCGCCCACGGTTGAGGATGGGGAGGTCTCCGTCCGCCGGGACACGCCGACCCAGGTCACGCTCATCGGCGAGGATCCCGAAGCGGACCCGTCGCTGACCTGGCTCATCGTCAGCCCGCCCGAGCACGGCACCCTCAGCGGCACGCCGCCCGAGCTCACCTACACGCCGAACGAGGGGTTCCTGGGCGACGACAGTTTCACGTTCGTTGCGGAGGACTGCGGCCTCACGAGCGCGCCGGCGACCGTGACCCTTCAGGTGGTGGAGCCGGACACCACCCCGCCCACCCTCTCCTGCCCCGCCGACCAGACCGTCCCGGCCACCGGAGGAAAGGGCGCCACCGTCACCTGGCCCCCGATCACCGCGAACGACGCGGAGGATCCCGCGCCGACGGTGGTCACCACTCCGGAGCGCGGCAGCGTGCTCCCCATCGGCGTGACGGAGGTGGTTGCAACTGCAACCGACGCCAGCGGGAACAGCGCGAGCTGCACGTTCACGGTCACCGTCACCGAGCCCGAACCGCTCGGGTGCAACTGCCAGGCATCGGGCGTGGGCGGCGGCGGCGTGGGAGTCCTCACGGTGTCCGCGGCCCTCCTTGGCTGGCTCCACCGCCGCAGGCGCAGGGAAGCCTTCTGAGCCCCCATCGGGCCGTGAGCGCTGCTCAGGCGCTGCGTTGCCTTGCTTCCGGGAGCCCGCCCGACTTCGACTGTCGGGCCGGCAGGAACATCCGGAAGCAGGCGCCCTGTGTCTGCTCCGAGTGCAGGGTGAGCGTTCCTCCCTGGGCCTCCACCGCCCGGCGCGCGAGACTCAACCCCAGGCCGGTGCCCGTCGCCCGGGTGGTGAAGAACGGTTCGAAGATCTTCTCGGCGATGCGCTCCGGCACGCCGTCGCCCGCGTCCTCGACGTCAATCTGCACGGTCTGATCGTTGAGGCGTTCCGCGCGCACCCGCACCGGTGCGTCGCGTCCCGAGGCCTGAAGGGCGTTGGTCACCAGGTTCACCACGGCCCGATACACAAGCGCTTCGTCGACCTCGATGAGGCCGGCATCCTCCAGCCCCCGCTCGAAGTGCACCTGGTCGGAGGACATGCGTGCGGACGTGAGCGCGGCATTCACCGCCGTCTGGAGAACCTCTTGAAGATCGCAGGGCGCGGGGCGTGCCGGTTGAGGACTGGTGAAGTCGAGCAGTTCGGACACCAGCAGGGCCAGGCGTTCGGACTCCTCCGCCGCCATCTCCACCAGCTCCCTCCCGGGATGCTGCGGCGTGAGCTGGTGCCGCAGTTGGCTTACGACGTTGAAGATCACCGCCAGGGGATTGCGCACTTCGTGAGCGACCACCGCGGCGACCTCCCCCACCGCGGCCAGACGTTCGCGGTGGACGAGGAGGGCCTGCGTCTCGGCGAGCTCCTCGCTGATGCGTGCCAGCTCCCAGGCGTCGCGGACGAATCGTCGGACGATGTCCACCCCGATCGCGAGCATCACCACCAGGAAGGCGCTGACCAGCAGGTAGGGCGCGCTGTAGAAACCTTCGAGAACCAGGGTGTCATGGACCGTCGCCAGCACGAGCGTCCACAGCGCCAACATGGGCCCCAGGTGCAGCCGACGCCGGGTCCTCCAGGAGAGCGCCGCGAGGCGCAGTGCGTACCAGGCGATGCTGGCGACGAAGAAGGCGATGGGCAGAAAGCTCCACGCCGTCGGGACCATCTCCCGGTAGAGGATGCCCAGATCTCCGGGAGCGTGCTCCTGGACGACCTGTCCGGTCATGACCCCGGGAACGCAGGAGAGCGCCGCCAGGACGAGGGCCGCCATCCGCAGGGGCGGTTCGATTCGCAGGGGCTGGGTACGCTGTTCCAGGACCGCGCCGAAGGGCACCCAGAAGAAGATGAAGACGCAACCGGAGGCCAGCGTCAGCCGACCCGCCCAGAGCACCAGGTCGTCGTCCGGGGCGGTGCTGACCACGAACTCGCACGCCGCATAGAGCGCGCCGCTCAGGGTGACGCCGCTGTACCAGCGCAGCCCGCTCCACCCCGGAGCTCTCGAGATCCCCCACGCGCCGGCGGCCATGACCAGAGAGCCCACCATCGTGGTGAGCGCGAGCATTGCCGGAACGTTCAAGCCGTCATCCCCCCCGGGCGGGACTGTTCAACGTCCCTGTAAAATACAGATGCTACCCCAGGTCACGGCGGGGCCTCCCGGCAAGGCCCGCGACTCAGGCCGCGACGAACTGGCGCTCCACCAGCCTGGCGTAGAGTCCGGCGCGATCCATGAGCTCCTGGTGGCTGCCGCTCTCGGCGATGCGGCCGTCTTCCAGGACCACGACGCGATTCGCATTGCGCACGGTGCTCAGACGGTGCGCGATGACGATGGTGGTGCGCCCCTCCATGAGCCGCTCGAGCGCTTCCTGCACCAGGTGCTCGCTCTCGGCGTCGAGCGCGCTGGTGGCCTCATCCAGGACAAGGACCCGTGGATCCTTCAGGACCGCCCGCGCAATGGCGACCCGCTGTCGCTGACCTCCGGAGAGCTGGACGCCGCGCTCGCCCACGCGGGTCTGGTAGCCCTCGGGGAAGCTGAGGATGAAGTCGTGCGCGTTGGCAACGCGCGCCGCCGCCTCGACCTCCGCGTCCGTCGCGTCCGGTCGCCCGTAGCGGATGTTGTCGGCCACGGTCGCACTGAAGAGCAACGGCTCCTGGGCCACGCTGCCGACCTGTCGCCGCAGCCACGTCGGATCGAGGCTCGGCAGCGGATGACCATCCAGCCGCAGCACCCCGGATGACGGATCGTAGAGACGTGCGAGCAGCGCGGCCACGGTCGACTTTCCCGCGCCCGAAGGCCCCACCAGCGCCACCACCTCGCCCGGCGCCACCGTGAGGGAGACACCCTGCAGCACCGGCACGTCGGGGCGCGCGGGATAGGTGAAGTGCACATCCTCGAGCGCGAGCGCGCCCTGCACCTTGGAGGGAGTCTCTCCGCCGCTCACCGGAATCTCCGGCACGCGGTCGATCAGGGCG
>DATGQN010000123.1:0-51715 GCA_035304185.1 Myxococcaceae bacterium
CCCATGGGGCTGAAGTCGGAGTTCGTGAAGAAGCTTTGAGGGGCCTCGGCGGCGCCCTGTGGGCCTGAGGGCGTTCGGGAGGGTTTCGGAGCGGGTCCTTGGGCGAAGTGAAGCCGGAGGGCTTGCGGCGCTGGCGCGACACCTCCGGTCGCAGTAGGCCCACACCCATGCGCCCGTCATCTTCCCTGCCGCTGCTGCTTTCCCTCGGTGTCCTTGTCTCTGGATGCGGAACCGACGATGTCGCGAACCTTCGACACCCGGATGGCTTGCTGAGCATCGTCGACTTCGACCGGGAGCACGCCGATGGCGACTACTTCGTCGTCGAAAGCGACCCGGAGTCTCCGTTCGGGGAAGTCACCCGCGCGCAGGGCGGGCTGACCTGGCTCTATCTCGCGCGCAGCGTCCGCATCCCGAAGGGATCGTGGAAGCTGGACTGGCGGATCGCTGCGGACGTCGAGCCGGGCATCGATGCGCTGCTTCGGGTTCAGCCCGAACCCGGCTGTGGTGAGGAGGTGTCCATGACGGTGCGCACCCCGGGCCTCGGCGAGAACGTTTGGATGCACGTCCCGGAGGACGGCTTCCACTTCTCGGTGCCCAGAACGTGCGTGGTGAAGATCAGCCTTCTGGACGTGGACGCGTCCAAGGCCGGATGGGGGTTCGACTGGGCCCGCATTGTCCCGGCCGACTGAGCTGCGCGTCGCAGTCGGAACCGGATGGCTTGAGAACGCCCTGGAGGTCGTCATGTCGGTGAAGGGAAAGATGCTGCGGATGCTCAGCGGCTTCCTCAAGGAGGCCACCGTCCGCAACGTGCAGAGCGTTGGAACGGATTTCCGCCGGCTGGTGCTCAGCGGGGAAGGGCTCCCCACGCCGGAACCCGGCGCGAAGGTCCAGGTGCTGTTGCCGGGAGACGAGGTGCGGACGTGGTCCCCCATCGCGTCGTCCGACGGCCTGGTGCTGCTCGGCTACCTCCACGCGCCCGGCCCCGGCGGTGCGTGGATGCGGACGGTGAAGGACGGCGATCGGGTTCACTTCGCCGGACCCCAGCGATCCCTGGTGCTTCCTCCAGGGCCCATCATCCTGGTGGGAGACGAGACCAGCGTGGCGGTCGCCGCCGGCTACGAGGTGCAGTCCAGGGGACGGGTGGTCGCGGCGGTCTTCGAGGCCGGCGAGCCGTCTGCAACGGCGGAGGCCGCCGCTGCGGTGGGCCTGCGGTCGGTGCACACGGTGGCCCGCGGTGACCACCAGGGCATGGTCGATGCCGTCGCTCAGGCGCGGGCTTCCTCCGCCGAGGCGGTCATCGCGTTGACCGGCGGTTCCGAGCTCGTGCTCGCAGTACGCGAAGGGCTCCGTGCCCGCGGCCTCTCCGACATCAAGACCAAGACCTACTGGATCCCCGGGCGCAGCGGCCTCGACTGAGCGCGGCGGATCCGGCGCCGCCGTGAAGGCTTCGGCGGGCGGAACGGCTAGGGACCCTGCAGGTGCTCCACCAGGATCTTGAAGCCCAGCCCAACCAGCACGAGCCCGCCCACCACGTCGAGGCGCCGGCCGAGCACCGAGCCGAAGCGCCGCCCGGCATAGAGCCCGAGGGCGCTCAGCAACGCGGTCACCACGCCGATGGTCGCGATGGAGGTCAGAAACGACGCGTCCAGCATGGGCAGGGTGATGCCGACCGCCAACGCGTCAATGCTGGTGGCGACTGCCAGCACCAACATCGTCTTCCACGCAAAGAGTCCGACGACGTTCTCGGCCCCGTCGTCGTCCGCTCCCGAGCGCGCATCCCACAGCATCTTGCCGCCGATGCAGCCGAGGAGCGCGAAGGCGATCCAATGATCCCAGGCTTGGACCAGCGGTCCGAGGCGCGCGCCGAGGAGCCAGCCGACCACCGGCATCAGGGCCTGGAAGCCGCCGAAGAACCCGGCCACCAGCAGGACGTGGCGCAGGCGGATCGCCGGCACCGCGAGTCCCCGTGCCGCCGAGACCGCGGTGGCGTCCATGGCCAGCCCGAGGCCGAGGAAGAAGATGGCGCCGAAGGTCATGGCCGGCACTCATAAGCCATCACGGCCCGTACGGTGAACCCCTCTTGGTCTCGCGCCGGTCGACGTGCGCCCCGGTTCCGGCCCCTTTCGGCCCGGTCGCTCGCTGGAGAAGCGTGTGCGAACGCCAGCCCCGGCTGGGAGGTGGGTGGCCTCGCCGGCACTCAACGGCGACCGTGGCAGGGTTGTCCCCTTCATGGGCGCGGCTGGTACGGTCCCCTCATGAAAGAGGGGGAAGAGAAGCCGACGGTCGATGGAAGTCTCTTCGAGGCGCTGTACGTCCGCGCGGTGGTGCCGGAGGGGACCTTCCTCGAAGCGCTTCACCACGCCGGTTTCGATCCCTCGCGGCTCGAGGCCCGCTATCCCGTCGACCTGTGGCCCCGCTGCCTGGAGATCGCGCGGCGTCATCTTCACCCGGACCTCCCCCGCGAGCTGGGAATGCGGACTCTGGGAACCCTCTTCATCAAGGGGTACTACGCGACCACCATCGGCAGGGTGAACGTTGCGGCCATGCCACTGCTGGGGTTGGAGCGGACGCTCGAGCGGGTCCCCCGCGTCCTGCAGCTTTACGTGCCCGCTCTGGAAGCAAAACTCGAGCAGGACGGGCCGGGTCGGTGGCGCCTCGAGCTCGCGGGGCCCGGCATGGATCCCGACTTCTGCGCAGGCATGATCGAAGCCGGCGCCGAGCCCTTCGAGGTCCCCTTCGCCGCCGAGGTGATCGATCGCCGCCCCGAGCGTTGCGTCCTGCTGCTCCGGGCGTGAGTTCCGCGGCGTCCGCTGGCTCCCACTCGGACCTGAGGGCTCAGAGCTCCAGCGCGCGTCGCCCCACGTCGATGGCGGGCCGTCGGAAGCCCATCCGGATCCACGCCGCGAGCAGCTTGAACATGAAGGATGCGGTGTGGCTGCGTGGGTTCGGGAGATCGGAGGGAAGCTCGGTGCCTTCCGGAAGATCGCCTGCCATGGTCCGCAGCTCCATCGCCGGTCGCGCGGAAGCGGGCCAGAGGGAAGCGTACAGGCTCAGCCAATGCCCGCTCTCGAACTCGAGGAAGAGTGGCGCGTTGCAGCAGGTGGCGAGGACCCGACGTGTGGAGGCCTTCTCGGTCAGGCGCAGCTCACGCAGGTGCTCCTGCCCGCCGAGGAAGCGCACCCGGTCCTTCCGGTAGAGCACGTACGGCGTGCCTCCGGTGGAGGCCTGGAACCCCGGTGCTCCGGGGAGGGCGCGGAACGTCTCCCCCGCCGTCCGGCAGCTGGTGCAGAGGCACTCCGCGTTGAGGATGGATCGGTCGACGACTTCAAGCCGGACCTGACCACAGGTGCACCGGAGCGGGGTGGTGGGCATCCGCATCGCTTAGCGCATGCCCCTCACCCGACACCATGTGAATCCGCGGTCTACGGGAACGAGCCCCCTCCGGTTCTCATCCCGGAGGGGACTCGCTGCGGCCCGGGCTCAGACCCCGGTCCGCGCCTGACGACGACGCCGCAGCAGCGGCACCGCCACGAGGCCCAGGAACCAGAGGCCGGACACCGCGCCCGGGCCCGCGCTGCAGCCCCCTGCCGAGAGGCGCAGCGAGCTCCCATCCGTGCAGGTCATGGTCGGTCCAGCCTCGGCCTCCGAGATGGAGCAGGTCTCTCGACAGACGACCTCGGTGGCATCCACCTCCTCGGCATCGAGCGTCCCGTTGCCGTTGTCGTCGACACCGCTGCTGATGGCCGTGCCACCGTCAGGGCATTGCGCGCCGGTCGCAGCGGAGGTGACCACGAGCGAGCTGCGTCCATTCTGCCCATCCGCGCCGGGCGCGCCGTTGCAGATCTGGGTCGTCGTCTGAACCTCCGCCTCCGACAGGGCACCGTCCCGATCCTCGTCCACGCCCACGATGATCGCCTGCCCACCGTGCGCACAGGGTGACCCGGGAGGAAGTGGCTCCGCCCGGACCAGCGTGGTCTTTCCGTCCGCACCGCTGGCGCCGGCGCAGAGGTACTCGGTGCCCCGGATCTCCTCCGCGTCGAGCAGCCCATCCCCGTCGAGGTCCGGACCGTACTCGAGCTTGTGGCCCCCCATCGGGCAGTTCAGACCGGCAGGCTCGCTGGTCAGCGCGAGGAGCGCGTTGTAGCCGTCCGCGCCATCCTGGCCGTCCTTTCCGTCCGCGCCATTCTGGCCGTCCTTTCCATCCGCGCCATCCTGGCCGTCCTTTCCGTCCTTTCCGTCCGCGCCGTCCTGGCCGTCTGCTCCCGTGGCGCCGGTCTGCCCGTGACAGACGTAGACCGTGTTCTCCACTTCGGACGGCGAGAGCACGCCGTCGCGATCCCAATCGACGCCGCTTTCCACACGCTGGCCGCCCGCGAAGCAGTGGGGACCTGCCGGTTCCGCGGTCACCTTCACCAGGGACGTGAAGCCATCCACGCCGTGGCAGACGTAGGCGAGTGAGCGCTCCTCCGCCTCGGCGAGAACGCCATCGCGATCGAGGTCGAGCCCGGAAGCGATGCGCTGACCTCCGGCGGGGCAGTTCGGACCGGCCGGTTCGGGGCTCGAGGTGATCAGCGCGTCAAAGCCGTCCTCTCCATCCTGGCCGTCCTCTCCATCCTGGCCATCCTGGCCGTCCTGGCCATCCTGACCGTTCTGGCCATCCTGACCGGTGGCTCCGGTGGCTCCGGTGGCGCCGTTGCAGACGACCTGAACCGAGTCGATCTCCTCCTCCTCGAGGGTCCCATTGTGATTGTCGTCGCGGCCGACCTCGAAGCGGTGGCCCCCGTTGGGGCACTCCTCCGCGGTCGCCGGAACCGTCCGGATGAGCGAGGGGGCCGCTCCGGGGGCGTAGCAGGCGTAGCTCGTGGAGCCGATCTCCGTGCTCTCGAGGTTGCCGTTGTCGTTGCGATCGAAGCCGACGTCGATGCGGCGTCCGCCGTGGGCGCAGTTCTCGCCGATGGGCTCCTCGGTCACGCGGGTGAGGAGCTTGCCGCGCAGGACCGTGTCCGAGCTCAGATTGCACCAACCGCCGGGGACGTTCAGTGCGTGCTCCTGGCCGTCACTGTTCCCATCCACGAGCTCGCAGGTGGGATCCGATGCAGCCTCGTTGTTGAAGATGCGGCTGGTGATGAACTCGAGCGAAACGCCCCCCACGTCCCGCGAGAAGATCCCGCCACCGGACCCGATGCCGCTCTCGCCGTGGGTCCCGCAGCTGTTCCAGTTGGAGCAGGCCCGGTTCCCGCCACGGCCGCCCTCCGCCAGGTTGGCGCTCACCACGGCCGAGTGCAGCAGCAGCGAGCCGCCCGAGATGAAGATCGCGCCGCCCAGTCCCGCGCCACCGCCACCTCCGCCATTCGAGGACACGAAGTGCACGCTGTTCCCGCCACGGCCGCCTCCCAGCGCCCCGGCGCCGCCGGAGCTGTTGGTCCACTGGCCCGTCGAATTGCCACCCGCACCCCCGCCGCCTCCACCCGGGGCCGTCGCGGGCATCCCGTCGTAGCGGGCGAGGCTGTCGCCCCCACCGATGCGCCCTCCCTTTCCTGCGGCCGTGCGATCGGAGCCGCTCGCGTGCCCTCCGTCGCCGCCCCGTGCCACGTTCCCCGTCAGGACGGACTCGACGATGGTGGTGCTCGCATTCTGTTGATAGAGCCCGCCTCCGAGTCCGCCGCCACCGCCGCCTCCGCCGCGCATGCCGGAGCTGCCGCTGGCGTTCCCGTTCTCACCGCGCTCGCCCTGCGCGGTGTTGTCGACGAGCTGGGAGCCGGTGAGCGATAGGGGCCCGAAGCTCGCGATCCCGCCGCCGTGCGAGGCCTGGTTCCCGTCGACCAGCACATTGATGAGGTTCAGTTGGCCGGCGTTGTAGATGCCGCCGCCGATCAGCGTCCGGCCTCCCGTGACCCGGAGGTCGCGCAGCGTCACCTTGCTGCCCGGGAGGGTGTGGAGCACCCGATCACTCCCGCTGCCCAGCAGGATGGTGCGCGACGCACCGGCGCCTTCCAGGCTGACCTCGGTCTGGATGTCCAGGTCCCCGGAGACGTTCGCGTTCTCATCGCCGCCGCCCACGAGCTGGTAGGTCCCTTCGGGGATCACGATCCGATCGGCGCCGTTGCCTGCAGCACAGGTATCCACCGCGGTGTCGGTGTCAGCGGCCTGGATGGCCTCGCGCAGCGAGCAGAGGCCGTCCTCGGCGACCACGTCCTCCGGGGTGTCCACGTTGATCACCGCTGCCTGGGCGGTGGCGGTGAAGAGGAGTCCAGCAGCTGCGACCCGCGCTGCCCGACGTACCGAGGGAAATCGTTGCTTCATGTGCCGTCTCTCCGAGGAACAGGTGAGCGCCCTGAGACCCGCGGCCGCGTATCGGGACAGCGGAGAATGGTAGTGGCGGTGGAAACCCGGGCCGGCGCGGAATCGCCCCTCGATCTGAAGGTGCTCCACAGAGTCTCCACATTCGGCAATCCCGAGCGCTGCCATCCGCAGCCCCCGACGTCGTCACGCCCTTCGGAGGCGAGGGATGGCGATCCCGGCCGGAGGTGGGGGCAAACCCGGGGCTTCGGCGTTCACCTCCAACGCTCCCGGGTCATCGGCACAGCCACGGTGAATCGGCTCAGGAGGTGAAGACGCCCTCGATGCCCGCAGCGCTGCGAAGACTGCCTTCGGGCGCTGTCCTCCGGATCGACGCGGCGTGACGCCTTGCGCCTCGGGTGGCTCGATGCTGCCTGAGCGGGTTGCAGATCGCTCATAGTTTCAGGCTTTCAAATGCATCCAGGAGATGTCTTGGAGCTCTCTCGAGCAGATCCATACAACGGTGCGTGCCCGGGCATTCAGCCCTGACATCTCTGAAGGAGTCACCTGATGCGCCACCGCACCCTGACCACCGACGCCGGAGCTCCGGTCTCCGATAACCAGCACTCGCAGCGCGCGGGAGTGTATGGGCCGACCCTGCTGCAGGACCACGTCCTCGTCGAGAAGCTCGCGCGCTTCAACCGCGAGCGGATCCCTGAGCGGGTGGTGCATGCGGTCGGCACCGGCGCGCACGGGTTCTTCGAGGTCACCCATCCCGAGGTGGCTCGCTGGACAAAGGCCAAGCTCTTCTCCGAGGCCGGGAAGCGCACCCCGGTGTTCCTGCGCTTCTCCACCGTCGCGGGTTCGCGGGGCGCCGCAGACACCGCGCGGGACCCCCGGGGCTTCGCGGTCAAGTTCTACACGGAGGAGGGCAACTGGGACCTGGTCGGGAACAACACGCCCATCTTCTTCATCCGCGATGGCATCAAGTTCCCGGACTTCATCCACACCCAGAAGCCGGATCCCTTCACCAACAAGCAGGAGCCGGACAACGTCTGGGACTTCTTCTCGCACTCGCCGGAGATGACCCATCAGTTCACCTGGCTCTTCGGGGACCGTGGCATTCCAGCATCCCTGCGCCACATGGATGGCTTCGGGTCACACACCTTCCAGTGGGTGAACGCGCAGGGCGAACGCTTCTGGGTCAAGTTCCACTTCAAGACCGATCAGGGCATCCGGACCCTCACCTCGCAGGAGGCCGCGCGACTCGGTGGGGAGTCTCCGACCGCGCTCCACGACGACCTCTACGCGGCCATTGAATCCGGCAACCACCCCTCCTGGACCCTCAAGGTCCAGGTGATGCCTGAGGCCGAGGCCGCAACGTATCGGTTCAACCCCTTCGACCTGACGAAGGTCTGGCCGCACGCCGACTACCCGCTCATCCCGATCGGGCGGCTCGTGCTGGATCGGGTCCCGGACAACCACTTCTTTGAAACCGAGCAGTCGGCCTTCAACCCGGCGCACTTCGTCCCCGGCATCGGCCCCTCTCCCGACCCCATGCTCCAGGCGCGACTCTTCGGCTACGGGGATGCGCACCGCTACCGGTTGGGCATCAACCACACCCTGCTGCCGGTGAATGCGCCTCAGGGCGTCGATGGCGGCGCGCAGAACTACGGACGGGACGGCGCGATGCGCTTCACTGCGCCGGGGCGCGGCGAGAAGAACTATGAGCCCAACAGCTACGGGGGGCCGGCGGAGACGGGGGAGGCGGATGGCATGCACGTCCACCTCGTCGGTGCGACAGGGACCCAGGCGTTGCCGAGCCATGCGGAGGACGACGACTTCGTTCAGGCCGGCAACCTGTACCGGCTGATGCCCGAGGACGCGAAGGTGCGGCTCATCGACAACCTCGCCGCGGGCCTCTCCCAGGTCTCCCGGGACGACATCATCGAACGCTCGATCAGTTACTTCGCCAACGCCGATGAGGACTATGGACGCCGACTCGCGGCCCGGGTGGCGGCGCTCCGGGAAGGGAGGAGCGCGTGATGCAGGGGCCGACGCAGGAGGAGGTGGAGCGGCAGGCGCTGGCCATGGTCCAGGCCGCCTTCGACCACGCCCGGGCCGGCGAAACCGCGCAGCTCGCGGACCTGCTCGCGCGCGGCGTCCCGGTGGATGTCCGCAACGGAAAGGGCGACAGCCTGCTGATGCTCGCGGCCTACCACGGCCACCGGGAGACGGCGGAGCTGCTGCTCCAGCGCCGCGCGGACCCTGAGCTGCGCAACCTGCGCAATCAGACGCCGCTGCAGGGCGTGGCCTTCCAGGGCAACGTCGCGCTGGCCTCGCTGCTGCTGTCGCATGGGGCCGAGGTCGACGGCGCCGGCGCCGACGGCAAGACCGCGCTCATGTTCGCTGCGATGTTCGATCGCGTCGAGGTCATGGAGCTTCTGCTCGACAAGGGGGCGCGGGCGGATCACACCGACGCCGCGGGACACACCGCAGCGAGCCTGGCGGCTGCCATGGGCGCCCAGCGGGCAGCGGCGTTGCTCCAGTCCCGTTGAGCGCCAGGGTCCCGGGCCCTTTGGAGGGTCACTCCGCCAGAGCGTCCGGGTGCCCTGCCAGCGCTTCACGGACGAGGCGCTGCGTGTTGGCGATGATCTCCGGTCCGCCGGTCGGGCCGTGACCGGGGATGACGATGGAGGGAGCCATGGCCTCGAGCGGCAACAGGGCCTCGCTCCAGTCGGGGACCGAAGCGTCCCCGAGGTTGCCCAGGGAGTTCCCGAGCTTGAGCATGCAGCCTCCGAAGAGGACGCCGCGGTCCGGGAGCCACACCACGACGTTGTCCCGGCTGTGCGCGTGGCCGGGGAAGACGACCTTCACCGGCTCGCCACCCAGGGTGAGGGTGAGTCCCTCGGAGGGCTCGAAGGTGTGGTTGGCAGGGACCACCGGCGTCGCGCGGACGCGTGCGTTCACGGAGGCCGAAAGACCGTCACCGGCGTCCTCTCTCATGGAAGGCCCGCGTTCCAGGGAGAGCGCCTGGGTGAGGGTCGAGGCGTAGATGTCGGCGCCGGCGTCGCGGTAGGCCGCGTTGCCCGCGGTTCCATCCAGGTGCCAGTGCGTGTTGATGGCGACCATCCGCTCCGGCGCCCAACGCTCGCGGATCCAATCCACCATCACCCGGGCCGCGTCCGCGTCGAAGGGCGAAGAGGCCAGCAGGACGGTCCCATCCGCCATCCGTGCCACCAGCACGTTGGAGCTGTGGGCCTCCACGTGGGTGACCACCCAGGTCCCGGGGGCGATCCGACGGGCGATCAGACCCGGTCGAAGGGTCTCCTCCTGTTGCAGGACGCGCTCGTCCTTCGCATGAGAGGGCCGGTCCGGAACAGGGGCGCTCGCGCTCCGCGAGCCGGTGCAGGCCATCAGGACGAGGAGGACGGCTGCGCCGAGCACAGGGCCGGTGCGGAGGACCCGGAGGAGGTGGGAGCGGTTCATGGCGCGAACCTACGTCACCGGATCCGCGAGGAGGAGGATCAGTGGGGCTCACCCCGATGACGCCGGGACGCCTGTCGCGTGCCCCCGGATCCTTTCGGCGTGGGTGTGTGGGGCGGGCAGGAACGCGCCTTCAGAACGTCGGCTTCTCTGCCGAGTGGCCTTTCGGCACGGCAGCCCGCTGGGACAGGATGGCGCGGCATGTCCGCCACGTCCCTGGATCTCGAAACCCACCGCGTCGCCCTGACCGGTCACTGCTACCGCATGCTTGGTTCCGCGACCGATGCCGACGACGCGGTGCAGGAGACGTTGCTGCGGGCGATGAAGGCCCTGGATCGGTTCGAAGAGCGCGCCGCCATGCGCACCTGGCTCTACCGGATCGCCACCAACGTGTGCCTCGACGCCCTGGCCGAGCGGAAGCGGGTGCGCCCGATCGACGACGGCCCCCGCGGCACCGTGGAGTCGACATTGGAGACCCAGCCCCACGAGCACTGGCTCGAGCCCATCGCGGATGCGCGGGCCATCCCCGATGATGAAACCCCTGAAGCGATCCTTTCGCTCCGTCAGCGCACCCGTCTGGCGTTCGTCGCCGCGATGCAACACCTGCCACCGCGGCAGCGGGCGGCTCTCCTGCTCGCCGAGGTGCTGGAATGGCCGGTCGCCGAGATCGCACAGACGCTTGAGACCACCGTCGCCGCCATCAACAGCGCCCTTCAACGGGCCCGCGCCACCCTGGCGGCGCGAGGCTCTGAAGGCCTTCTGAGGATTCCGTCCTCCGAGGAGAAGGAGACGGCCGCGCGCTACGGCGCCGCATTCGAGCGCTACGACATCGAGGCCCTGGTGGGGATGCTCCGCCACGACGCCGTGCTCTCCATGCCTCCCTTCACCCTCTGGCTGCAGGGCCCCGAGGACATCGGCCGGTGGCACGTGGGCCCGGGCCACGGCTGCCGTGGCTCGCGGATCCGTTGGGTCGAGGTGCCCGGACAGGAGGCCTTCGCGCAGTGGCGTCGGGATCCTGCCGGAGGGTTCGCCGCTTGGGCCCTGGTCGTCCTGGACCCGGATGGCACCCACATCGGAGCGGTCACCTCCTTTCTCGACGTGGAGCGCATCTTCCCGGCCTTCGGACTGCCGCTCCGGCTCGCCTGATCTTTTTTTCACAGGACCGATGAGTTCGGGGGCGCTCGCGGGTCTGTCGGTCAGAACGAAAGGAGTTCTGACATGAAGGTCTGGATCGGCCGGGGGCTCAACGCACTCGCGGTGCTCTTCCTGGTCATGGATGGGGGGATGAAGGTGGCGCGGGCTGCGCCCTCGGTGGAGGGCACCCTGGCGCTCGGCTTCCCGGACGCCTCAGTGGTGGGCATCGGCGTCTTGCTGCTGGCCTGCGTCGCCATCTTCCTCATCCCGAGGACGGCCCTCATCGGGGCGATCCTGCTGACGGGGTACCTGGGAGGCGCCATCGCCGCGCACGTGCGGTTGGGCAACCCCCTCTTCAGCCACACGCTGTTCCCGCTCTACGTCGGCGCCATGATCTGGGGCGGCCTGGCGCTGCGGGATCGCCGGGTCGGGATGCTGTGGACCGCGCCCCCGGGCGCGACGAACTGACGTTCACACCGCAACTTCAACCCCTGAAAACAAAGGAGACAGGCATGCGCGTCATGGTGCTGGTGAAGGCGACGAAGACCTCGGAGTCCGGGGCCATGCCCACCGAACAGGACTTCGCCGAGATGGGAGCGTTCAACGAGGAGCTGGTGAAGGCGGGCGTCATGGCCGCCGGCGAGGGCCTCCTGCCGAGCAGCCGGGGCAGACGTATCCATTTCTCGAATGGAAAGAAGACCGTGACCGAGGGCCCCTTCCCGGAGCCCGAGTCGCTCGTCGCGGGCTTCTGGATCTGGAACGTGAAGTCCATGGACGAGGCGGTGGAGTGGGCGAAGCGCTGCCCGGATCCGATGCCCGGCGAGGATTCGGTCCTGGAGCTGCGTCAGATCGCCGAGCTCGAGGACTTCGGGGACGCCATCACCCCGGAGCTTCGGGAGCAGGAGGAGCGCCTGCGCGCCGCGACCGAGAAGGCGTAGCCGCGCAGACCGGAATCACGCGGCCGTCACGGCACGCCGTGGCGGCGCCGACGCTCCGGGGAAACGTCCCCTCACCGGTGCAAACCGGGAAGAGAACGGTTGCCCCTTCCGATGCCGGTCCCGGATTCTCCACCAGCAGGGCAACCACCTGCTCCAACCGGTCGGCCCGCAGCCCGGGCCGATCCCATCGGGAGACAGAGATGATCGATCACGCAGGCATTTTCGTGACGGATTGGGAGCGCTCGAAGGCGTTCTACGACGCGGCCTTCGCCCCCCTCGGCGCCACACTGCTTCGAGAGGTCCCGGAGGCTTTCACCGGGGGCATCAAGGTGGGCGGGTACGGCCGGGACGGGAAACCGAGCTTCTGGCTCACCGAGAGCAAGACGCCCGGGCCCGGCCGCCACTACGCCATCAGCGCGTCGTCCCACGCGGAGGTCGATGCGTTCCATGCCGCTGCGATCGCCGCGGGGGCCAAGGACAACGGGGCTCCCGGCCCGCGTCCCCAGTACCACCCGCACTACTACGGCGCGTTCGTCCTCGATCCGGACGGGAACAACATCGAGGCGGTCTGTCATCGCCCGGCCGGCACCTCGTGAGGATGCCGGACGCTGTCGTGCTTCCACGCAGGTGAACCGCCGGCGGCAGCCGCTGCGAGGTTGCTGCTGCGCCGCTCCCTGAGAAGCCCGGAGCTCAGTCGGCTCCGGGCTGTCGCTGCTCCAGCTCGTCGATGGATCGCGGCCAGTCCTTCTTGAGGAGCTTCGAAAGGGATCGGTCGGCGAGGAGCTTTCCGTCGGTCTGGCAGCGGGGACAGTAGTTCGTCTCGTTCTCGGCGTGGACGATGCGCTGCACCCGGGTGCCGCAGACGGGGCAGGGCGCGCCGTACTTTCCGTGCACCGCCATCTCCGGCCGGAAGGCGGTGACCTTGGCGGGGAAGTCGCTGCCCACCTGCTCCCGGAGGCGGGTGGTCCACTCTTCCAGCACGCTCCGCGTGGCCACGAACAGGCGTTCGAACTCGGCCTCGCTCAGGCGCTGGGTCAGCTTCACCGGTGAGAGTTGGGCGCGGTGGAGGATCTCATCCGAGTAGGCGTTCCCGATGCCGCTCAGCATCCGGGGATCGGTCAGCGCGCGCTTGAGGGTGTGGTTCCCTTCACGCAGCCGTCCGGAGAACGCTTCCAACGTCGTGTCGAAGGGCGAAAGGCCCCCCCGATCGAAGTCGGCGAGGGCCGCCTCCCCGTGGACCAGGTGGAGGGAGGCGCGCTTGCGCGTGCTGGCTTCGGTCAGCACGAGCGTGCCGTCTTCGAAGTCGAACGCCGCCAAGCCGATGCGTCCCGGGAGCTTGGCGTCCGCCGGCCTCCACTGCAGCCTCCCGGCGATCATCAGGTGGAGGATGAGGAAGTAGGCGTCCTCGAATCCGAAGACCAATCGTTTCCCCAGCAACCGGAGCTGCACCACCTTCCGGCCGTGGATCGCCTGAAGTGGGGGATCCATCGTCCGCAGCAGGAACGGGCTGGCGAGTCGGACGCGCTTCAGGGCGCGCCCGCCGATCCTGCGCTCGAGGGCCTCGACGTACACCGTCAGATCCGGCAGCTCGGGCATCCATCCCTCCGGGGGCGGGTCCCGACGCGCGTCATCGGACCGGGTCCTCGGTGTCCAGTCGTCGCATCTCCGCATCGACGTCGAAGTGCGCCTTCGGCCAGGTCAGGTTCATGCCCCTCAGGGTCTCGAGGAGCAGCTTTCCCACCGCGAGGTTGCGATACCACTTCTGGTCGGAGGGGATGATGTACCAGGGCGCAAGCGCGGTGTGGGTGCGCTCGATGGCGAGCTCATAGGCCCGTTGGTAGTCGGTCCAGAGCGCCCGATCGTCGAGGTCGGTCGGGCTGTACTTCCAATGCTTGTCCGGACGCTCCAGTCGTCGCCGCAGTCGCGCCTTCTGCGCTTCGGGGCTGATGTGGAGCAGGCACTTGATGAGGGCCGTCCCCCCTTTGACGAGGCGCGCTTCGAAGGCGTTGATGGCGGGATAGCGTTCTTCGATCTCCTCCAGCGGCGCGAGTCCGCGGACCCGCTGGATCAGCACGTCCTCGTAATGCGAGCGATCGAAGACGCCGATGGAGCCGGCCTCGGGCAGGGCGCGCTCGATGCGCCACAGGAAGGGGTGCGCGCGCTCTTCGGGTGTGGGCTCCTTGAAGGCGGTGATGCGCACGCCCTGGGGATCGACCAGTCCGACGGTATGGCGCAGCACCCCGCCTTTGCCGCTGGTGTCCATGCCCTGGAGCACCAACAGGATGCGACGCCGGGAGCCCTCGGTCCGGGCCGCCCACAGCCGCTCCTGCAGGTCGGCCAGCTCCTCACCCAGCGCGGCGAGCATGGCCTCCCCATCGCCCTTCGCGCCCTCGAAGCCCGGTGTGGCATGGGGTGGGTGAGGCGGGTCGCTCAGGTTGATGGGACCGGATGGGGCGCGCAGCAGCTCAAGGAAGCTCGACATGGTGAGGCTTCAGATGATGGAGCGCGTGCCGCTCTTCCGGAATCACCGGCCGTACAGGGCCCTGCCCGGTCGTTCGGCGGTGGAAGGTGGGCGGTTGCATCTGTGCGGCGAGGACCTCGCGCAGCGCACGACCTCCGTTCTTGAAAGGACCCCGCAGCTCGAGGGCCGTGTTCGGGTTTCAGGGCGGGCCGAAGAAGGGGAAGCCCTGCACGTGATCCCAATGCAGGTGGCTGAAGAGCATGAGCGATTCGGGCGCACCGCCTTCGCGATGCATTGCCTCGCCGAGCCCACGGAGCCCGGTCCCCGCATCGAGGATCAGGCGATGTCCCTGTGAGGTGACCTCGACGCAGGAGGTGTTGCCGCCGATCCGGGCCATCTCCGGACCCGACGTCGCGACGCTGCCACGAACGCCCCAGAACCGAATCTCCATGGTGTTCCCGCTTTCAGATGGGCCGACGTTCACATCGATTCCGGTGCCGAGCGGCGACCGGACGCCGGGTGGAAGAGCAGCGGGCGTGCCATCCGTCGTCCGCGAGGTGCTCCCCGGGGCCGGGGCCATCGCGGGTGTGTGGACTGCTCCGGTTCGGAGCATCCGGATGGGGCAGGTGCATCGAACCGGCGCAGCGCCTCGTCGTGCGGCCCTTCCGTGGACCCTGCCGCGCGTCCGGGCGTCAGCGCACCGTCCGCTGATCATGCGCATGGTGCCCGGCGTGCGGCTGAGGGCGCGATGCCCCCGGCCTTCGGGGTGTTCGTCAACGCGAAGCAGCGACGTCCCGGACACGCTGGAGCGCTCGCGTGTCCGGATGCGGTGCCTCGTCGGCCAAGGCAGTGGGGGCGCATGCGGACGTCGACTTCCCGGTGATCGTGTAGGTGAACTCCATGAAGGGCAGGCCAAAGACCCGGAAGCGGTGGCGCCCGCGCACCGTGCGCCCTTCGACCCACAGCGTGAGCTGCTCCTTCATCGTCCGGACGTACCGGACCCACGCCGATCCCGGGCGCGCTTGGACGGTGAAGTAGAACCCGGGATCTCCAAGCCGCTTCCCGTCACTGACCAGGGTCAGCCCTCCGTCCGGCTCCACCCGGGGGCGGAGGAGGACGATCGCGTTTCCGTTCGGAAGGGGAAAGGTGACCTGAATGCAGGGGTCCGGGTGGTTTGGAAGGCGCGCGGTGCCATAGCGGCCGACGAAGACAGGGAGGCCGCGCTCCTTCGTGGTGCGCACCCAGCCGACGTGACAGACCTCACCCCGGGCATCACACAGCTTCACGAGCCGGCTCTCGACGCCGCCACTCAGCTCGCGATCGGAGAGGGGCATGTTGAGCTGGGCGAGCCGCCGCGCGAACAGCCGCGAGACGAGCCACCCCACCGCGCGGAAGGGGCCGGACCAGCGGCTTTCGATCCGCAGATCGAACCCAGCGGTGCGCGTATAGAACGCCGCGATCAGGGGATGCACCGAGGAGGGATCGAAGGACGGTCCCCTCAGCGCCTCGAGGCTGTCGAAGAGCCCGTCGTCCGGACGCGGCGCTCGGACGGTGAGTCCCTGGGAGCGGCCCCACCGCTCGAAGAAGTCCGCACCAATGCGCTCGACGGAGCCGGAGGGCCCCGACATCCATGGGGCGGAGGAGAGCTCGAGGTGTCGCCCGGTGTGTTCCACCCAGCGCTGGGTGAGCCAGTCAATCGGATGGCCCCTTCGCTCGTCGATCCACACTGAGGATGCAGCCTAGCCCCCCGGCCCAGCCATGTCCTTCCCGGGAAGCTTGTGTAGGCTCACCGCCATGGCGGTCCACTCGTTCCATCTGGCGAAGCCGGGCTTCTTCCGGACGATGGCGGCGCTGCTGAACCCGCCCACGCGCGCCTCGACTGCCGGACTCCGTCACGCCGAATGCATGTTCCCCATGAGGCTCGGAGCCGCGATTCTCTCGCCGGGCCGTTGGCAGCCTCGAAGCATGGCGATGTTCGCCGAGTGGGAGAGTGAGGCGGCCATCGAGGCCTTTCTCTCCGATACGTCCCTGGGCCGCGTGCTGGCCACAGGCTGGCATGTCCGCCTCCGCTTCCTCCGGCGGTGGGGGCAGCTCGCGGCCCTCGAGGGCCTCCCGGAGCGGGAGGGAGACACTGCTCCCGACGCTCCGGTCGTGGCCGTGACGCTGGCGCGCCTCGCCCTGCCACAGGTCCCCCGCTTCCTTCACTGGGGCAAGCCGGTGGAGCGGTTCGTGCGTGACCATCCGGGAGCGACGCTGGCCATGGCCGCCACCCGCCCCCTGCGGACGATCTCCACCTTCACCATCTGGCGCTCAGCACGCGAGATGTCCGAGATGGTCCACGGCAGACAGGAAGGCGGTGGTGCGAACCGACACGCCGCCGCGATGGTCGAGCACCGCCGGAAGGACTTCCACCTGGAGTTCACGACACTGAGGTTTGCCTGCATCTCGGAGCATGGTGCCTGGGACGGCCGGTCGTCGTTTGTGCCGGTCGAACGCGAGGTTCACCTTCCCCAAGGTCCGCTGACTGCGTCAGCCCGGTAGGAGAAGCGCTCGGGGCCCTTGGGCAACCGTCCGGGCGGACGGGGCATCGCTCCGCTGCCTCCACCGGGACGGCATTCACCGTGGGGGACGCACATCTTCGCAAGGCGATGCGCCTTCCGGTGATGCCACCCGTCTCTCCGATGCTCGCCAAGCTGGCGCGGGATCTCCCCCCGAGGGGCGAGGTGCTCTATGAGCCCAAGTGGGATGGGTTCCGGGCGATCGTCTTCCGGGATGGGGAGGCGCTGGAGCTGGGCAGCCACAATGAACGTCCCCTGACCCGCTACTTCCCGGAGCTGGTGGAGGCGCTGGCCCATGCCCTCCCTGAACGCTGCGTGGTGGATGGCGAGATCGTCATCGCCGGCCCTGACGGACTCGACTTCGACGCACTGCTGCAACGGATCCATCCGGCCGAGCGCCGCATCCGGTTGCTCGCGCAACAGACGCCTGCCTCGTTCGTGGCCTTCGACCTGCTCGCGCTGGGAGACGAGGACCTGCGTGCGGCTCCCTTCGGTGAGCGTCGCAAGCGGCTCGAGCAGATGCTCCGGCGAGCCAGGCCTCCACTGCACCTGACCCCCGCCACCCGGCACCACGACCTCGCGGTGAAGTGGCTCGAGCGCTTCGAGGGCGCCGGGTTGGACGGCGTGATCGTCAAGCCGCTCGGGCTGCCCTATCTCGAGGGGAAGCGCGAGATGCTGAAGGTGAAGCACGCGCGGACCGCGGATTGCGTGGTGGCGGGTTTCCGCTGGCACAAGGACGGGGAAGGCGTCGGCTCCATCCTCCTGGGGCTCTTCGATGAGGAAGGGACGATGCAGTACGTGGGGGCGGTGGCGAGCTTCAACGCAGCGGAGCGGCGTCGGCTGGTCGGGGAGCTCGAGCCCCTGCGGTTGAAGAAGGGCGGAGACCACCCCTGGATCGCCGGCGGGGGGGAGGCCACCGAGCCCGGGCGCAGGCCGGGAGGTCCCAGTCGCTGGAGCGGTCAGCGCGACATGTCATGGGAGCCGCTGCGGCCGGAGCGGGTGATGGAGGTGGCCTACGATCACCTGCAGGGCGAGCGCTTCCGACACGTGGCCAAGTTCGTGAGATGGCGTCCGGATCGCGATCCCGGATCCTGCACTTACGCGCAGCTCGACGTTGCGGTTCCCGAAGAGCTGGAGAACGTGTTCGGCGCGGGTGCCCACGCGTGAGCTGCTTGGCCGAGCAGAGATCCCATCCCCCCGCGGCCTGAGCGCAGCGGCTTGCTCACCGGTGTCCCGGCGGGGCCCATGCTGTCGGATCCGGTGGGAGGCTCCGGGGCGATGTCGGCTTGAAGCCGCGGGCGGGCGCTCAGGTGTAGCGCCGCGGAGGCGTCCTGCTCATCGGGAGGAAGGGGGCTGCCGGACGCGGGAAGGCGCCGCACGGCGTGGCTCGCCGGGAGCCTTGGGGAAGTGGGGAGGGTAGGGCGCTTCCCCGGCCCCAGCCGCCTGTTGTCGCTCGTGGAGTTCGAGGAGGGACTCCAGCCCGAAGGCGCGATCATCGATCAGGGCGTGCGCGTCGCCGCGTCGCCCGAGAAGCCCGGGGACGGTGCGGACAGTGAAGTCACCTGGATCCGCCTGCGCCAGCTCATCCCAGGTGAGGGGGAACGACACGCGCGCCTCCGGGTGGGGACGCACGGAATAGGCGGACACCACCGTGCGATCCCGCGCGTTCTGGTTGTAGTCGAGAAACACGCGCTCACCCCGCTGCTCCTTCCACCACGCGGACGTGGCGATGGTCGGTGCGCGGCGTTCGACCTCGCGTGCCAGGGCCAGCGCTGCGTGACGGACCGCGGTGAAGTCCCATTCGGGGCGGATGCGCACCAGGACATGGATCCCGCGCATGCCGCTTGTCTTCGGGTAGCCGGTCAGCCCGAGCTCCTCGAGCACCTCCCGGACGACCGCGGCCACCTCCCGCGCCATCGGGAAGGGGACGCCCTCCTGAGGGTCGAGATCGATGCGCAGCTCATCCGGATGGTCGAGATCGTCCTTGCGCACGCCCCAGGGGTCGAAGCCGAGGCATCCCAGGTTCACCGCCCAGATGAGGTGGGCGCGATCCACGGGGCAGAGCTCCTGCGCGCTGCGCCCGCTCGGGAAGTGGATGGTGGCGGTCTGAAGCCACTCCGGTCGCTTCGCCGGAACCCGCTTCTGGAAAAAGAAGTCGCCCAGGGCACCATCCGGAAAGCGCTTGAGGACGGTGGGCCGGCGCAAGACCCCGCGCAGCGCGCCCTCCCCGACCTCGAGGAAGTAGCGGACGAGGTCGAGCTTGGTGAAGGGCCTCCGGAACGCCGGGCCGGTGAAGAACGGTTTGTCGGGGTTCGTGATCCGGACCCGGTGTCCGTCGACGTCGAGCTCGTGGGGTGGGGGCTTCACCGCGCGAAGGTGCGCACCCGGCAGGCGGGCAGGAACGGATGAGCAGCCGGGAGGCCGGTGGGCTGGCCGCCTTCGACGAATGCCTCTGTTTCCGCGATGAAGAGGTTCAGCGGGGCCGGTTGGCGGTGTGGGGGAGGAAGAGCATCTCCACGCCGAGGGTGATGGCAGCGAGGACCCCGATGGATCCGGGGACCGCCACCATCCCGATGTGGATGGGGCTGTGGAAGTCGGGGAGGAAGAGGTCGACCCAGCCCAGGGTGAGGGCGACCGCGGTCGACACGCCCCCGATCCTCGACACCCAGTCGAAGAAGCGCCGGGCGGCGGGACGGGTGACGTCAAAGTCCCGGCTGCGGAGATCGATGCTGAAGAAGATCAGCACGACGGCCAGGAACGAGATCAGGTTGACCATCTCACTGGACGGCATCGGTCTCATGCCTGCGAGTCTGGGCACCCGTCCCCTGCGCGGCAGCGGCGCGAAGAGGTCCCGGAGCGCCGGGCGGACCGGATGGGGGAGCAGGCAGGCACGCTCGCGTCGGACCCTTCGTCGCAGCGGAAACGTCCTGCCGCCGCCGGAAGCCGGCGCGAAGTCAGCAGGGACGACTGGCGGTCCGTTGCCTTCAAGAACCTGGTCGACACGCCACCTCCCCCGGGGTCTGGTGAAACCTGCTCGGCCGTCAAAAATGTGGCATGCACCGGAGCCGGACGGCACCGGTCGGCGGCCTCCCTGACCGGCACGCCCTTCAAGGGGTTCGACAATGCAGAGGTCCTCACGCGCGAAACGCATCCTGCTGGTGACGGCCGGCGTCGCGTTGGTGCTCGCGTTCTGGCTGGGCATCCGCTCCTTCTGGCCACGGGTTCAGGCGGTCGAGGTCCGTGCGGCTCCGCTCGTCCAACTCGAGGTGATGAGCGGGCGGGTGCGGTCCCCCGGCGTCGCCACCCTCGCGGCTGAGGTCGCCGGGCGGGTGCTGGAGGTGCCTGTCGACGACGGGCAGCAGGTGGCGCAGGGGACATTGTTGGTCGCGCTGGAGGACTCCGAGCTGCGCGCCGAACAGCTGCGGGCTTCGGGCGCGTTGGCCCAGGCGCGGGCGCAGCTCGCCCAGGTGAGCCGCGTCACCTCGCGGGTGGCGGACGCATCGCAGGAGCAGGCGATCGCGGACCTCGAGCGCGCACGCCTGAACTTCGAACGCGCCAAGACCCTGACCGAAGGCGGCGCGCTGGCCCAGTCGCAGCTCGACGACGCACGCGTTGCCTACGAGGTGGCACGTTCCCGTGCAGAGTCGGCGAGCCTGCAGGCCTCGAGCTCGGGACCGGGCGGGTCGGAGCGCGCGTTGGCACAGGCCGCCGTGGTTCAGGCGGAAGCGGCGCTCTTTGCGGCCCAGAGCCGCCTCGAACACGCGCGCGTGCTCGCGCCGGCGGACGGGACGGTGCTGCGGCGCCTGGTGGAGCCCGGCGATTCGGTGCAGCCGGGGACCGGGGTGGTGGCCTTTGCCCGGACCGCGGCCATCGAGCTGGAAGCGGATCCCGACGAGCGCAGCCTGGCCCACCTCGAGGCCGGACAGCCGGCGCGGGTCTCGGCCGATGCCTTTCCGCAACGGGGCTTCGAGGCGACGCTGCGCTACATCGCGCCCGCCGTCGATCCCGAGCGCGGCACCGTGACGGTCCGCTTCGGGGTCCCGCAGCCGCCCCCGTTCCTGCGCCCGGACATGACCGTGTCCATCTCCGTGGAGACCGGTCGCCGGGAGCAGGCGCTCGTGCTCCCCAGCGGGGCGGTGCGCGAGGCGGACAGCGCAAAGCCCTGGGTGCTGGCGGTGCGGGAGGGGCGCACGACCCGGGTGGAGGTGAAGACAGGGCTGCAGGGAGAAGGGACCGTGGAGATCACCGAGGGGTTGCGCGCGGGAGACCTGGTGATCCCCGCCTCGGCGTCGATCGGTGAAGGTCGCCGCGTCCGCGCGGGAACGTGAGGCGTGTCGATGCCCTTCGAGTGGATGGTCGGCCTGCGCTTCCTTCGGGAGGGGCGCTTTCAGACGGTGCTCATCCTGGGTGGCGTGGCGGTGGGCGTGGGCGTGCTGGTCTTCCTCTCCGCCCTGATCTCCGGACTCGGGGAGAACCTCGTCGCGCAGACGCTGGGCAGTCAGCCGCACGTGATCGTCCGTCGCCCGGATGAGGTGCCCCGCACCCAGGCCCCCTCGGGGGTCGAGGTTGCCGCGCGGGTGCAGCGTCCGGCCCAGCGCCTGGTCACCATCGAGAACTGGCCCGTCGTCATGCGGACCGTGGAGGCCCTCCCGGGGGTGGAGGCGGTGGCCCCGGTGGCCTCGGGCGCGGGCTTTGCCATCAAGGGGCGCGCGAACCGCAGCGTGGCGCTGAGGGGCATCCACCTCGATGACTCCAACCGGATCATCGACGTGAAGCGTCGGCTCGTGCGTGGGGATTTCCGGCTGGGTGGGGCAGAGACCCTGATCGGCGTGGAGCTCGCGGACCAGCTCGGGGTGGACGTGGGCGACAAGCTGCGGATCGGGACCGCCGAGGGACCGAGCCTGCTGCTGACCATCTCGGGGGTGTTCGACCTCGGCAACAAGGACGTCAACGAGCGCTGGGTCCTGGTGCCGCTGTCCAACGCGCAGACGTTGCTGGGGTTGCCCGGAGGCGTCACCTCCATCGAGGTGCGTGTCTCCGAGGTCTTCGACGCCGAGGAGATCGCGCGTGCTGCCGAGGCCGCGGTGGGGCAGACCGCCGAGAGCTGGATGGCGCTCAACCAGCAGCTGCTGGTGGCGCTGCGCAGCCAGAAGTCGAGCAGCTACATGATCCAGTTCTTCGTTCTCATCGCGGTGGCGCTGGGGATCGCCAGCGTGCTGGTGGTCAGCGTGGTGCAGAAGTCACGGGAGATCGGGATCCTCAAGGCGATGGGGACCCCCACCGGTCGCATCACCCGCATCTTCCTGGTGCAGGGAGCGGTGGTCGGCGGAGTGGGGGCGGTCTTCGGATCCGCGTTGGGTTCAGGACTGGCGATCCTGTTCGTCTCGGTGGCCAGGAATGCGGACGGCTCGCCGATCTTCCCGGTGGCGATCACCCCGGGGCTGATTCTGGGAGCGGCCACGGTGTCGCTCGTCATCGGCCTGCTGGCCGCGGTCGCTCCGGCCCGGCGCGCGGCCCAGCTCGATCCCGCCACGGTGATCCGCAATGGCTGAGCCCCTCCTGACCCTCGAAGGCGTCACCAAGTCGTACGGCGACGTGGTGGTCACCAGGGTGCTGCACGGGATCGATCTGGTGCTCGAGCCGGGGAGCTTCTCGGCGATCATCGGGCCGTCGGGTTCGGGCAAGAGCACCCTCCTCAACCTGATCGGCCTCCTGGATCGACCGACGGGCGGACGGATCCTGCTCGGGGGAGAGGACATCTCACGCCTGGATGACGATCAGCTCTCACTCGCGCGGGGACGCACGCTGGGCTTCGTCTTCCAGTTCCATCACCTGCTGCCCGCGTTCACCGCGCTGGAGAACGTGATGATGCCGCTTATGGCGCAGAGCGGACGTCAGGAGCCCTGGATGCGCGAGCGTGCCATGGAGCTGTTGGAGGAGGTGGGGTTGACGAACCGCGCGCACAACCCGGCCAACGCCCTCTCCGGAGGTCAGCAGCAGCGCGTCGCCATCGCGCGGGCGCTCGCACCGCGACCGAAGCTCGTGTTGGCGGACGAGCCGACGGGTAATCTCGACACCCAGACCGCGAACGAGGTCTTCGGGCTCTTGCGGCGCTTCAATGAGACGCACCAGACCGCGTTCCTGGTGGTCACGCACGATCCACGTCTCGCAGAGCGCTGCGACCGGATCATCACCGTCGTCGACGGGCGCATCGAGAGCGACGTGGCCCACACGCCAGGGACCCCCGTGGACCTGCGGTGAGCGCCGCGAAGGGTGGAGGAGCGCCTGCAATGACGTCCCTGCTGATCAACCTGGACGTCGAGGTGCTGAGCGCCGGCCCCGACTGAACCAAAGGGGCGGGCGGCTGCGTCACGGCTCGCGTTCCACGAACGCCTGCAGCCTCCCGAGGGCAGCGTCCCATCCCGCGGAGATCGTCTCCAAAGCTGCACGCGCAGCCTGCATCCGCTCGATCTCGAGCTCCCAGATCCGCTCCCGCCCCTGACGCGCGCTGCGGACCAGCCCGGCCTCTTCGAGGACCCGCAGGTGTTTGCTCACCCCCTGGCGGGTGATGCCGGTGCCTTCGGTGAGCCGGACGAGGGAGCTGGGCCCGTCAGCGCTGAGGCGCTGGACCAGTGAGAGGCGCCGGGGATCGCCGAGGGCGGCGAAGACCGGCGCGGACCTCTGAAGCCCGGTGACGTCAGCCCTGCGCACGTTCGAGATACGTCGCGATGAGCTGCCCCTGCAGGGTCCAGCCACCATCGTTGTCGGAGAAGGCCTTGGCCCGTCGCTCGAGAGGGACCTTGTCGAAGCCCGACTCCCGGATGCGCAACACGGTCTGCCCCTCCGCCTCCTCGAGATCGAACTCCACCAGGGTGGTGACCGGCTCCGGCTCCCCCGGGGCGGCCTCGTACGCGTGCCAGCGGAAGGTGAAGCGGCTCGGCGGGACCATCTCCTCAATGAAGAGGGTGAAGGGCGTGTCGGCGAACCCGGCCTGCATGGCGGCGATCTTCGGATCCATCTGGGTGGGCACCAGCCTCGCCTCCACCCGGGTGTGGGGGGTGAACGCTCCATCCACCTTGGCGCCGAACCAGATGCCGAACTCGGCGGCGTTGGTGAGGGCGCTCCACACGCGCTCCCGTGGGGCCTTCAGGGTGACGCGCTTCTCGATGACGTTCGTGGTTGAGTCCATGTGCAACCTCCTGGTTGCATCATGCGCATGTGTGGATGATACGCAACCGATAAGTTGCCTATCTGTCCGCCGGGGATCGGCGCGGGCTCAGCGCCCAGGAGGGAGCTCAGGCTGCTTTCCGGGCGACCAGGCGTGGCCCACGCATCCGGACGTTCGGGTGGAGGCGGCGCCGTGTCCAGGAGGCGCGCGCCAGGGCATGCTCCCTCCATCGTGAACCCCGCTCTGCAAAGCCGTCTCTTCCTGGTGCTCGCCGCGGTGCTGTGGTCCACGGCGGGCGCGGCGCTCAAGCTGTCCACCCTGAATGCGTGGCAGCTCGCGGCCGGGCGGTCTCTGGTGGCGGCGGTCGCGCTCTGGATCCTGTTGCCGGCTGCGCGGCGGCGGCTCACCCGTCCGATGGCGCTGGTCTCGGTGGCCTACGCGGCGACGGTGGTGCTCTTCGTGCTCGCCAACAAGGCGACCACCAGCGCCAACGCGATCTTCCTGCAGGACACCGCACCGCTGTGGGTGTTGTTGCTGGGCTCCTTCGTGCTCGGAGAGAAGGCCACCCGCGGCGAGCTGGCAGCGATCCCCCTGTTCCTGGTGGGGCTCGGACTCTTCTTCCTGGATCAGCTCTCTCCGGGGCAGCAGCTGGGCAACCTCATCGCGCTCGCGTCGGGCGTGGCCTTCGCCTTCAACATCATGGGGCTGCGCAAGCTGGTGGAGGATCGCCAGGGCGTGTTGGTGTGGGGAAACCTGCTGGCCTTCGTCATCGCGCTTCCGTTCTGCGTCGGGGGCCCCACGCCGACCCCCACCGACGTCGGCCTGGTGCTCTTCCTCGGGGTGTTCCAGCTGGCCCTGGGGTACGCCGCATTCGCGAAGGGGCTCACGCACACCCCGGCGGTCGAGGCGAGCCTGCTGGTGCTGCTCGAGCCGGTCCTGAACCCGATCTGGGCGTGGCTCTTCGCCGGAGAGCGCCCCGGACCCTGGGCCCTGACCGGCGGCGCGATCATCCTCGTGGCGACGGCGTGGCGCACCCTGGCGGCGACGCGGCGACCGGCACTGGCAGCCTCGCCTTCGGGGTGAGCCCGCTCGCACCACTCGCGCAAAGGGGAGCTTCCTTTCAGCGCCACCGTGAGGCGCCTGTCCTCCGCGCTTCGTCCACCCCCGGCGCCCCTTGGCAATGGGAAGGCGGAAGGGGCTACGGTGCCGGATCGTGAAGCGACGTCCCCGAGGCTATGTCGGCCGCAACCACGAGACCCTCGGGTCGGACGTGCTCGCGGTCCTCAAGGCGGTGACCCTGCCTGAACGGACCCTGGGGCCGGATCTGGCAAGGCGGCTGGGCGCGGTCCGTGCGGACCGGTGGTACCCCATCGGCCTGTTGCTCGAGGCCTTCGAGGTCATGGACGCCAAGCTCGGGGACTACGGGCTGCACCATGTCGGCTGGGAGCTCTTCAAGCTCTCCCATGCAGATGCGTGCGCGCGAACGTGCACTCTGCGCAGCAGCTGCTCAGTGGATTTGACGCCATCTACAAGCGCGTCAACCGCGGCGAGGACATCGGTGGGTGGGAGGTGTTGGTGCTCGAGCCGGGGCATGCGCTCCTCGAGAAGACCACCCCTCACCACTGCAAGATGGAGGAGGGGCTCATGGAGGAGGCGCTGCGCACGCTGGGCATCCGCGTCGAGGTCAGCCAGCCCCAGTGCTTCCGCAAGGGCGCGGAGTCCTGTCACTTCCTGCTGCGCTCCCAGGTCACCGACCAGCGCTGGACCGGCTGAGCGCGGCACTCCGGGGGCGGTCGGAACTCAGGTCGCCTCGGGCACCGGCAGGAACATGGGCGCATCGGGGCCGAGCGGAATCCCGAAGAGGATCCACACCACCAGCAGCGAGAGCCAGATGAGGAGGAAGCCCACGCTGTAGGGGAGCATGGTGGCGATGAGTGTCCCCAGGCCGGACTTCCTGTCGTACCGCTGCATGATCGCCACGATCAGCGCGAAGTAGGACATCATCGGGGAGATCACGTTCGTGACGCTGTCCCCGACGCGGTAGGCGCCCTGGGTCAGCTCGGGGCTCACCCCCAGCAGCATGAACATCGGCACGAAGACCGGCGCCATGATCGCCCACTTCGCCGAGGCGCTGCCCATCACCAGGTTGATGACCGACGAGAGCAGCACGAAGAGGATCATCAACGGGACCATCCCCAGACCGGACTGGCGCAGCATCTGCGCACCTTCGACCGCGAAGATGAGGCCCAGGTTGCTCCAGTTGAAGTACGCAACGAACTGCGCGGCGAAGAAGACCAGCACCATGTAGGCGCCCAGGCTCTCCATCGAGCTGGCCATGCCCTTCACCAGATCAGCGTCGCTCTTCACGGTGCGCGCGCCGATGCCGTAGGCGATGCCGAGCAGGGCACCGACGAGAAAGATCAGCGCGACGATTCCCGACATGAACGGGGAGCGGAGCAGACTGCCGGTGGCGGGATCCCTCAGGAAGCCATCCGTCGGGACCGTTCCGAGCAGGAGGAGGGTGGCGATGACCACGAAGGTGCCGGCGGCAAACCAGAGCCCCCGCTTCTCGGACGGCTCGAGCCCCCGCAGCTCGACGGCGGCCGGGGCGTCCTCCGAGCCCTCGGCGTCCTTGGGCGGACCGAGGCGCGGTTCGACGATCCGCTCGGTGATCCAGGTGCCGGCGAGCGCAATGACGAACGTCGAGGCGAACATGAAGTAGTAGTTCGCTGCGGGGTTGACCGCGTAGGTCGGATCGATGATGCGCGCAGCCTCCTCTGTGAGGCCGGCCAGCAGCGGGTCGATGGTGCCGAGCAGCAGGTTCGCGCTGTAGCCCCCCGACACGCCCGCGAACGCCGCGGCCACACCGGCAATGCCGTTGCGGCCGACCGAGCGGAAGATGACCGCGGCCAGTGGGATGAGCAGGACGTAGCCCACCTCACTCGCGGCGTTCGAGAGGATGCCTGCGAAGACGACGACGAAGGTGAGGAGCCTCCGTGGCGCGCTGGTGACCAGCAGGCGGATGGCCGCGCCGATGAATCCGGTCCCCTCTGCGACCCCGATGCCCAGCAGCGCCACGAGCACCGTGCCGAGCGGCGCGAACGAGGTGAAGTTGGTCACCATCTGGGTGAGGATCCGGTGCAGGCCCTCGATGGAGAGCAGGTTGGCCGGACGCACCGGTTCGCCCGTTCCGGGATGCGCGACCTCGAGCCCTGCCCAGGACGCGAGCGCCGAGGCGAAGACCACCGCCACCGCGAAGAGGAAGAAGAGCGTCGCGGGATGGGGCAGGGCGTTGCCGACGCGCTCGATCGTGCTCAGAAAGCGGTCGGTCCAGGAGGGGCGGCGCGGGGTCGCATCGGTCATGGCGTTCGTCTTCGGGCGCAGGTGGATCGTCGGAGGTGAACCGGCGGTACCGTGCACGCATGCTCCGGCCGGACCGCACGCCGTCCACACCACGCGCACTCCACAGACCGGTCAGGCTCGGGGCCCCGGGAAGGCGTGCGACCTTAGCCGTTTCAGAGGGGATGGCGCAGAAGCTTCGCAGCACGCTGGAGCGTCGCCCTCCGTGGGAGGCGGCGTGTCCGGGACAACCGGAAGGTGAGGGCGCTAGGGTGGGGCGTCATGACCCGACCCGTGCCCTTCGAACCCTGGTGCGACAGTGACGGAACGTCCGGCTATCTCCACGGGACCAAGGCCGTCTTGCAGCCCGGGGCATTGATCGTCCCGGGACACGCGTCGAACTACGGGGACCGCGAACTCGCAGGCTTCGTCTATCTGACCGGCACTCTGGACGCCGCGACGTGGGGGGCGGAGCTCGCGGTGGGTGAAGGCCGCGGGCACATCTACGTGGTCGAGCCCACCGGCCCCATCGAGGATGATCCGAACCTCACCGACCAGAAGTTCCCCGGCAATCCGACGCGCTCGTTCCGGACCCGGTCCCCGTTGCGCGTGGTGCGGGAGCTTCTGGACTGGGAGGGCCATCCGCCCGAGCAGCTCGAGGCGATGAAGCAGGGGCTCGCGCGACTTGCGGCGCAGGGCGTGCGGGCGATCACGGACTGAAAGACGCTCGCGTCGTCTGATGCCCGTCCCCTGCCGACACGTCCCCGGGCGTGAAGCCCGGCCGGGTGGCGCTCAGGCGCGCTGCTCCTCGCGGAGCATGGCGATGAGGTCGGTGACGCCGGGATCGCAGCCCTGCTGCTTGAGGAGCGTCGTGATCTGACCGCGGTGATGGGTCTGGTGGTTGAACACCTGCGCCAGCACCCACCACAGCGGCGACGCCTGTCCCTGACCGCGGCGAGCATAGGTGATCGGTTCCGCGAGCCGCGCTTCGGTGAGGCCGGAGACCCACGCGGAGATCGCCTCGTCGGTCTCCCTCCGCGCCTGGCGCAGCGCTCCGAAGTCCTCGTGGAGCACCTGGTCCAGCGAGCGGATGCCGCCCGGACCCATGTGACCTTCCGGAACCACGATTCCCTCGAGGCGCCCGAGCCAGATGCGATCGGCGACCAGGAGGTGGTTCAGCGTTCCGTGGATGGATCTGAAGAACGCCCCGAGATCGCGTTTGCGGAGGTCATCGTCGAGGGATGCGGCCAGCCCATAGAGCCGGTCGTTCATCCAGCGGTTGTAGCGGGCCAGCGCATGGACCCATTCCAAGGACACCATGGCCTTCACCACTCCTCGTGGACGGTGGGGTCCCAGGCGGCCGCGTCGCCGAGATCGAGGCTCGCGAGCAGGGCGCGGTCATCATCGTCCAGGCGGAACCCGTCCAAACCGGCGTTGGTGCGCTGGCGTTCGGGATCCGAGGACTTGGGAATGACGATGAAGCCCTGGTCGACCGCCCACCGCAGCGCCACCTGCTCGGCCTTCACGCCATGCTTGGCCGCGACCTTCTTCATCACGAACTGATCCATCAGCCCTTCCCGCTGCCCCAGGGGACCCCAGGCCTGGGTGAGGATGTCGTGCTCGGAATGGAAGTCGACCGAAGCCTGGCGGGGGAGCGCGGGCGACAACTGGATCTGATTGAGCTCGGGCCACTCGCCGGTGGCGTCATACAGCTCGGTGAGCTGCGCGGGAGAGAAGTTCGAGACGCCGGCGTGGGCGATGAGTCCCTCGTTCTTCAGGTCGAGCAGGGTCTGCCAGGTCTCCACCGCGAGTCCCCGGGACGGATTGGGCCAGTGGATCAGCACCAGATCGCAGCGTACGAGGTTGAGCCTGCGCAGCGACCCCTCCACGCCCCGACGCGCGGCGTTCCGCCCCTGGTCTCCGCCCGCCACCTTGGTGGTGACGAAGAGCTCACCGCGGGGGATCCCGCTGGCGTGGATCGCCTCGCCCACCGCCGCTTCGTTGCCGTACTGCGCGGCGGTGTCCAACAGCCGGTAACCCATGGAGAGCGCTGCGACCATGCTGCGCACGCCCGGCGGACCCTGGAGGCCATAGGTCCCAAGCCCGATGAGGGGGATGGGGGTTCCGTCACGGAAGCGGGTGGTGGGGATCGAAACCTGGGTCATCGGGCGTGCTCCGGGGCCTGGATGCCAGACCTGTGGCGGTGAGGGAGGCGAGGCTGTCAGCCTCCCCCGCAGCGTCTCAACGTCACGGTGTGCTGGATGTCACCGGGTGCGCATCCGGCAGGAGCGACCGCCAGTACACCGCGCGCGTGAGATGCGCACGCGCAAGCGCGGGGCGAAGGCCCCCCACGATGGGGAGCGGGCTTGAATGAGCCGTGCGCTCGCCCCCCGGGAAGCCGGGCTTCCGTCGCCGTTGAGCCCGCCTCAGTTCCTGATCAGCACATTCAGGCCGGGGCCTATGCCCCCGTACACCACGTCGAGATCGCCGTCGCCGTCGAGGTCGATGAGCTCAACGGTGTATCCGTAAACCTGGCCGGGCACCGGGGTGTGCTCCAGGGTTGGAGGATCCCGCAGCACGTACAGCCATGCGCCGACGTTTGCAGCGAGCGTGACGACCTCGGGCGTGGGATCGCAGTCCAACTGGCCGACAGCGACCCCCATCTCGGTTCCAGGCACTGTGACGCTGGCGATATTTCCGAATCCGGAGCCCGTTCCGGGGATGAAGAGTCGGAACCCGGCGCCAGGAATGAGGAGGTCCGGGTATCCATCCGCGTTCAGGTCCGTGAGGAGCGTGTGCCCTCTGGAGAGTGGCTCCGGGAAGGTGACCACGGTGACCGGCGGTTCGAATGAGCCCGAGGCCGTCGGACGATAGAGCCTGATCTCGTTCAGGCCCACGACCACCAGGTCGAGGTCACCATTGTTCCCCACGTCCGCCGCGTAGATATCGGTGGCCGAGAGTGCGTCGCCATCCACGATGATGGGAGGCCCGAACCCGGCACTTCCATCGTTCATTGAGAGGACCAGACGCCTCTCGGGAGTGCGGACGGAGCCCAGGGTCGTCGCAATGTCGAGGTCGCCGTCTCCGTCGAAGTCATGCAGCAGCAGCCCTTCCGTGCCCGGCTCGCCATCGGTCGTGAACTGGAAGGCCTCATACGGCGGCGCGAACGTCCCGTTCCCCGCATTGATGTAGACCTGCGCCCGCATGGTCTCGCCGACCGCCACGATGTCCAGGTCCCCGTCGCCGTCGAGGTCGCCCAGCGCAATCCTGCTCTGAGCGCGGAAGGGGGCCACGACCGGCGGCAGGTACTGCACGGTGTCGAAGGAGCCGTTCCCCAGATTCCGATAGACGAACAGGCGGGTGTCGGGGTTGTCGATGTCGACTGTCGCCGGAGCGCAGACGACGTCCTGCAGGTTATCGCCGTCAAGATCCCCCACCGCGGATGTCATGCAATTCAACTCGGCCGGGTAATTCACCGGCATCGCGAACTGGAACTGCACGTTGTCGACCGTGCCGTCGCAGTCGTCGTCGATGCCGTTGCAGACCTCGGCGGAGGGCGCTCCGGGGGACACGCTGCAGACCGGCGCCTCGGAGGAGGGCCCGCAGATCAGGGTGCCGGAGCGCTCGCAGGCGCCAACCCCGACGGTGCACGCATCGTCGATGCCGTCGACGTCATCGGCGTCCCCATTGCAGTCATCATCCACGCCGTTGCAGACCTCGGGGGACGGCGTGCCCGGGATGGCGTCACACGTCAGCGCTCCGGCGACCACATCACAGACCCTCGAGCCGTCGCGCAGGCAGGCACCGACGCCCTCCGTGCAGGGCTCCCCCACACCCTCGACATTGTCGATGACGGTGTCGCAATCATCGTCAAGGCCGTTACAGACCTCGGTCGAGGGCTCACCGGGGATGGCATCACACACCAGCGCGCCGGCGGTCGCATCACAGACCCGTGTGCCGTTGCGGGTACATTCGCCCACGCCCACGCTGCAGACGTCCCCCACCCCGGGGACATCGTCCTTGATGCCATTGCAGTCATCGTCGATGTCGTTGCAGACCTCTGGGGAGGGCGTGCCGGGGATGGCGTCACAGACCAGCGCACCGCTGGTCAGGTCACAGACCCGGGTGCCTGGCCTGTTGCACGCCCCCTCGCCTTCGCTGCACGCGTCACCCAAGCCCTCCACATTGTCCACGAAGCCATCGCAATCATCGTCAATGTCGTTGCAGACCTCGGGGGAGGGGGCGCCCGGCGTGACGCTGCAGGTCAGTCCCACCCCCGATGCGTCGCAGACCAGCGTGCCCTCGTTCATGCACGCGCCTTCTCCCACCCGGCAGATGTCTCCGAGGCCGTCGACGTTGTCGACGATGCCATCGCAATCGTCGTCGATGCCGTTGCACACCTCGGCGGAAGGCGTTCCCGGGACGGCGTCGCAGACCAATCCGCCGGTCGCCATGTCACAGACCAGCGTTCCGGCGCTGTCGCATGCACCCACACCCACGCTGCAGGCGTCACCGAGGCCGGTGACGTTGTCGATTTCTCCGTCGCAGTCGTCGTCGATGCCGTTGCAGGTCTCGGGCTGGGGATCGACCGGATCGGCGGCGCAGACCAGGGACGTCCCGTCACTGCTGCAGGTCCAGGTCCCCGTTGTGCCGCACGCGTCACGACCCGGGGTGCAGGCCCCCCCGAGGTCGGCAAAGTCCTCGTCCACCTCGCCATCGCAGTCGTCATCGATGCCGTTGCAGAGCTCCGCAGGAGGGGCGCAGGCGCTCCACTCCCCGTCGGTACAGGTCTGCGTTCCGGCACAGCCTCCAGCGGTGTCACACGCCTGCGTGGCGCCGCTCTCACACCCCACGACGCCGGACTGGGGCGGGCTGCAGCCCAGGGAGAAGAGGGTCAGGGCTGCCAGACAGAGGAGGAGACGGGATGGATCGAACATCGGTGACACGCTCAGCTGGAAGGTGCGTCGCAGGGGGAGAGGGAGACGGGCGCTGACGCCATCGTCAAGGAGTGAGTGTGCGTGAGGCAAGTCGAAAACCGCAGTTCCGGATTGACGCGTTGGGGCGTTGCGGAGTCCCGGCTCCGGTGGAGGCGTTCCCCCTGGCGCGGGCCTGCCCCATGGAAGTGCGCCATGCGTGCGTGGATGATCGCTGTGGCAAGGATTGCAGGTGAAACGGCCACCCTCGCGTGCGGACGCCGCCCACTCACGTCGCCGGCTGCGCACTGAAGCCGGGCACGTCACCTTCCTGCGACCTGCGTCCGGGCTGGGGTGGATGCATGGTCCATATGCCCCTACACTTCATTCCTTCCGCGTGATGCCTTTTCGCGGTGCGCCCGAGCCGGAGGCCCATGCCACTCTCCATCCTCCTGACGTTGACCGTGCTTTCCACGGGTGCACCCGTGGAGGTCGATCCGGGAGTGAAGGAGGTCTCCACCTGTCGCATCACGGCGGTTGCGTTCCGGACCGCGAGTGACGGCTGGATGTTCGACGACTGTGGCGCCGTCTTCAGGACGCGGGACGGAGGAGAGGCGTGGCATCCGGTGCCGGAGGTCCAGCAGCAGTTCTTCGGTGGCAAGAACGGCCTCCAGCACATTCAGCGGGCGCTGTGGCTGAGCAGCTCCACCGGGTTGGCCTTCGTCCACAACGCGCCGAAGGTCTTCCGGACAGACGATGGGGGGAGGACCTGGACGTCCGCTGTGCTGCCCGAGGGTGGGGAGCGTCTCTACGCGGTCGAGGCGGTGGGGCGGCGTGTCTGGTACTGCGGAAGTTCGGGGAGGGTCCGACGCTCTGATGATGCGGGCAGGACCTGGATTGCCGGGCAGAAGCTCTTCCACCGGGAAGGCCCCGGTTGGGAGAAACCGTGCTCCGGGCTGTCATTCCTCGATGCGCGTGAAGGCTGGGCATCAGGGCAGCAGTCGCTCTGGCAGTCTCGTGATGGCGGCGTCACCTGGACCGGGATGACGCCCATCCTGCCGCCGCCGGAGGACATCATCAGCGCCGATGACGTTCTTGGGCTGGTCAGACTGACGCCCCAGGTGGCCTGGGCCAAAACCCGCGGGGGCGCGCGGCTGAGGACCCTGGATGGGGGCGGGAGCTGGAAGCAGGTCGCTGCGACCGGGGACAGACCGGGCGCCGTGCGCCGCCACGACGGTCGCCTCGTGGTGGTGGTGGGCTGGCAGGAGGCCATCCGGATCGAGGACGTCGTTCCGATGGTCGACGAGCGTTGGGTTCCGGTCGCAGACGCGGGCGCGATGGACTTCACCCCGCGAAGCTTCCCGCTCAACTTCTCGAGGGGGCTCGGCCCGCTGACGAGCTACCGGCGTGGGGAGTTGGTGCGGCGTGGTCCGCCGGTGAGTGCCCCCGCAGGTGAGGTTGCAACGCTGCAGGGGCGGGCCGATTTCGGGGATGTGGGATGGGGTTGGGCGGACGCCACGGTGTTCCGGACGGATGATGCCGGGCGCTCATGGCGGCACATCGGTTCCCTCCCTGCGCCGGTGACGAGGCTGGCAGCGGCCAACGGTGCGCAGGTCCTCGCCCGCGTCGGTTCCGACCTCTATCGATCGGACAGCGGGGGGAGGTCCTGGCACAAGGCTGACGACGTCGCCGTACGGCGTGAATGGGGGCTCCTGACGGGCGAGAAGGGTTTCGAGCCCCCCGGAGACCGGGTGCCGGCCTGTGCGCTGCGGGGGCCGGCGCGACTGGTCCTCGAGTACGGAGCGAAGGGCTGCTACGGGACCACCTCGCGCGCGCTCACCGTCACCGTCTCCGCCGGCGGAACGGCGCTGATGGAAGGATCCTTTGAGGAGTGGGATCCCGACCTGAAGCAGCGGGTCCCCCGCCGCGTCGAGCGGAGGCTGTCCAGAGAAGAGACGTCGCGCACGGTCCGGAGGATCTCCGCGGCAGTGACCCGGCTCGAACGCCCGTCGGGATGTCAGTCCACTGCGGAGACCTTCGCGAAACTCCAATGGACGTGCGGGAAGGGTCCACAGCTGATGCTCGATGTCGCAACCCGGGACTGCGGCCGCGCGATGACGGAGGGCGTCGGCAGCGAGACCCGTTGGGGCATAGGGGGGGATCCCGGCTATTCGGTTGCCGCAGAGCTGTACGCCATCGGTTCGGAGCTGTTGTCCACCGCGTCACCCGACGAGTGAAGGGCGCACAACGGAAGGCGCGATCCGGGTCGCGCGTCCCGAGGCGCTCCTTGCCGAACGCCTCGCCAGAGGGGACGGAAGGCTGGCGGTTCAGTGAAGCGGGCTGTTGCGGCCGGCATCGGTCCCGGGAACCCGGCACGGCACCAGACGTGAGAGACGCTGGGCATCGACGCGCGTGCCCTTTTCGGGGAGCTTCAGTCCGCCATCACGCCACTCAGGCACGAAGAGCAGCGGGTCGGCCTGTCCGTTGTAGCCGAGCTGGAGCAGCTCACCTTCCACGAAGGTGCGGCACTCGCGCTCGCAGCAGGTGAAGGCGGAGCCCACCACGTAGAACCCTTCGGCCGGAAGCGGTTGGAGCGTCGCGGCCTCTGAGGGATCCGAGAGGGGGAGCCCCTTCGCGTGAAAGCTCGCCCGGTTGTTGCTCCACCCGCTGGGCAGGTACACGCCGGGGCCGGGATCGCCGTGATCGTGAAAGAAGACGAGGCGGCCCTCAGGGAGCGCTTCCGAGAGTGCACGGGTGGTGCGGTACAGCCCACAGGGTGGCCAGATCGACATGGGGGGAGTCTAGTGGGGGAGGAGGCGCAGGACAGCCCGGAGTGGTGACAGCAGGGATCGTCCCTTGCCTTCGGCCGAGGCGCCGACGCGCTTGTTGGGCGCTTCCTGGAGGTGCACCGCCACGCCAAAGGTCCTGCTCAGCGAAGCCTGCCCCCCGCGTCATGCAGACCGCGCCGCGTTCCGGGAGGCCACGCCGACATAGGACGCGAGGTGCTTGCCGGTCAGCGTCTTCGCCTTGACCAGCTCATGCGGCGGGCCCTGGAAGACGAGGCGTCCACCGTCATGACCTGCGCCGGGTCCCAGATCGATCACCCAATCCGCGTGGGCCATGACCGCCTGGTGATGCTCGATCACGATGACCGACTGACCCGCATCCACGAGCTGATCGAGGAGGCCGAGGAGCTGGTTCAGATCGGCCAGGTGGAGGCCGGTGGTGGGCTCATCGAGGACGTAGATGCCTCCTTCCGCGCCCATGTGCGTGGCGAGCTTGATGCGTTGGCGTTCGCCACCGGAGAGCGTCGTGAGCGGCTGGCCGAGTCGTAGATAACCGAGGCCGACATCCGACATGCGCTGGAGGATGGCGGCCGCCGCAGGGGTCTTCGCGGAGCCCTTGGAGAAGAAGGGGAGGGCCTCCTCGACGGGGAGGTCGAGCACCTCGGCGATATGGCGTCCTCCGAGTCGGTACTCCAGAACCGAGGCCTGGAAGCGCCGGCCCTGACACTCCTCGCAGGGGCTGGTGACGCCGGCCATCATGAGCAGGTCGGTGTAGATGACCCCGTTGCCGTTGCAGGTGGGGCACGCCCCCTCGGAGTTGGCGCTGAAGAGGGCCGGCTTCACCCCATTGGCCTTTGCGAAGGCCTTGCGGATGGGATCGAGCAGGCCGGTGTAGGTCGCGGGGTTGCTCCGGCGCGAGCCCCGGATGGGCGCCTGATCCACGGTCACCACGCCCTCGCGCCCACAGACCGAGCCGCGAAGCAGCGAGCTCTTTCCCGAGCCCGCCACGCCGGTGACCACGACCAGCACCCCCAGGGGGATGTCGACGTCGACCGACTGGAGGTTGTGCGCATTGGCGCCCCGGATCTCGAGCGTCCCCTTCGGCGCCCGCACCTTGGCCTTGAGGGTTCGGCGATCGTTGAGGTGGCGTCCGGTGAGGGTGTCACTCTCACGCAGACCTTCGACGGTCCCTTCGAAGACGATCTGTCCACCGGCCGTTCCGGCGCGGGGGCCGAGGTCCACCACGTGGTCGGCGATCGTGATCACCTCGGGCTTGTGCTCGACGACTAGGACGGTGTTGCCCTTGTCGCGCAGGCGCAGCAGCAGATCGTTCATCCGCTGGATGTCATGGGGATGCAGCCCGGTGGTGGGCTCGTCGAAGACGTAGGTGACGTCGGTGAGGGAAGAGCCGAGGTGGCGGACCATCTTGAGGCGTTGAGCCTCGCCGCCGGAGAGGGTGCCCGAAGCGCGATCCAGGCTGAGGTAGCCAAGTCCGATTTCCACCAGCGCGTCGACGGTCTGCTGGAGGTTCGCCAACAGCGGGGCGACGGCTGGCGCTTTGACCTGTTTCAGCCACACACCGAGATCGCTGATCTGCATGGCGCAGACGTCGGCGATGTTGCGGCCGAGAATGCGGGAGGAGCGGGCGCCCGCGTTGAGTCGTGTCCCTTCGCAGTCCGGACAGGTGGTGAACGTGACCGCGCGCTCGACGAAGGCCCGGATGTGCGGTTGCAGCGCGTCCTTGTCCTTGGAGAGGAAGGCCTTCTGGACCCGGGGCACCAGGCCCTCGTAGTTCATGTTGATGCCCGAGACCTTCACCTTGACGGGCTCGCGGAAGAGGAAATCCTCCCGCTCCTTCTGCGTGTACTTGCGGATGGGCTTATGGGGATCGAGGAAGCCGCTCTCGGCGTAGGTGCGGACGTACCAACCATCTGCGGTGTAGCCGGGGATGGTGATGGCGCCCTCGAGGAGCGATTTGCTCTCGTCGACGAGCTGGCTCACGTCGATCTCATTGACGTTGCCCATGCCCTCACAGCGGGGGCACATCCCTCCGGTGATCTGGAAGTCCTTCACCTCGGCGGTCTTGCCATTCCCCTTCTCGATGGTCAGGGAACCGGAGCCTTTCACCGAGGGGATGTTGAAGGAGAAGGCGTTGGAGCTGCCGATGTGAGGCTCGCCGAGACGGCTGAAGAGCACCCGCAGCATCGCGTTCACGTCCGTCGCGGTTCCCACGGTCGAGCGGGAATTGGAGCCGATGCGCTCCTGGTCGACGATGAGGGCCGTCGTCAGCCCTTCGAGGACATCCACCTCGGGACGCGCAAGGCTCGGCATGAACCCCTGCACGAAGGCGCTGTACGTCTCGTTGATGAGGCGTTGAGACTCGGCGGCGATGGTGCCGAAGACCAGGGAGCTCTTGCCGGAGCCGGAGACGCCGGTGAAGACCGTGAGGCGCCGCTTGGGCAGCTCGACGCTGACGTCCTTGAGGTTGTTCTCACGGGCGCCTTTGACGCGGATGACGTCATGGCGGTCGGCCGGGTGTCGCAGATCGGAGGCGGGCTTCGTCGACATGGGTGGCTCGGAGCAGGGCTGGGGGGGGCGGGCAACCGATGCATCCACGTCTGGATGGGCGCTCGCATCACGGAGGGAAGGGAAGGGGCCGACCGTAGAACAGCCCGGGCCCACGCAGCACCGGGACAATTGCGACGACCTGCGCAGACGCATGAGGGCCGGCACTGCAAGCGTTGCGTGTGGCGCGACTAGCGGACGGGCTCGCCGGTGTCCTCCCAGACGTTCGAATCATCGAAGTCACCGAGATCCGAGGTCACCGGGCCGTAGCGGTTCGGCGGGAGATCGTCGCGGCCGAGGACCACGCTCGTGCCATGGCGCATCCAGCGGTTGTTCCGGAAGGTGTAGTTCACCTGAGGATCGCTCGATCCACGGAGGGTGTAGTGCCCGCCGGCAAACCAGTTGTGCTCCCAGCGTGCCTCGATGGGGCCGGTGACCGAACCGGTCTGCAGTGCTCCGCTGCAGGTCCCTCCGAGCTCGGTGGAGCCGTCGGAGGAGTACCCGATGTAAGCGTCGAGGCGGCTGCCTCGGATGAGGATGTCGGTGCCGCTGCGGATCTGAATCGCATCACAGTGGGCGCCATCGGGGTGGTCGTTGTCGTGCACCCACGAGTGGAGCAGGTCGAACGAGCCCGAGATCTTGAGGCCGTCGTCGGCTCCGTAGATGTCGGCGTGCGAGAACACCATGTTGCGTCCGTACACGGCGGCCGACGATCGACCGGTCCCGGTGCCGGCACGTCCGACGATCTCCACGTAGCGGAAGACCGGCCGCTGCGCCTGGGTGCCGGTGAAAGGCTCGAGGCTTGCGTAGCCCTGGACGGCGTATTGTGACGTGGCCTCGAATCGGCAGTCTTCGATGACCCAGTCCACGCCGTCGCTGCCGCTGAGCCTGAAGCTCCCGACGACAATCGCACCCGACAGCCTTCCGGTGGCGCGCAGCTCTTCCAGCGCCTGGTCGGCGGTGATCGTCCGCGTGGGAGCGACCCGCGGGCCGGTGTTCGATGCATCCGGCTTGATGAACTCACCGGGCGCGTCCTCACTGCCGGGCTCGGTGGGGGCGCCTCCACAGCCGCTGCTCAGCACCGCCAGGAGCGAGAGCATGGCCAGGGATCGCAGGTGATGGCGTTTGGCCGTCTCGGCGACAGGGAGCATGGGGTGAACCTCAGACCGCGCCGCGTTCTCAGCCGGCGAAGGTCTCGTCGAAGAAGTCGTGCATCATCTCGTAGGCGCGACGCGCGACCTTGGGGTTGTACTTGGAGACGGGCAGGTTGTCGGCGTCGACGTCCGTGAAGCTGTGAACCGCGTTGCCGAACTGAACCAGCGCCCAGTCCGCCCTGGATTGCTTGAGATCGGCGATGAAGGCCTGGAGGTCCTTCTCAGGCACCGCGGGGTCGTCCGCGCCGTGCAGCGCGAGGATCCGCGCCGAGAGGCCCTGGGGCGTGGGCGTCACCGCGTCCAGGCCGCCGTGGAAGGAGACGACGCCGCTGACCTGCCCGCCACGTTTGGCGAGCTCGAGCACCACTGTTCCTCCGAAGCAGAAGCCGATGGCGCCGATCTTCTTGAGCTCCATTCCCGCGGTTTTCCCCGCGCGTTTCATCGCATCGAGGGCGGCGGAAGCCCGCGCGGCCATCAACCTGCGGTCTCCCTTCACCGCGCCTGACGCCTGCGCCGCCTCCTTCTGGTTCTTCGGGCGCGCGTTCTTTCCGTACATGTCTGCCACGAAGATCACGTACTTCCTGCCCGCCACGAGTTCGGCCTGCTTCAGGTTGGCCTCATTGATGCCGAGCCAGTTCGGGATCAGGAGCAGTCCCGGACGGGGACCTTTCGCGGCGTCGTCCCAGACGAGAACACCCTCGTAGGTGACGCCTTCGTGCTGGTAGCTGACGGGCTTTCGCATGGGCTTGGCGGTGGCGACGCTGGCAGTGAGCAGGGTGGCCAAGAAGAAGGCTGTGCGCATGAAAGGCTCCGGAACGGATACGGGGCACCGACGTTACGTGGCGCGGTGAAGGAGCGCACGGGCGTCGTTCGTGGTTGTCGTGGCGTGAGCGGACCCGAAGCCCTGAGCGCGCTGACCGCCTGTCTGTCGCTGGCTCCGTCCGGTCGCTGCTGTGGCCCACGCGATTGCTTCGGAACCGCGCGTTCAGAGCCGCTGCTTCTTGAGTGAGGCCGCAAGAACCTGTTCGAAGCGCCGCTCCCGGGTCTCCTGCTTCTTCGCGTTCATGATCCAGTGCAGCGTGATGCGCTGATACGACGGCGCCTGTGACTGGAACCACTCCAGGGCTTCCGCGTGAGCGTCGAAGCGGGCGCGCAGCGCAGGATCGAGCTGGGCGGGCGTGAGTCGATCGTGGCCGTAGATACCGGTGAGATCGTCTCTGCGCTTCTCGTATGCCGCCAAGCCCGCGGGCGTCATGCGCCCGAGCTGGGTGAGCGCTGCGACCCGGGCCACGTTCACCGCACTCCAGATGCTGGTCGGCTTCCGCGGGGTGAACCGGATGCAGTACGCCTCTTCACCCAGGCTTCGACGGATGCCGTCGATCCAGCCGAAGCAGAGCGCCTCGTCGACCGATTCGGGCCAGGTGATGCTCGGTCGTCCGGTGCCTTTCTTGTAATAGCCGACCAGGAGCTCCGAGGCCGTCTGATGGTTGGCCTCGAGCCACGCGCGGAAATCGGCGGGGGTGGGGAAGAACGTCGGTTCGCCTGGCGATCTCGCTGAGGGTCCCGAACCGGCCCGTTTCACTGCCGCGGCTTTCTCCTTGCTCCGCCGTGCCCCCGCCTTTGGGGAAGGAAGTGGGGCGCGGCTCTGCGGCTGGGCAGAGCCTTTGAACCCCAATCCCGCTTCGGAAAGCGACTCGCGCAGCATGCGGAGGGCCTTGGGGCCGACTCCGTGGAGCGCTGCAAGCTCGGACTCGCTCCAGCGCCTGAGCTGTTCCAGCTTCTGAATTCCCTCGCGCTGGAGTGCACGCTCCGCGGCTGCTCCAATCTTCGGCAGGTCGGCCATGGGTCCTCGATTCCGAGCAGGTGCGGCGAACAGGAGGTTGGCGGATCCAGCTCCCCGCCTCAAGGGGAGGAAGACGCCACGGGTGGTCAAAAGGTGTCCGGCCCGGGGTTCGCGAAATGTCAGCGCATTGTGGTCGCACGAATCTCGGGCGTGCTAGGTCCGCGCCATGGCTCAACAGTCTGGATCTGCCTCCTCGGAATGCCTGCAGTCCCGCCTACGCGACACGGCCAGTCGTCGACCCGCGCGGGCGGGGGCGCTCTTCGCGCTCCTGTTGTTGCTCGGGTCGTGTGGGAGTGGCGTCGCAGATGGCGAACCTGAGCTGACGGCGCTGGTCATCAGCCCCGCGGCTCCGACCCTCATGCAGGGCGGGACCTTGGAGCTTGAGGCTCGGGCGACGTTCTCCGATGGAGCGGAGGCGTCCGTCACCCGGGAGGCGGCATGGTCCTCGTCTGCCCCGGATGTGGTCTCGGTCAGCGAGGAGGGGTGGGTTGAGGCCCACCTTCCGGGCGAGGCGGTCATCAGGGCCGTCTATCGCGGGGTGACCGCCACGACCACGGTGTCCGTGACGGAGCGGGTGCTCGAGTCCCTCGAGGTCAGCGCTGCGGACGGCACCGTGCCCGGACCTGTTCCTGTGGGGGTGCGCGTTGCGCTCCGAGCCATCGGCACGTATTCGGATGGTGGCACTGAGAACCTGACGGCCGACGTCCAATGGTCCTCCGAGGATGAAACCATCGTGACGGTGGAGAACGCCGAGGGCCAGGAGGGCGTGCTGCAGGGCCGAAGCCGGGGAAGCACCGCCGTCGTCGCTTCCGTCGGAAGCGTGTCTGCGCGGGTCGACATCGAGGTGGTCGGCCCCGTGGTGAACGGGCTCGTCATCGATCAGGGGGACGTGATCAACGCGCCTGGAGGAACGCGGCAGTTCACTGCACACACAGTCCTCAGTGATGGCACGCCGCAAGAGGGGCCCGCGGACGTCACCTGGTCTGTGGGAGAGGGCAGCGGGGCGACGATCAACGCCGATGGACTGGCAACGGTGACCGGTCCTGTCGGTTCACAGCAGGAGATCCGGGCGGAGCTTCCCGGTACCGGAATCACGGCCTCGGTCCAGCTCTACGTCCGCCGTTACGTGTATGCCTCCACGAACCGTCGCGGCACGCCGGAGGAGCAGGCGGCGACGCAGACGCGGGGGATTCAGAGCTATCTCGCGAGCGATGTGAATGGTGCGCTCACTGAGATCCCGGATGGCTTCGTGACCCTGCACGAGAGTGATCTGGCGTACGGCGGTGCGATGCATCCAAGTGGACGCTTCGTCTATTTCGTCACCTCCGCGCCGAACGGCGACGCGTTGTCCTATGCGCTGGGGCACCACGACAGCGGGCGGCTGGAGGTCTTTGCCGTCGATCCCGTGTCGGGGCGCCTGAGTGCGCGCCAGACCGTTCAGCTCGAGGCTGCGGGTGCGGATGTGGCGATCGATCCGACCGGCCGCTACCTCGTGACCATCGCCAATCGCACGGAGGAGGGAGGCGAGATCATCCTCTTCAGGGTGGACCCGGACTCAGGCGAGGTGGCGATGGTCGCACAGCGTTCGAACGTGGGAGGCCAGGGCGCACAGGATCCACTTCAGCAGGTGAACTTCCATCCGACCGAACCCTTCGTCTACGTCGCCTGCAACGACGCCTTCAGTCCGGCGAGCGGCATCTATGTGATGCGATTCGGAGAGGATGGACTGACGCCGATCCCCAGCGCGAATCCATTTCGCGCGGGATCGGGCGCGAATATCTATCACTTCAATTCCGGTGTGGTTGTTCATCCCACGGGGGACTGGATGTATGCCTCGGTCCTCTCGACAGTGAACGGGAGCGTCGCGCACTCTTCGGTGGATCACGGGTCAGGTGAACTGACCGCGCAGAACATCCGCCTCGAACAGGATCTCCAGTTCGGGCGAATGGCCATCGACCCGGCGGGTGAGCACCTGTTCGTGACCTCGGTGGAGCTGCGGCATTATCGTCCCAGCCCCTTCACCGGGAATCCCAGCTGGATTGGGGCGACCACGTACCCCGCGCCGACCTCCGCCTTTTCTCGGGACGTCCGTGTCGATCCCACGGGTCGGTTCGTGTACCTGACCCGTGCCTTCCGCCTCACGGACCCACCGATCGCGGGGGACCTGGTCACGTACGCCTTCGGCGTCGACGGCGCATTGACCGAGATGGCCCGGATCCCCCTCAGCTCCTATGGGGTCCTGACCAGTCCCTGAGTCCCCGCCGCGCCAGAACCGCCCCGGTGCGCTTTCACGCCACACCGGGGCAGGTTCATCAGCAGAGGGGCGCCACGGCTTCGAACTCCGTTCAGGCGATGGCTGAACGGCTGCTGGTTTGCGACCTGAGACCTCCCTCAGGCGGTGGAGCGTTGCCTGAGGTGCGTGCCTTCTCCGACCCGGGTGCTCCAGGGCGTCAGGAAGGCCGCGCCGAGCCCGGCCAGGCCCACCAACGCGTACACGATGCGCGAGAGCGTCGAGCCCTCACCGAAGATCGCGGCGACCAGGTTGAAGTTGAAGAAGCCGATGAGGCCCCAGTTGAGCGCTCCGATGAGCGCGATCACCAGGAGCAGCTTCGCTCCGGCGCTGAAGTTCTGGTGTGCATTCCCGTGCTCTCGAACAGCCATCTCGCAGTCCCTCTCGGTTCAGGTGTTACGGCATTCGAAGTGTGCCGGCGTTCACACTTTGAGCATGCTCGGAGCGTGTCGCCACCTGCGCGGCCGCCATTCCGGGCCGCTGGGAAGGGGGCACCTTGAGGGGCTTGGGGCGCTCGCCTGGAATCAGGCTGAGGGGGAGAGCGGGCATGCCTCTGCGCAGCACGCCTGCGCGACCGCCTCGCAGCAGTGCCCGGCGCCATCCCCGCGAGGAGCCCCTCCACATCGGGGCCGTGCGCGGCCCCATGGGCGCCTGAGGCACAGCACAGCCCTGCGCCTCGGCGTCAGCGGTCCATCCGCCGGAAGTCCATCGCGGTCTGACCGCCCCTGAAGGTCTGCACCGACACGCGCTCGAGCTGTCGCGGGGCGTCGAGCCCGTCGAACAGCCGCGGTCCGTGGCCGGCGATGATGGGATGGACGACCAGGTGGTACGCGTCGATGAGGTCCAGCCGCTGCAACTCCAGGCCGAGCGTGAGGCTGCCGACCAGCACGCCGGCGGGGGTCTGCTCCTTGATCCGGTGAACCGCCTCGCGCAGGTCCCCTTGCACGTGGAAGGTGTTCTCCCACGTGTAGTCCTGACGGGTGGTCGAGACCACGTACTTCGGCTTGGCGTCGAGCTTGCGCGCCCACTCGCGCTCGGCACGGGGCGCGTTCTCATCGCGGGCAATCGCCGGCCACGCGCTCTCCATCAGCTCGTAGGTCTTGCGCCCCCAGAGCATCGCGCCGGCAGCGTCCATGAGCGCGGTGAAGTGATCGTGCAACTCGTCATCGACGATGCCCACTGCGTGATCGCAGCAGCCGTCCAGGGTGACGTTGATTCCGAAGGTCAGCAGGCCCATGGGCGGAGAGCTTACGTGCGGAGGGTAGGCGGCGGAGGGGCCGGCCTTCACCTTCTGCGGCCGAAAGGGTCGCTGGGCGTGAAGGGGGGAGGTCCTCGAGCGTTGGCGGGCCCGGAGATGCTCTCGTGCAAGGGGAGCGCATCGTCCGCTCCCCGAGCCCGCGAGCACGGCCGCCACAGGCCTCTGATGCCCCGGCGCCCGGGCTCAGCGCTTCAGACCGCCGTATACCCGCCGTCGACCAGGTAGTAGCTGCCGGTGACGAAAGAGGCCTCTTCCGAGAGCAGGAAGCACACGAGCGCCGCGACCTCGGGCGGTTTTCCGAGGCGCCCCAGCGGGTGTTTGGCGACCAGACCGGCTTTGAAGTCTTCGGGCAGGCTCAGCACCATCTCGGTCTCGATGTAGCCGGGGCCGACGCAGTTGATCCGCAGACCCTCGGGGCCGTACTCCGCCGCGGCGTTCTTGGTGATGCCCACCACGCCGTGCTTGGCCGCCGTGTAGCCTCCATTCCCGAGCAGGGCCACCGCACCGTGGATGCTGGCCATGTTGACGATGGCGCAGTTCTTCCCGCCGGCCTTCAACATCTCGGGGATCTGGTACTTCATGCCGTAGAAGACCCCGCTGAGGTTGATGGCGATCATGCGATCCCACGCCTCGAGCTTCGTGTCGGCGGCGAACCCTTCCGTTCCCCCGATCCCCGCGTTGTTCACCGCGTAGTGGAGTGCGCCGTAGGTCTCGACAGCGTGGCGCACCGCCTTCTCTGACTCCTCCGCCTTGGAGGTGTCCTGCTGGATCGCGGTGGCGGTGCCCCCGTCCCGGACGATCTCCTCGGCGACACGCTGGGCGGAATCCAGGTTGATGTCCGTGAGCACCACCTTGCCACCGCGCTTCGCGATGAGCTTGCCGATGGCTTCGCCCAGTCCCGCGCCGCCGCCCGTCACCAACGCCACTTTCCCATCGAATGGTTTCAAAGGAGCCTCCCGGAGTGTTCCTGTGTGGGTTCCCTGGGCATTGATCCACTTCGCGTGCCACGACGGCGTCTCCTCCGCCGGTGAAGGAGGCGGGCGTGGTTCGCAGGACGGACGGTCCGACCCGGGACGGGACCGGGCGTCGGTGCTCGGGGTGAAGGGACCTCCGGCCCGGTCCGGGTTCGAACGCGGCGTTCGATGGCTGCAACCGGTCAGAGAGGCGGCGAGACGGGCGTCCAGGCGCTGGCATCCGCAACGTGGCCCCTGGAGAGAAGACCGATGAGTTTCGGCGGGCTCGGGCGTCCATCCTTCTGAACCCCTCTGACCTGGAGACTGACGATGACCACGCAGATGACCACCCGAACCCTCGACGTGGAGGGCGCGACGCTGACGTACGACGTGCGGACGGGAAGCAACGCCGGCAAGACGCCGCTCTTCCTGATCGGGTCACCCATGGGCGCGGCCGGGTTCCGGACCCTGGCCGGCTACTTTGAGGACCGGACGGTGATCACCTACGACCCGCGCGGCGCGGAGCGCAGCACCAAGGTGGACGCATCCTCTGCTTCCGTTCCCGAGCAACACGCGGAGGATCTGCACCGGATCATCGAGGCTCTCGGCGGGCCGGTGGACCTCTTCGCGTCCAGCGGTGGCGCGGTCAACGCGCTGGCCCTCGTCGCGAGGCACCCCGGAGACGTCCGGACACTGGTCGCACACGAGCCGCCGGTCGGATCACTGCTCTCGGACCGGGAGAACGCCCTCGCGGCTGCGCGCGCGGTCCACGAGACCTACCAGCAGCGGGGATGGGGCGCGGGCATGGCGCACTTCCTCGCCGTCATCAGCCACCGCGGTGAGTTTCCGGACGATTTCGCCAGCCGACCCGCGCCGGATCCCGCGGCCTTCGGCATGCCCACCGAGGATGACGGCAGCCGGGGTGACGTCATGCTGGGGCAGAACATGATCTCCTGCACCCACTTCGAGCCGGACCTCGAGGCGCTGCGAGCGGCCGAGACGCGCATCGTCATTGGCGCAGGCAAGGAGTCCGAAGGCGAGATGGCACACCGGGGCGGCGTGGCCGTGGCCGATCGGCTGGGCCAGAAGCCGGTCATCTTTCCGAGCGATCACGGCGGCTTTCTCGGAGGCGAGTATGGCCAGACCGGGAAGCCCGCCGAGTTCGCGGCGACGCTGCGTGAGGTCCTCGACGGCTGACGCTCAGACTGGGCGCAGCGAACGCTGTGATGGAGTCTGCGCTGCTTGGGTCAACTCCCTGAGAGGTGACGCAGGTGAAGCGCATCGTCCCCGGAGCACGGGTCATCTCCGTGCATTCAGAGCGCGATGCGCTCGACGCACCTGTCGCTTCAAACCCCGACGCGGTCCACGCAGTGGGAGCGCCCGCGCGTGCTGCTGGGTTTCAGAGCGCGCTCAGCGCGGCGTGACCTTCAGCAGCTGCCCGTTGGTCTCGTCCGTGAGCAGGTAGAGCGCGCCGTCGGGACCCTGCACGACCTCGCGGATCCGCTGGTTGCGCTCCTTGAGCAGGTGCTCTTCGCCGACCACGAGATCGTCGTGCATCCGCAACCGGACCAGCGCGCGACTGACCAGGCCACCCACGAACACGTTGTCCTGCCACTCCGGGAAGAGGGTGCCGGTGTAGATGGCCATGCCTGAGGGGGCGATCACCGGGTCCCAGTAATAGACCGGCTGCTCCATCCCGGGCGCCTGCGTCTGCTCGTGGATGGGAGCGCCGCTGTACTCCTCGCCATATCCGATGGTGGGCCAGCCGTAGTCCTTACCGGCCTCGGGAAGGTTCAGCTCATCCCCGCCCTGAGGCCCCATCTCGACGGTCCAGAGGCGACCCTGACGGTCGAGCGCGGCGGACTGGATGTTGCGGTGCCCGATGGACCAGATCTCGGGCTTCGCACCTTCTGCCTCGACATACGGATTGTCGGCAGGGACCGAGCCGTCGGCGTTGATGCGGACAATCTTGCCGAGGTGGCTCGCAAGGTCCTGCGCCTGAACGCGGCCGGCGAGGATGGAGCGCTCTCCGAGCGTCACGAACAGCGTGCCGTCCGGGGCGAAGACCAGTCGGCCCCCGAAGTGCGAGGTCGACTCCATGGTGGGCATCATGCGGAAGACGACCTGCACGTTTTCGACGTGCGGGGTGCCGTCATCGACGAGCCGGCCGCGCGCGACCGTGAGGCCGTTCCCGCCCACACGCGGCTCCGCATAGCTCCAGTAGACGCGCCCACTCTCGGCGTGATCGGGGGCGACCTCGACGTCCAGGAGTCCTCCCTGTCCACGCGCGTCCACTGCCGGGAGCCCGGTGACGGCGGTCTTCTCTCCGGCCGCAGTGACCACATACAGGGTGCCCGTCGCCTTCTCGGTCACCAACATGCGTCCGTCTGGAAGGAACGCGACGGCCCAGGGATTCCTGAAGCCCGAAGCGATCACCGTGACGTCGAGCTCGGTCTCCGACTCGATCGCGGGGGCGCGGGTCTGCTCCGGGAAGGCGGGCTCGAACTCGGGGACGTTGGGCGGCCCCTGCTCGACAGGAGGCCCCGAGGGCAGGGGTTCCTCGTCGTCGGAATCTCCGGCGTCGCTGCCGCCATCCGCGGTGTTGCCAGCATCCGGGGTGCCTGAATCCGGCTGCGGATTCTCATCATCCGAGGGCGGATTGCCTGGGCAGCCAACCAGGAGGGTGGCCGTGATGAGGGCGAGGAAGACGCTTCGCATGGTCGCTCCGGAGATGGCCGGGACGTTTGCCGCGCTCCCGGCGGGGCGACAGGGTATGCGATCTCCAGGGCGCGACGTCAGCGATCAGATCGATGTCTCAGACGTTCTGGATGACGAAGGGGAGAGCTCGGGCAGGGCCAGAAGTTCGGGGACGATCGACTGGAAATTGCCGCTGGCGCCCACGGACTTGAGGTTCTGTCCAAGGCCACCGAGCGCGCGGAAGAAGAAGATGGAGTCAGCGGGGGGCCGGACCTTCAGTGCGCGGCCGACGTTGCGGGCCATGAAGTCGCGGGTGTCCTTCGCCATCTGATCCTGAGCGAAGTCGTAGTGGTCCACCTGGAGTGGCCGCGTGGAGAGCTCGGCGAGCCGCGCGAGGAACGCCTGGCCTTCGTCCTGGGGCATGTCCACGGTGAACCCCGCAGCGCGAGCCAGCGCGACCAGGTCCAACGAGGTACCGGAACTCAGCGCGACCACGAGCTTGCGTACGAGCTCCACCGGCTCAGGGGGGAACGCCCGGACCGACCCGAAGTCGAGCACGCCCAGGCGCCCGTCGGGCAGCACGAGGTAGTTGCCCGGATGGGGATCACCGTGGACCTGCCGGGCGGTGAAGAACGGGCCGAAGGTCGCGAGGACCAGCTGTCGGGAGACGCGCAGTCGGGCGGCGGCGTCCGGTTCGGTCTGCAGCCATTGCTGGAGCGTGGGCCCCTCGAGGTACTCCAGCGTGAGCACCTTCTGCGCGCTGCGTTCGGGGATCACCTCCGGCACCACCAGCGCTTCGATCGGAGCCACGGCCGAAGCGAACGCCTGGACCCGCTGCGCCTCGCGGACGTAGTCGAGCTCGTGGATGAGTTGCTCGCTGAGTTCGCGGAAGTAGGCGGTTCCATCCAGCGTCTTGCCGGTGAACGAGAGGGCTTTCACCACGCCGCCCAGGTTCTCGAGATCGCCTTTGAGTCCGCGATCGACCCCCGGGTACTGCACTTTGACGACGACCTTCCGCCCATTGGAGAGCGTGGCGCGGTGCACCTGCCCCAGGCTGGCCGCGGCCATGGGCTCCTGGTCGAAGGTCGCGAACAGTTGCTCGGGGGGCGCCTGGAGCTCCGCCTCCACCACCTTGGCCACCGTGGCGTAGGACATGGGGGGCGCCTGGTTCTGCAGCCGCGAGAGCACCACGCGCAGCTCGGGAGAGACCAGGTCCGGATCCATGCTCGCGATCTGGCCGAACTTCATCGCCGCGCCCTTGAGGTCGCCGAGCGTGGCGACGAGCTTCTCCGCCGTCTCCCGGCTGAGGAGCTCCACGTCCTTGCCCGCGAAGCGCCGCACGCCCTGGCCCAAAGCCTCCGAGCCGAGTTGGGCCGTCAGGCCCGCGAGCTTCCGGAAGCGGTGAAAGCGGCTGGTGGGAGGCAGGCTGTTGTCGTCGTGTTCGGCCATGTCTTGATGGAGGGGGCGCGGGGGATCGGTGGCGTCTGGGGCTTCATATGCGCCTGCACCCACCCGCGCCACCGGGCTGGCCTGAACCCGTGGGTCGCGGCCGTTCCCACTCGAGGTGCTCGGCCCCTCGCTTTGCTTCCAACCTGAGGGCATCGGATCGTCCGCACGGTGGACCGACCAGGCCGCCGCAGGGTGCATCCCCAAAGGATCGGTGCGCCGATGAAGTCAGACCTCGAAGCAGACGTTGACGTCGTCGTCATGGACGCGGCCGGCGGTGTGACGCAGCTCCTCGCCTGTCACAGACATCCGGCGCTCCGTCCCGCCTCCAGCGCGAATCCTTCAAACACCGCTGCTGACGCCCGCCTTCCGCTTCGCGTAGCGTCGTTCCCATGGCGAATCGCATGCGCGTCCTGATTCTCGCGGTGGTTGCATTGGCGATGGCGTGTTCCAGCGACGAGCCGCTGCCTTTCGATTGCACGCCGGGTCAGCATCGCAGCGGGAGTGGTTGCGTCGACTGCGCCTCCGGTACGTACAGCGATCACGAGAATGCCGAGCGCTGCGAACCGCACACCGTGTGTCAGTCGGGCGCGTATGTGGTCGCTCCGGGGAGCGACGTCTCCGATCTTCAATGTGAGGCCTGCGCCGAGGGGACCTGGGACGATGACGCCGACCCGGGCACCGCGTGCGTTCCCTGGACAGCGTGCGCACCGGGCGAGGTGGTGTCCGCGGAAGGGAGCGCGACCGGGAACCGCACCTGCGCCGCGTGCGTCGACGGGTTCAGCACCGTGGAGAACGCGACGAGTTGCACGCCATGGCGTGTCTGCGCTGCGAACGAGTACGTGAGCATCCCGGGGACGGCGACCGTCGATCACACCTGCGGTCCGGTCCTTCGCCAGAGCGTGATCTCCGTGGACAGCGCGAATGAGGTGCGCACCGGCGAGACCTTCTCGTACCGTTTCGACTACGTCTGTGCTTCGGACACGGGCGAGTGCCAGGGAGCCGAGGTCGTCGACCTTCTCAGTCGGGAGGTCGTCCTCGTCTCGACGACGCCCGCTGCCCCATCAGCCGATGTCACGGTGACGCCGGACTACGCCGGCACGGGCCGGACCCAGGTACGGTTCGGACTCGGCGACCTCGTCGCTGGCGAGAGCGGCTCGGTCGAGATCGCAGTGCGCTTCCCGAACAGTTCGACCCCAAGCGGCACCACGGCGACGAACGTGGGCGAGGCGACGAACCTTGGAACCGCCCCCGGGACCGTCGATTCGGAGTCCATCTCGGTGACCGCTGTGGCCGAGCCGCAGATCGTTCTCGAACCGCAGCTCACGTCGTTCCCGACGAGCCTCGATGTGCCGTTGACGTATTGGTTGCGCCTGATGGTGGGTGACGCTTCCGGCTCACTGCGCCTGCACGAACTCGGGAATGTCACGGCCGACCTTGCGCCCGGGACGGTGTTCAATGGTGCGATGCCTCCGGCGGACTGTCAGCCCGGGTGCGTGGGGACGACCCCGGCGACGGTCACCTGGTCGAACCCGTGCCCGATGCCCCTGGATCCGGGAGCGGTCTGCCATGTCATGGCAAACCTCACCTTCCCGAGTGCCACGTTCCCAAGCGGCGCCAACGTCACGAACAGCTTCACGGCAAGCGGCACCCCGCTCGGGCTCTCGCCGCAGGTGCTTGACACCGCGCACATCTCGCATCCGGTCACGACCTTCGAACCGGCGCCGGACGGCCACGTCGAAATGGTTCTCGAGGGTGACCCGCCGGCCATCCATCAGGCGCTGACCTACGAGCTGACGGTCGGCAACCGCGGCAACGTCCCGCTGGACCACCTCGTGGTTATCGCCACGCTGCCGACCGCAGTGAATCTCACGAGCGTGACGGCTGGGCAGTATTACGGCCTCGGAGCGTTCGCTGTAGGAGAGGGTGTCCGGATCAGCTACGAGAAGAACACGGCGCCTGGCGTTTTCTCTCTCTGGGGCGCGTCTTCCGCCCCGTCGACAGACATGACCCTGGTGACACCGCCGCCCGGGCTCGGCGCAGGTGAGTACGTCACGCGGGTGCGCTGGGAGTACGGTCATGCCTCTCCGGGGATGTTCTCGTTGAGGCCGCCGACCCTCTCCGCCGTCGTCATGAATCCGAGCAACGATGGGTGGCCGGTGAGCCCGGGCAAGGAGGTCTCAGCGTGCGCCGCGCTGTCGGCGGTCTTCACGGCCGACTTCACGAGCGTCAACGCGAACGACTGCGAGGACTTCGTGGTCGCGCCGTCTCCTTAGGTCGTTCCGGAGAGGGACGGACCGTTGCGCACCCCGGGGCCCGTGGGCTAGGCGTTCGCGGACAAGGAGAACGGATGGCCAAGGCCCTGGTGTGCTCTCGATGCAATGCGCCGCTCCCAAGTCAGATGGAGGGAGCGGTCACCTGTGCGTTCTGCGGCGCGGTGAACGAGG
>DATGQN010000124.1:0-53138 GCA_035304185.1 Myxococcaceae bacterium
CTCACCACTCGGCGCGCAGGCGCCTCCCTCGCAGCGGTATCCGGCCGGGCAGGGCGCATCGGCGCCGCAACGACAGGCGCCCTCGATGCACGCGTCGCTCGAGGTGTTGTCGCACGCCTTGCACGCCCCACCACCGGAACCACAGGCCTCCACATCGCCTTCGATACAGACGTTGCCGTCACAGCACCCGAAGGGACAGGTGGTGGCATCGCAGACGTCCGACTCCGCGCTGGGGACCAGCGCGACCGCGAGGAGGGTGTCCTCCACCGCCTTGAGCACCGTGACGGTGACCGCGGTGCCCACCACGACCCCGTCCCGCAGCGCTTCGACCGTGAGGTCCACGCGCCGGCCGACTGCCTCGTCGGGCATGAACAGCCGAAGGGTCTGTGGGCTCGCCAGAGGTTCCTGGGGAACCTCCGGCCGCGTCACGCGGTGGGTTTCGAGCTCCTCGACGCTCACCGTGATGCGCACCTGCGTCGGGGCGAGGCCGGTGGGATCTTCGATGGTCAGCAGCAGCGAGGGGACGGTGCTGTGGCATCCCGCTGCCATCCCGAACGCCAGAAGCAGGAAGGGAAGGGCGAGCAGCGAGCGCTTGAGGGTGCGCAACGGGGAACTCCTGGGACGAATCGAGGATGGAGAGCTCCAAGGAGGAGCCCACGGAGGCGATGCGGCGGTGTCCCCTACCGCAAGGGGCAGCGGACCTCCACCCACATGGCCGGCGACGCGGCTCGCACAGCAGGCGCCGGTTTCCGGAAGCAGCCTGGCCGGGGCGACTCCAACGCGCCGCAGACCTGCGAGCAGCGCAAGCGCCCCGGCTCCTCAGCCGGGTCCGTTCATGGGCACAGGGTCCCGTTCGGCCTGCAGTCGCCGGCCCCGCAACAGTGGGTGCCGGAGGGACAGCCTCCACCGCAGACGCCGTTGCTGCAGGTGGCACACGTCGCCGGGTTGCAGAATTGGCCGTTGTTGATGTCGCTGCTCACGCACGCTCCCTGGGCATTGCAGCTCGAGGCCTTGCACTGGGTATTGCTGCCGCACGCGGTGCCCACCGGCTTCTGGGTGTAGACACAGTCTCCTGTGGCTGCGTGACAGGCGCCGACCGGCTCCCAGCATTCGAAGTTGGGAGGCTCGTCGCAGGTGACCGGGGTTCCCACGCAGGACCCGGAACCGTCACAGTGGTCGGACTCGGTACAGAGATTGTCGTCCGTGCAGTCTGCCGCCTCGGGCTTCGGAGCGTAGAGGCAGGCGCCGTTCACGCACGCACCGACCTCCGCGTGGCACTGGCCGGAGGGGCCGTCGCACACCATCGGTGAGGAGACGCACGCACCTTCGCCATCACAGTGGTCGCCCACGGTGCAGCTGTTGCCGTCGTCGCAGCTCGCGGAGGCGGACTTCGGGGCATAGGCGCATTTGCCGTCCTCACCGCAGGAGCCTTGCGCTTCGAAGCACTGGCCGGGGGGCGCAGTGCACTGCTCGTTGGCGGTGCAGGACTGACCCCCGCCGTCCGGCGTGCATGCTCCGCCCTCACAGCGATAGCCCGCGGGGCAGGGCCCATCCGCGCCACAGCGGCAGGTGCCATCCACGCACTGATCGGTCGAAAGCGTGTCGCAGGCGTTGCAGGCGCCGCCTCCAGCACCGCACGCGCTGACCTCTCCCCGGACGCAGGCGTTGCCTTCACAGCAGCCGGTGGGACAGGTGGTGGCATCGCAGGCCGGCGGCTCCGCTGCGACCAGGGCCATCGCGACCGGGGTGTCCTCCGCGTCGTCGAGCAGGGTCGAGCTCTCCGCGCGACCGACGATCCCCGCATCACGCAGGGCCTCCACCGTGACGTCCACCCGCTGGCCGACGGCCTCCTGCGGCATGAACACCCGCAGCGTCTGGGGGTTGCTCAAGGGCCCGCCCGGGACCTCGGGACGGGTGAGATCATGGGTCTGCTGCCCCGCCACGCGCACGGTGATCCGCAGCTGGGTGGGGGCCAGGCCGGCGGGATCCTCGATGGTGATGAACAGGGACGGGACCGTGGTGGTGCAGGCGACCGCCAGACCGATGATGAGGACCACGAGGGGAAGGCTGATCAGGAAGCGCGGAATGCTGCGCATCGGGAAACTCCATCAAGACGGGTGAGACAGGTGAAAGCGGGTCTTCAGCCGAAGGCGGCACGGAAAGGATCCCCGAGGTGACACCGCCCTGAGGGAGTGTTGCCTGACGGACATCCACCCCCCGTCGACGGGCTGGCAGCAGAAGGGGCCTTGCCACCCCGTTCCCCGCAAAGCCCGTCCGGCGCTTTCTCCCGTCCGTGAGGAAAGGTAGGGTCCGCCGCGTGGACGTCGACGCGGACAGGACCCGGCAGCGCCTTCTCCGTTACGAGCTGCTCGAGCGGCTGGGCAGTGGTGCGCACGGAGAGGGGTTTCTGGCGCAGCGCGTCGCCGACGGAGAGCGGGTCTTCATCAAGGTCCTGAAGGCCTCGCTCAGCGAGGATGTCGAGTGGGCCCGCCGCTTCGCCGACGAGGTCAACCTCCTCCGCTCCTGCGTCCACCCCAACATCGTCCGCTACATCGAGACGTTCCGGCACCCCGACGGGGCCCTGTGCCTGGTGACGGAGTACCTGGAAGGGGAGGATCTCCACGCCCGCCTGCGCAAGAGCGGGGCGCTCCCGGCCCGTCACGTGATGCAGCTCGCGTTGCCCCTGTGTGAGGCGCTGGATTACCTGCACGGCCGCGACGTGGTGCACCGGGATCTCACCCCCTCCAACATCCTGGTGAGTGGGCGCTTCCCCGAGGTGACCCCGCGGCTGCTCGATTTCGGCCTCGCCTGGAGTGCCGGACCCCGTCATGCGCAGACCGGCGCGGCCCTGGGGCTGACCCCTCAGTATGCGGCGCCGGAATGCCTCGCGGGTGAGCGCGCCACGGCCCGGTCGGATCTCTATTCGCTCGGGTGCATCCTCTATCAGGCCCTCAGCGGTGCACCTCCCTTCGTCGCCGGCTCGGCCGGTGAGCTGATTGAGCTGCAGCGGAAGGGGGAGATCGCCCGTCTGCGTGGAGCGGCCGCGACCCTCTTTCCGGTCATCCGCCGCTGTCTCGCCGCCGATCCGGAGAAGCGCTGGGGATCGGCGGGTGAGCTCCTTCGCGCGTTGCAGTCCGCCTTCGAAGGCGCACCCGCGGACGCAGCGCCCATCTCCGTCGCCGGCATGCCACCGCCTCCTCCGGTGGAGGCCACCTCGCTGGGGACGGTCGGCAACTACGATCTGGTGCGGGAGCTCGGCTCGGGTGGGATGGGGAAGGTCTACCTCGCCCGCCACAGCCGGCTGGGTCGGCAGGTCGCCATCAAGATGCTGCGCCCCGAAGCCCTGGCCGATCGGGATGCGGTGGCGCGCTTCTTCATGGAGGCGCGCACGGTCAACGCCATCAACCACGAGCACATCGTGGAGATCTTCGACTTCGTCGAGGAGGAGGGACCGCCACCGCGCATCTACTGCGTGATGGAGCTGCTCGTCGGCGACAGCCTCTCCAAGGTCCGCAAGTCGGCGCCGCTGCCCCTCGAGCGCATTCTCCACATCACCCGCCAGGTGGCCGACGCGCTGGCCGCCGCCCACCGGGCCGGCGTGGTTCACCGGGACGTCAAGCCGGCCAACATCATGGTGACCACCCGCTCCGGGTTGCGGGACTACGTGAAGGTCCTCGACTTCGGCGTGGCCAAGGTGAACGCGGCGCTGCCCGGCGGGGGCGCCCCCTCGGTCAACACGCAGACCGGGCTGTCGCTGGGAACGCCGGACTACATGTCGCCGGAGCAGGTGACGGCCTCGGCGGTGGATGGGCGTACGGACATCTTCGCGCTCGGCGTGCTCCTCTATGAGCTCATCGCCGGCTATCGGCCCTTCGTGGGATCGAACGTGGCGCACCTGGTGGTGAAGGTCGTCCGCGAGCCGCACACGCCGGTTCCGGAACGCACCGTCTTCGGTGACGTCGTGCCCCCCGCGCTCAAGCGGCTCATCGACCGCTGCCTGGAGAAGGATCGCGAGGCGCGGCCCCAGACCATGGAGGAGGTGTCCGCAACGCTGGAGCGCCTCCTGCAGCAGCATCGCTCCCAGGCGCAGTCCCGGCTCGAGGCGCAGTCCACGGTCGTCGAGATGCCCGTTGCCGAAACGGGCGCGGCGGCAGCGGCCCATCCGCCTCCGGCGAACGACACCCTGGCCGCACCCGCTGACTTCACGGTGGAGCTGGCCCGGCGGCCCACAGTGGTCGCCTCGGGACCGGCCACCGTGCAGCAGGAGGCGGTGGCAACGGTGGCGGGTCGCGCGGCGGCAACGGTTGTCGAAGCGCCACGCGTCGTCCCTCCCGTCGCGCCCCCTCCGCCCACCGTCGTGGAGGCCCCGGCCCAGATCGGCGCCCCCCGGCCGTTGCCCGGTTGGATCTGGGCGGCCGTGCCGGCGGCCCTGCTCGTCGTGGGGCTGCTCATCTTCGCCATCCTCCGGGAGGCGGAATCGCCGCCGCCGGCCACCGCGTGGCGCACGCCGGAAGGAAACCTGCCGCTCACCGCCGATGGGACCCCTCCGCTCATGGTGGGAGGCGCCGCTCCGGTTCCCGAGGTCGCGCCCCCCCCGGTGACAGCCACGCCCGTCCCGTCCGAGCCCGAAGAGGTCGAGGTCCACCTGTCGCTTGCGTCCCGTCCGGAGGGCGCCCGCGTGGTGCGCGTGGAGACCGGCGAGACGCTCGGCACCGCCCCCTTCGAGGTGAAGCTCCCCGCGTCGCAGACACCCCTCCGGCTTTCGTTTGCGTTGGAGGGGCACCTGACGCAAGAAGTGGAGGTCGTGCTCGAGGGGGACGCGATCGAACGCGTGATCGAGCTGAAGCCGGAACCGCCCCCTCCCGAGCCGAAACGAACGCGGCCGGTGCGGCGGACGAGGCCGGCACCCAAGGTGGACCCCAATGCGACCCTGGATCCTTTCGCTCTCGACTGAGGCCCGCGCTGTCGCGGTCTGCGGGCTGAGCCTCCTGCTCCTCCTCCCGTCCCCCGCCTTCGCCGCGACGGCTGAGGATCGGCGGGCCGCGCGGGCCCACTTCAAAGAGGCGGAAAAGGCGTACGCGGCGGGAGCGTATACGGAGGCGCTGACCTCCTACGAGCAGGCCTATGCGCGCTTCGAAGCGCCGGCCTTCCTCTTCAACATGGCGCAGTGCCACCGCCACCTGGAGCGTCCCCGGGAGGCGTTGGCGCTCTACCAGCGCTTCCTCGACGCCTCGCCCGACGCGACGAACCGGACGGTCGTGGAAGGCCTGGTCGAGGAGATGAAGGTGGCCATCGCGGCGCTGCCGCCTCCGGATTTCATCCTGCTCCCCTCCAGGACCCACTTCGAGTCCGTGGCGCAGGCGCCGGTGGCAGTGGCCCCGGTCGAGCCCAAGCGGGTCCACGAGCAGTGGTGGTTCTGGACCGCCGCCGCGGTGGTGGTGGGCGGTGTGGCCACGGGGGTCGCGCTGGCCGCGCAGCCCGGTGGGGAGCTCCCGCCCGCATCGCTCGGGGACATCAACCTGCGCTGAACCCGCCGACCTCCTCGGGGAGGTCCCAAGTCAACGCTGGACGACTCCCTTCCACGCGCTCGGCAGGGCAGGTTCAGAGCTCAGGCGGGCTTGACCTTCGCGGTCTCGCCCATCGCCTTGAGCAGATGCACCACGCTCTTGGCGTGCTGGCCGATCCGCATCTCGAAGTGGAAGGCGCCGCGGATGATGCCCTCCTCGTCGATGACGAAGGTCACCCGCTGCACCATCTTCAGCAGGGGCCAGACGATGTCGTAGCTGCGCGCGATGGATCCGTCCTGATCGGCGATCATCGGGAAGGGCGCGTTGAGGCTCTCGGTGAAGTCACACTGGGTCTTGAAGTCGTCGGTGGAGACGCCGAGGAGGGTCGCGCCGGTGGCCTCGATCTCCGGGTACGCAGCGACGAAGGTCTTCGCCTGGTGGGTGCAGCCCGGCGTGAACGCCTTGGGAAAGAAGTAGAGCACCACCTTCTTGCCGCGGAAGTCCGAGAGGCGGATGTTTTTCCCGTCCGTGGTGCGCGCGCTGAAGTCCGGGGCGGGGGCGTTGATCTGGATCATGGGGGCGCTCGATAACGTCACGGCTCGCTGCGCGCGAGTGCAGCAAGTCTGGCATATTCCACCGGCTTCCGTCAGGCAGTGTCCGGGCTATGCTGACCGGCACCATGCCGCCGCTTCGAGCCCTGGTGGTCGACGATTCGCCCATGATGCGCAGGAGCGTGGCGCTCGCGCTCTCGCGGATTCCCCGCCTGACCTGTGAGGAAGCCCAGGATGGCGCGGAGGGCCTGCGCAAGTTCACCGCCGCGCCGTTCGATCTGGTCGTGACGGACGTGAACATGCCGCTGATGGATGGGCTCAAGCTCATCCACCACCTCCGCCAGGGAGGCCATCACCGGGTCCCCATCGTGGTGCTCACCACCGAGTCGGCGGATGAGGATCGGCAGCGGGCGCTGTCCCTGGGCGCCAGCGCCTATCTGATCAAGCCCGTGCAAGCGAAGGAGGTGCTCGATACCGTTCGGCAGCTTCTCTCGCTCGAGGGGTGAGAGGCGAACACCGGAAGGGAGCGTGCATGTCGACCAGGGTCCTGGGCTGTGTGCTTGTCGGGCTGCTCGTGTTCAGCGCGGAGGCAAGGGCGGAGAAGGGGACCTGGGAGACGGTCTCGAAGTCACCCCTCTCGATCCGACAGCGCACCTGGCCGGGGACCCAGACCACCGAGATCGAGGTGCGTGGCACGGTCCGGGCGAAGGTGGAGGACGTGGAGGCGGTGCTTCTGGACTGCGATGGGGCGCCCCGCTTCATGCCCTATCTCAAGGAATGCTGGCACGTGGGAACGCCGCGTGCGGACGGGACCTACGACGTTTACTCCCGCATCGCGCCCCCGCTGGTTGCGAGCCGGGACTACGTCCTGCGGATGGAGGTGACCCGCTGGACGCCGACCTCCGGGCGCTTCCGCCAGGCCTGGAGCACCTCCACGGACCATCCCGTTCCGGAGCGGAAGGGGATCGTGCGCCTGGCGACGAACGAAGGCGCGTGGAACGGAAGCGCGCAGGGAGAGGAGACGCTGCTGGTCTACCGCCTCGCGGCAGACTCCGGCGGCATCTCCCCGCGGCTGGTGCGTATGACCACCAAGTCGTCGATGAACGACCTGTACCGGGCGGTGGAACGCGAGGCGCAGCGCCGGGCGAGGCTCCGCGCCGGCGGCTGAAGACGCCGGGCTCGGGAAGGCGCCCGCCCCCTCCGGCTCAGGGCGTCAGCCGCTCCATCATGCGCGGGAAGGGAATCGTCTCACGCACGTGGTGCAGGCCGCAGAGCCACGCCACGGTGCGCTCGAGCCCCAGGCCGAAGCCGGAGTGGGGAACGGTGCCGTAGCGGCGCAGGTCGAGGTACCACTCGAAGGCCTCCATCGGCAGCCCATGCTCACGGATGGCGTCCTCGAGCACCCGGACGTCGGCCTCGCGCTCGCCGCCACCGATGATCTCGCCGCTGAACCCACGCTCGTCGGAGTCCTTGGGCGTGGGGCCTTCGGGAGCGAGGATGTCCATGCCCAGCGCCAGCCGGGAATCCCCGGGATCGCGCTTGAAGTAGAAGGCCTTCATCGCCGCCGGGTAGCGGTGAACGATGACCGGACGGTCGTAGGCGTTGGCCAGCACCGTCTCCTCGTCACCACCGAAGTCATCCCCCCACTCGATGGGGTGGCCGGCCTTCTTCAGGGTCTCGACCGCCTCGGTGTAGGTGATGCGCGGGAAGGGCTTCTGGATGTTGTGCAGTCGGCTGGTGTCCAGCCCCAGCACGTTCTTCATCTCCTCCTCGTGCTTCTCCAGCACCCGCTGGACGATGAAGCAGAGGAAGTCCTCGGCGAGGTCCATGTCCTCCTCGAGGGTCATGTACGCGACCTCGGGCTCCACCATCCAGAACTCGGTGAGGTGGCGGCGGGTCTTGCTCTTCTCGGCGCGGAAGGTCGGGCCGAAGCAGTAGACCTTGCCCAGGGAGGCGGCCGCGGCCTCCATGTAGAGCTGGCCGGACTGGGTGAGATAGGCGCTGCCCAGATCGAAGTAGGGGACCTCGAAGAGGGTGCTGGTGCCTTCGCTCGCGTTCGGCGTGAAGATCGGCGCGTCGACCAGGGTGAAGTCCCGCGCGTCGAAGTAGTCGCGGATCGCCTTGGCCACGGTGTGGCGCACGCGCAGGATCACGTTCTGGCGCGAGGAGCGCAGCCAGAGGTGGCGCCGGTCCATCAGGAAGGCGACCCCGTGCTCCTTGGGGCTGATGGGGTAGTCGCTCGAGCGCCCGACCACCTCGAAGTCCTTCACCCCGAGCTCGAAGCCCAGCGGGCTGCGCTCATCCTTGCGGACGGTGCCGCGGACCTTGAGGGACGTCTCCTGACCCAGGTGCAGGGCCTCCTGGAACTGCTCCGGAGTCACGTCGCCCTTGAAGACCACGGCCTGGATGATGCCGGAACCATCGCGGACCTGGAGGAAGTGGAGCTTGCCGCTCGAGCGCTTGTTGTAGAGCCAGCCACGCAGCTCGACGTCCTGGCCTTCGAAGCGACCGATATCCTGAATGCGCACAACGGGGAGGGACATGGCGCCTCCCTTAGCACGGGCCGACCCGCTTGAAATCACCGCGAATGCGGCCCGCGTCCGGAAAGGCGCCGCCGGGTGAGGAGGCCCACGTCCGCGCCCGGCCGCGGTCTCTGTTGCAGGTCGGCGGACCTTTGCCTAGGAAGCTCTCCCTCATGTCCATGCAAGAGCGTTACGAGCCCCAGGCCCTGGAATCCAAGTGGCAGTCCCGTTGGGAGGAGGCCGGGATCTTCCAGGCCGGTCAGCGCGAGGGCGCGCCCCGGAAGTACGTCCTGGAGATGCTGCCCTACCCGAGCGGCAAGATGCACATGGGGCACGTGCGCAACTACCTCATCGGGGATGTGCTGGCCCGTTACTACCGGATGCGCGGCTTCGACGTGCTGCACCCCATGGGCTGGGATGCCTTCGGCCTGCCCGCCGAGAACGCGGCCATCAAGGAAGGGGTCCACCCCGCCGTCCGCACCGCCGAGAACATCATCCAGTTCAAGGCGGAGATGAAGACGCTGGGCTACGCCTATGACTGGACCCGCGAGGTCAACACCAGCGATCCCTCCTACTACCGGTGGAACCAGTGGTTCTTCCTCAAGATGCGGGAGCGGGGGCTGGCCTATCGCCGCACCAGCCGCGTGAACTGGTGCACCGGCTGCCTCACCGTCATCGCCAACGAGCAGGTGAAGGACGGCGTCTGCGAGCGCTGTGAGAAGCCGGTGGTCGACCGCGACATGCCCCAGTGGGCGTTCCGCATCACCCGCGACAGCCAGGCCCTGCTCGACAATCTGGACACGTTGGTCCAGTGGCCCGAGCGCATCGTCAAGGCGCAGCGCGAATGGATCGGCCGCTCGGATGGCGTGGAGGCCGAGTTCGTGATCGATGGTGTGGAGAACGCGTCCCTGCGCGTCTTCACCACCCGCGTGGACACCATCTACGGCTGCACCTACGTGGTCCTCGCGCCCGAGCACGCGCTGACCTCACGCATCACCACGCCCGGCCAGCAGGAGGCGGTGGAGGCCTTCGTGGCCAAGATGGCGCGCCAGGGCATGGAGCAGCGGACCGGCCCCGATGCGCCCAAGGAAGGGGTCTTCACCGGCGCCTACGCGGTGCATCCCTTCACCGGCGAGAAGGTCCCGGTGTGGATCGCCAACTTCGTGCTCGCCGACTACGGCACCGGCGCGGTGATGAGCGTCCCCGCCCACGACGATCGCGACTTCGCCTTCGCCCGCGCCTACGGACTCCCCCTGCGTCAGGCCATCGCCCCGGCCAGCGGCGACGAGCTGGGGCCGGTGGACCAGTGGGAGGAGGCCTACACGGACGACGGGGTGCTGGTGGACTCCGGACCCTACTCCGGCCGCATCAGCGAGCGTGCCCGCGCGGACATGGGCGAGTGGCTCACCGAGAAGGGGCTCGGGAACACCGCCATCACCTACCGGCAGAAGGACTGGGGATTCAGCCGCCAGCGCTACTGGGGCACCCCCATCCCCATCGTCTACTGCGAGAAGTGTGATCCGCAGGGCGAGGGCATTGCGGTCCCCTACGATCAGCTGCCGGTGACGCTCCCGGAGATCGACGTGCAGGCCGTGCTCACCGGAAAGGGCGAGCCTCCGCTGGCCAAGATCTCCGATTGGGTCAACACCACCTGCCCGAAGTGCCAGGGTCCGGCGCGTCGCGAGGCGGAGACGATGGACACCTTCGTCGACTCCACCTGGTACTACGCCCGCTACCTCACGCCGAACGAGGATCAGGCCCCCTTCGATCCCGAGGCCGCACGGGCCTGGCTGCCGGTGGACGTCTACGTGGGCGGCCCCGAGCACGCCACGATGCACCTGCTCTACTTCCGCTTCTGGTCGCGGGTGATGAAGGAGCTGGGCCTGAGCCCCGTGGATGAGCCGGTGGAGCGGCTGATCACCCAGGGCATCGTCAACGGTCCTGATGGACGCAAGATGTCCAAGCGGTGGGGCAACTCGGTTGCGCCCGCAACCATCGTGAACCGCTACGGTGCCGACACCGCCCGCGCCTACGTGCTCTTCGCCGGACCGCCGGATCGCGACTTCGACTGGTCCGACGATCAGGTCGAGGGCTCCTACCGCTTCCTCAAGCGCGTCTGGGCCTACGCCTACCAGCACCACGCGGCCACCCGCGACGCGGTTCACGACGGACCTTTTGAGGGCAAGGCCCTCGAGATCCGCCGGGCGACGCACAAGTGCATCAAGCGGGTGGGGGAGTCCATCGAGCGGCTGTCGTTCAACACCGCGGTGGCGTTCGTGATGGAGACCCTCAACACCCTCCAATCACTCGGGGCGCCGGAGTCCCTGGCCGAGAAGGCCGCGGTCCGGGAGGCGGTGCAGATGCTGTGCACGGTCCTCACGCCCATCGTGCCGCACCTCTCGGATGAGATCGCCGCCGCCTATGGCGCCGAGGACTTCACCGTCACCCGCGACTGGCCGGCCTTCGATCCCGCGCTGGTGGTCGACGATGTGATCACCTACGCGGTGCAGGTGAACGGGAAGGTCCGGGCCGAGGTGAAGGTGGCCCTCGACGCCACCGCCGAGCAGGTCCGCGCCGCCGCCGAGGCCGAGGACAAGATCCGCGCCGCCCTGACCGACAAGACGGTCCGCAAGTTCGTCTTCGTCCCCAGGCGGCTCGTCAACTTCGTGGTGGGCTGATGGGCCGAAGCCGCTGGTGCCTGGGGCTGGCGATGCTCTCGCTGGCCGCCTGTGGCTACCGGGTGGTGCATCCGGCCGGTGCACTCACCGAGCGGCGCGGCGCCGTCTGCGCGCCGATGCTGGAGAACCTCACCTCGGAGCCGGCGGCCGAGGCCGTCTTCACCGAGGCGCTCCGCGGCCACCTCCTGCGGACCGGGGCGCTCTCCCGGGGCCGCTGCCAGGTCGAGCTCACCGGCCAGGTCCGCTCCATCGGGACCAGCGTCGGCGTCCTCGATCAGCGCGGAGGGGTGACCAGCTACCGGATCAGCGCCAGCATCCGGCTGGCGTGGTCGGAAGAGGGACGCGAGCTGCGCGCGCTGGTGCTCTCCGACAGCGAGGACGCGCTGCCCGGCATCTCCCTGTTGGAGACCGAGGTCGGACGGGAGGCGGCCATCCGGCGCCTGGCCGAACGCCTCACCGGAGATGCCCTGGAGCGGCTCGCGCTCTCGGAGTGACTCCGTGAGGCAGGCCTCCGGAAGGGGCCTTGGGAGGGGCCTTGGGAGGGCAACGTCCCGGACTGCACCCACCTGCGCGCGCCTCCGGGACAATCGGGGCCGTTGGCGGTCCTCGCACGCCGGAGAAGGGACGGCGTCTTCTCGCTCCCGGCTGTCGGACGCTGAAGCGGCCCCCGGGGCCATCGGCTCCGGGAGACCGTTTCGCTGGCGATCCGGGAACGCACGAAAGGCGCCGCGATCAGAACACGATCGGGCGCCTCAGGTGAGGTCCGGGTTCAGCGGCACGTCACGATCCGGAGTGCACTCCGGACCGGTCCGACGCCGCTGGTGCCGAGGGGGTGCTTCAGGCCTGCTGCGACGCGCGGTGCGCAGCGCGGGCGAGGCGACCGATGCGGCGGCTGGCCGCGCGCTTCGAGATCACGCCCTTGGAGGCGGCCTTGTTGAGCGCCTTGCTGGCGAGCTTGACGGACTCGGTCGACTTGGCCGCGTCCTTCTCGGCGATGGCGCCACGGGCACCCTTGACCGCAACCTTGACCTCGTTACGGACCACGATGTTGCGCGCCCGGCGCTTGAGCGACTGAAGGTGACGCTTCGCAGAAGACTTGATGTTGGCCACTTGGGACTCCAGAAACGAAAACGACAAACTGAAAGGGGGGCGTGCCTACACCCCTCGGGAGGGCTCGTCAAGGCTGCTTCGGATCAGCCGGGGTCGGATTTCCGGCGCCCCCGAGGCGCAGACGGTGGCCCGCCGGATCGGCCCAGGTGTTCCCGGTGCCCTCGAGCGGCGGGAACCCGGCGGCCGTCAGGGCCTTCGCAGTGGCCGCCGGTGAGGGGACCCGGAGGTCGAGCGTCATCGGGGTGGGGCGGGCGCCGGCGTCCTCGCGGAAGCGCAGGGTGAGGGTCCCATCGGAGTAGCAGGCCTCGCCGGGGTGCGAGGGGAGGGGATGCCATCCGATCAGCGGGGCCAGCCGGTTCCAGTGGTGTCGCTGCACGGTGAGGGAGGGGACCGGCAACTCCAGCGCCGCGAGGGGCGCGGTGGGCAGGGCGCGTGGCGCGGGCACCGACGCTTCGGCGGCCTTGGCCTGCTGCCAGGCGGCCTCCATCTGCTCGAGCGGGGCTTCACCGAAGGGGACGTCGGCCTCCTGCAGGGCGGCCTCCACGCGGTGGAAGCGGGAGGTGAAGCGCAGGATGGCCTGGCGGAGCGCATCCTCGGCCGGGGTCCCGATGAAGCGCGCCAGGTTGGTCAGGGAGAAGAGGACGTCGCCGAGCTCGTGCTCGATGGCGTCGCGGTCGCCCTGCGCGATGGCCGCGTCGAGCTCCTGGAGCTCCTCGTCGAGCTTGGCGCGCACCCCCTGGAGGTCGGGCCAATCGAAGCCGATGCGGCTGGCCTTCTCCGACAAGCGCTCGGCCCGCAGCAGGGCGGGGGCGCCGGTGGGGACCCCATCCAGCACGCTGCCTGCCCGGCCGGTCTTCTGGCGGCGCTCCTCCGCCTTGAGCTTGGCCCAATCCGCCAGCACCCGGTCCGCGGTGTCCGCGCTCGCCTCTCCGAAGACATGGGGATGCCGCCGCTCCAGTTTGTCCGCGACGGCGCGGGCCACGTCAGCCAGGTCGAAGGCCTGCTGCTCCGAGGCGAGCTGGGCGTGGAAGACGATCTGGAAGAGCAGATCCCCCAGCTCCTCGCACAGCGGCGCCCACGGGCCCCCGGCGCCCACGCGGTCCATCTCGTCGAGGACCTCGAAGGTCTCCTCGACCAGGTAGGGGCGCAGGCTGCGGAGATCCTGCTCGCGATCCCAGGGACATCCGTCCGGGGCACGCAGCCGCCGCATGACCTCTGCCAGCCGCTCCAGCTCACTTCCAATGCGCATGCGTTGCAGGCTCCTTCTTCCTTCGGCCAGGGCGGGACCGGGCCGCTCCCGCCCTCGTGCTATCCGCTCCACTGCGCGCCGGCCACCTGCTTCTGTCCGCTAGGGCGCCCGGGGGCGCTGTGCCGGCCGCCCGTCCCTTCACCCGAAACCCGGTTTCGCCGGCCGAGCAGGCGAAGGGGATCCGCCGGTGCCGGGCGCTTCCCGAGGTGCATCCGCTGGCGCGGCCGGCCTAGGATGCGCCCACGGATGTCCATGTCCCGCTCACTCCCGATCTCCCTGCTGCTTTCACTGCTCCTGTTCGCCCCTGCTGTGGCTGCACAGGGGACTTCGGCGATCGAAGACGCCTGGGGTGATCCCGAACCGCCCCCGACCGAAGCTGCGGCCCCTTCCCCCGCTTCGTCGACGCCGAAGACCCGGGCCGTCATCGAGGATGCGTGGGGGGATCCGGAGCCTCCAGCGGCGGAGGCTGACGCCCCGGCGGGGGCCAGCGCCATGGACGAGGCCTGGGAGGATCCGGCCCCGACCCGCGCGCTGCCTGCAGAAACGGCGACGCCCGCCCCCCGGTCGCGCGCGGCGACGCCTCGGAACCCTGGTGCCGACGCTTCCGGGACCCCGCCTTCCTCTCTGCAGCGTCGGATGGCGCGTCGCACCGCGGCCGCGCCCGAGGCTCCCGCGCCGGAGGCGTCCGGGGAGACGCCGATCCCGGACGCCATCCCCCTCGCCACCAGCCGGATGATCCGCGACGTGGACCTGGCCGAGGCGTTCCGCACCTGGCGGGACGCGGTCACCCAGGGCGGCGCGGAGGAGGCCGAGAAGGCCTTCGAGGCGCTGCTGGCACTGAAGGCCGAGGCCGGAGCGGAGAGCCTGGAGGTGCTGGGCGTCGCTGCCCTCCGACTGGCCCGCGCGCGCCTCGAGCAGGGGGATTCGCTGCAGGCGGTGTCCGTCACCCAGGGCGCCCTGGCCCTCGCCCCCCGCGTCCCGGACGTGCACTTCGGCGCGGCCCGTCTCTTTCTGAGCGCGGACGCCTCCAACCCGGGCCGCGCGCTGTCGGCGGCGCTCGGTGGGGTGAAGGTGCTCTGGAACTCCGCGGGCGCGACGCGGGGGTGGGTGAACCTGGGCGCGGTGGTGCTGCTGGCACTGGTGGGCACCGCCCTGGTCGGGGTGGGGCTGCTCTTCCTCGGCGCGGCGCGGCGCTTCTTCCACGACTTCCACCACCTCTTCCCCAGCGTCGCGGCGAGCTGGCAGTCGGCGACGTTGGCGGTGCTGCTCCTCTCCCTGCCGGTGGTGCTGCGCTGGGGGATGCTCCCGGCGCTCATCGTTCTCGCACTGGCCGTCTCCATGTCCCTGGCGTTCCGCGAGCGGCTGGTGGCCGCGGTGCTCCTGGCGTTGCTCGGGCTGGTGCCGTTCGGCGCAGGCCTGCTTCTCGACTCGAGCGCCTTCCTCGGGACCCCCGCCGCGGACGTCGCCCTGCTCGTTCAGGGAGGCTCGACGGCAGAGCACGCGGCCGCGCGCGTCGAGGCGCGAAGGAGTGCCGGGCGGGCGAATGCCACCGAGTTGTTGGCCCTGGGGACCTTCCAGGGACGGCGCGGCGCCCTCACCCGGGCGGAGGCGACCCTGCGTGAGGCGGGGGCGCTCGCGCCGGGGGACGCCCGCATCATGACCGCGCTGGGCAACGTCCGCTTCGGCCGGGGAGACTCGGAAGGCGCCCTCAAGCTCTACCAGGACGCCACCAACGCCTCGGGAACCCTGGCCGATCCGCACCTCAACCTCGCGGCCCTGCACGAGCGACGGGCCAAGCGCCTGGACGTCGCCGAGGCCCTCCGCGAACGCAACCGCGCGGATCAGGCGCGGGCGCAGGCGATCATTCTCGACCCCACGCTCGGAGAACGCCTTCAGCCTGCGCATCCGATGCTGAATCACCTGGTGCGCTGGCCGGTTCCGGAGCGCGCGGAGCTGCTCGCCCTTGCCGACGGAGGCAGCGTGGGGGAGGGCATCGGCCAGCAGACCGCGGCCCTGGTGGGCGGTCGCGCGGACCCGCTGCGGAGCGCGCTCCTGGGGATCCTGGGGGCGCTCGCGGTGCTCGGACTCGGCGCGCTGCGCGGCCCCCTCAAGGCTTCCACCCCCTGCGCCAAGTGCCACGGCGAGGCGTGCCGTCGCTGCGATCCCGGGTTGGTGGTCGCCAAGGGCGTGTGCAGCCAGTGCAACAACGCCTTCGGCAAGCGTGGGGTGGTGCCCCCGCAACAGCGTGCGCGCAAGCAGCTCGAGATTGAGCGTCAGCGTGCGCGGCGGCACCGGGTGGCGTCCACGCTGGGCATGCTGGTGAGCGGCTCCGGCCACCTGATGAGTGGTGCGCCCCTGCTCGGAATCAGCGCGACCTTCTTCTTCCTCGTCGGCGTGGTGGGCATCATCCTCTACCGTGGCGTGCTCCGCCCCGTCTTCGGTCCCGTGGACGCAGCGATGATGACCCTCCTGCCGCTGCTGCCCGTCCTGCTCACCTTCCACCTGTGGACGATGCGCTCGCTGCGGCGGCGCCTCGCGGAGGAGCGCTGACCCATGGCACTCCAAGGCACCCTCAAAGACTTCGGGATCGGCGACATCCTGCAGCTCATCGGGCAGCAGCAGAAGACCGGTGTGCTCCTCCTCAAGGCGCGCGACCAGGAGGTTCAGGTCTTCTTCAACGACGGCGCCATCGTCCGGACCGAGAGCTCGACCCGCCGCAAGAAGGACCTCATCGGCACCATGCTGGTGCGCGCCGAGCTCATCACCGAGGTGCAGCTCCAACAGGCACTGGAACAGCAGAAGCGCACCCTCGAGCGGCTCGGGGATGTCCTGGTGGGGATGGACCTCATCTCCGCCAGCCGCTTCCGCCACATGGTCCAGCTGCAGGTCAACGAGACCCTCTACGGCCTCTTCCTGTGGAAGAGCGGGACCTACCACTTCGAGCAGCGCGAGGTGGAGTTCGACCCCCAGGCCCTGTCCCCCCTGCGCGCGGAGAGCGTGCTCATGGAGGGCTTCCGCCGGGTCGACGAGTGGCCCCTCATCCGCAAGTCGATCAGCTCCGACGACATCACCTTCGAGAAGAAGCAGGAGCTGCCCCAGGCCACGGCGGAGGAGGCCGATCCCTTCGGTGGGCTGGATGCCGCGTTCGATGCCCTGGATGGCGGAGACGAAGGGGAGAGCGGGGGAGAGCTCAGTGCGCTGGGAGCCAACGAGCGCGCGGTCTTCGCCAAGATCACCCCCCGACGGACGGTGCGGGAGCTGGTGGACGTCTCGCTGCTCGGCGAGTTCGAGACCTACAAGGCGCTCTACAACCTGGTCACCCTCGGCTACCTGGAAGCCAAGCAGGGGAGTGGGCGGCGGCGGGCCACCGGCGGGGCTTCCATGCGCCGCGTGTTCACCGGCATGGCCCGGGTGGCAATGACCGTCGCCATGGGGACCCTGATTGCCGTCCTCGGCGTGGAGGCGGCGTCCGACAGCAGCGCCTTCCGGCGCTCCCGTGCCAGCTTCTTCGTCGACACCGCCGCCGAGCGCCACATCTCGCTCGCCCAGCAGGCGCGCATCCGGGCCGCGCTCGAGGTGTACCGGGTGGAGCGCGGGGTGTTACCGGAGTCGCTCCAACACCTGGTGGAGGCCGGGCTTCTGGAGGAGGAGGACCTCCACTACCCCTGGACCGACCGCTACCACTATCGGCGATCGGGCGAACAGGCGTTCGTCCTGTTGCCTCCCTTGCGCTGAACTCCTCCACTGTTAAGCCTGAACATTGATTGTTGGGTTCGTGCGGAGCCACCCGGCCCCGCGCGGATGTGCCACTGCCCTGGAGGCTCCCTCACCGCGTGCGAAACAAGACCTCGACCTCTTCTCCGTCCGAAGCGACCACCCAGGCCAAGGTGGATCTGCAGGACAACGCCATCGCGCAGAGCCTGGGTGGCAATCAGAACGAGCACCTCCGCCTCATGGAGCGGCGGCTGGGGATCCGTGTCGGACAGCGGGGGACCGAGCTGCACCTGAGCGGGCCGGCGGACGCGGTGTCCTTCGGGGTGCGCCTCATCGAGCACCTGGAGGGACATCTGCGCGCCGGTCGTGAGCTCTATGCCGAGGACGTGGAACAGGCCCTCAAGGTCCTGGGCCGCGGCGGCGGAGCGGTGGCGTTGACCGAGCTCTCCCAGAGCCAGGTGTTGACCCACTCGCGCGGCAGCGTGGTGGCCAAGAGCCTCGCGCAGAAGCACTACGTGGAGGCCATCCGCACCCACGACATCGTCTTCGGCATCGGCCCCGCCGGAACGGGGAAGACCTACCTCGCCATGGCGTCGGCGGTGCGCGCCCTGCAGGCCCGCGAGGTCAAGCGGATCATCCTCGCCCGTCCTGCGGTGGAGGCCGGCGAGAAGCTGGGGTTTCTGCCCGGCGATCTGGCGGAGAAGGTGAACCCCTACCTGCGCCCGCTCTACGACGCACTCCACGACATGATGCCCATGGAGCGCGCCGCCCAGTTGGTGGAGCAGGGCGTGGTCGAGGTGGCCCCGCTGGCCTTCATGCGTGGCCGGACCCTCAACGACGCGTTCGTGATCCTCGACGAGGCCCAGAACACCACCGTCGAGCAGATGAAGATGTTCCTCACCCGCCTGGGCTACCGCAGCAAGGCGGTGGTCACCGGCGACGTGACCCAGGTCGACCTCCCGAGCGGGAGGCAGAGCGGGCTTCAGCACTCGCGGAAGATCCTCGCCGACGTGGAGGGGATCGCCTTCTGCACCTTCACCGACGTGGACGTGGTCCGCCATCCCCTGGTCCAGGAGGTGGTGAAGGCCTACGAGCGCTCGCAGGCGGAGGCCGAGCGGGCGGCTGCGGAGCGGGAGGCGCAGGCTCGCGAGCCGGTGGTCCCCGTGGCGGTCAAAGAAGAATCGGCCGCCTGACCGGCGAAGAAAGAGAATGCGTCGCTGATGGCTACCCCCTCAACGTCCAACGTGCAGCCGCGAGGTCTCATCGGGTGGCTCACCCATGGCCGCCTCTCGCCCCGTGCCGCCCACCGGCTGGGGCTGCTGGCGGTGCTCGCCGGCGTCTGCCTGGTGGCCGCGCTGGTCGCCGGTGGTGACCGGGGCCGCCAGGAGATTCCGGTCCTCGACCGCGATGATCTCGGTCGCCCCTTCGAGTCGGTCGGCTCCGGTGGCTTCAAGGCGGCGCGGGAGTTCGTGCTCCCCGACGTCGAGGGGACCGCGCGTCGGCGCGCCGAAGCCGAGGACGAGGTCCGCCCGGTCTTCGACCTGAACCCCGGCGTCCACGAGGATCTGCGCACGCGGATCCGCGTCGCCTTCCAGCACGTGCGTGAGCAGCGCGCGGTGGCCCCCCCCGCGGTCGCGGACGGCACGGTGGCCCCGGCTTCCGAGTCCGCGCCGGTTCAGCCCGTGCCCTCCGAGGCGGACGAGAACGCCACGGCCGCGGCACCCGCCCTCCCCACCGGCAGCACCCAGCCGGCGGCAGGGGCCGCTGCGGATCCGGGGGAGCTGCGCGCCGCCTTCGAGACCGCGCTCTTCGGCGTGGCCCGCGATGGACTCGAGGATGCCGACTACCGCGCCCTGATGCGCGCCAACTTCTCCGAAGCGATCGAGGAGGCCATTCTCATCCTCGTCGCCCAGGCCTATACCCTGCCGCTGGTCAATGACCGCGCCGACCTCGAGCGCGAGGCCCCCGGCGGGCTCATGCTCCGCAACGTCCGCAGCCGGGCGGAGGTCCCCTATGAGGTCGGCAGGGCAGAGGTCCGCGATCTCGACGACGCGCGGGAAGCGCTGGAGCGCTACGCCTCGGTGCCCGGCAACACCCTGCCGGATCGCCCCGGCCTCGAGCGGCGCGCGGCGCTGCGCATCGCCTCACGCCTGCTGCGTCCGGACCTGACCATCAACGCCGCCGAGACCGAGGCGCGCCGCAAGGCCGCCGCCCAGGCGGTGAAGCCCTCCACCCTGGTCATCAAGAAGGGCCAGCGGGTGATTGGGGACGGCGAGCTCATCACCGAGCAGCACCTCGAGCTGCTCAACGGGATGCGCGCCGAGGTCGGCCCCCGGGACCGGATCCAGCAGCAGCTCGGCGGCGCGACCCTGGTGGCGCTGGCGGCGTTGGGGGCGTGGCTGTTCTGCCAGCTCACCTTCCGGCGTTGGCGGATTCACCTGCGCGACGCGGTCTTCATGGGGCTCATGCTCTCCGGTTCGCTGGGGCTCGCGGCCGGCTGGTTGAAGGTGACCGAGCCGCTGCGCGATGGCTCCCTGGGGCTCCCCGAGGATGCGCTGGCCTACGTGCTGCCGATTGCCGGCGCGGCGATGGTGGTGCGCTTCGTCCTCAACTCCCGCCCCGCGCTGTACTTCGCCCTGGTGCAGGCGGCGGTGGTGGGCGTCCTGCTGCAGGAGAACCTGGGCTACCTGACGTGGGCCCTGGTGGGTTCGCTGGTGGGCATGGCGCTCATCAGCCGGGTGCAGGACCGGTCGGGGATCCTCAAGGCCAGTCTCATCACCGGCGCGGTCAACGGACTGCTGGTGCTCGTCCTGCGCCTGTCCGCAGGGGAGGGCCTGAGCGGCGACGTCGTCTCGGCGGCCTTCATCAGCTTCATCGGCAGCGGGATGACCTCGGCGCTGGTGGTGATCGCGCTCACCCCGCTGGCCGAATCCATCTTCGGGTACGCCTCCAACATCCGCTTGCTCGAGCTCGCCAACCTCAACCACCCGGCGCTCAAGGAGCTCATCGTCCAGGCGCCGGGCACCTACCACCACAGCATCATCATGGGGACCATGGTGGAGAAGGCGGCGGCGGCCATCGGCGCCAATCCGCTGCTGGCGCGGACCTGCGCCTACTACCACGACATCGGAAAGGGCCGGAACCCGCTCTACTTCGGTGAGAACCAGCAGGGCGAGAACCGCCACGACGCGCTCTCGCCCGCGCTGAGCGCCACCATCATCAAGCGCCACGTCGCCGACGGGCTCGAGATGGCCCGGCACTACGGACTGCCCCGCATCGTCGCCGACGCCATCCCGGAGCACCACGGCACCCGCACCGTGGGGACCTTCCTCAAGAAGGCGCGGCAGGAGGCGGCCGAGCGTCCCGAGCTCAAGGTGGATGAGGAGCTGTTCCATTACCCGGGGCCCAAGCCGCAGAGCCGCGAGACCGCGCTGGTGATGATCTCCGACGCGGTGGAAGCGACCTGCCGGATGCTGCCCGAGCCCACGCCGCCCAAGCTGCAGGCGCGGGTGCAGCAGACCATCAACGTGGTCTTCACCGAGGGCCAGCTCGACGAGTGCGATCTCACCCTCAAGGATCTGCACCTCATCTCCGACAGCTTCGTGCGGACCCTGCAGGGCATCTACCACTCGCGACCGGAGATCCCCGGGAGCGCCGGACGCATGGGACGGGCGCCCGAGCCCCGACAGGTGGCCGCGCTTCCCACCACGCCGCCGGATGAGGTCGAGCCCGAGGTCACCGCACCCATCGAGCCGGTGCGTCCCACCGGGAGCGTCTGAAACCTCCATGCGCCTGACGAAGGGAAAGCGGATCCCCCGTGATGACGGGAAGGAGCTCGTGGAGTGGGTGGGGCAGGCGACCACCGGGACCGCGTCGGTGAGCCTCGCACGCTGTGTGGCGCCACCGGGATGGGAGGAGCCGGCCCAGACGCCCGCCTTCGACGAGCTGGTGATCGTGCGCGAGGGGACCCTGACGTTGCGCCTCGGACGCCGTCAAGAGCGCATCGGCGCGGGAGAGGTCGGACTCGTCCCCCGCGGGCAGCGGGTGATCTACGCCAACGAGGGCGGAGTTCCGTGTGCTTACGACAGCGTGTGCGCGCCGGCGTTCCTGCCCGAGCTGGCGCACATCGAGACACCCCCTCCGGTGCGGGACGTGCACGTGGAGGTCGCCCACCCGGCAGGGGCGCGCCATGCGGCCCGGCTGCGGCGCGTGGCCGGGGGGTACCTCGAGACCCTGAAACTGGCCGACGTGGAGCTGAGCCTGGCCCTGGTGGATGACGCGCAGATCCAGGCCCTCAACCGCGAGTGGCGGCAGAAGGATGCGCCCACGGACGTGTTGAGCTTTCCGGCGGATCCGCCCCTGCCGGGCGTCCCCGGACCGCGGCTGCTGGGCGATGTGGTCATCTCCCTGGACACCGCCCGGCGGCAGGCCCGCGCCTACGGCCGCCCGCTCGCCGAAGAGCTCTGCCGCTACCTGGCCCACGGGATCCTCCACCTGCTGGGGCACGATCACGAGGCCTCTCCCGCCGCGGCGCGGAAGATGGCACGGCTCGAGGAGCGGTTGCTGGGCCAGCAGGGAATGGTGGGGGACAGCCTGCCCCCGGTGCGCCCGCGTCGCGCCCGCAGCGCCTGAGGGACGCTCCGCCTGCCGCGTTCAGCTCCTGGAAGCGCGGCGGTGCGGGTGCGTGTTAAGGGAGGCGCCCCCATGCGCCGCATCCACACCACCTCCCTGTCACGCCTGCTGGGCCTGTTCCTTCTTGTCACCCTCGGGGCCGGAAGTGCCCAGGCCGCGCGGGAACTTCCGGCACCCTCCTGGGCCTCCGACGAAGTTCAGGGGGAGCAGCTGCAGGTCTTCTACACCCGCTTCGGGCCGGGCGATGACGTCCCCAGCTGGTGGGGCCACGCAGCGTTGGGCGTGCAGGACCTGTCGACGGGGCAGGCGCGGCTCTACAACTACGGCAACTTCGCCTTCGACCAGCAGATGCTGGCGCGCTACGCGATGGGCCGGTTGGAGTTCTGGGTCGCCGACGCGTCGGTGAACGCCTACCTGCGCTTCTACCAGCGGCTCAACCGGGACGTGGACATCCTGGTGCTCAACCTCTCCCCCGAGGCCCGCAAGCGGATGGCGCGGCACCTGGCGGACAACGTCCTGCCGGAGAACCGCTCCTACCTCTACGACCACTACCGCGACAACTGCTCCACCCGCCTGCGGGACGCGGTCGACGTGGGGACCGGCGGCAGGTTGCGGGAACTGCTCTCGGCGCCGGGCCGCATGACCCTGCGCGAGCACACCCGGCGCTACACCGCGGTCAATCCGGCGATGAGCTTCCTGCTCGACCTGGCGATGAACGACACCATCGACCAGCCGCTGACCCGCTGGGATGAGGCCTTCCTTCCCGACGAGCTGGAGCGCGGGATGCGCGAGCTCATGGTCGAGGATGCCGACGGCAGGCGCGTCCCGCTGGTGGCCTCCACCCAGACGGTGCACGCGGCCGAAGGCCGCAGCGCCACGCCCGAGGTGCCCCCCAACCACATCCCCTGGCTGCTCCTGCTGGGCGTGCTCTATGGCGCGCTTCCCCTGGCCTGGGCCTTCTGGTGGCAGCGGGGGGCCAGGGCGGGGCGGATCCTGCTCGGGGCGCAGACCCTGGTCACCGGGCTGGTGTTCGGCGTGGTCGGCCTGCTGCTCACCCTCATGTGGGCCTTCACCGATCACGTGGTCGTCTACCGCAACGAGAACCTGAGCCTGGTCCATCCGCTGTGGCTGGCCACGGTGTGGCTGGGGGCCTCGCTGATGCGGGGCAGGAATCCCCACACGGCGCGGCGCCTGCTGTGGCTCGGCGGTCTCTTCGTCGGGGTGGCGCTGCTGTGGGTGCTGCTCAAGGTCCTGCCGGGCTTCGATCAGAACAACTGGAACGTGCTCGCGCTGCTGCTGCCGATCGTGGTCGGCCATGGCGCGGCCTGGGCCCGGGTGGCGCTGGCGCCCGGGACGGCCCCCGAGGCGGCCACCGCCGGCTGAATCGACGTCGGCGTCCGGAAGGCGACGCCCGGAGGAAGCTGCGCGGACCGATGTTCCCGGCGCGCAATGCCAGGACCCAGGCGTGGTTTGGATTCCGCATTCCAGGGCGAAATGGGATAGCTGAGGGGCCGCCGGAGCGCGCCGGCAGCAGACCCGCGGGATGGATGCGCGGGCTGCTGTGCCCGGAGCGGCTTCGGGAAGGGAACAACGGGGTCCACCCGTTCTCGGGAGATGCGCCTTCTTCGGAGGGGATGCCCCGACTGGTGTGGCGCTCTCGGATGAGGCGCCGGAGGAGGATGACGAGATGGCAGACGAGGTGAAGCAGGTCGTGGGTGAGCTTCGGGAGCGCGTGCTCGCGCTCCGGGGGCATCTTTGACGTCGACCGCAAGCGGTCACGCATCGCCCTGATCGAGCGGGAGTCGGGCCTGGAGACCTTCTGGGACGATCACGCCCGCGCCCAGGGGATGCTCAAGGAGAAGGCCACGCTCGAGGCCACGGTCGGGACCTACGACCGCACCCTCAAGGGGCTCGAGGACGCCGAGGTGCTCGCCGAGCTCGCCGTCGAGATGAACGATCCCGCGTCGGCCCAGGAGGCGCTCGACACGTTGGGCCCCCTGCGCGGTGAGGTCGAGAAGCTGGAGCTCGCCCGCATGCTCTCCGGTGAGCAGGATGGCTCCAACTGCTTCATGGACATCAACGCCGGCGCCGGCGGAACCGACTCCATGGACTGGGCCGCGATGTTGCTGCGCATGTACACCCGCTACTGCGAGGGGCGTGGCTGGAAGGTCGAGATCAACGACGCCCAGGAAGGTGAGGAGGCCGGCTTCAAGAGCGTCTCCATCCGCATCGAAGGTGAGAACGCCTACGGCTACATGAAGGCCGAGAAGGGCGTGCACCGGCTGGTGCGGATCAGCCCCTTCGACGGCAACGCCCGACGGCAGACCGCCTTCGCCTCGGTGGACGTCTACCCCGAGGTCGACGAGAGCTTCGAAATCGAGATCCCCGAGAAGGACATCGAGCTGAAGTTCATCCGCGGCGGCGGCGCGGGCGGACAGAAGGTCAACAAGACCTCCTCGACCGCACAGCTGCGTCACATCCCCACCGGGATCGTGATCACCACGCAGACCGAGCGCTCACAGTCGCAGAACAAGGAGATGGCCTTCTCCATCCTCAAGGCGCGTCTCTACGACCTCGAGATGAAGAAGCGAGAGGAGGCGGCGGCAGCAGCCGAGGCGGAGAAGATGGACAACAGCTTCGGTAGCCAGATCCGCAGCTACGTGCTCGCGCCGTACCGCATGGTGAAGGACCTGCGCACCGGGGTGGAGACCGGGCAGGTGGAGAACGTGCTCGATGGGGACCTGGATCCCTTCATCAATGCGCAGCTCCTCGGGGTGAAGAACCCCAACCGCGGCGCCGGCGCCGAATAGCGCCGTCCCTTCCGTCGGCGGAGGGTGCCCGTCTTTTCCGGGCCTCTCCGCCGTCGTTGCGTGGCCCGGTGGGGACAGGTAGCTTGCCGCCGCCCCATGTCCACCCAAGCAACTGAGACGTCCACCCCTCCCGAGTCGGGGATGGGTTCCAAGGAGCAGGAGATCTACCAGCAGCGCCTCGAGAAGGGCCGCCGCTGGAAGGAGTCCGGCTTCGACCCCTACGGCAACGCGCACCGTCCCGAGCACCGGATCGAGCAGGTCCACGCCAAGCACGCGGACGACGACGACGCGAAGCTGCAGGAGCGTGGCCCGCACCGCTATGCCGTCGCCGGCCGCATGGTCATGCGCAACAACTTCGGCAAGGCGGCCTTCATCAAGCTGCGCGACGGCACCGGAGAGCTGCAGGTCCATGTGAAGAAGGATCTGCTTGGCGATGAGGCCTTCGAGCTCTTCAAGTCCGGCGCCGACCTGGGCGACTTCTTCCTCGCCGAGGGCAACCTCTTCCGATCCCGCACCGGAGAGCTGACCCTCGCCGCCGAGCGGTTCGTGCCCCTCACCAAGTCACTGCGCCCCATGCCCGAGAAGTGGCACGGGCTGCAGGACGTCGAGACCCGCTACCGCCAGCGCTACCTCGACCTGATGGGCAACCCCGAGGTGAAGGAGGTCTTCCTCCGCCGCAACAAGCTCATCCGCTACATCCGCAGCTTCCTGGACGCCCGCGACTTCCTCGAGGTCGAGACGCCCATGATGCATCCGCTGGTGAGTGGTGCGGCCGCGCGCCCCTTCCTCACGCACCACAACGCCCTCGACATCCCGCTGTTCATGCGGATCGCGCCCGAGCTCTACCTCAAGCGCCTGGTGGTCGGAGGGCTGGAGCGCGTCTACGAGATCAACCGCAACTTCCGGAACGAGGGGGTGAGCACCCGCCACAATCCTGAGTTCACGATGCTCGAGTTCTACCAGGCCTACGCCACGTACGAGGACCTGATGGACCTCACCGAGGAGATGCTCTCGGGCGCGGCAGAGGCGGTGACCGGCAGCAAGCAGGTGACCTACCAGGGGACGGTCCTGGACTTCGGCGCCCCGTTCAAGCGCGTGGCCATGCGTGACGCCGTCCGCGAGAAGCTGCCGTCGCTCTCGCCGGAGGACTTCCGCAACGCCGAGGCCTTGCGCCCCCACGCGCTGGAGGGCACCTCGGGCGAGGAGCGCCGGACCATCGAGACCCTGGACGCCGGCGAGCTGACCGCGGTCCTCTTCGAGCGGCTGGTGGAGGAGGAGCTGCAGCAGCCGACCTTCGTCACCCACTTCCCCACGTCCGTGAGCCCGCTGGCCCGCCGCAACGATCAGGACCCGGAGCTGACGGATCGCTTCGAGCTGTACGTGGGCGGCCGCGAGATCGCCAACGCCTTCAGCGAGCTCAACGATCCGCTGGACCAGAAGCAGCGCTTCCAGGCCCAGGTCGAGGCCAAGGCGCGCGGTCAGGCGGAGACGATGGACTACGACGAGGACTACATCCGGGCCCTCGAGCACGGCATGCCGCCGACCGCCGGTGAGGGCATCGGCATCGATCGACTGGCGATGATCTTCACCGACGCGCCGAGCATCCGGGACGTCATTCTTTTCCCGCTGCTCAAGCCGCAGGCCCGCTGACGTCCATGAGCGCCGCCCAGGCACCCGAGCGATCCACCCTCCTGCACTGGGGGCGCGTCAGCACCGGCGTTGGCCTGTGCTGGGCGGGCCTCATGCTGCTCAGCCACGCGCTCTTCCAGCGCGGCCTGCTGGGACCGGCGATGGCGGTGTTGATGCCGGTGGGCATCGCGCTGCTCTTCCTGCTGTTGCTCAAGCCGGGGAAGCGCCCACGCCTGAGCTACGCGGCCGCCGCCACGGTTCCGGGCGTGGTGACCGGCGTGCTGTTGCTGGTCCTCATCAGCACCGATCCCGAACGGGGCCTGCTCAACTGGACCCTGGTGGCGGGGGTGGTGACCTGGCTGCTCGGGGCCGCCCTGGGGGCGTGGGGCATCAGCCACCGTCCCCCGGATGCCGAGCCCAGTCCGGCCGCCGGCGCGGAGCTGCACGGGCGCCTGCTGGCCACCACCGACTTCTCCTGGGGCACCTTCCTGGCCTGTGGCCTCGGCCTCATGCTGGCCGAGCTCATCCTCGCCGGCGGCATCGCACTGCTCTCCTCGGGGGTGCAGCTCAACCAGGAGGCGAGCCGGGCGCTGCGGTTGACCCCCACCGGCGCCATTCTGGTCTCCGGTCTGGTGGCATCCCTGGTGGCCTTCATCGCCGGCTCCCTCGGCGCGTGGTGGTCGCGGCGGCTGGCGGCCCCGGAAGCGACGCTGGGCGTGCTCTACCTCGGCACCGCGATCCCCGCGCTCCTCACCGCTGCCGAGTTCAGCCCGGCCATGGCACAGGCGGGTGGCCCCGGACTCTTCGAGGTGCGTCACGCCGCCAGCCTGCTGGGACCGGCGGCACTGGGCTTCTGGCTCGCCTTCATCGTCCTGGTGCTCTTCCTGGTGCTGGGCATCACGGTGGGCTTCGTGCTCGCCGGCAGCGGGCGGCTCGACACGCGGCTGGGCTACGAGCTCTTCATCGCGCGTCGCCACGTGGAGATCTTCAGGCTCGGGTTCCTGGGCCGGATCTTCGCGGTGCTGTTGCTCGGGATCGTCCCCCCGCTGCTCCTGCTCGCCATCGTCCGTGCGAGTGAGGCCGCGGTGGAGCGCACCCGCATCCGCAGGGTCGGGGTGGTGGACCCCCTCAAGGCCGCCGCGTCGTTGCACGCCCAGCGCGCCTCGGAGGGAACGCCCACCAGCATGATGACCACCCTGAGCGTGGGCGGCGTGGCCGTCGGCGTGATGGCGCTCATCGTGGTCATGTCGGTGATGAGCGGGTTCGAAGGCGACCTGCGCGACAAGATCCTCGGGACCAACGCGCACGCGGTCGTCCACTCCTACCTGGGGGAGATTCCCAGCTACGAGGACATCGCCGAAAAGGCCCGGAAGGTCCCCGGCGTGGTCGGCGCGACCCCCTTCATCATCCAGGAGGTGATGGTGGTCTCCGACGCCAACGTCTCGGGCGCGGTGATCAAGGGCATCGATCCGCAGACCGTGGACACGGTCACCGACGTGGGCCGCAACATCCTGCCCGGAGGCTCGCTCGAGAACCTGGTGGATCCCTCGCGACTGGTCCGTCGCCGGATCAACCCGGATGGCAGGGGCGCGGTGGATCGCCGCGCCGGCAAGCGTCCCCCGTCGCCTTCGCCAGCGCCCGAGGACCCGGTGGAAGCGCCGGTCGACGACGCCCCCATCATTGACGACGAGTTCATCCAGCTGCAGGTGCCGGTCCCCCACATCCCGCCGGTCCCGGACGTGCTTCCGGGGATCCTCCTGGGGCGGGAGCTCGCCACCCAGCTCCGGGTGGTGGTCGGGGATCGGGTCAACGTGGTGAGCCCGTTGAGCGGAGAGCTCGGGCCGCAGGGACCCATGCCCAAGGATCGCTCCTTCCGCGTGGCGGGGATCTTCCACTCCGGGATGTACGAGTACGACTCCAAGTTCGTCTACATCACCCTCCAGGAGGCCCAGAGCTTCTTCAACGTGCGCGGCGCGCTGGGGATCGAGCTGAAGGTCGACGACGTGGACGACGCGCGCAACATCAGCCGCCGCGTGGTCACCGCGCTGGAGGGCTACCCCTACCGCGCCCGCGACTGGGGGGAGATGAACCAGAACCTGTTCTCGGCCCTGCGGCTCGAGAAGCTGGTGATGGGCGTCATCCTCTCCATCATCAGCATCGTCGCCGCCGGCCTCATCATCGCCACGGTGATCATGTTGGTGCTGGAGAAGCGCAAGGAGATCGCCGTCCTCAAGGCGCTGGGCGTCCCCGACGGCGGCATTCTCAAGATCTTCATGGCGGAGGGCCTGCAGATCGGGGTCGCCGGTGGCCTCATCGGCCTGGTGTCGGGACTGCTCTGGTGCCTCTTCATCGAGAAGATCGGCATCCAGCTCGATCCGGACATCTATTACATCCCAGCGCTGCCGGTGCGGCTGGAGGCGGGGCAGACCGTCCTCGCCGTGGTGGTCGCGGTCCTGGTGAGCTTCTTCGCGAGCCTCTACCCGGCGCTCCAGGCCAGCCGTTTCGATCCGGTGGAAGGGCTCAAGGCGGAGTGACATGGCCCTGATCGAGCTGCGGCGGATCTTCAAGAGCTACTTCCTGCACGGCAAGCGCATCGACGTGCTGCGGGACGTGAGCCTCGACATCGAGAAGGGGGAGCTGGTCTCCCTCATCGGGCCGAGCGGGGCCGGCAAGAGCACCTTCCTGCACGTGCTGGGGACGCTGGATGCCCCGGCCGCGGGCACGATGACCTTCGACGGGCGCAGTGTCTTCACCATGAACGACGCCGAGCTTGCCGAGCTGCGCAACCGCTCCATCGGCTTCGTCTTCCAGAGCCACTTCCTGCTGCCGGAGTTCACCGCGGTGGAGAACGTGGCCATGCCGGCTCTTCTGCGGCGGTTGGATCGCAAGCAGGCACTTCACGACGCGCGGGAGCTGCTCGAGCGCATGGGCCTGCTCGCCCGTGCAGAGCACCGTCCCGGAGAACTCTCCGGCGGCGAGTCCCAGCGGGTGGCGCTGGCCCGCGCCCTGGTCCTCAAACCCACGTTGCTCCTCGCCGACGAGCCCACCGGCAACCTGGACCCCGCCACCGGCGAGTCCATCCACAACCTGTTGCGCGAGGTGAACCGGGAGCTGGGCGTCACCGCGGTGGTGGTGACCCACAACGAGGAACTCGCCCGCTCCATGCCGCGTCAGCTGCGGATGGCGACCGGAAGCATCCTGCCCGTCGTGCCGGAAGGAGGGGAGGGCGAGGACGCGCCGCTGTCCCCCGCGGTCCCGACCCCACCGACGCCGGCGGCCGCCACGCCTGAGGCCACGCCCGGATTTCCGGAGGAGGGCGGGGAATGAAGCCGCTTCAGGCAGGTCGGAGGGGGACCGGAGCGGGCGCGCCGGGATTTGTCACCCTCCCACGCACTTCCCTGCTTGAGCCCACCAGAGGCTTTCCCTACATTGCGCCGCCTTTCCCAAGGGCCGTCACCCACCGAGGTCTGCCGTTTCTCCCCGTGCCTTCATCCTGCTGGTCCTGCTGACCACCCTGTTCGTCGTCCCGGCTGCCGCGCAGTCCCCGACCGACGTCCCCCCTGCTGAGCAGGACGACGCCGCTGCACCCGCAGCCGGGTCTTCTGTCGAAGAGGAGGGGGACGGGGTCGAGGCGGAAGCTGCCGTCCCGAGCGGTGATCCGGACGTGGTGAAGGCCATCCGCGTCGAGGGGCACCGCCGCGTCGAAGCAGACGCGATCGCCCGCGCGCTGCGCACGAAGATCGGGCAGCCCTTCGATCCCGACCTCACGGACGATGATCTGCGGGCGCTCTATGCGCTCGGTTACTTCCGCGATCTGAAGCTCAGCATCGAGCGCGAGGCGGACGGGATCGTCTACCTGGTCCAGGTGCAGGAGCGCCCCGTCCTCCGCGACATCAAGTTCGTCGGCAACGACAACATGTCGGAGGAGGACCTCTTCGAGACCATCGACATCAAGCCCTTCTCCATCCTGGACCGCGAGACGCTGCGCAAGAACGCGAAGCTCATCCAGGAGAAGTACGTCGAGAAGGGGTACTACCTCGCCGAGGTCACGCCCCGCGTGGAGGATCGCGAGGGCAGTGGGGGCGCCGCGGTCAACGTCTTCTTCGACATCCGCGAGAACGCCAAGGTCCTGGTCAAGGAGATCCGCTTCGTCGGGGTGGAGAAGCTCGATCCCGGCCTGTTGCGCAGCGTGATGGCGATCCGACCGGGGAGCCTCCTCTCGTTCTTCACCAACGAGGGCGTCTACCGCACGGAGCTGCTGGAGCGGGACGTCGCGGTCATCCACCAGACCTACTACGACAACGGCTACATCAACGTGAAGGTGAACGCGCCGACCGTCTCCATCTCGGCGGACAAGCGCGACATCTACCTCACCATCTCGGTGGAAGAGGGGGAGCAGTACCGCATCGGCGAGATCGACGCGGTGGGCGACCTGCTTGGAACCAAGGCCGAGCTGCTCTCCAAGGTGAAGGCGCGGCCGGGGCAGACCTTCAGCAGCACCGCGCTGCGTGAGGACCTCGAGGCGATCACCAACGTCTACTACGACCAGGGGTACGCCTACGCGAACATCAGCCCGGCGACCCAGGTGAACCCCGAGACCCGGGAGGTCGGGATCACCTTCGAGATCGACAAGGGGCGCCCGGTCGTCATCGAGCGCATCAACATCACCGGGAACACCAAGACCCGCGACAAGGTCATCCGCCGCGAGCTGCGCATCTACGAGGGCGAGCTCTTCAACGGCACCGGCATGCGCCGCAGCAAGGACCGCGTCACGGCGCTCGGCTTCTTCGAGACCGTGGAGCTCTCCCAGAAGCAGGGCAGCGCCGAGGACCGCGTCATCATCGATGTCGAGGTGAAGGAGAAGCCCACCGGGACCTTCCAGGTCGGCCTGGGCTTCAGCAGCATGGAGTCCTTCATCTTCACCGCGCAGGTCCAGCAGCAGAACTTCCTGGGCTGGGGCTACTCGGTGCAGGCGAACGTGCAGGCCTCGAGCCTGCGGCAGCTCTACCAGCTGTCGTTCTACGACCCGTACTTCCTGGACTCGAACTTCATCATGTCCACGGACGTCTACCGTACGCAGAGCGACTACAACGGCTTCCTGCGTGAGGCGACGGGCGGCAACCTCACCATCGGGCGCTACCTGACGCCCGAGTACGACGTCATCGCCAGCGGCACGTTCACCTACGAGTACATCAACGTGGAGCCGGGGCGCGGCATCCAGTCCGTCCCCCTCGCCGGCATCTTCCAGAGCGGCAGCACCCGCTCGCTGCGTGGCTCCCTCACCTGGGATCGCCGCAACAACCGCATCTTCCCCTCGGCCGGCTTCCAGCTCTTCGGGTCCGCCGAGATCGCCCCCGGCTTCATCCTGGGCAGCGACTTCCAGTACGCGCGCTACAGCGCCTACTGGCGGCAGTACATCCCGCTGCCGGCGGGCCTCGTGTTCAAGTGGAACATGAACGCGGGCTACATCATGCCGCTCAACCCCGAGCGGCCCCTGCCGATCTCCGAGCACTACTTCCTCGGCGGCATCAACAGCCTGCGCGGCTACAACCTCTTCTCCATCAGCCCCACCCGCCGGGTGAGCCGCACCCTCTCACCCGACGGCGACCTGTACCGCGACGCCTACACGGGTGACTACGCGGTCGGCGGCAACAAGCAGTTCTGGACCAACGTGGAGCTGGAGTTCCCCATCCTCGAGGCCGCCGGCCTGCGCGGACTGCTCTTCTACGACGTGGGCAACACCTACGCCGTGGACGAGCGCTTCTTCGAGGACAAGCAGGACCGGCTGCCGCTCGGTCTCTTCCACTCCGTGGGAGCAGGCGTCCGCTGGTTCAGCCCGGTCGGTCCGCTGCGCTTCGAGTGGGGCTTCCCCCTCAACCGCCGCCCCGGCCTCGACGAGCCCGTGAAGTTCGAGTTCAACATCGGCAACTTCTTCTGATCCCAGGCGGCTGCCTTGACGGCCCTTGCCCCCTCTCCTTAGGGTGCGCGCGCCTTCCCGGTGCGGGCGCAGCGAGGAGCGGGCTTGAGGCCCGGAGGCGGCCCGCTTTCCATCGACGAATGAAATCTTTGTGAGGGCGCGCCGTTCTCCTACGCCCGAGCAGCGACCGACCCCTTCGGGCTCCGGAGGACGGTCCCACACCTGGAGTTCCAACATGTCTCTCCCCCGCCTCTCCGCATCCCTCGTCGCCGCCGCTGCGCTCCTGCTCGCCGTGGCCCCCGCCCACGCCAAGGACACCAAGATCGGCGTGGTCGACACCCAGCAGATCCTCTCCGAGCTCGCCGACGGCAAGGCCGCGCAGAAGCGCCTCGAGCGCTGGATGGAGGCCAAGAAGAAGGAGCTCGAGAAGGAGGACCAGGCCCTCATGAAGGAGAGCGAGCTGCTGCAGAAGCAGTCCTCCGCCATGAACCAGGAGACCCTGATGAAGAAGCAGGGTGAGCTCCAGCGCAAGGGCATGGAGTTCGCCAAGAAGGTCCAGGAGATGCAGGCCGAGGCGCAGAAGAAGGAGATGGACGAGGTCCGTCCCATCCTCACCCGCATCAACACCGTGGTGGGCAAGATCGCCCAGCGCGAGGGCCTGACCCTGGTGCTCGAGAAGCGCGGCTCCGGGCTGGTCTTCCTCGACAACAGCCACGACTACACCTCCAAGGTCATCAGCCAGTACAACGCGGACTACAAGTCCGGCGGGTCGGCCAAGGGCGGCAAGTAGTCGATGTTCACCGTGGCGGAGCTCGCAGCCCGGGTGGGCGGTGAGGTCCATGGGGACGCACATCTCGCGCTGAAAGGGGCGGCCACGCTGGATGCGGCCGGCCCCGATCAGCTCGCGTTCTTCGGCGACCCCCGCTATCGCAAGGCCTTCGAGGCGACGGCTGCCGGTGCCGTGCTGGTTCCCCGCTCATTGGGTGGGGTGCCGGGACGGACGGTGGTGGCCGTGGACGTCCCGCAGGTGGCCTTCGCGCGGCTTCTGCCACTGTTTCATCCGGAGCAGCGTCCCCCGGCGGGCATCCGCGAGGGCGCCTTCGTGGATCCCAGCGCATCGGTGGACGCGACGGCCACGGTGTTCCCCGGCGCGTACGTCGCTGCCGGTGCGTCGGTGGGTCCCCGCAGCGTCCTGCACCCCGGCGCCTTCGTGGGCGAGGGCGCGCAGGTGGGGGCGGACTCGACCCTCCACCCCAACGTCGTGATCCGGGAGCGCTGCCTCGTCGGCGACCGGGTCATCCTCCACGCCGGGGTGGTGATCGGTGCGGACGGTTTCGGCTTCGCCTTCGATCCCTCCGTGCCTGCGCACGTGAAGATCCCCCAGGTGGGGATCGCGCGCGTCGAGGATGACGTGGAGATCGGCGCCAACAGCTGCGTCGATCGCGCGACCACCGGTGAGACGGTGGTGGGCCGGGGCACGAAGATCGACAACCTGGTGCAGCTTGCCCACAACGTGCGCGTGGGGCCGCTGAGCATCCTGTGCGCACAGGCCGGTGTCTCGGGCTCCACCGAGCTCGGCGCGGGCGTGCTGTTGGCCGGGCAGGTCGGGGTCGTGGGGCACATCCGGGTCGGCGATCGGGCCCGGATCGGCGCGCAGTCCGGCGTCGCCCACGACGTCGAGGAGGGCGCGACCCTCTCGGGGACACCTGCGGTGCCGCACCGCGAGTGGCTGCGCAACGCGGCTGCCATGGGGCAGCTTGCAACGCTCGTGAAGGAGGTCCGCGCACTGCGGCGCCGCGTCACCGAGCTGGAAGAATCGAGGGATGGCGATGGCTGACGACGTGAAAGCTGACGATGTGTTGATGGGCATCGGGGACATCCAGGCGCTGCTTCCGCACCGCTACCCCTTCCTGCTGGTGGACCGCGTGACGTCCATCACGCCCGGCGAGCGGATCAGCGCCTACAAGAACGTGACGGTGAACGAGCCCTTCTTCAACGGGCACTTCCCCGGCCACCCGGTGATGCCCGGCGTGCTCATCCTCGAGGCGCTCGCACAGGCCGCGGGCATCCTCGCCTACCGCAGCCAGCAGATGACGCCCGAGCAGAAGGTGACCTACCTGATGGGGATCGACGGCGCGAAGTTCCGCCGTCCGGTCGTCCCGGGGGATCGCCTCCAGCTCGAGGTGGAGGTCGTCCGGCACAAGGGCGACATCTGGAAGACGCAGGGCACCGCGGTGGTCGATGGGAAGACCGCCGCCGAGGCGACGTTCCTGGCGACGGTCGTCGATCGCTGACGTCACCGGCGCTGCGGCGCAGAAGCCCTCATCGGGCAGAGGAGCAGGTAGAGGGCCATGAGCCAGATTCACCAGACGGCCATCATCGCCGAAGGGGCCGAGCTTCATCCGAGCGTCGAGGTCGGGCCGTACGCGGTCGTTGGGCCCCACGTGAAGATCGGTGAGGGCACCCGCATCGGGCCCCACGCGGTGGTCGAGGGCCGGACCACCATCGGACGCGACAACCGGATCTTCCAGTTCGCCTCGGTGGGCGCGATCCCACAGGACCTCAAGTATGCGGGTGAACCGACCGAGCTCGTCATCGGCGATGGCAATCAGTTCCGCGAGTTCACGACGGTGCACCTGGGGACGGTGGGCGGCGGCGGCGTGACCCGCATCGGCAACCGCAACCTCTTCATGGCCAACAGCCACGTGGCCCACGACTGCGTCATCGGAGATGGCTGCGTGATGGCCAACAGCGTCGCCCTGGCCGGTCACGTCGAGGTCGACAGCCACGTCATTCTCGGCGGGCTCTCCGCCATCCATCAGTTCACCCGGATCGGCGCCTACGCGTTTGTCTCCGGCGGCGCGATGGTCGCCATGGACGTGCCCCCCTACTGCACGGTGCAGGGGGATCGGGCGGAGCTGGCAGGGCTCAACACGGTGGGCCTCACCCGCCACGGCTTCACCTCCGAGCAGGTGCGCCGCGTGAAGGACGCCTACCGCATCCTGTTCCGCGCCAAGCTCGGGCTGAACGAGGCCCTCTCCAAGGTCCGCGCGCAGTTCGGCGGCGCGCCGGAGATCGAGCGGCTGCTCACCTTCATCGAAGCCTCCAAGCGCGGCATCACCCGCTGAGGCGCGTGGCCGACGTGGAATCCGCAGGGGCACAGGAGCGCGCGATCAATCGCGCGACGGACGCTCCCGGGGAAGGCCCCATCGGGCTCATCGCCGGCAATGGGCGCCTGCCCTTCCTCTTCGCCCGCGAGGCGAGATCCCGGGGCCACGCCGTCATCTGTGTCGCGCACCGGGACGAGGTGGAGCCCGCGCTGGCCGACGAGGTGGATACGATCACCTGGGTGCGGGTGGGGCAGGTGCGGAAGATCCTGCGCACGCTGCGTGCCGCCGGGGTCGACCGGGCGGTGATGGCCGGCGGGATCGGCCACGTCCGGGCGCTGACCGCGGCCCGTCCGGATCTCGGCGCCTTCTCCATCATCTCGCGGCTGCGCAGTTTCCGGGATGATGCGCTCCTGCGCGCGGTGGCCGACTACTTCGCGCAGGGTGGCGTGCGCATCGAGGCGGCGACCTCGTGGCTGCAGGAGGTGATGGCGCCGGCGGGACATGTGGCCGGGCCGGCGCTGCCGGTGGGTGCGCAGGCCGAGCTCGCGCTGGGGTGGGAGGTCGCGGGGTTGCTGGGTCAGGCGGACGTGGGCCAGACCGTCGTGGTGAAGGGCGGGCACGTGCTCGCCCTCGAGGCGGTGGAGGGGACCGATGAGGCGATCCTCCGCGGCGGCAGGCTCGGCGGGAAGGGCGCGGCGGTGGTGAAGCGGGTGAAGCCCGGACAGGACGCCCGCTTCGATCTTCCGGCGGTCGGGCCCACCACGCTGGAGGTCATGCACCGGGTGGGCGCGAGACTGCTTGCCATCGAGGCCGGCCGCACGCTGGTGCTCGACGCGGAGGCCCTGCACCAGCGGGCGAAGGCGCTGGGCATCACCGTGTGGGGCATTCCTCCCGAAGGGCCCTGACCGCGGGCGGGTCCCTGCGCTTCAGGACTGGGTGATCGCCCGCCACAGCTCGCCGGTGCCATCCGCGACGAACTGCACCGCGATCCCGGCGAGGATGAGGCCCATGACGCGCTCGAGCACGGCGAGGCCCGAGCGGCGGAGCACCCGCTGCACCAGGGTGCTGCTGCGCAGGAGCACGTAGGAGGCGGCGAAGACCGTCAGGATGGCCAGCACCGTGGGCACCGCGTAGGTGAAGCCGGGCCCCGCGCTCATCAACACCATGGCGGTGGCGATGGCCCCCGGACCTCCCAGCAGCGGGATGGCCAACGGGACGATCGCCGGATCATCCTTGAGGATGCCGTCGCTCGTCTCGCCGGGCGTGGTGCGGGTCTCCGACGGTCGGGCGCGCAGCATGTCCAGCGCGGTCAGCATCAGCAACAGTCCACCGGCAACGCGGAAGGCGGCGAGCGAGATGCCGAAGAGTCCGAAGAGCCAGTTGCCGAAGAGACTGAAGAAGATGAGCAGGCTGCCGGCGACGAGGCATGCCCGGAGCGCCACCCCGCGGGCCTTCAGCGGTGGGTCGGTGGAGGTGACCGCGAGGAAGACCGGGACCGCACCCAGTGGGTCCACGATGATGAAGAGGGCCGGGAGGCAGACCAGGTAGTGCGCCAGTGCGACCGAGATGCTCATGGTCGCCGCACCGCCTCGACCTGCTCCGGGGGCGCCTGCATGCGCAGCCGCAGCACCCCGAACAGCGCCTCCAGGAAGATGCCCCGGCTCATCTTGCTCTCGCCGACGCGTCGGTCCTCGAAGGTGATGGGCAGCTCGAGCACCCGGAAGCCGAGCTGGATGGCGCGGTAGGTGAGCTCGATCTGGAAGGCGTAGCCGCGGCTGCGGATGGACGCGAGATCAATGGCTTCCAGGACCTCGCGGCGGAAGCACTTGTAGCCGCCGGTGAGATCGCGCACCGGTACCTGCAGCACGCTGCGCGCATAGAGCGAACCACCGCGGCTGACGAGACGGCGCAGCAGGCCCCAGTTCACGGTCCCCCCGCCCTCCACGTAGCGGCTGCCCAGCACGAGGTCGGCGCGATCGCCGGCGGCATCCAGCAACCGGGGGAGGTGACGCGGGTCGTGGCTGAAGTCCGCGTCCATCTCCAGGATGAAGGCGTAGCCGGCGTTCAGGGCCCAGCGGAAGGCGGCGAGGTAGGCGCGGCCCAGGCCCTCCTTCGCCGCGCGGTGCAGCACATGCACCCGGGGGGACCCGGCTGCGAGCGCGTCGGCCACCTCACCGGTGCCGTCCGGGCTCGCGTCATCCACCACCAGGACGTCCACCCGCGGGTCGGCGGCGAGCACCGCGCGCACGATGGGCTCCAGGTTCCCCCGTTCGTTGTAGGTCGGGATGCAGACCAGGGCTGGATTCATCGTCGCGGGGAGGGCGCAGGCAAGAGGGGAGACGGCCGAGGCGGCTTTACCAGATGTGAGCGCGCGCGTCGGGTCCTCGCGCGCGCCTTCTGACATGGATGGGCACTCGCGCGCGGGTCCTCAGCCGGTGTCCGACAACCGGGGCCGCGGAAGGAGCTGCAGGACCTCGTCGGCCGCACGGGCAGCGGCGCCAGGAGGTCCCAGGGCGCCCCGGACCCCGGTGAGGCCGGTGATCATCTCCTCGCGCTCGGGGCCCGGGCGCCACACGCGCCGGACCTCGTCGAGAATCCGCCGCGGGTTGGCCTCCTCCTGGAGCAGCTCGGGCACCAGCCTCCGTCCGGCGAGCAGGTTGACCAGCGCGACGTGGGCGACCTTGAGCAGGAGCCTGCCGACCAGGCCGGTCAGCCAGCTCACCTTGTAGATGACCACCATGGGGCGCTGCATGAGACCGGCCTCGAGGACCGCGGTGCCGCTGGCCACCACGGCCACGTCGCTGGCGCCGACGGCCTCGGGTGCCCGGCCGTCGATGAGCACCGGCTCGATCCCGCTGCCGGCAAAGCCCGCGCGGATGTCCTGCTCGCGCAGGGTGGGGGCCACCGGGACCACCACCTGGAGTGAGGGCTCGTCGGCAGCCAGTCCGCGCGCGGTCTGCACCATGGAAGGCAGCAGGCGCTGCAGCTCGCTCTCGCGGCTTCCGGGAAGCAGGGCCAGGGTGGGGCGCGCCGGATCCAACCCGAGCTGTTCGCGGAATGCCTCTGGCGAGGCCGGGGCCGGAAGCTGTTCGAGGACGGGGCTGCCCACGTAGCGCGCCTTCACGCCGGCGTCGCGGTAGAAGTCCTCCTCGAAGGGCAGGATGCAGAGCATCCGATCCACGCGCTTGGCGATGGTGTGGACCCGCCCGCGGCGCCACGCCCAGATCATGGGGCTGATGTAGTAGGCGACCGGAATCCCCAGCCGCCGCAGCTTCTTGGCCAGACGCAGGTTGAAGTCCGGGATGTCCACCAGGATCGCCGCCGCGGGTCGCCGCGCTTCCGCGGCTTTTCCGAGCGCGCGGAGGATGGAGAGGATGCGCGGGAGCCGGGGCAGCACCTCGGTGATCCCCATGACCGACACCTCGCGCGCATCGAACAGGCGCTCGACGCCGGCGGCCTCCAGATGGCTGCCGCCCATGCCGAAGAAGCGCAGGCCGGGATCGCGCGCCCGGAGCGCCTGCACCAGATCCGCGGCATGGCGATCGCCGCTGGCTTCACCGGCCACCACCATCACGTCGAGGGAGGACATGGACGTTGCGACTAGCACGGATGCCCGGCTCCCGGGGAACGCCCGCGCGAAGGCCTGCGCGGCATCCCGGCGCACGTCACCGGAACGTCACGCAACGGGATTCCGCCCGGGTGGCCCACGGGCACACGACGCCGCGCGCCGTCGAACACGGGTGCCCGCGCGGCAGCCCCGTGTCAGAGTGAGGGGGCCGTGACGACCGTCCTCCTCGCCGACGAACACCCCCCGACCCTCGAGCATCTGCGCGGGGTGCTCAGCCAGGGGGGCTACGACGTGATCGCGGTGGGGGAGCCGCAGGACGCCCTCGAGCGCTTCGCGACGGACCACCCCCTGGTGGCAGTGGTCTCGGTGGCCCTGCCCAAGGTGGACGGCAAGCCCCTCCCCAAGCTGCTGAGGGGGCTGCAGGGCGGCGAGCATCTCCCCATCCTGGCGATGGATCGGGGGCACCAGGGGAAGGCCGGCGGCATCGTGTCGGTGATGGGGCTCGAGGTGAACGCCTACGTCCCCGACCCCATGAAGAGTGGCGAGCTGTTGGAGAAGTTGCGCCAGCTCGTGGAGGGGGCGAGGAAGCGACTGGAGTCACTCGGTGGACTGGCGGCACAGCTCGCGCGTCCTCCGGAGGCCGGAGGCGATCTGCGGTCGCTGCCGCTGCCGGCCTACCTCTTCGGCCTCTACCGCGAGGCGCAAGATGGCGTGCTGGTGGTGGCCTCCCACGATCTCACCCGCCGGGTGTACCTCCGCGGCGGTGCTCCGGTGAGCTACGACTCCACCGCCCGTCAGGACACGCTCGCGGCCTGGTTGGTCGATCGCGGCCGCATCCGCGCCGATGAGGCCGAGGCCGTCATGGTGGCCCGGGCGCAGGGCCTGCGGATCGGCGCGGCGCTCGCCGAAGCCGGGGTGAACCTGGAGGGGGAGGAGCTGCTGGGCGTCCTCCGGGAGTACACGCGCGAGAAGGTGGCGCAGGTGTTGGGCATGCGGGGCGGGCGCTGGTCATTCTACCCCGGCGACGCCTTCCTCTCGGAGCGCGCCACGGTGGAGGTCGCGCCGCTGGGCGTGATCCTCGAAGGCGCCCGGCGTGCCGTGCCGCTGCGCACCTTCATGCAGGTCCTCAAGCCGCACCTGCCGACATTCCCCTACCGCACCGGGAGCTTTCCGCGGGAGCTGCCCGCACTCGAGCTCTCCACCTCGGATCTGAAGATCGCCATGCAGGCCAACGGGCGGGTGCAGCTGCGCGAGCTGCTGGCGCACGGCCGCGGACACCTCACCGAGACCGCGAGTCTCTTCTGGCTGCTGGCGATGTCCGGGGCGGTGGCCTTCTCCGAGGAGCCCGAGGGACACCAGGCCGAATCGCTCCCGCCCAAGAAGCCCAAGCCTCTGCCCCCGGAGATCGCCCAGACGCTTCGCGAAGAGGCGGTGGGCATCATCACCGGGAGCTACTTCCGGGTCCTGGGACTGACCATCGCCGCCGGCAGCGATGAGGTGGAGGCCGCCTACCGGGAGATTGCGCCGCGCTTCCACCCCGACACCTGGATCGAGTTCGACATCTCCGACATCGCCGACCTGTTGGATTCGGTGCAGGAGAAACTGACCGCTTCCTACAAGGTCCTCTCCAACGAGCCGAAACGTCGGGCCTACCTGCAGTACCTGCTCTCCCGGCTCGACGTGGAGCGCAGCGCGGGCGTGCACGCGGACGCGGAGATCGCGCTCAAACGCGGGGAGAGCGCGCTCAAGCGCGGAGACATCACCCAGGCGCGGGTCTCCTTCGAACAGGCCGTGGAGCTCAACCCGCGCGAGCCGGAGTACTACTCCTTCCTCGCGTGGGCGACCTACCTCTCCGAAGGTCAGGCGCCGGCGGTCCGCGCGCAGTCCGCGCTCCGGGTCCTCAAGAAGGCCCTCTCGCTCAACCCGTACCTGGAGCGGGCCCAGGTGATCCACGCCATCATCGAGAGCGAGCAGGGTGCCCACACCCAGGCGCGCCGGCGCCTGCTGGACGTGCTCGAGATGAACCCGCAGTCGGCCATCGCCAAGGCGGCCCTGCGGCGGGTCGGGCGCTGAGGCAGCCGATGTCGACGGGGATGGTCGCGACCCTGCGCAGACTGTGGACCTTCGCGGTGCCCCACCTTCCGCTGCTGATGGTGGGCGGGCTGTGCATGCTGGTGCTCGGGCTCACCACGGGTGCCTTCGCCTGGCTCATGGGGCCGGCGCTGAGCTGGCTGCTCTCAGGTGGAACCACGGGCCTCTCGTTGGCCACCCGCCTCATCCCCTGGCTCACGCCGGAGCGCGCGGCGTGGGCGCTGCCGGTCGCGGTCATCGCGGTGGGGGTGCTCAAGGGGCTGGCCTACCTGGGCCAGTTCTACTTCGCAGGTCGCTTCGGGCAGGAGACCGCGGCCTCCATCCGGCGCGCCCTCTTCGGGCGCCTGCTGACCCTCACCCCCGGGCAGCGCGCCTCGCAGCAGTCCGGAGATCTCCTCGGGCGCTTCTCCTCGGATGTGGCGACCATCGAGCTCGCGGCACACACCGCGGTGGCCGCCTACATCCGTGACTCGATCCAGGTGGTGGTGCTGGTGATGGTGGCCTTCGCCCTGGATTGGCGGGTGGCCGGGCTGGCGTTCCTGGCGGGGCCCCTGGCGATCTGGCCGGTGATGCGGGTGACCCGCTCGCTCCTCTCGCGCGTCCGCGAGGGCCAGGCGTCGCTCGGGGACATGGCCGGACGCTTCCAGGAGGGCATGAGTGGGCTGAGGACGCTGCAGGCCTTCGGTGCCGAAGACGTTGAGCTCGAACGCTTCAACGCACACGCGCGGGAGCATCTGCGCGCCTCCACGCGCGTGGCCTGGATGCGGGGCGTGGTGCCGGGGCTCATGGAGATCGCTGCCGCGGCGGGGCTCGGGGCCGGCCTCACCTGGGCCATCCGGGATGGTGGCGCCTCTCCCGAAGCGCTGGTCTCGGTGCTCACCGCGGTGGTGCTCGCGTGGCAACCGGTGAAGGAGCTCGGGCGCGTGAGCCAGTTCGTCATCCAGGCAGCCGGAGCGGGTGAGCGGGTGTTCGCGATCCTCGACCTCCCGCCGCCGGTGGACGCCGGCCCAAAGACCCCTTTCACCGTGCAACGGGAGATCGCCTTCGAGGACGTCCACTTTGCCTACGGTCCCGAGCAGAAGGCGCTGGAGGGCGTGACGCTCACCCTCCCGGTGGGCCAGGTGACGGCGCTGGTCGGGGAGAGCGGGGGAGGGAAGAGCACCCTGACGCGGCTGCTCCTGCGCTTCGCCGAGCCCACCGCCGGGCGCATCCTCCTGGATGGGGTCCCCAGCGGGGAGCTGCCGCTCGCGACGCTCCGGGGGCAGTTCGCGTTGGTGACCCAGGAGCCGCTGCTCTTCGCGATGAGCGCCCGGGACAATCTGTTGCTCGTGAAACCGGATGCGTCCAAGCAGGAACTCGAGGAGGCGGCCCGCATCGCCGGCGCCCACGCGTTCCTGGAGGCATTGCCCCAGGGGTATGACACCCTCCTGGGCGAGCGGGGCGTGATGCTCAGCGGCGGGCAGCGCCAGCGGTTGTGCCTGGCGCGCGCGGTGCTCTCCGGAGCGCCGGTGCTCCTGCTGGACGAGGCGACCAGCAACCTCGATGCGACCAGTGAGCGTCAGGTCCTCGAGGCGCTTGGCCGGGTGCTGATGGGTCGCACCGCGCTGATCATCGCCCACCGGTTGGTCACCGTCCGCGGTGCCGACACCATCCACGTGCTGGAGGCCGGGCGGATCATCGAGTCCGGATCGCATGCGTCGCTGCTCGAACAGGGTGGGGCCTATGCCCGGACCTGGGCCCTGCAGGCGGCGACGGAGCAGGCGGCGTGACGGGTTCTCTGCAGGGATCGAACGGTCGCAGGCGCCTGCGGTGGGGACGCGTGGCGCTGGTGAGCCTGGGGCTCGTGCTGCTGCTGCTGGTGCGCCAGGGAGCCTGCGCGCGTCTGGCGCCCATCGAGGGGGGACGGCACGGCGACTTCGTCCTGGGCGCGCTGCACGTGCACAGCGTGGCCTCCGATGGACGCGGGACCATCGAGGAGATCGCCGCGGCCGCGAAAGCAGCCGGGCTCTCCTTCGTGATCATGACCGACCACAATGTGACCCCCGCCCCTCCGCCGCGCAGGGTCGACGGGGTGCTGGTGGTTCATGGCGTGGAGGTCTCCACCTCCGACGGTCACCTGCTGGTGCTGGGGGCCGATGGCACGCTTCCGCCGCCACCGCGGACGGGCCCGGAGGCGGTCGCCTGGGGCGAGGCACAGCAGGCGTTCCTCGCGCTCGCACATCCCGTCCAGCGCAAGAATCCGTGGAAGGATCCGGAGAGCGGCGCGCGGGTGCCGGGCTTCGAACTCTACTCTGCGGACACCCTGTTCCGGGACGCGCTCGCGCGACCGCTGCATCGGCTCCTGCCGTCAGCGCTCGGGTGGCTCGGGGATCGGCGGCATGGGGTGCTCGGGCTGGTGGACGGGCAGCCCGCGGTCCACGAGGCATTGCTCGGGCGCAACGGCGTGCCGGTGGCCCTGTGCTCGCACGACGCCCATGGGCTTCCTCCCTATCGCGACGTCTTTGCCACCATGGCGACGGCGGTCCCGGCGGAGGTGCTCGAGGGGTCGGACACCGAAGCTGCGGCGGCGTTGCTTGCTGCGGTCGCCTCGGGGCGCTCGCTCTGCGTTTTCCAGGCCCTGGGTCCTCCCGCCGGCTTTTCGGTGCAGGGGGTGCCCGCGTCCCGCCAGGTCCCGGTCGGCGCGCAGCTCACCTTCACGCTTCCCGGGAATGCTCCCGAGGGCGCGGCGCTGCGTCTCTTCGGGCCGGGCCGGCTCAGTGGGGATGGCCGTGAGGTGCTCACCACCGGAGAGGGCCTGCTGCAGGTCGAGGTGTGGGCCCCGGCGCCCGGCCGGTTCTTCGGGTCGACGATGAAGCCGTGGTTGGTGCCCGGGCCGGTGCGGGTCGTGCGCTGAAGGCTTTGTCGCGTTCGTCCCGGATGCGAGGAGGCGTTTCCCCGGAAGCCGGTTCGTGCCAAGAGGTGGACCGGTATGAGGTGGGTCTACGTCCTGGCCAGCTACGCGCTCTTCGGGCTGCTGTTTCCGGTGCTTGCGCTGCACCGCAAGACGCGGCGCGGTCAGCGTGAGCGGTTGGGCCTGCTCTCCCGCTCGGCACTGCCGGGTCCGGGGCGCCCACGCATCTGGTTGCACGGCGCGAGCGCCGGGGATCTGCTGGCCCTCGCACCGATGATCCCGCTGCTGAGGGCGCGCTACCCGGAGGGCCGCATCATCCTCTCCACCATGACCGACTCGGGGCAGATGATGGCCCGGGGGCGTCTGGCAGGGCAGGTGGATGCCATTGTCCACGTGCCCTGGGATCTCCGTGGCGCCACGCGGCGGACGGTCCGCGCGCTGAAGCCGGATCTCCTGGTGCTCGAGTACACCGAGATGTGGCCGAACCTCATCGCCGCCGCCAGGTCTGCGGGCGCACGCATCGCCCTGACCAATGGCCGCTTCTCCCCACAGCACCTTTCGCGCTACCGCCTGCTCTTCACCCTCATCGGCAACCCGCTGCGCCAGGTGGATCTGCTGCTCATGCGCGAGCCCCAGGAGGCCGAACGCGCGCGGCAGCTCGGTGCCAGCGAGGCGCAGGTTCGGGTGACCGGCAACACCAAGTTCGACGCGCTGGCTCCCGGCCGCGGTGAGGACGCGGTCGATCCGGCGCTGCTACAGGGCCTGGGGATCCCCGAGGGGGCTCCGTTGTGGGTCGCAGGCAGCACCCATGAAGGTGAGGAGGAGCAGCTGCTCGAGGTCTTCTCCCGCCTGCGCCGTGACTTCCCCACGCTCCACCTGCTCATCGCCCCGCGCTACGTTGACCGGGCGCCGAAGCTTCTGACCCTCGCCGCCGAGCGGGGGTTCAAGGCGGCCCTGCGCTCGAAGGGGAACTCAACAGGGGCCCCGGTCATCATCCTCGACACCATCGGCGAGCTGGCGCGCGTCTATCGCCTGGCCCGCGTGGTGTTCGTGGGGGGCTCCTTCACGACCCGGGGTGGGCAGAACATCCTCGAACCCGCGGGGCAGGGGCGCGCGGTCCTCTTCGGCCCGCACATGGAGAACTTCCACGACAGCGTGCAGGCGCTCGTCGGCCGGGGAGGGATCCAGGTCAAGGATGCCGCCCACCTGGAGCGCACGCTGCGGGAGCTGCTGAGTCGTCCGCGGGATGCCGAGGCCCTGGGGCTGTTGGCCAGAGAGGCGGTCGCCCAGCTCACCGGCGCGAGCGAGCGGAACGTCGCGCTGCTGGCGGAGCTTCTCGAGCAGCGTTCGGAGCCGACCTCGCCGGGGGAAGCGGGGGCCGGATGAGGACGGGCCCTCTGCGGATCCTGCACCTGCTCGCGAGCCCGGCGTGGTCCGGTCCGGCAGAGAACGTGGCGCTCCTGGCGCTCGCCCAGCGTGAGGCAGGGCATACCGTGCACGTGGCGGCGGACACCAAGCGGCCCCGGCCGCCCAACGAAGAGCCGATCGTCCCCCGGCTTTCGGCGCTCGGCCTGCTCGATGGAGGTGGACTGGAGCTGTCGGTGAAGTCCTCTCCGCTGGGCGTGCTGCGGGATGTGAGGGCGCTGCGCTCCCGCAGCCTGGATGTGGTCCACGCGCACTTCACCCATGACCACCTGATCGCCCGCTTCGGTGTCCCGCGGGGCGCCATCCTGGTGCGCACCCTCCACGCGCCGAGGTCGCTGCGACGCACGCTTCCCAGGGCCGATGCGTTCACGGTGTCCACCCCCGACCTCGAGCAGGCCCTGCTCCGGCAGCGGGCAGCGCGCACCCAGGTCGTGGGAGCGCTCCGTGACCCGGCGTTCGTGCCCTCGGAGGATCGGGATGCCCTGCGGGCCTCGCTGGGGATCACCGGCGCGCCCCTGGTGGGAATGGTCTCCAACCTGCAGCCTTCGCGTCGGCACGCGTTGGGCCTTGCTGCCTTTGCCCGGCTGCCCACGTCGGCGCGGATGGTCATCGTCGGTGAGGGGCCCCTGGAGGGGGCGCTGCGTGCGCAGGTGTCGTCCCTGGGCCTCGGAGATCGGGTCACCTTCTGCGGCTACCAACAGGGGCCCGACTTCATCCGGTGGCTCCAGGCGCTGGACGAGGTCTGGTTGTTGGGGCTCGGGAATGACTGGACCGGGAGGGCCGCGGTGCAGGCCCGGGCGTGTGGGGTCCGGGTGGTCGCGGTGGAGGAGGGCGGGCTGGGAACCCACGCGGACTCGGTGGTGCATGCGCTGGACCCGGACGAGGTCGCTCGGGCTTCGTTGCAGGCGCAACGGACCGTCTCCCAAAGGCTGCCGGACAACAGGGCCATCGCCGCGCAGGTGGAGTCGCTTTACCGGGAGGCACGGGCGGCGCTGCGGCTCCCGGCCGGAGGTGCGAGGTGAGCAGCAGTCTCGAGCGCATCTGGTACCCGCCCGCCGGGGAGTCCCGGGCACAGCGGTGGCTGTGCGCCCCTCTCTCGTTGCTGTCGGCGGCCTATGGGGCTGGGGCCGCGGTTCAACGTTGGCGCTACCGGACCGGCCGCCTTCCCACGGTGCTCACCCGGAAGGCGCCGGTGGTGAGCGTGGGAAACCTCACGGTGGGGGGCAGCGGGAAGACGCCCTGTGTGATGGCGCTCACCGAGCGGCTCCTGGCCAGGGGAATCCGCGTGGCCGTGCTCTCACGGGGGTATGGACGTGAAGACCGGGAGGACCGCGTCCTGTCGGGGGGCGCGTCGGATGCGGACTGGCGGCAGGTGGGGGACGAGCCCCTGCTCATCGCCCGGCGCTGTCCGAAGGCGGTGGTGCTGGTGGGACGCGACCGCGGCCGTCTGGCGTTGCTGGCCGAGGAGCGCTACGGCGCGGAGGTCATCCTGCTCGACGATGGGATGCAGCACCGCCGTCTCGAGCGGGACCTCGAGGTGGTGGTGATCGATGCCCGGGTCGGCTTCGGCAATGGCCGGCTGCTGCCCCGGGGGCCCCTGCGTGAACCCCTCTCGCTGTTGCCGAGCGCGGATCTCTTCTGGATCCGGGACGGGGACGACGCCGCGACCGGGATGGTGGAAGACCCGCTCGCGATCGGTGGCGTGAGATTGCCGACGCGGCCGCGGGTGCATGTCCGCGACGTCGTCTCGGGCCTGCGCGTCGGGCCCCACCGGGAAGCGCCGAGCCGCCTTCAGGGCACCCGGGTCTGGGCGTTCTCGGGCATCGCGCGGCCCGAGCGGTTCAGGCGCACCCTGGTGGAACAGGGGGCCGAGGTGGTCGAGCACACCGCCTTCCCGGACCATCACCCGTTTCGGGAAGCGGAACTCGAAACGCTGCGCTCCCGCGCCGCCGCCGCTGGGGTGCCCCTCATCACGACCGAGAAGGATGCGGTCCGCCTTCCGTCAGGCTTCGGGGTCTGGGTCCTCGAGATGTCCCTCGGGTTCATGGCGGGGGAAGCGACGCTGGATGCGGTGCTGGACCGGATGCTGCGGGAGGCCACGGAGCCTGGCGACTTGTGAGCCCCGTGGCAGCATGGGAGAAGTCGCACCGATGCCTGCCCGTTCAACGCTGCGCACGGTCGCGAAGAAGGCCGCTGCCCCCGCGCCCTCGTCATTGCACCGGATCCTCGGGGATTTCGCCTCGCAGCGGGTGCTGGTGGTGGGCGATCTGGTCGCCGACCACTACGTGTACGGCCACACCGAGCGCGTGAGCCGCGAGGCGCCGGTCCTGGTCGTCCGGCATGAGCGCTCCGAGGTGAAGCTGGGCGGGGCGGCCAATGCAGCAGCGAACCTCGCCTCCCTGGGGGCCAGGGTCCGCGCGGTGGGGCTGCTGGGCAGGGATCCCATGGGCGAGTCGCTGACCCAGGCGTTCAAGGCGCAGGGCATCCGGCTGGATGCCATCACCTCGCCCAAGGTGGTGACCGAGACCAAGACGCGGATCCTGGCCGGAGGCCTGTCCACGACCCGTCAGCAGGTGGTGCGGCTGGATCAGGGCGCGCTGGAGCCCCCCCCGCCGTCCCTCCGGGAGCGGCTCGCCCGGACGGTGGCGCGCGTCGCGGCTCAGGTGGATGCGGTGCTGGTGTCCGACTATGGCGCCGGGGTGGTGGGCGATGAGGTCCGCGCCGTGCTGCGCGAGCTGGTGGCCCGCGGCGTGACGGTGTGCGTGGACTCGCGGTACGGCCTGATGAAGTTTGCCGGCTTCCCGGTGCTCAAGCCCAACGAGCCCGAGCTCGAGGCCCTGGTGGGGCGGCCCCTGCGGACCGACCGGGAGGTCACCGAGGCCGGGCGTCAGGCGAAGCGGATGCTGCGTTGCAACGCGCTGGTGGTGACCCGCGGGCACAAGGGGATGCGCGTGTTCACGCCGCGCAGGGTCGAGGACGTCCCGGTGCATGGTGCGGCCGAGGCCGTGGACGTCACCGGGGCGGGAGACACCGTCATCGCCGCGCTGACCCTGTCGCTCTCTGCCGGCGCCTCGGTGGTGGATGCCGCGCGGGTGGCCAACGTCGCAGGCGCCCTGGTCGTGCAGAAGATGGGAACCGCCACGCTGACCCTGGGCGAGCTTCAGGAGGCCCTTCCGCGATGAGCCTCTCCAAGGTGCGCTCGCTCGAGGCGGTTCAAGACGCGGTGGAAGCGCATCGCCGTGAGGGACGCACCGTCGCCCTCGCAAACGGGGTCTTCGATCTGCTTCACGTGGGGCATGTCCGCTACCTGCAGGGCGCGAGCGAGCTGGCCGATGTGCTGGTCGTCGCGGTGAACGCCGACCGGAGCACGCGTGCGCTCAAGGGGCCCGGACGGCCGATCATCCCGGAGAAAGAGCGGGCGGAGCTGGTCGCCGCGCTCGCCTGCACCGACCTGGTGACGGTGTTCGACACCCCGGACGTCCGGCCGATCCTGAGGGCGCTCAAGCCCGACGTGCACGTCAAGGGGACCGACTACACCGAGGACACCATTCCGGAACGGGACGAGGTCCTTGCGTACGGCGGACGGGTCGCGGTGGCAGGCGATCCGAAGGACCACTCGACGAGCGAACTTGCAGCCCGGCTCCGCAAGGTCTGAACACGGCGGACGCGCCCCGCCCCCCTCCGCGTCCACCGGGAGGGAGGCGCGCGGGAGCAACGGCGCGGACAGGGGGCTCAGGAATCGTCAGAGCAGGGGACCCGAGGTGCTTGCCCGCCCCCGAGCGGAGCCCGGAAGGTTGCGGTGACACCCCCGGTTGAGCCCAACGCCCGTTCGGGGACCATCGCGGCCACCGCCCGCTGATTGCGACGGTGCCGGGACGTCCTGCTCGGCCGGACCGGAACGCCGCGTTCGGCGGCCCCGACTACGCCGGCGTCGAGACTCCGGGACGGAACCGGAGAAAGTAGCGCGGATCGGAGCGTTGCGGCTGCAACCGTGACGGGAGGCCCTCAGAGGCCGCGAGCGAAGGTGGTCGCCGCCTCGGCCGCCAGAGGCCCGAGCGGCTCGCCCCGCTGGGCAGGTCCGGTGAGATCGACCATCCGGTGGGGCGCATGGGCGTGACCCCAGCGGGCCATGTCCATGTGCAGAAAGAAGGCGAGGGTCGGCACGCCGAGCGCCACCGACAGGTGCATGGGACCGGTGTTGTTGCAGAGGGTGAGACCGCTCCTGACCATCAGCAGCGCCAGGCCATCCAGATCGGTGGGAGGCGCCAGGAGCGCGCCGGGAGATGCTGCGATCACCTCCTGCGCCAGCGCCTCTTCCCCGGGGCCCCAGGTCACGATGGGGACGCGACCTTCGGCGAGGAGGGCGCGGCTGGCTGCGGCGAAGGTGGCCGGATCGATCCGCCGCCATCCCAGGCGTCCTCCCGGATTCACCACCGCATGCGTTCCGGGTCGGATCTCCCGCAGCAGGGCGTCGAGCTCGCTTCCGGGCTGAGAAGGACGCGGCGGACGGAACGACATCCCGGGAGGGCCGTCGGCGACCTGCGCTCCCAGGAGGGGACTGAGCAGGTGCAGGCGCTGGGCGACCTCAGCCGCGGTGTCGGCCCGTGGCGCGACCGGATGGCTGTGGAGGGCGCCGACCGGAAAGGCCGCCGGGCCGAGCACCGGGGCCCGCCCCGCGATGAGCCGGGCGTAGATCGCATTGTGGACGCTGGGCGCGGTCCAGTTGCCGCAGTCCACGACCACCTCGAAGCGCTCCCGCCGCAGCGACCAGAGGGAGGCGTTCCTGCCCAGGACCCGCACCCGGGCGATCCCCGGAAGCTCCTCCAGGACCCGCGCCACCTTGGCGTGGACCAGGACCTCGACCTCGGGGGGCGAGGGCTGTGCGCGCAGCGCCGAGATGAGGGGGGTGGTGAGCAGCGCCTCCCCGACCCGCGCGTCGGTGCGGACCAGCAGGACCCGGCGAGGTGCCGGGGGGAGGGCGCGGCGCCGCCAGGGGCGTCCCAACAGCAGCGCAAGCAGCAGCGCCGCCAGGGATTTGCCGGCCACCTCCAGTCTCTTGAGCGGGCTCAACGGTCACCTCGGATGCGGGCGGGTCAGGCTCGGGGCTCCGTGGAGCGCACCTTGACCTCGCGTCCGAAAGCCCCTAGCACGCCAGCGCATGTTGAGAAGCATGACGGGCTTCGGTGCCGGACGGGCGCAGGTGGAGGGTGACGAGCTCACCGTCGAGCTGCGCGCGGTGAACCACAAGTTCCTCGAGGTGAAGCCGCGTCTTCCCCGGGAGCTGGCACCGCTCGAAGCGGGAGCCCTCAAGCGGATCAAGGAGCGCCTCACCCGGGGGGCGGTGGACCTGGTGGTCCGTCGCTCGGGTTCCGGCAGCGGCGGAGGGGAGCCCACGATCGACGTAGCGCTGGCCCGATCCTGGGCGCGTGCCTACCGGGAGCTGGCCGAGGCGATTGATCTCCAGGTCGAGCCCGCGCGCATGCTCTCGCAGGTGGCCTCGCAGCCGGGGGTGGTGCGGCTGGAGGAGAAGCGGGTGGACCCCGCCCTGTTGGAGCAGGCCCTGCACGCGGCATTGGAAGAGGCCGTCGAGGCGCTGCTGACCATGCGCGCCATCGAGGGGCAGGCCTTGCGAGCCGACCTCGAGGGACGGCTGCTGCAGGTGGCCACCTGGGTCGATGAGCTCACCGCGCTCGCTCCGCAGGCAGTGGAGGAGCACCATCAGCGCCTGACCCAGCGGGTCGCTGAGCTCGCCGGTCAGGTGAACGTGGATGCTGCCCGGCTCGCCCAGGAGGTCGCCATTTTCGCCGAGCGCACCGATGTGGCGGAGGAGCTGACCCGTCTGCGCTCCCACCTCGAGCAGTTCCGCACGCTGCTCGACGCGCCGATTCCCGCCGGGCGGCGCATGGACTTCCTCGCGCAGGAGATGCACCGCGAGGTGAACACCACCGGCTCCAAGAGCCAACACCCCGAGATCGCCCAGCGGGTGGTCTCCCTCAAGGCCGAGCTCGAGCGCATCCGCGAGCAGGTCCAGAACGTCGAATGAACGAGCTGCCTCCCGGAATCCTCCTGCTCCTCTCCGCGCCCTCCGGGGCAGGAAAGACCACCCTCGCCCGGCGGCTCATGCAGGAGCTGCCTCAGGCCCACTTCTCGGTGAGCGTCACCACCCGGGATCCCCGCGGCACCGAGCGCAACGGCATCGACTACGAGTTCGTCGACGTCGAGACCTTCCAGCGGCGCATCGAGCGGGGCCAGTTCGTGGAGTGGGCCGAGGTTCACGGCAACTTCTACGGCAGCCCGCAGGCCTCGGTCGACGTGGCCCGCAAGACCGGCGGGGTCTCCTTCTTCGACATCGACGTGCAGGGCGGCCAGTCGATCAAGCGCAAGCACCCCGATGCGGTCGGCGTTTTCATCCTCCCCCCTTCGATGGAGGAGCTTGCCCGTCGCCTGCGTGCCCGCGGCACGGATGGGGAGGAGACCATCCGCCGCCGTCTGCTGGGCGCGCGCTCGGAGATGGACCGGGGCGTCGCGACCTACGACTACGTGATCATCAATGATGACTTTGACCGCGCCCTGGGGGACCTCAAGGCGATCGTCACCGCGGAGAGCCGGCGCCGGGGTCGGGTGAAGGTGGATTGGCTCCAGGCCGAGTCCAAGTGACGGCTCCGGGCCGGCGCTCCCATCAGGAGCACGGTTGATGAGAGGCGCGGCGCTTCCCTCGTGGAGGCCCGCGCCTCTTTCGTTTCAGGGGAACGTGGAAGGGACCCGGGCCGACCACGGCGTGGGCGGGACCCCGACGCGCCGGAAGGGAACGGCGCGAAGCGCCCGAGCCTGTGGAACCGGGACGTCCACCCGGAAGCGCCCACCCGGGCGCGGCCCCGGATCCCGGCCTCTCGATTCATGATGGGCTTGGCCGGGAAGGCCATCCATCAGGGGACGCCGCATGCCAAGCGGTTGCGCCGCCCCGCCAAGGAGCACCCAATGGTGCCCGGCAGGGAGGCGGCCCCTCTCCCCGCCCGCCGCGCGGCCCCACCGGCGCCGCGGGCCGGAAACACCCCCGAAAGCGCCGGCCGAAAGAAAGATCTTGATCCCCTCGCGCGGTTGATGGATAAGCCGCGTCCCCCGCGACGGCCAGCCGGTCGGAGCGGTGGAAGTGCCCGGAGTCACTCAGGTTTTTCCTCTCGAGGAGCGCCTGACCCTGATCCCGGATGCTCTCTGACAGCCGAATCGAGCGAATCAATGGAAGGCCGCGAAGGCGCCACTCCTGAAAGGGAGTCGCACCGGGCGGCGCGCCACCAGAACCTCCGGAAGGAGGGGACGGGGCCGACCCAGCAGGAAGGGTTGTTCCGGAGACGTCGAGCCCCGCCGGGCAGAAACTTCCCGGCGATGTCGAGCAGCCAACAAGGTGCTTGACCGGCCCGGAGAAGGCACGGTAAGAGTCGCCTCCCCCGGACGAAAAGCCGGCAGCCCACGGGCAGCCAGCAGGGACGGCGGGTCAAACGGCTTCGAAAGAAACCGGTTGACAGCAGCAAGCGCGGCGGGTTAAAAGCCGCGCCCCCGACGACGGCAACGGTCGCCGACGGGACGCAGCAAGGCGGCAAACGCTCGGTCTTTGAAAACTGGATAGCAAGCCAAGAAGCATCAAGACTGTGGAGTCCTGCAGTCAATTCTTGAGTCACGCACCGACGAGGTCGACCAGCGCCCTCTCCGCGAGGAGACGGCAGGTCGACATGGAAGC
>DATGQN010000125.1:0-10403 GCA_035304185.1 Myxococcaceae bacterium
CCCATGGAGAGCGGGATCCAGTCGATCTGGTTCTTGAAGACGCCGGTGGGCGCACCGTGCATCTCGGGAGAGGACCACACCTGCCCCTCCGACCAGAGGCAGAGCTCACGCAGCTCCTGCACCTTGGGGTGGTCTTCGAGTCCGGGGGCCTTCAGGGGCAGCTCGCCCGGATGAAAGAAGCGCACCTCGCAGCCCAACGACTCGAGGATCCGCGCTCCCTGTTCAGCGAGAAGACGGCTGTAGGCGCGCTCCCGCAGCGAGCCGTAGAGGATCAGGATGCGCGGAGGGTGGACGCTCCGCGCGGGCGAGGGCAGCTCCGGTCGGGTGAGAGGCGGCGGGTTGCCTTCGTAATGGCTCATGCGTTCTCCACGAGCCGCACCGGCTCCAGATCGGCCGGCTTCCCTGCAAGCTCGTCAGGCGTGAGCCGGGCGTAGATCTCCACCAGGTTGCCACCGGGATCCTTCAACCAGAGCTCGTGAAGCGGCGTGCCCCGCCAGGTGGTGCGCGCGGGCTTGTGGATGCTCCAGCCTGCGGCCGCGGCCCGGAGGTGGGCTTCGATCACCGCGTCGCGGGAGCCCACGTCCACGCCGAGGTGGTAGAGCGTGTCCTGGTGCAGCGTCTTGCCGTCCGAGACGAGCAGGACGAAGTTGGTGCGCAAGGCCTCACTGACGAACGTCACGTACCGATGGGTCCACTCCTTTGGGGGAACGCCGAGCAGCCACGTGTAGAAGCGCGCGGCCTCGGCGAGGTCGGGAACCCGGATGCTCGCGTGAAACTCCTGAGGGGTGAGGCCGGGGGGAACCTCGCGGAGCGACGCGAGCACCTCGAGGCGCGCGCGGAGCTGGTCGCGGGCCACACGGAAGTGCGCGAGACGCTCTTCATCGGAGAGGTCCTCATTGCGCCGGTCGGGATCCTGCAGCGGCCAGTGCATCCGCCGCGCCGGAGACAGAAACACCGGGCAGACCTCTTCGGTGCAGAGGGTGATCACCAGGTCGATGCTCGTCGGGTCGAGGGTCTGAACCGATTTCGAGCGGTGGTCGCTGAGGTCGATCCCCACCTCCTCCATGGCGCGAACGGCGAACGGGTTGACCTGCGACGGGGATGAGCCGGCCGATTGAACCCGGACCGCATCTCCGAAGAGGGCACGGGCGAGCCCCTCGGCCATCTGAGAGCGCGCGGAGTTGGCGACGCAGAGAAAGAGGATGCTGTCGAATCGAAGTCCGGGCATGGGCACTCAGCTCGTGGGGAGGGTGCGAGCGCGGAGGTCGCTCTCGTGCGCGGGAAACCAGCCCTGCGTGCGATTGGCGAACGCGACCAGGGAGAGCATCACCGGGACCTCGATGAGCACCCCCACCACGGTGGCGAGGGCCGCGGTCGAGGTGAGCCCGAAGAGGCTGATGGCGACGGCGACGGCGAGCTCGAAGAAGTTGGAGGTGCCGATCATGGCGGCCGGCGCCGCGACGTTGAACGGAAGCCGGAGGACCCGCGCGAGGCCGTAGGTGAGGGCGAAGATGCCGTAACTCTGGAGGAGCAGCGGCACCGCGATGAGCACCACCAGGAGCGGACGGGCGACAAGGGTCTCGGCCTGGAAGCCGAAGAGGAGCACCACCGTCAGCAGCAGGCCGATCATCGAGGTCGGCTTCAGCCGCTGCTCCAGTTGGGCCAGGCGCTCCCGGGGGAGCAGCCGCTGGGTCACGAGCCCGGCGATCAGCGGGATCACGATGAACAACACCACGGAGATGATCAGCGTGCCCCACGGCACCGTGAGATCGGTCACCCCCAGCAGGAGCCCGGCGATGGGCGCAAAGGCGAACACCATGATGAGGTCGTTCACCGAGACCTGCACCAGCGTGTAGTTCGCATCTCCCCGGGTGAGATGGCTCCAGACGAAGACCATCGCGGTGCATGGCGCGACGCCCAGGAGGATCATGCCGGCGATGATCTGCGAGGCGTCCTCGGTGGGGACGAGGTCGGCGAAGACGAACTTGAAGAAGAGCACCCCGAGGGCGGCCATCGTGAACGGCTTGATGAGCCAGTTGACGACCAGGGTGAGTGCCAGGCCCTTCGGCCGCCGGCCCACGTCCTTCAGGCACGACGGCTCCACCTTGAGCATCATCGGGTAGATCATCAGCCAGATGAGCACCGCGACCACGAGGTTGACCCGGGCGAGCTCGAGCCCTGCGATCAGCCCGAAGGCGCCTGGAAAGAGCAGCCCCAGCCCCACACCGGCGCCGATGGCCAGCGCGACCCAGAGGGAGAGGTAGCGTTCAAAGACACCCACGGAGTGCTCCTATTCGTGCTTGGCGCGGCAGTGGCCGGGCGCGGCGCCCGTCGATCCCGTGCGGCCCGCCACCCTCCACCGATCGCGTCTCATCGCTCGCGGATCCCGCCCACGCCGGACTGTCAGCTTTCAAGGGCTTCCTCACGTCAGCCCCCCGACGAGCACCCGGAGGTGCGCGAGGGCGCCCTCGTCGACGCAGTAGCAGACCCTCGGCCCATCCACTTCCCCGCGGATGAGCCCCGCCTCCTTGAGTTGCCGGAGGTGCTGGGACACCGTCGACTGCGCGAGCGGGAGCTCATCGACGATCTCACCGCAGACGCAGGAGTTCCGCCGCAGCAGGAGCCGGAGGATCGCCACCCGCGCGGGGTGCCCCAAGGCCTTGGCGTAGCGCGCCAGTTGCGTGTTGGCTTCGGCCTCATCCTGTGGGGCCGCCGGGTCTTCACGTCTCGCGGGGGGACAACAGGGCTGGTGAAGCTTCATCCGTGAACCTCGGCGCGTCTCTCAACGTTCATCGTAGATATACGATGGATGATCCGCGTGCAACGCCGAGGAGGGGCGCGGTGCTCCCAGGTGCAGCGGGGAGCCGGGCGCCTGCGCGGAAGAAACCCCTCTGGTCGGCGGGGGAGGGCTCAGGGAGAGGTCTGCTCGACCTCGTCTGCGGTGCCCTTCGACGTCTTGCCCCCAAGGCGCTTCAGGGCGCGCTCCAGGCGGTCGCGGATGTCGGAGGAGAGCTCCACGAGCTGGGCGTTTCCGGTGGCCTCGGCGGTGCGCGAAGGATCCACCGCCATCACGGTCACCGCGCCATCGTCGTTTTCATAGACGACCACGTTGCAGGGCATCACCAACCCGGCGGCGATCTCGATCTCCAGGGCGCGTTTGGCGAAGGGTGGGTTGCAGGCCCCGAGGATGCGGTAGCGCCGGGTCTCCACCCCCAGCTTCTTCTGCAGGGTGTCGCGGACGTCGATCTCGGTCAGCACCCCGAAGCCCTCCTCGGTGAGTGCCTCGGGGACGCGGGCGAGCACCTCGTCGAAGGGACCCTCGAGCGTGGTTCGAATTCCGAAAGTCATTTTCCTCTCCTGTCGGACGGGGTCGCGCCTGCCCAGAGGCCCTGAAGCCAGGCGAGAGGCCCGCGTCCCGTGGGGGTGGCCGCCGCAGCGTCAGTGGCGCCGCGGCACTGACAGCGCTCCGCCTCCGGGACCTCTCCGAGCGCTGCCTCGACATGTCTCCCGCAACCGGCGTACGTCGGCCGGCCACAGTCCTGACAGCTCACGCGGCGACACATCAGGCGCCCCCTGAGGCTGCGCGTCGCGCCTGCTGAGCGTCCAGGTCGCGCCGGACCGCGTCCATGTCGAGGTCCTTCACCTTGTGCACCAGCAGGTCGAGCACCTCGGCGGGAAGCGCGCCTGCCTGCGAGGCGAGCAGGACGCCGTCCCGGAACACCATGAGGGTGGGGATGGAGCGGATCTGGAATGCGGCGGCGAGCCCCGCCTCGGCCTCGGTGTCGACCTTCCCGAACGTCACGTCCGGGTAGCGCGTGGCCGCGGCCTCGAAGACCGGCCCGAAGATGCGACACGGGCCGCACCAGGCCGCCCAGAAATCCAACAGAAGGATGCCCGGCTGCTGGAGGAGCTTCTCGAAGTTCTTCTCTGTCACCTGTACGGTCGTCATCGCGTGACCTCCTGCAGGTGAGAGCCCCAAACGGGGAGAAGGGTTCAGGCCCCCTCACTCAGAACGCCGCGGAGGGCCTGCTTCACCTGGCGCTGCACCTCGGTCGGCACCGCCGGAGCCGGACTGGTTCGACACAGGGCGAGCGTCTGCTTGAGCGAGTCGCAGGTGTTCGTGCAGCGGGGACACCCCTCGAGGTGTCGCTCCATCTGCACACACAGCTCCTGGCTGATCTCTCCCTCGAGGTGTTGGGAGTAGAGGCCGAGCACGTCGGGGCAGGCGCCCGGTGCGGCCGGCGCATCGCCGGGGATGCCCAGGAGCGGCGCCACCCGATCGCGGACCGTCCGCCGGGCCCGATGGAGCCGGCTCTTGACCGCCTGTGGGGTGATGCCGAGCACCTCGGCGACCTGGGGGGCGGTGAGCCCTTCCACGTCCCGCAGCAGCAGCACCTCCCGGTACATCGGGTCCAGGGAGCGGATCGCCTGCTCGAGCGCCGCCTCCACCTGCCGACCGGCGACCACCTCATCCGGGAGACGCGCGGGATCGATCGCCTCGGCCGCAAGCTCTCCATCGTCCCCGGACTGCAGCGGGGTCTCCTCGGGCGCCGACCGGCTGCGGCGGCGCTTCTTGATGCAGAAGCTGCGGGCCACGGTGAAGAGCCAGGTCGAGAGCGACGCGCTGCCCCGGAAGTCGCGGACGCCACGCGCCAAGGTGAGCAGGGTGTCCTGCAGCACGTCCTCGGCGTCCTCGGCGTCGCGGCACATCCGGTAGCTGAAGCGGTAGATCTGTCCCTGGTGACGTTCGAGCAGCGCGTTCAACGCGTCCGGGTCTCCCCGCCTCGCGGCGGAGAGGAGGGCATCCGAGGAAGGCTGAGCGTTGGACGTCATGTCGGGAGTCTGAACGCCACCCGCACCGGGCGGTCCCGATGCTCTCGGCGTCACGCGCAAGCTGAGGTCGATGAGGGGCGGGTGCAGCGTCCATGAGCCCGTTTGGAGGTGCCGTCTGTCAAGGCCGGGGAGCGCCCGTCCGTTCTCCCGCTGCGCGAGGCCGCCGCGTCGTGGGGGCCTCGCTCAGGTGGCGCGTTGACGTGAACATTTCACCCCGAGCCACGGGGCAGGTCCCGCCGCGGCCTGCTGCGAGCGGAGTGGCCGCCGCCATGGGGAGGCCCCCCCGGCACGGGGCCACCTTCAGTCGAGCTGCTGAGTGCGCAGCACGCGGGGCAGATCCTCGGCGACCGCCCGGCCCTCGAGGCCGCCGTCGATGTGCGGCCGCTTGGCGAGGTAGCGACGCACCGCCTCGTGCGCGTCGATCTCGAGCACCTGGGGATCCTGCACCTCAGGGATGCGGCAGACCGTGTTGTCCGCGTCGCCCTCCCGCTCGCACGCGGTCACCGAGTAGAGCCGCTCGTCCTCCACCGGAGCGCCGTTGATCTCGAGGGACAGCAGGCGCTGACCTCTGGGCGCGTTCGCGCGGAAGCGAAGCTTCATCCCCGCGGGACGCGGCAGCCATCCACCAAAACGCGCGGCTGGATCCTTGGCAAAAACGTTCTCCAGCTCCTGCTCCCAGAACGCCCGGAGCTGACGCCCGGTGACCTTGCCGATCTTCAGGCGGTTGTTGACCGGGAACATGTTCCAGAGGTCCGCCTCACGGATCGGCCCGGGCAGCAGCGGCGTCCCGAAGCGGAAGCCGTTGGACAGGGCGATCTCCGTGCCGCCGGCCTCCCGGATCGCGTCGGCGAGCAGGTTGTCGAGCGGGTTCTCCACCACCGCGTAGCGGGCCAGCGTGACGTCCAGGTGGCCGACCTCGCGCGTGAGCTTGGCCGCGTGCGGCGCCATCGCCTGCTCCACGAGCGCGGCCACCTTCGGGTCCTCGGGGTAGGCCGAGGCGGTCAGCTCGATGAGCTCCCAGCGCTTGTCGACGATCCTGCCGTCCTCGACCCAGAGATCGAGCCGTCCCAGGAACGAACCGAAGGCACCCGGCTCGACGACCCAGCCACCCTTCGTCTCGATGGGGGCGTAGGTCCTCTCGTGGGTGTCCGAGGAGAGGTGGACGTCCACCCCCGAGACCGCATCCGCCAGGCCCACCGCCTTGGACAGGCCGATGTGGGAGACCAGCAGCACCACGTCGGCCTTCGCGTCCTCGCGGACCTCCCGGATGACGGCGGGCAGCGTCTCGGCGTCGTCGTAGCGGAGGCCCTCGCTGTAGCTGGGGGGCTGCCGCCGTGGCACGTCGGGATCGGTGAAGCCCACCAGCGCGATGCGGACGCCGGCGATCTCCTTGATGAGGTAGGGCGGGAACAGCCGCTCGCCGCTTTGCGCATCGCGGAGGTTGGCGGCGAAGAGAGGATAGTCCAGCGCCGCGGCCCGCTTGCGGAGCACCTCACCGCCGAAGACCACCTCCCAGTTTCCCGGCAGCGCCGCATCGATGCCCAGCGCGTTGAGGGGCTCGACCAGCGCGGCACCTTCCGTCAGCGCCGCCGGCCCCGAACCCTGGAGCGTGTCGCCGCCATCGACGACCAGCACCTTGCCGCCACGCTCTTCACGGATCTGCTGGATGGCCGCCGCGACCCGCGGGAAGCCTCCGGCCTCTTCCACCCGCTCGATGCCTCCCTTCCAGAAGAGCTCGGGGTGCGAGAGGAGCTGGGCATGGAGATCGGCGACGAAAAGGACGGTCACCTGCTCCGGTCCGGATTTCTCCGCGATTGGCGGCTCCGGCCGGTGCTGCGTCCGGGCGCAGGCTCCGATGAGGAGGGAGAGGGCCAAGGCCCCCAGGAGCGAGAGAGAGAAACGCATCAAGAGTGTGCCTCGTGAGGTTGGGGAGTGCGCGCGAACACGGCGTCCACGCTCGGGAGAGGGAGGGGATCAGGTGAGGAGGGTGACCAGCGCCAGGGTGGAGAGCCCGATGAAGAGGGTCCCCAGCAGCACGGCGTAAAGGGGCGCGACACCCGCCGCCTTCACCTTGGCCCAGCGGAGATCGAGGCCGAGCCCGGCCATGGACACTGCCAGCAGGATGCCGTCGAACCGGATGGCCTGGTCGACGACCTCCATCGGGAGGACGCCGGTGGAGCGCAGCAGCATGGTCGCGATGAACAGGGCCACGAACCACGGGATGGGGGAGACCTTGGCAGCGCCGGCCGCGCGCGAGGCACGGTGGGTGTGGGCGAGCACCACCGCGACCGGCGCCAGCATGAGCACGCGCCCGAGCTTGACGACCGTGGCCAGCTCAATGGAGCTGCCGGTGCTGGACGCAGCGTCGAAGGCGAAGCCCGCAGCGATGACCTGGGCCACCTCGTGGATCGCGGCGCCGGCCCACAGCCCGAACGCCTCGGGGCTCAGTCCCAGCAGCTGCCCGACGAAGGGAAAGACGAACATCACCAGGGTGCCGAAGAGGGTGATGGCCCCCACGCCGATGGCCGTCTCCTCCTCCTTCGCATCGGTGACGCCCGCCACGGCGACGATCGCCGAGGCGCCGCAGATGGAGGTCCCCGCGGCGAGGACCGTGGAGAGGGTCCTGGACAACCCCAGGCGCTTGCCGATCCAGGTGGTGAAGAAGAACGTGGCCACCACGGCGAAGAGCACGACGCCGATTCCAACCGCTCCCACGTCCATCACCTGCCCGAGGCTCAGCCGGATACCGAGGAGGCCGACGGCCAGCCGCAGCACCTGCTTGGCCGAGAAGGTGATCCCCGGCTGGAGCACGGCGGGAAGGCGCAGGGTGTTCGCCAGGAGGCCGCCGATGAGGATGGCCCAGATGAGGGGGCTGAGGCCGGGGGTCCAGCGCGAGACGATGGCCGACGCGGCACCCACCCCGACCGCGAGGGCGACGCCGGGCAGATAGGTGCGAAGCAGGGTGGGCAGACCGCTTCTGGCAGCCGTCGTGGCCGAGGGGGAAGCGGGAGCAGGGGACGAAGACATGGAGAGGGGCTCTCGGAAGGAGGGAGAGGACCGCCGCGCAGGCCGGCGGCGAAGGGTTCATCGGAAGGGTTCAGAGAAGGGGCCCCACGGGGGGCTCTCTTCGCGTTCCCCTTTGGAGTTCCAGGCGGTGGAGAAGGATTCAGCCGGGGGGCGGTTTCCGGTGAATCCTTCCGCGCGGCGGGGGGCTCTCAGGGGCAACCTCAACCCAAGGAGTTCACCGCCATGACCTGCAACGCCTCCCGCGCCGCTGTCCTGCCCCCGCGCCCCCTCCTCACTCAGCTGAACGGCCTGCCTCTCCTGTCCAGGCTCTTCCCGCTGCTGTTGCTCGCCGCCGCCCTGCTCCTTCCGGGCAAGGCGTGGTCTGCGGAGCCGACCAGTCCGCGGGCGCCGGCCAAGGGGAAGTTGGTGTTCGTGACGACCACCGGGCTGGAGGACATCGGCAGCCTGTCCAGCTCGCTGCGCCACGCCAAGACGGCAGCCGAGTCCGGGCTCCTCTCCGAGGTGGTCTGGCTCTCCTACGGACGCAGCATCGTCGTCCTGGATCCGAGCCTCTCGGCGGTTCCCGAGAACGTGCGCAAGCTCGCCAAGGAGGCACAGGCCGCAGGCGTCCGGATGGTGGCCTGCGCGACTGCGATTCAGAAGTTCGGGATGAACCCGAAGATGCTCGAGCCTCAGGCCGAGGTGGTTCCCAACGGGATCCACGAGCTCGCGCGACTCGTCAACGAGGGCTTCCAGATCATCCGCTACTAGCCGGGGCCCGCCCCGGTGGGAATGCCCGGCCGGCTGTCGGGGTTGCGCCCACTCATCAACGGGAGGCCTGCCGGTGATGCTCGACGGCGTCCGGGTGGGTCCCCGGCCTCGGGTTCCCGTGCCCGGCCCGCGCCACGGGCGTGTCCCAACCCCTTCCAAGGAGCCGTGCGCCGCATGGGGAAGACTGTCGAACTGCAGCTGCTGGAGGATGCCCGCGCAGGAAGTGGCGAGGCCATCGAGCTTCTGCTGAACCGCTATGAGAAGCAGGTGTATCGCTTCGGCCTCCGGATGTGCGGCTCTGAAGAGGACGCGAAGGAGGTCCTGCAGGAGACGCTGCTGGCGGCCTTCCGCGGGCTGCGGAGCTTCCGCGGAGAGGCGGCTCTTTCGACCTGGCTCTTTCAGGTGGCGCGCACCCAGTGCATGCGGCTGCGACGTCGGCCGGCGGGGGCGCCGGATACCTTCGAGTCCCTCGAGGCCTCCAGTCAGCAGCCGGACGAGGACGCGGGCCCGGACGTGGTCTCGCAGGCCCGTCAGATGGGCGAGGTGCTCCAGGCCGCCATCCTCGTCCTCCCCGAGGCGTATCGCGAGGTGCTGGTCCTCCGGGACGTCGAGGGGCTCTCGACCGAGGAGGCTTCAGATGTGGTGGGTATCGGCGAGCGTGCGCTCAAGAGCCGACTGCATCGTGCCCGGATGGAGCTGCGTGGGCATCTCGCCACGCTGATGGGGGAGGCGTCCCCGGATGCGCAGGGATGTCCGCAGCTCGCCGAGGAGCTGGCGAAGGAGGCCATGGAGGACGTGGATCAGGCCACCTGTGTCCGCATCGACGCCCACCTCGCCCGCTGCCCGCGCTGTGCTGATGCGTGCGACCAGCTCAAGCGGACCGTGTCGCTGTGCCGGCAGATTCCGGGGGATGAGGTGCCGCGTCCGGTGCGCCTCGCCGTCCGGCGCGCGGTGTCGGGCGCGGTCGCCATGGGCGGGGAGCTGACCGCCTGAGCATGGCGCGGCACCGATAGCGCTCCACCTCGGAACGCGTCGAGCAGCACGGACTCAACGTCCTGTCAGCCGGCGAAGGTCGGGCATCCACTGGCTTCACAGATTCGACGCGCCTCGTGATGAACGACGGGCCGCGCCGGTTACAGGCGCGTCCGGCCGCTCAGCGTCGGGAAGCGGTCGCGAGAAAGCTCAGGACCGCGGAGTTCCACGCCTCCGGGTTGTTCTCATGCGACAGGTGCGACGCTGCGGGGATGACGGCCCGCTGCGCGTCGGGCAGCAGCTCCCCGAGTCGGTCGAGCAGGCGAACGAAGACGTCCGGGCTCTGATCTCCATGGATGAGCAGGGTGGGGCAGCGCACCGATCGGACCTCCTCATCGGCCAGCGGGCCGAAACCGGAGCCGAGCAGCTCGGCCGGGATGACGTTCGCCTCGGCCTGCTCACGACGTTCGGGGGTGAACCGGCGGAACCAGTCAGCGCCGAGGACGGCCGGCGCGAACGCCTCGCGGGCAGCGTCCACATCTCCCCGGCGCATGGCCTTCCTGGCCGGTTCGATGCCACGGAGCCCCAGCCTCATCACCCCCAGCGCGGTGCGGGGCCGGGTGAGCAAGAGGCGCAGCAGTTCCTTTGGGGTCGGCGTGTTGCTGGTGAAGAGCCGGATGACCGGAGGCTCGGAGAGGACCAGGGAGCGCACCATCCCCGGCTGCCGGATGGCGAGATCCAGCGCGATCAGGCCCCCATAGGAGTTGCCCACCAGGTGCGCCAGGCCGGTCCCGAGCAGGCCCATGAGCTGCTCGAGATCC
>DATGQN010000126.1:0-16693 GCA_035304185.1 Myxococcaceae bacterium
CGGAACCAGGGTCCCGTCGTAGTCGAGCAACAGCACCCGCTGCTCCGCCTCGTGAAAGCGCCGCACGACCTCATCCAGCGCAGCCTCTTCCGAGAGGCGCAGGCTCCGGGGCGCGCCCTCGGGCGGCTCGTTCTGCAGCTCCTCCAGGTAGGAGCGCACCCAGTGGTGGACGTCCGCCTGCGCGACCCGCTCACGCATGCGACCCATCCGCTCGCGCCGCTCCTCCTCTGGCATCGTCAACGCGGTCTTCAGCGCCCGCGCCACGCCCTCGACGTCATAGGGGTTCACCTTGAGCGCACCGGCCAGCTCTCCGGAGGCTCCGGCGAACTCGCTGAGGATCAGCACCCCATCCCCATCCGAGCGCGAGGCGCAGAACTCCTTGGCGACCAGGTTCATGCCATCGCGGATGGGGGTCACCAGCATCACGTCAGCGCCGCGGTAGAGCGCCCCCAGCGTGTGCTGCGGCACCGAGCGGTACAGGTAGTGGATGGGGGTGTGGTTCACCGTTCCCCAGCTGCCGTTGATCCGCCCCACCAGCTCGTCCACCTGTTTTCGGTAGGCGGCGTAGTCCTCGACGGTGTCGCGGCTGGGAACGGCGACCTGGATGAAGCGCACGCGGTTGCGCAGCGAGGGCTCCCGTTCGAGCAGCCGCTGGAAGGCGAGCATCCGCTGCGGCAGGCCCTTGGTGTAGTCGAGGCGATCCACGCCGACCACCAGCTTGAGATCCTTGCGCGGCCCCCGAAGTGACTCCACCTCGGCGAGCACGTCGTCACGGCGCGAGAGGGTGTCGAACGCCTCCGCGTCGATGCCCATGGGGAAGGCGGCAATGTGGAGCTCACGCCCCTCGTGCGTCACCCGCCCACCCTCGGCCTCGAGCCCGAGCAGCCGCAGCATCGAGGTGATGAAGTGCCGCGTGTAGTTGACGGTGTGGAAGCCGATGAGGTCTGCGCCCAGCATTCCGCGCATGACCTCCTCTCTCCACGGCAGGGTGAGGAAGACCTCCGAGGACGGGAAGGGGATGTGCAGGAAGAAGCCGATGCGCGCCTCGGGGAGCTGCTCGCGCAGCATCTGGGGCACCAGCATCAGCTGGTAGTCGTGCACCCAGATGGTGTCCCCCGGCTGGTAGTGCTCCACCACCTTGTCGGCAAAGCGCTGGTTCACCCGCCGGTAGACCTCGAAGTCCCGGTTCTGCAGGGGGATGCGATCCAGCAGGTAGTGGAAGAGGGGCCAGAGAACGCCGTTGCTGAAGCCCTCGTAGTAGCGGTTCACCTCCGAGTTGGAGAGGAACAGCGGGACGCAGCGCAGCTCGGCGAGCTGGTTCTCCAGATCCTGAAGGTGATCGGAGCGCATCCGGGAGACGTCCCCCGGCCAGCCGACCCATAGGCCCTGGGACTGTGCGTGGGGTCCCGAAAGCCCGGTGGCAAGTCCGCCTGCGCTCCGGTTGACCTGCATGCGGCCCTGCTCCACCCGCGCGGTGACCGGAAGGCGATTGGAGACCAGCAACAGGCGCGACATGCAGTTCCTCCTCGAAGAGCCACGGGGTCACCTTGGACCGAGGTGCCGTGGTGGCATCAGGTGGGGCGGCCGGGCTCGGGTGAACAGAGCCAGCGCGCCGGGATGATCGGATCCGGACGAATGGCGTACCAGAGGCGACACGGGGCGCCTTCCACGAAGGCCCCCACAAGTACACTGTTCCACCTTCCGACCCGGGGATGTTCCGGGTCGAACCCGAGAACCCACGACCTGCATCACGTCCCGGGACACGCCGGGGCCCATCGAGGCCTGCATGCACGATTTCCCCGTCACCCTCCGTTGGCAGGGCACCACCTCCGAAGAGCGCTATTCGAAGGACTTCGAGGCCCGCGCCGAGGGTCGTCAGTCGATCCGGGTGAGCGCCGCCCCGCATCATGGAGGCAGCGCCGCGGCATGGTCTCCGGAGGATCTCCTCTGCGCCGCCCTCTCCTCCTGCCAGCTGCTCACGTTCATGGCCTACGCGAACAAGGCCCGCATCGACGTGCGCCGCTACGATGAGAACGCGACCGCACGGCTCGACGAGACCGTGAAGCCCGCGTGGGTGGATCGCATCGTGCTCTCGCCCACCATCCGGGTCGCCGCCGGCACCGACATCGAGCAGGTCCACCAGCTCTTCGCCAAGGCCCACGAGCGCTGCATCGTCGCCGCGAGCCTCAAGTCCGAGGTCGTGCTCGAGCCTCGCGTGCTCGAAGAGCCGATGGGGGACTGAGGAGCGCAGCTCAACCGGCGAGCCGGCCCGCAACCGCCCCTCCGGTCGTGACGACCGGTGCCGGCTCCGTCCGCGTCCACCCGAGCCGTGAGAGCAGCCGCGGCTCCTTCGACGTGCGCCAGACCATCGCGTCCAGGACGTAGTGGGTCACCTGAGGGAGGGACAGCAGTGGGACGACGAGGCTCAGCGCCACCGCTCCCAGCTCCAGCCCGGCATCACCGAAGAGCTCCGGACGCTCCCGCCACACGAAGGTGTCCCAGAGAAACTCCTCGGCGAAGGCCAGGGCGAGCAGCAGGCCCAGGAACGCGCCAACGCCCATGCCCTGCCAGGAGACCCGCACCTCGTCGGTCTCCGCCGCCCGGCCCCGCGCGTAGCGGAACAGGAACACCAGGTAGGGCACGCCGTGGAGGGTGACGTTCATCACCGTGAACGCGAGATCGCTCTTCGCCCACACGATGCCGCCATACCAGGCGATCCAGGTCGCAAGCAGCAGCGCCCAGGCCCCCGGCTGCAGCAGGACCTTCATGGCCACGCGCCGGTAGAGGGTGACGCCCGCCCACGCCGCGAGCACCAGCGCGTGCGCCCCGAGCGCCCACGGGCCGACCCACGCGGGGAGCGCGAGAAAGTCCCCTTCAACGAACCACCAGAAGGGGCGCGGCAGGTTCGCATGCCACCAGAGTGCAGGGCCCACGGTCGCCGCGTAGATCGCCGCGGCGTCCAGGCGCCGCATCGCCACACCCGCTCCCGCCCGCCGGCCGTAGAGGGCCATCCAGCCCACCTGCTGCCGCACGAAGTGCCAGAGGGCCAGGTACGCGAGCAGCCTCCAGAAGATCGCGCCGCCCAGCTGGAGGTGGACCAGGACGCCCAGCAGCCACGCACCGAGCGGCACCGCCACGTAGCGGACCGGGGCGCGCGCAAGCTCCGCGGGATCGAGGTAGGTGCGAAAGAGCGTGGACCACACGTGGGCCACGTCGATGCACACCACGAAGAGCAGCCAGACCCAGAGGGGCGTGACCGCAGAGATCCCCAGCGCGGGGGCGGCCAGGACGAACGCGCCGCTGGCCAGTGCGCTCCCCAGAAACACGGTGAGGTCCGTCCGGCGATCGAAGAGCCAGACCGCACGCTGCGTCCGGGGAGCCGCCTGCGCGCTCACGCCGCGTCGGTCCCGGTCCTGGCCTCCCGCCGCTTCTTCCGCGGAGCAACGGCCACGGAGAGGACGGCCGGATCCATCTGCACGCTGATGGGGCAGTGATCGGAGCCCATCACCTCGGGGTGGATGGCCGCGGCCTTCACGAAGGGCTGCGCCGCCGCGTTCGCCAGGATGTAGTCAATGCGCCACCCGATGTTCCGCTCACGCACCCCGAAGCGCTGGCTCCACCACGTATAGTGACCGCCGTCCGGAACGAAGCTGCGGAACGTGTCGGTGTAGCCCTCGCGCAGCCAGCGATCGAGGGCCTCGCGCTCTTCGGGGAGAAAGCCCGAGGTCTGCTGGTTGGTCTTCGGACGCGCGAGATCGATCTCGGTGTGCGCGGTGTTGAAGTCGCCCATCACCAGGACCGGCTCGCCGGCGCGCGCCAGCGGCTCGAGGTGCGCGAAGAGCGCGTTGTAGAACGCGAGCTTGTAGGGCACCCGCGAGTTGTCCCGCTCCTTGCCGTTGCCGTTGGGGAAGTAGCCGTTGACGATCCACAGGCGGCCGAAGCGCGCCGTCTGAAGCCGCCCCTCGACGTCGAGCTCCGGGATGCCCAGGCCCTCCTGCACCTCGTCCGGTTGGGCGCGCGCATAGAGCCCGACGCCGGAGTAGCCCTTGCGCTCGGCCGCCACGAAGTGCGTGTTCCAGCCCTCCGGCGTGCGCACCTCCTCGGGGAGCTGTTCGGGCAGCGCGCGCACCTCCTGCACGCCGACCACGTCGGCGCCGCTGGAGCCGAGCCACGGGAGAAAGCCCTTACCGTGGGCCGCACGCAGCCCGTTCACGTTCCAGGAGACGATCTTCACAGCGGCGGGAGTGTAGGCCAGCCCCTGTCGCGTTGCGACGCAGAGTGCGGGTGCGACGGCTCAGAGCCAGGAGACTGCCTGGCTGCCCTGCTCGCGGAGGATGGCTTCAGCGGCACGGACGCCGTGGTACTGCGCCTCCTCGAAGACGTTGATGCCGCCCAGGTCCGCGTGGGCGAAGTGGACCCGCCCCAGCGGCCGCACGGCCTGCGCGCGAGAGGGGCCCCAGACGAAGCCCGGCACCGGGCGCACCATGGCGTGGCCCCAGCGCATGACCTCCAACCGCTGGGCGAGCTGGGGGAGCTCCGGGTGGGGCCGCAGCAGATCCTCCATCACCAGCGTCTCCCAGTCCTCCGCGGTCGCGGAGAGCATGCGGGTGCGCTCGGCCTTCGGGTCCGCGCCGGTGAAGGGGTAGTACCAGGTGAGGACCTGCGGGCCCCCATCCCACTGGCGCTCGAGCTGGTGACCGGCGACGACGTAGCCCAGGCTCTTGCTGTCGTAGAGGACGTTGTCCCAAGCCAACGGAAAGCCGCGGCCCGCGGGGGGCCAGCGCACCGAGAGATTGGCGACCACCCACGGCGCCTGCGTGAACGCGTCGATGAAGGAAGGTCGTGCCTTCCGCCACGCCTCGAGCACGTGGGGGGCGGTGAAGCGGGGACCCGCGTAGATCACGTGGCGCGCGAAGAGGCCGATGGGACGGGAGGCCGCCGCGTCCCAGGCGTCGATCTCACAGCCGCCCTCCACCTCCCGCACCGAATGCACCAGCACCTTGCGACGGAGCTGCCCGGGCCTCAGCGCTCTTGCGAGCTGGGCGACGAGACGGCCGTTGCCTTCGGGCCAGGTGAGGTAGCCCTGATGCCGCTCCCCCTCCCCATCCTGCCGGGAGGCGAAGTACCAGAGCGCGACCCAGGCGCTGGTGGTCTCGAGCGTGCAGCCGAAGTCGTCCCGGCAGCCGTACTCAACCCACCACCGCAGCCGGGGGCTCGTGTAGCCGCGCGCATCCATCCAGTCGGCCATCGACTGGCGATCCCAGCCGGTCCACTCCGCATCGTCACTGCTCTCCTCGACCGGCACCGCGAAGGCCCGGCGGCCCCTGGCGTCCCGCGCTCTGGCCAGCGTCCGGATGTCGGCGAGAAAGCGTGCGAACTGGGCCTCGTCCCCGGCGCTCGCGCCGGCGTGCAGGAACAGGCCCTCGTACCAGTGGCCCCGGTAGAAGAGCCGCTCGTCGGGGGCCCTCAGCACCATCTGCTCGGAGAAGCGGGGCCGGCCTGCCCCGTCCGCGCCGGTCACCGCCCCCAGCTCCTCGAGCAGCCGCACCACCGGCCCGCGATGCTCCAACGGCGCCGGCAGATAATGCGCACCCCAGGGATGGGCCCCGTTCGGGCTCTGCCCGGATTGGGAGGTGCCCCCTTCCCTGGCGTCGAGTTCGAGCACTGCGACGTCGTGCACGCCTGCCCCTGCGAGCCGCCACACCGCCGAGAGGCCCGCGACGCCCGCCCCCACCACGCAGACCCCGACCTGCTCGCGCGGGGTCCCCGGCGCAGGACGCGCGGCCTCCCGCAGGCGGTGCCCGACGTCCACCGCGGCGTCGACGATGCGCGTCTCGAGCCGGGGCCGGGACGAGGTGCGGCGACAGGCCGACGCCGCCACGGCGCTTCCCAGAAAGAGCGTCAGCAGCTCGCGGCGATCTGGACGAAACCCGCTCACCGGCTCAGTTCCAACGTCCCCACTCGTCCTCGTAGTAGTGGACCAGGATCTGGTTATCGAGGCGGTTCACCTCGACCGGGACCGGGCCCATGTCCGCGGGGAAGACGGTGAGGGTGGGCAGCAGCTCCGGGGTCAGGAAGCGCAGCCCGTCGGGCATCTCGCGATGCAGTGGGGGATGCGCGTGCGCGATGAGCACATAGCCCCACTCACCGAAGGAGGGGACCAACGCATGGTAGGGCTCGGTCCACAGCCCCACCGCCTGCAGCGTGGCGTTCACGCACCAGAAGCTCTTGCGCGCGAGGAGCGGTGAGGTGCTCTGCACCACGCCCACCCCGTGCGGCGCGAGGCGGGCCTTGAGCAGGCGGTAGAAGCGCGTGGTGTAGAGCTTGCCGAGGCTGAAGTTGTTGGGATCGGGGAAGTCCACGATCACCAGGTCGAACGTCTCGGTCGCGTCGCGCAGGTAGGCGAAGGCGTCCTCATTGCGGACCTCCACGCGCGGATCGGAGAGGGAGGCGCGGTTGAGGTCGGCCAGCGGCTTCATCTGCGTGGCCAGCTCGGTCATCGCCGGATCGAGATCCACCAGCACCACCCGCTCCACCTCGGGGTAGCGCAGGAGCTCCCGCACCGCGAGCCCATCGCCTCCTCCCAGCACCAGGACCTGCGAGAGCTTCTCGGCACGCATCGCCACCGGATGCACCAGCGCCTCGTGGTAGCGGTGCTCATCCATGCTCGAGAATTGCAGGTTCCCGTTGATGAAGAGGTTGAGGGAGCGCGCCGACCGCGTGACCACGATGCGCTGGTAGGGACTCGCCTTCGTGTAGACCACCGGGTCCGGGTAGATGGCCTCCTCACTGAGGTCGGTGAGCCGATCGGCGAAGATCATCCCGAAGCCGAGCACCCCGATGATGCCCAGCGCCTGCAGCCGCAGCCCCGTCACCTGCTTGAGCACCGGCGCGAGCACCCAGGTGATCCACAGCCCGACGACGGCGTTCAGGATGCCGAAGAAGAGGGAGGTGCGCACCAGCCCCAGGTGGGGGACCAGCAGCAGGGGGAAGAGCAGGCTCGCCGCCAACGCCCCCAGGTAATCCACCGCCAGGACCTGACCGACCAGATCCTTGAAGCGCACCGTGTCCTTCAGGATGCGCAGCAGCAGCGGGATCTCGAGCCCCACCAGCGCGCCGATGACGAAGACGCTCCCGTAGAGGATGAGCCGGAAGGCGTCGGTGAAGGTGAAGGTCAGAAAGAGGATCGGCGCGAGTGCGCCACCGACCAGGGCCACCGCCAGCTCCACCTGCACGAAGCGCCGGGGAACGTGGCGCTCGACGAAGCGGGAGAGCCAACTGCCCACCCCCATCGAGAACAGGTAGACCCCGATGACGGTGGAGAACTGGGTGATGGTGTCGCCGAGCAGGTAGCTGGCGAGCGTCCCGGCGAGCAGCTCGTAGATGAGCCCGCAGGTGGCGATGATGAGCACCGCCACGAAGAGCGCGGTGTGCCGGAGCACAGGCGTCTCCGCCCCCTCCGCCGTGGCCTCACCTGTCGCCGCCTGCACCGACCGACTCCTTCCGACCTGCCTCAGCGGATCCTTCAGCCGCAGAAGGGCATCACGTCCCGATGGCCGCGGAGATGATCAGCGCGAGCCCCAGGATGAAGCTGCCGACCACAATCCCGAGCGCGACGTTCTGATCGACCTCGAGCTCCTTGTGGACATCGAAGGGCATCATCTTGCGCACGACCCAGAAGCCGATCGCAAACACCACGAGGCCCACGCCCGCATAGACGATCGAGGCCACCACACTGTCCCAGTTCACCGTCACCGCCAGCAATGCCAGCATCACTTGCCTCCATGTAGGCCGCCGACCCAGATCATCCGGCCGTCGGGGCCGCGCTTCAGCCCGGCCACTTTGGCCTTGTCGTCCCGGGCAAAGGGCTCATAACCGGTCGTCCACAGCCCCAGCGCGCCCAACAGGAGCGCGCCTCCGATCCACCTGATCATCGCCTGGACTCCTCTCTGCAGTTCGGGTGCGTGCGCATCGGGTCACCCGTGGTCCACGAGGTTGCTCTCGTACCACCGCCCGGTCTCGAACGAGGCCCGCCGCATGATGGTGTAGGCCGCCATCGCCCCGAGCGCGAGGAGCACGAGGACCAGGTACAGGGGACGCGGGACATCGCTGACGACGGTCACGCGCAGCGTCCGCGTGGTGGTGAGGCGGTCGTAGTAGGGCACCAGGCGCAGGGAGTAGGTGCCGGGCTGCATGCGCGAGAGATGGGTCGTGTACGTCCGCGACCCTTCACTCCAGGACCCGTCCGTGGAATGCCCGGAGTAGTAGGTCATCTCCTTGTAGACCGAACGGACGTCTCCTTGCGCGTCCACCAGATCGAGCTGGACCCCCACCCACTCGTTCTGCAGATCGCGGATCTGGAAGCGGATCTGCACGTTGCCGCTGCGCGGGATCTCGAACGGCTGGGAGAAGTAGGTCTGTCCCGGAGGCGGCGGCACCCGCAGCGAATACTCCTGCTCGTAAACGGTCTGGCGGGCTGCGTTCGCCGAGATGAAGACGAACAGGAAGATCGCCGCGACCGCGTAGACCATGATCCAGCGGAGGTCGCGCACCATGCCCGCGTGGTGGGGGTTGGGCTGACTGGGCGCGACGCCGGTGGGCTCCGGCAGCGCCGTCTTCAGGCGGAAGGCCCGGGCGATGTCCTCCGGCGCGTAATAGGTGCCGTGGGTGTAGGTGACCTCGCGGGCGTTGGCGTCGGCGTTGATGGAGTACGGCGGCGCGATGTACTCGGTCGCTTCGGCCTTCTCTCCCGCGCGGACGCGCCAATAGAACTCACCGCGCACGTTCTCGGTGATCGCCTCCACGTGCTGGAACGCCTTGTAGCGCCGGCCCTGGTAGTAGGCCGCGGACTCGACGTGCACGCGGACCTCTCCGGCCGGAACGGGCAGCAGGTGGGTCCAGTGCCCGTTGCTGTCCATCAGGAAGCTGAAGCCTTCGTTCGGCGACCAGAGGAGGTACTCGTCCCATGGATAGCGGATGCCATCGACCGTGCAGCTGCGCTGCATCCAGCCGATGACCGTCCAGGTGACGTCCCCCAGCCGGCCCTTGGAATGGAGGGGAATCCGCAGCGGGTGATCGGGCTGGGGCAGACCGTTGAGGAAGGCGAGCCGCTCGCCGCGCGCCTCCAGCAGCGCTCCGCAGTAGGGACACGCCACGCGCTTGAGCCGGTCCGGTGCCTTGAGGTCCAGCGTCCCGTTGCACTGGGTGCAGCGCGCCCCCTGCAGCCGCACCTTCTTCGGCTTCGCGTCGCGGAGGGCGTCGGGCGGGATCCCCAGGTCCTTGAGCTCGACCCGGCGGCCCATGAACACCTCGGGCGCATCCTCTCCGGTGCCGAAGTCGAAGGTCAGGAACACCCCACCGGGACCGGTGGCGTCCGCGGCGATGGTCATCTCCCGCTGGAGATCCTCGGGGAGCTCTCCTTCGGCCGAGATGAGCTGGGCCTGGCGGATCTCCTCCACCACCACCCTGCGCCCGGCGTAACGGGTCTCGTGCCCGGGGCGGAAGTGCCGGCGCTCCAGTGGATGCTGACCCCGCGAGAACATGAGGTGCAGCGACCCCTCGGATTCGCTCAGCCAGCCGAAGCGTCCGTCCTCGAAGGCCAGGTACCACTCGTCCCAGACGCCGTCGTCGTAGTCCTTCTGCAGGTGCCCGACGAAACGGAAGCGGACCCCGTCGTGCCGGCCCTCGAGCCCGATGGAGAAGGGCGTCGCGGTCTCAGCGAGCGCCGAGAGCTTTCCGGTCGCGTAGAGCTCCTCGCCCTGACGCGCCACCACCGTCTGGCAGAACTCACAGACCTTGATCCGCGCGGTCCCGACGGTGAACTGCACCGGGGCGCCACAGGAAGGGCAGCCGCCCTCTTGAACCACCTGTGGTCTCTCCACGCCGATCTCCGCGGTCCCCTCTTCAGCGACGGCTGCCGCCGCCCTTGGCGTGCATGCTTGTACCCCAACCCTGCGTCAGATGAGAGCCCTTCCCGGACTCCGGGCGGAGATTTCCGGAATGCACCCGGGGCGGAAGCGGCCCCACGGTCCCCGATGCCCGGGGGCATCCACCATGGTGCTGGAGACTGCCGCCAAGGCGTGACTAGGATGGCCGCTGATCAACTCCATGTCCCCCCTGGCGACCACCTCCGTCAGCCGCGCTCCAGCGGTGACCATCCGCGGCTACCGTCTCGACAGGGTTGTCGGGACGGGTGGCATGGGACAGGTGTACCGCGCCGAGCAGCTCTCCCTGAATCGCACGGTGGCGGTGAAGGTCCTCAGCGCCGACCTCGCGCAGGATCCCGCCTTCGTCTCGCGGTTCGAGAAGGAGGCCGCAGCGCTCGCCACCCTGCACCACCCCCACGTGGTCTCCATCGTGGAGCGGGGAGAGACCGAGGAGGGCATCCCCTTCCTGGTGATGGAGTTCGTCGAGGGCCCGAGCCTGCGCGAGGTCATGCGCAGCCCCCTCTTCGACGCCCCGGCGGCGCTGCGCATCTTCGGTGAGGTGGCGCGGGCCATCGACTACGCCCATCGCCACAACGTCATCCACCGCGATCTCAAGCCGGAGAACATCCTCCTCGACGAGCCGGCCGGAGGCATCGCCAAGGTCTCCGATTTCGGCCTCGCGGCGTTCCTGCAGGATGAGCCCAGCCACTTCAACCTGACCCAGACCCACATGGCGATGGGGACGCTCGCGTACATGGCGCCCGAGCAGCGCCTCGACGCCAAGAGCGCCGATGGCCGCGCCGACATCTACAGCCTGGGCGTGCTGCTCTACGAGATGCTCACCGGTTCCACGCCCGTGGGGACCTTCGAGCCTCCGAGTCGTTTGCGACCCGGCCTGGATCCGCGGCTCGACGGCGTCATTGCCCGCTGCCTGCGACCGGATCCGACGGACCGCTACACCTCGGTGAGCCAGCTCCTCGAGCAGCTCGATCCCCTCCTCCCCCAGGCGATCTCCACCACCGCGCCCATCCAGCACCGATCCGATCGTCTGCTCAAGACGCTGCGCTCGGCCGTGCGTCTGGTGACCACCGGGATCGGGACGCTCATCGTCGCGCTGGCCGCAGCGGTCCTGCTGCTCACCTGGCCGCGGCTGACCCAGGAGCCCCCGCCGCGGCCGAACCCCGGGGAGCTGCTCGGAGGGACCGGATTGGGCGAGGTCCGTCCGCTCAGCGTCCAGGGCCGCATGGCCGACTCGGGGCGCACCCGCCGCGCCGCGCTGCACTCACCGGGTCCCGACAACGTCCCGCTGCTGGTGACCGGCCGGGCCGTGCGCCAGGAGAAGAACCGGGTCATCTTCGACGTGACCCGCGAAGCCCCCGCCGCCGGACGTGTCACCCTGGACACGCTGGAGGGCCCCGCCGCCTCCCTGTCGTGGAGCGCCATCGTCCAGACCGGTTCGGTCGTGCAGGACGACGCGCTGGCGCAGGTGAGGCGGCTGCTCGAAGGTCCTCCGGTCCCCGCCCGCGCGGCCCTCCTGCTGCAGGGGGATCCGGGCCGCTTCGTGGCGCTGGTGATGTCCGAGAAGGATCGGACGGCGACCATCGACTGGGCGCTCGGGGAGCGCCGCGGCCGCATGCAGGTTCCGGTCGGCGTCTCCGCCGGCAGCCCGGTACGGCTCGAGCTCAGCATCGACGAGCAGGGGGCCCTGCGTGCCTACCTGGGCGATGACCAGAACCGTCGCGCCATCGGCGAGCCGCTGATTCTCGGTGAGCGGTGGCAGGGCATGTTCGGGCGTCTCCCTCAGGCCGCCATGGGATGCATCGAGGGAACCTGCTCCTTCGAAGACCCCTCCTTTGTCTCGGTCCGTCCGCCTCCGCCGCCGGCGCCCACCGTGCAGCCTCCGGCCCCTGAACCGGCCCGCCAGGCCCAACCCCGCGCGAACACCACGCGGCGGACCACCCGGCGGCGCTGAGCTCCGGGCGGAGGGGGATGCAGCGCCTGCCGGTCCCGGCGGCCTGCTTGTCACCCGCTTTCGGGAATTCCTGGCCCGCTCGGCGGTCTGGTGACGGACCTCGTCGCGCCCCGGTCCCGGTGTGATCCGGAAACGGCGTGGCGTCCGCGCCGCCTCAACGCACCGCAGGCGGCCCCCGCTTCGAGGGTGGCCCTCAGCGGGTCGCTTGCACTAAGGCACCACCATCCATGCGTTCTTTCTCCCGTCGACTTCTGCCGCTGCTGTTGTTGGTGGCCAGCGCCTGTGCGCACCGCCCTGCCTCGCCCCTCGCCACCCTGGAGAAGGCCTCCTCGAGCGGCCCGGGAGCCGCGGCCCGGGATCAGGCCCTCGCCGGACACCACGCGCTGTGGGTCGCCGGAGACCCCGCCGGGGCACGGTCACGCTTCGATGCTGCGCTGGAGAAGGATCCCGATGCGCCCCTCGCGCACCTCGGCCAGCTCATGCTCGCCGAGCGGTCCGTGGCCCCCCGCCGCCAGCTCGACGCGGCGCTGACGCTGGTGAAGCGCGCGCCCTCGCATCCCGCCTCGGCGATCGCCGCGCGGCAGGTGCTGGACCTGGTCGGACAGGTCACCGTCTGGGACGCCGAGCTGCGCGAGAGCCTGCCGCCCCTGCTCTCCCTCGAGCTGCTCCCCGAAACGCGGGTGCTGCTGCTCAGTGCCCTCGCCGAGCTCGCCCACCACGCGGGGGATCGGGAGGCCATGGATCGCCACCTGGATGCGCTCGGTGTCGCCCGACGCTTCTCCCTGGTCGGCCCCCTCTCCGCCCACACCTACCTGGACCCGGAGAACGACACCCTGGCGGGGATCGTCCGCACCGGCTCGCTCGCCGGAGAGCTCCCGGGCCCGACCGGGGAGCCGGTGCTGTTGCGCACCCTCAGCTTCGCCGACGGTCGGCTCAGCCTCGGGGATGAGCCCTTCCGGGGGGATCGCTACCTCCTGGGCATTGACGTCGAGCTCGCCCGGGGCGGCCTCTACGCGCTGCGTGCAGCGAGCCCCTCGGGGATGCGGGTGTGGATGAACGGGACGGAGCTGCTCGCCCGTGAGCCCGCGCGGCGGCAGACCTCCATGATGGCCGCCACCGGCGTGCGCCTGGAGCCCGGACGCCATCGCATCCTGGTCGACCTCACCCGCGCGGGGCCCGGTGGCGCGCTGAGCCTCACCCTCGTGCCGCTGGAGGGTCAGCCCGCTCCGGTGATGCAGGAGGCCCTCGGCGAGGCGCCGCGCTGGAATGGGGTCCGCACCGTGGAGGTGCCGGGACTGCACCCGGATGCGGCGTCGGTCGCCCAGGCCTTCTCCAAGGAGACCGGTGAGGGACTCGCGCGGATCCTGGCCGCCTGGGACGCGCAGGGCCGCGATCAGGACGGCGCCCACGCCCAGCTCAGTCCGCTCTCGGAGCTGCTCAGCACGCCCGCCTTCCTCACCCTCCGCGCCGAGGTGGCGCTGCGGGATCGCACCATTCCCGGCAAGGTCGCGCAGGGGCGGGCCATGCGGGATCTCGAGGCGGCGCTCGCCAAGGATGCCGGGAACAACTGGGCCCGGTTGCGGCTCTCGGCCCTCATCCTGGACCAGGAGCGCACCGCCGATGCGACCGCGATGCTGGCGCCGGCGCTCGCGGAGAAGCCCTCCTACCCGCTGCAGCTCGCCCAGGCCCGCATCGCGCGGACGCTCGGGGTGGACGCGCAGGCGGGCGCGCTTGCAGCCGAAGCACTCGAGGCCCAGCCCGGAATCTGCGCTGCGCTCGAGCTGCGCTATGAGCTCGCGCAGAAGCGGGACGCGGTGCGGGAGGCCGACGCGCTCATCCAGGGGCCCTTCTCCGCGTGCCCGCAGTCGCTGAACCGTCTGGCCGCCTGGGCACGCGCCCGGGGTCAGAACGAGCAGGCGCTGAAGGTGCTGGAGCAGCTCGCCGAACGCGCGCCCACCAGCGTGTCCCTTGCGCTCGAGCGCGCGCGGACCCTGGAGGCGCTGGAGCGCACCGACGAGGCGATCGAGGTCCTCCAATCCATGCGCCGCTACTGGCCGACCCAGGCCCACCTGTTGGAGCGCCTGGCCGACGTGCATGAGCGCGCCGGAGATCGCGAGGCGGCGCTCGCCCTGCGCGAGGAGGTGCTGCGCCTCAACGGAGGTGACCTCACGCTGCGCCGGGCGGTCGAGCGCGCGCGCACCGGCAAGGAGCTCCTCGAAGACCACGCGATCTCCACCGAGGCGGCGCTCGACGCCTACGCGAAGCAGGCCCGCAGCGAGTCCACCGCGGTCGCCATGGTGCTCGATGCCGGGGTGGTGCGCGCCTACCCTGACGGCAGCCAGGTCTCCCGCATCCACACGGTCCAGAAGGTGCTGGCCCAGGGCGGCGTCAGCGAGGTCGCCGAGGTGAACCTGCCGCAGGGCGCACAGGTCCTTCAGCTGCGCACGCTCAAGCCGGACGGGACGGTGTTCGAGCCCGAGCCCATCGAGGGCAAAGACAGCATCAGCCTCCCCAACGTCGAGGTCGGGGACTTCGTCGACATCGAGTACCTGGTATCCGAAGGGCCGCGGGACCTGTCGATGCCCGGCTTCAACGCAGCGGGCTTCTACTACCAGCTGATGGGGCAGCCCAATCACTGGGTCTCGTACAAGGTGATCGCTCCGACCGGGCTGCGGATGCAGGTCGAGGGGCGCAATCTCGACGCCAAGCCCACCCTCACCACCCGGGACGGACTGCAGATCTACCACCACGATCAGCGCGACCTGCCCCCCATCCCGCCCGAGCCCGCGCGTCCGCCGGATCCCCGCGAGTTCATGCCCATGGTGGACGTGGGCGGCGGGACGCTCGGACAGGAGCCGCTGATCACCCGTTGGGCGGATGCGTTCATCAACCGCGGGGCGCTCACCTACGACGTGGAGCAGTTCGCGCGTGAGGCGCAGGGAGACGCCAAGGGACTGGATGCGGTGAAGGCCATCTACGTGGCCGTGCACGACCGGCTCACCGGCAATGATGCGGGTCTCGGGATGACCGCCGCGTCGAGCCTGGCGCAGGATCGCGGCAGCCGACTGTGGGCCACCAAGGCCGCGCTCGAGGCCGCCGGCTTCCCCACCCGCGTGGTCGCGGTGCGGACCTTCAACGTGGTGCCCGAGCCGTCGATCCTCCCGGATGGTGCCGCCGTCGGCTACGTGGGGCTGCGCGTCTCCGTCCCCGGCCAGAGCGAGCCGGTGTGGCTGGACACCTCCACCCGCTACGCTCCCTTCGGTGAGCTCCCCGAAGGCGCGAGCGGGATGCCGGCCTGGGTGATGCCCGAGCCGGGCCGACCGCTGGAGACCCTCACCACGCCCGCGCCGAAGAAGGCCTTCGAGAAGGACATCCAGCTCACGCTCACGCTCAGCCCGGAGGGTGAGCTGACCGGTGAGGGCGTGGAGACGTACCGGGGCTTCGAGGCCGCGGCCCTCTCCGAGGCGCTCAGCCGGGTCGCCGGAGATCGCCGTCGTCAGGGCGTGGAGCAGGCGCTGAGCCGCTACTTCGGAGGCATGCGGGTCGGCGATCTCGAGCTGACCCTGGTGGACTCGCCGGGAGAGCCCCTGGTGATGCGCTACACCTTCACCGCCAGCCGCGCCGCGCGCGTCGAGGGAGACAGTCTGGCGCTCTCCCCCCTCACCTTCCCGGCGCAGCTCGGTCAGCGCTTCGTCACCGTCGGCAAGCGCGAGCTCCCCCTCTTCATCGGATCCTCGGAGCGCAGCCGCACCCAGGTGGTGCTGAAGCTGCCCGAGGGCTACACCCTCGACTCGGTCGTTCCTCCGATGAAGGAGGAGAGCGAGTTCGGCCGCTACGAGCGCAGCGAGAAGCTGGAGGGCTCGGTGCTCACGCTGACCGAGTCCCTCGAGCTCGAGCGGGGCCGCATCGCGCCACAGGCCTATGGGCGCTTCGGTGCCTGGGCGGGTTCGGTGGATCTCATCCAGGGCCGCGACTTCCGCGTGGTCCCGGTGAAGGCGGCGACGGCGGCGGCTCCTCGCTGACCTGCCTGTGCCGGGGGGCCGCACCTCCCGGCGTCCACGGTTGGAGTGTGGATCGCTCCCGCGCGCCAGCCCGGGCAGGGGGCGTGCGCTGCTGCGCTCACTGCCTCCGAGACGTCAGAGCAGGCGCGCGCTGATGGCACCGTGCAGGTCCATCCCGCGGCGGGTCAGCCGCACGCGCCCGTCTTCGCGGACCAGCAGCCCTTCCTTCTCGAAGAGGCGCAGCGCCCCTTCACGCTGGGTGAAGGAGGTCCCGGTGAACGCGCAGAGCTGATCGAGCGCCACGCCGTTCTTCAACCGCAGCCCCAGGCTCAGCCGCTCCGCGAAGCGCTCTTCCACGCCGAGCTGCTCCCGTCCTGACTCCGGCAGTTCGCCCTTGGCCACCTGGGCCAGGTAGCGCGGCGCGCTCCGGAGGTTCTCGTAGCGCACTCCTCCGCTGACCCCGCTCGGCCGCGGCGCCCCGTCCTCGGTCCGCTCCTCAGTCGGAAGGGAGGCGTTGGCGAGAAACCCCGTCGCCCCCGCGCCCAGCGCCAGGTACTCGCCGCCGGTCCAGTAGAGGGTGTTGTGACGCGAGTGGAAGCCGGGCCGCGCGAAATTGCTGATCTCGTAGCGGGAGAGCCCCGCGGCCCCGAAGCCGTCCTCGATGGCGTGGGCCATCTCCACCACCACCTCGTCGGGCGGCAGGGAGATCTCGCCCCGAGCCAGCTGCTTGCCGAGCGGGACCTCCACCGCCAGCGCCTCCCGCTCGAGGGTCAGCGCGTACGCGGAGGCATGCG
>DATGQN010000127.1:0-47655 GCA_035304185.1 Myxococcaceae bacterium
GAGCGCGCGGTCGTCCCGGCCGATGCGCACGTAGGCAAGGGCGAGGTTGTAGACCACGCGCCATTCGTTCGGAGCGACCTCGCGGGCCTTCTCCAGGAGCTTCTTACCCTCGGCGTGCTTGGTGGCGTCGGTGGTCTGCACGAGCGCGGCGCCGAAGTTCATCAGCACCTTCCACTCCCCGGGCGCGATCTCCAGGGCCTTGCGGTAGGCGTCGTGGGCCTTCGCCTCTTCCCGCTGCGCGTCGTAGAGATCGCCCAGGTGGAGCCAGCCCTCCCAGCGCTTGGGGTTGCGCTCGAGCAGGGCCCGCGCCGCCTCTTCACTGCGGGAGGGGTTGCCCACCATCAGTGACAGCCGGGCGAGGTTCAGCCAGCCCTGCTCGTGGTTCGGGACGACCTTGAGCTCCCGCTCGATGTAGGCGACGGCGCCGGGGGCGTCATCCATCGCCAGCGCACAGGCCGTGGCCTTCTCCAGCAGCGCCGGGTGATCGCCGATCGTCTCCAGCCCCTCTTCGAGGGCGGTGCGGGCGTCGTTGTAGCGCTTCTGCCCGAACAGCAGGTCGGCCATGGTGGCCCACACGTCGGGGTTCTTCGGGGCGACGTCCGCGGCCTGCTCGAGCGCCTCGATGGCCTCGTCGTGCTGCCCGTTCTTGTGGTGGGTCACCGCCAGGGCGATGAACGCCTCTTCGTTGTCGGGCGAGAGCTCCGTGGCGCGCAGGAGGAAGGGGATGGCCGACTTCGGCTTGTCCGCCGCCGTCAGCGCGCGCCCGTAGTTGTACTGGCAGAGGTAGTCGTCCCGGCCGAGCTCCGCGCCCCGGGCGAAGTTGCTGAAGGCGGTCTCGGTCCGCCCCTGCACTTCGTCGACGAGGCCCAGCAGCGTCCAGCCCAGGCCCACCTGCGGTCCCACCCGGACAGCCGCCGAGGCGTGCGTCCGGGCGTCGTCGACCTGGCCGGTGAAGAGGGCGATCCGCGCGAGCCCCAGGTAGGGCTCGACGAGCGCGGGATTCCGATCGAGCAGCGAGGCGAGCTTCTGCGCCGCGACGTCGATCTTCCCCTCGGTGATCAGCACCTCGGACTCCGCGATCTGCTTGCGCGTGTCCTCGGTCGTCCCCGCCTCGGCCTCGCTCTTGTCGAAGAGCGCGCGGGCCTCGGCGTAGCGACCGGACCGGAGCTCACTCAGCCCCTGCTCATACAAAGGAGTGTGTGCCATGGGGTGGGAGTGTCTCCGATCCGGAGCGGGATGTCAGGCTCAGAAGCCGAAGAAGCTTGCGACCTTCTTGCCGGCGTCCTTGACGGTGTCCTTGGCGCCCTCGACGACCTTGGACGCGGTCTCGGTGACCTTGTCCTTCACGTCGCTCACGGTGTCCGCGACCTTGTCCTTCGCGGCGCTGACAAGCTGCCCTGCGCCGGCCTTGATGTCGCCCACGCCCAGCTTGCCGTCGCCGTCGCGGTCGCCGAGGTTCAGCGCCGCCTCACCGAGCTTCTGCGCACCGGCCTTGACGTCGCCGAGGCCCAGCTTGCCGTCACCGTCGATGTCGGCCGCGTTCTTCGCCGCCTCACCGATCATCGCGACGTCGATCTCGACCTGCGCGGAGCCACCGGCACCGACGCCCAGCGCCGCGCCGAGCTTGCCGCCGATCTTCAGCTTGCCGTCCTCGTAGCCGATGGTGCCGCCCGCGGACGCCTCAGCGCCCGCGCTGACGTAGCCGCTCGCGGTGACCGCGAAGGGGCCGGCCTCGACCTTGACGTCGGCCTCGGCCTTGGCGACGGCGGAGGCGCCCACCTCACCGGTGGCCACGGCCGTCGGCGGATCGCGGGTCACCTGCACCTTGCCGGTGGCGTGCGCCTCGGCCTCGGCCGAGACCTTCACGTTGCCCGACGCGCCGGCGGTCATCTCCACGCCGCTCACGGTGATGGGCTTGGTCTCCACCTGTCCGCTGACACTCGCCTCGGCGCGGACGCCGACCTGCGCGTTGACGCTCGCGTCCAGACCGTTGGCGTCGAGCGTGCCCTTGCCCTCGACCTTGGCCTCGGCCTCGAGCTTCGCGCCCGCCTGGTAGGCGGCGCTGCCGTACTCGCCGTCGACGCGGTCGTTCTTCTGCGCGTAGACGCCAGCCACCGCCTCGCGGTTGAACTCGGCGTTCACGCCGTCCGCCCCGATGGAGAGGGACTGGCTGCCCTTGGTGCCGGCCAGGCCGCCCGCGAAGGACGCCTTGTCACCGGTGAGCTGATCCTTGCCGGTGGTGTCCCAGCTCTCGCCCTCCCAGGTCTTCTTCAGGCCCGCCGCGCCGAGCAGGGTCCCGGCCTGCTGCGCGCCGTCCAGGATCTTGTTGGTCTTGCTCTTCTCGACCTCGGTCTCGCCGGTGGCGGCCTTCGCCTTGGCCTCAGCCTCAGCCTTGTCGGCCTGGCCCTTGGGCTGGAAGGTGGTCTTCTTCTCTGCGTCGGCCTTCACGCCGATCGACGCCTTGCCGTCCTCGACCTTGGCAGTGCCGTTGACCGAGACCTTGGTCTCCTGCTCCTTGGCGACCGTGTTGGTGCCGTTGAGCTTGTTCTTCACCTTGTCGGAGACGACCTCGTTCTTGATCTCACCCGGCTTGGCCTGGGGCTTGGTGCCCTCGAACGCGTCACGCTGACGGGCGGCCTCCGCGGCCTTGCGTGCGGCCTCCGCGGCCTTCTGGCGCGCAGCCTCCGCCGCCTTCCGGGCCGCCTCACGCGCGGCCTCCAAGGCCTTCTGGCGGGCTGCTTGGGCGGCATCTGAGATTCGGCGGATCATTCTGAACTCCAGTGGTGACGCGGGCCGGGCCCGGAAACGTTGGCAATGTCCAAGTATCGCCCGCTCGGACGCCAAGTTGCGTCCCCCGGTGCGATCAGGGGGGATACCTCCAGGAGCCTACCTCGGCGCACATGTGGGCGGGGCGGGGCTTCGGGTTGCAACCCGGCGCCTGAGTCCTCTAGGCAGGAGGGGTGACTTCCGAGACCGAGACCTCCTCGCTGTTCGGCCGCATCGGCGGCTTCTTCTCGAACCTCTTCAAGGCGCCGCCCCACGCCGCCGTCGTGCGGATGAAGGGCAGCAACTTCGGCGACATGCTGGTCTCCCGCGAGGCCACCGTCACCATCGAGCGCTTCTCCAAGCGGACCTCGGCCCTCATCCGTGGGCACACGCGCCGCCGCCACGGTCAGGTCAGCGCGTCGTTCACGGTGGAGGAGGGGACGGTGAAGATCAGCCTCCGCGGCTCGGCCGGGACCGCTGCCGAGGTCACCGTCACCCCGGAGGCTCCGGGGCACATGGAGACGAACCTGCGCCTCAACCGCAACGACAGCTCCTTCCGCTTCAACTTCGAGCCGGAGGGCGAGGTCGTCGGCCTGCGCGGCGAGGTCTCCTACAAGGCGACGTGAGCGGGGAGGGCGGTCATCGCGGAGATTGCCTCCCGCGCCGCCTTCCTTCACGCTCCGCGGCATGGACACCGACCCCGGCCTGCTCCACTCGGCCCCCACCCCCGCCCCGAAACGCATCCACCTCCTCGGCGTGGCCGGGACCGGCATGGGCTCCTTCGCCGGCATGCTGAAGCAGGCGGGCTACACCGTCACCGGGAGCGACCAGAACGTCTATCCCCCCATGAGCGACATGCTCCGCACCTGGGGCATCGACGCCATGAGCCCCTACGCGGCGGAGAACCTCGACGTCGCGAAGCCCGACCTGGTCATCGTGGGCAACGTCATCCGCCGGGTGAACCCCGAGGCCACCGCCATGCGCGAGCGGGCCCTGCCGCACATGAGCTTCCCTGCGGCGCTGGGCTCCCTCTTCCTCGCCGAGCGCCACAGCGTGGTCGTCGCCGGCACCCACGGGAAGACCACCACCTCCGCGCTCCTGGGCCACGTCCTGGTGCACGCCGGGCGCGATCCCAGCTTCCTCGTCGGCGGCGTCACCCGCGACTACAGCAGCAACGTGCGCCTGGGGAACGGTCCGCACTTCGTCGTCGAGGGCGATGAGTACGACACCGCGTACTTCGACAAGGGCCCCAAGTTCCTCCACTACCGCGCCCGCACCGCGCTGCTCACCAGCGTCGAGTTCGACCACGCCGACATCTATCGGGACCTCGAGCACTACGTCTCGGCCTTCGCCGCCTACGTGGACACCGTCCCTGAGGACGGGCACCTGGTGGTCTGCGCGAGCGCCCCCTTGGCCATGCAGGTGGCGGCGCGCTGCCGCGGCGAGGTCGTCTCCTACGCCGGCACCGAGGGTGTGGACGCCCACTTCTCCGTGCGCGACGTCCGCTTCCATCCAGGCGGTGCCACCTTCGAGGTCCATGAGAACGGGGTGCCGCCCGTCACCGTCGAGCTTCCGATGAGCGGGCGCCACAACGTGGAGAACGCGGTCGCCACCTTCGCGGCGGCGCGCAAGCTCGGGCTCTCGGCGGAGGAGATCGTCGCCGGTCTCGCCAGCTTCTCCGGGGTGAAGCGCCGTCAGGAGCCGCGCGGGGAGCCGGGAGGGGTGCTGGTCATCGACGACTTCGCCCACCATCCCACCGCGGTGAAGGAGACCGTCGCGGGGGTCCACGCCCGCTGGCCGGAGCGCCGCCTGCTCGCGGTCTTCGAGCCCCGCTCCAACACCAGCCGCCGCAACATCCACCAGGCCCTTTACGCGGAGGCCTTTCCCGGGGCGGCGCGCGCCTTCCTGCGCACCCCCGAGTGGACCGACCGCGTGCCCACCGGCGAGGAGCTGGACGTCACCCGCCTGGCCTCGGATCTCGAGGCCGCGGGCGTGCCCACCATCGCCGAACCCGAGGTGGACGTGCTGGTGGACGCCGTCGCCCGCGAAGCCCGCCCCGGGGACGTGGTGCTGGTCATGAGCAACGGCGCGTTCGGTGGTTTTCTCCCCAAGCTGCTCGGGAAGCTCGAAGCGCGCGCCGGCTGACGGCCTCCCCCGGTTCTCCCCGCTCACCTGTCCTCACGAGGTCTCTGCCCTTGCGCGCACGACTGCTCACCCTCTGCCTGCTGCCCTTCGCGGTGATCGCCTGCACCGCCCCCAACGCCCGGCGCAGCACGCTCAGCCGTCCCAGCGTTCAGGCGGCCCTGGCGTCTGCCCCCGCGCCCGCGCCGAGCTCCGCGCGCCTGCCCGACGTGGATCCCTCGCAGCTGCAGCTGGTCCGCTTCCCCGGAGGCGAGAAGGTCGCCCTCGCCGACTTCCGGGGGCAGGTGGTCATGTTGGACCTCTGGGCCACCTGGTGTGAGCCCTGCGTCGAGTCCCTCCCCAGGTACCGGGAGCTCGAGCAGCGCCTCAGTGACCAGGGCCTGGTGTTCCTCGCGCTGAGCCTGGACGAGGATCCGCGTCAGGTGCAGCGCTTCATCGAGGAGCAGCAGCTGTCGCTGACGCACCTCTTCATGGACGGGCCCGACCAGCCCGTCGCCAGCGCGCTGAAACTGCGGGGCCTCCCCACGACCTACCTCCTCGATCGCCAGGGCCGGCTGCGCCACGTCCACGAGGGCTACCTCCCCGAGGAGTTCCCGGCGCTGGTCTCCGTGGTTGAGGAGCTTCTGAACGAGCAGGGCTGACGGCCCACGCTCCGGTCAGAAGAAGCTCTGGGGCACGAAGACGATGTCGCCCGGCTGCAGGCGGAAGTTCGGCGCCTGCCCCACCGCGATGTCCTTCACCGGCACCCGGACCCGCTGCTCACGGCCCTCGATGAGGCGGGTGACGTGGGTCGCGTTCTCGGCCGCGGTCTTGGAGAAGCCACCGGCGAGGGTGATGGCCTGGATGATCGACATGTCCTGCTCGTAGGGGAACGTGCCGGGCTTCTCCACCTCGCCGAAGACGAAGATCTTTTTCGAGTTGTACTCCTTGACCAGCACGCTGACCTGCGGATGCCGCAGATAGCCTTCTGCCAGGCAGGTGCGCAGCGCATCGGCGGCGCCGCCCGGGGGCAGGCCTCCCAGCCGGACCTTCCCGCACAGGGGGTAGTCCACCCGGCCATCCTGATCGATGCGGAAGACGCCGCTGAGATCCGGCTCCTGGAAGACGCGGACCTCCACCAGATCACCGCTGCCCAGGGTGCTCGCCTGGGCGCTGGCGCGCTCCGCGGAGGCGGCGTCTTCGGCCGAGGGGAGGGGGGCTTCGGGTCCGCTCGCACGGGGCGAGAGGCAGCCGGCGAGGCTCGACACCAGGAGGCCGACGAGGAGGCAGCGCGGGAAGAGGGCAGACACGGTGCGGGAGCCGCGGCTAGTAGCGCACGGTGAGGTTGAGCATGACCTCGTGGCGGGTCAGGTTGAGGGACGAGGCGGTGCTGCTGGAGTCACGGCTCTCGAGGCGGTAGCCGACACCGACGAGGAACCAGGGGAGCACCTCGTAGTCGGCGTTCACCGCGCCGGTGAAGGACCCGTCGCTGCGTGCCCCTCCCTCGAACGCCAGCCAGTTGTAGGCACCCTCGACGCCGACGATGAGCTTCTCGCGGATGCGCGCATCGGCCCGGACGTACACCCGGTCGTTGCGCGCGGTGCCGTAGAGGGCCACGGCCTGCAGCCGGCGCTGGTAGCCCACCGCGATCTGCGAGCCGGGGGTGGGGGGGAAGCGCAGCTCGCCCATGCCGATGACCGTTCCGCCGCCGAGCTCGCCCAGGTTCTGGGACCAGCCCACGTTGGCGACCACTGCGAGGCGCTGGGTGAGCTGTCCGGCGATGCCCAGCGTGCCGTTGAGCAGGGAGGTCGCTGGCGTGGCGCCCTCCGGGTAGCGGGTCTGCTGGAAGCCGCCATTGAGGATGAGCGCGGTGCGCGGCAGGAAGCTCCAGCGCGCATCCAGGGAGGCGCCGATCGTCTGGGTGTTGAACTGCGCCACCTGGTCGGGATCGCACGAGGGATCGGTGCAGCCGGTGAGGGCCTCGGCCTCGGCGAGGGGCGTGAGGTACTCGATGGCGAACGAGCCCGCGGGGGTGATCTCCAGGGCGCCGCCACCCGGGCGGATGGGGACCCGGATGGACGCGGTGTTGTGGAGGGAGAGCACACCGAAGCCGACCGCGAGGTTCTGGGTGCGGTCGTTGCGGCGGAAGACATCCGAGAGCGCCACCGAGATGGGGCCGTTCTCATTGATGGTGAGGCTCGCGTCGGCCGCGGCCTGCAGACGGTTGGCCGAACCCGACCCCCGCGTGACCAGCCCGCTGTAGGCCACGTACTCCAGGTGGCCGCCGGCGCTGAACTTCACCATCTCGCCGGGAAGGTCGAAGCGCAGGCCCGGGCGCAGGAACCAGAGCAGCTCGCCCTGCAGCTCCGCGGGGCCGCCATCGCGGGTGAAGAAGCCGGCAGCGCTGTCGAAGCGGCTCTCGATCCCGAAGTAGGCGTGGAGCCGCCCCTCGCCGATGAGCAGGCCGTTGGTCGCGTACGGCAGGGAGCTCTGGGCCGACGCCGGGAGCGCGAAGGTGAGCACGCCGAGGACGAGGACGAGCAACGCGCAAGCCCGGCCGACCCGCGGCTGGTTCTGATGGGTCGCTGAGGCGCGCTGTGCTGCGTCGTCACTCACTGGAACGTCCCTCCCCGTCGTGCCGAGATAGCACGGCCGCGGTCCTACCCAAGTCAATTGTCGTCAGGGTCACCGGCCCCTGGAGCTGGAACGCCGCCGTGACGCCGCGTCCGGGTGCCTGCCGCGCCCTCACCTCATCACTGCGTGGGGCTCGCCGGAGGCGCCCGCTGGGTGAGTGGCACATCGGCGGAGGGCCGGGTGGGATCGTCAGCGAAGACGCTCTCCGGCTCCTCGACCTCCACCATGAGGTTCTCATCCGTCTGAAACGCGAGCTGGCCGATGCAGCGGGCGGACTCACTGCGCAGCGAGCGTCCACGGGAGCCGGCGATGTCCAGCTTGGTGAACTCGTGGCGCACCGCGACCTCGTCCCGCGCGGCGATCGCCTCCTGCAGCGCGACGTCGGCCTGTTCGGAGATCCGCAGCAGCCCCTTGAGCTCGGTGAGCTTCTCGTTCACGCAGTTGAGCTTCACCACGTCCCGCGAGGCGCGCGCGTCATCCAGGCTCTTGAGGACCTGGGTGAGATCGGCGCGCATGCTCGCGATGGTCCGGGTGCTCTGCTGGAGCTTCTCCCCGTCGGTGAGGCTGTCGGGATCGGTCCGCGCGGACGGGACCTCCTCGGCGGCCTGCGCGAGCGCCACGCTCCCTCCCAACGGAGACAGCGCGAGCCACGCAGCCAGGGCCATCCATCGCTGTGAGCGCGTCATCCTCGACATCCCATTTCCTGCCGGGGGCGTGCCCCGACCCGGCCCTTGAAGCGACCGGCCACGTTAAAGCCGGCCCTCTGAGCCGTCAATCCAGCCACGTCTCTCACGAGGCGGGTGCGAAGACGAAGGGGTAGCTCACCGGCACCTCGCCCTCCGGACGGAAGGGGAAGGCCCAGGTCCGGATGAGCGAGCGGACGCAGGTGCCCACCGCCTCGTTGCCCAGCGTGTTCTCCTCGACCACCACGTTCGCGGTCCGCCCCGTCTCCTGGATGGTGAAGCCCACCACCACGCGGCCCCGCAGGTTCCTGTTCCGCTTGAGCTCGCGCTCGTAGCAGTTCTGGATCGCCTTGAGCCGCGCCTTCACGTAGCGGGCGATGTCGGCGGGGTCCACGTCCACGCTGTCGACCTCGGGGGAGGAGGAGGTCACCCGGCCGGTCACCTCCACGTCGCGCTTGCCGCCCAGATCGACCTCGCCGGCGCCGCTGGTCGCCACGTCGCCGATGCCCGCCACGTCACCGGAGCTGCTCCCCCGGCGCTCGGTCTTCACCGCCTCCGCGGTCGCCACGCCCACGCCGGTCACCCCCGAGAGGGCCGAGGCGAAGTCCGCGTTCAGGCCCTCACTGCCACCCAGCACGTCGGCCACGCTGCCGCCGCCGGCCTTGAGCGCCCCGACCAGGCCCATGTTGGCCACACGGGCGCGGGCCTGCTCACGGCGCTCCGCGGTCGGGGTCCCTGCCGGCTTGGAGTCCGCCTGCGCCACCTCGGCCTTGGGCTCCGGCTTCGCTTCGGCCGCGCCACCGGCCTCCGGTTCCGTCTTCTGGGGGAGGGGCTTGGGCTTCTCGAGCGGGATGAGGGCCTGGACGAAGCGATCCGGAAGCTCGTCGAGCGCGAGCTCGGGCTCCACGGGCATGGGGGCCAGGATGATGCCGGTGCCGCAGCTGAAGTGGATGAGCAGGGACGCGGTCAGCACCGCCAGGAAGAGGCGGTCCATCCCGTTGAGGATGTTGCCCCGCAGGGACTTCTCCAGCACCACCGGCTGGACCTCCGGCGCCTCCACGAACTGGAAGAAGAGGGTCACGCCCCCGAGGGTCACGTTGCCGCGGGCCTTCTCGGTGAGCACGATCGACAGCCCCTGGGGATGACGTGCCGCCTTGGCCGCGAGCTCGGAGAGCGTCAGATCCTCCTGCGGCGACAGCTGGATCCGGCCCTCCATCTCCGGCGTGAAGACCAGCCGGTACCCGGCGCCCCCGTGCTCGAAGAGGGGAAAGGAAGCCGGGGCCTCATCGCCGGGCACCACGAGGGTGGCGCGCGGATCCCTGCCCACCGTCACGGTCTCCGGACGTTTCAGGTGCCGCTCGTCGGTGATCCTGCCGCCCTGAAGCACGCCGACGCGCAGGACCCGGGGCTGGTGGGAAGGAGGGGACATGGTTTCCTCAGAAGGGAGGCTTTTCCACAGCTTCGACCACCTTGTCGAGGAAGGTCTCCTGACGGTTCAGGTCGTCGAAGTTCAGGCTGGAGCGCTGCAGCAGGTAGAAGGCCTGCGGCTTCTGGATCCGCCCTTCGATCTTGAGTTCCTCGAGCCGGATGACGCGCATCTTGCGGCGTGGCGCGGGCCGCTGTTCCTCCCGCTCCTGCGCGATCACCGCCGGTCCACCTGTCTCCTGAAGCGCGGACTGCGCCGGGTCGTTCCCCACGGCTCCCGACTCCGGGAGGGCCTGGGGGGCGGTGGCGCCGAGGAGGGCGCTGAGGGTGAGTGCGAGCAGGTTCATGGTGCGGTCTTTCCGGCGGCGGGGAGTCTAGCCGACCCTTCCTGCCCGGCGCGCGGACCCTTCCGGGGGGTGGGCGTTGCCGGACGTGCTCCGTTCTCCTGCGGACCCGCGGGCGCGGCGGCTTCGGCGGCAGGCCCCGGGGCGCCGTCGCCCGCGGTGCCCGCCATGCCGGCGGCCTCGGCCTCCTTGCGTGCGGTCTCGGCGGCCACGCGCGCGGCCTCGCGGGCCGCTTCCTGCTGCTTGCGCTCCTCCTCGGCCTTTCTCAGGGCGGTGCGCTTCTCACGCTCGATGCGACGCTCCTCGCGATCGATCGCGCGTTGCGCATCCTTCCGGTACTCGGCGAGCGCCTCATCGGCTCCACCCTGCTGCGCATAGGTCTCGAACCAGGAGAGGGCCTGACGATACCGATCGAGGTCGTCGACCGAAGGAACCGCGCTGTCCAGGTAGAGGATCCCCAGGTTGAACCAGGCCTCGGCGAGCTCCGGCTCGAGCTTCAGCGCCTGTTCGTACGCGGCCCGTGCCTCCTCGACCTTCCCCTGACCCCGCAGCGCATTGCCCAGGTTGAGGTGGGCGGCCACAAAGGACGGCGCCATCTCGAGCGCGGCCCGCACCTCCACCTCGGCCCCGGCGAAATCCTGCGCTTCGACCAGCAGCGCGCCGTGGTTGTTGCGCGCCTCGGCGAGGTCCGGCTGCAGCTGGCTGGCCTTGGCGAAGCTCGCGAGCGCCTGGGGCTGCTGATCCAGTTCGAGCTGGACCCGCCCCAACGCGTTGTGGAGCGCGCCGTCGTCCGGATCGATGGCGATCGCGTTCTCGAGCACCATCTGGGCGAGCTCGAACTTCTTCTCGGCCGCGTAGGCGGCAGCGAGCAGGCGCATCGCGTGGGTGTTGCGCTCCTGCTGCCGGAGCACCTTCTTGGCCTCTTCCGCGGCCTCGCCGGTCCGCCCCTGGATGAGGCGCAGTTGCGAAAGACCCAACCGCGCACCAGGGGCTTGCGGATGCTGCTCGAGCCGCGCGAGCAGCTCGGCCTCGGCGGTGGGGAGGGTGTTCTCCCGCGCGTGCAGACGCACCAGGTTCAGGTTCGCCGTCAGCTGACCGGGGTTCTTCTCCAGCGCCTTGAGGTAGCTCTCTTTGGCCCGCCCGGTCTTGCCGAGCCGCTCCTGCAGGATGCCCAGCTGGGTCCAGTGCAGGTCGCGCTCCGGCCGACGCCGGACCTCCTCCTGAAGCGCCTGCTCGGCACCCTCGGGATCCCCTTCCTGCGCGCGGCGCAGGATCCGCGCGAGTGCGGGGTCGGAACCGGCGTCTCCGGTCGCCTGGGCCGCAGGATCATCACCGCTCCCCGCCCGATCCGCGTGTGCTCCGGAGCCGGAGGTGGTGACGCAGCCAGGGGCCAGCGCGAGGGCGATCGCGAGGAGGAGGGATCGGATCGTCATGGGGCCTTCTCCGCGGTGGGGGCCTCGGCCTTCGGGCTGGCCGGGGCCGTCCTCAGGAGCACCGTCGGGAGGAGGGCGTCATCCGAGAGCAGGCGCTTGGGCTCCTTGAGCACCGGGTACTCGTTGGGTCGGATGCGGTTGAGCGCCTCGAGGGTGCGGCGGGTCCAGTCGTTGTGCACCCGGTTCTCACGCGCGACCTTCACCGTCTGCGCGTAGGCCTCGGCGGCCTGGTCCTCGAACTGGAGCGCCTCGTTGGCGACCAGCTCCTGGTAGGCGACGACCTCATCCACACCGAGGCGTTCGACCTCGGGCGGAACCGGCGTCTCGATGAGGGTGGTGGCGTAGCGCTGCAGCAGGTGCCCGCGGCGGTACTGGGCGGCCAGGATCCAGTCGAGGCGCTTGTAGCGGAAGACGGTGGTGTAGGCGTCCGCTGCCTTCTTGAGCGCCTCCTTCTTGCGGTTGAGGCTCTGCACCAGCCGCTTCCCGCCTCCGGAGATCTTCAGCTTCTCGAAGGCGGCGAGCTCCTCTTCGGCGAGCTGGAAGCGCGCGTGGGCGGCGGCGTCCGCGGCCAGGAGGTGCTCCTCGGCGACGAGCTTGCGGGCATCGAAGAACTGCGCGGCCTCGGTGAAGGCCTGACGGGCAAGGCGCGGGTTGTCGAGCTTCTGGTAGGCGAGGCCGATGCGCTTCTTCGCGTCCACCACCAGCTCGGCCTGGGCGGGGCGCCGGGAGAATCTGGAGACGAAGGCGTCGAGGGAGCGGATGGCGCCGCGCCAATCTCCCTGCTTTTCGTAGATGAGGGCCGCGCGGTACTGGTTCTTCGGCGCATCCTCGCTCTCCGGGTAGAGCTCGGCGTAGCGGATGAAGGCGCGCGCGGCCTCGGGATAGCGCTGCTGGGCCTCGAGCAGGCGCGCGGTGTTGAAGAGGGCGGCCTCGCGATCCGGAGACGCCGGGTAGTCGCGCACCAGCGCCTCGTAGCGATCCACCGCCTTGTCGAAGTCGTAGGACTGCTCGGCGTTCACCGCGACGCGGAAGAGGGCGTCGTCGGCCAGGTCGCTCTTCGGATACTCCTTCACGATGCGCTCGTAGAGGCGCAGCGCGGAGTCGAAGCGGCGCACCTTCTCGTAGGAGACCGCGGCGTTGTTGAGGGCCTTGTCGGCAAACTCGTGCTGGGGCTCCTCGTCGACCAGCGCGATGTACTTGTCGGCCGCCTCCTCGTAGGCGCCCGCGGCGAAGTGCTCCTCCGCGAGCTTGAAGCGCCCGGCAAGCTTGAAGCGGGTCAGCTCCTTCTCGAGCTCGGAGCCCTTGCCGGCGACCTCGGAGTTCTGCGCCAGGCGCCCCGCGACCCGCTCCACCGCGGCCCAGTCCTCGTCGACCAGGTACGATTCGACGATGAGATTGGTGGCGTAGCGGGCCACCTCGTGGTCGGGGTAGCGCCCCACCAGGGCCTCGAAGCGACGACGTGCCTCAGGGAAGTCGTCGTGGGCGTAGTAGAGCTCGGCCGCCTTGTAGGAGAGCTCCGGCGCCTGTTCGGCCTCCGGGTGCTGGGTCACGAAGGTGTCGCTGGCGGCGATCAGGCGCTGCTCGCTTCCGCTCAGGGGCGTCGGCGCGGCCTTCCGGCCCTCGCGCTCATCGGAGCGCAGGGGCTTGAGATCCGGAATGCGGCCGAGGCGCACCTCCTCTTCCCGCACGCGCATCCACGCGTAGACCGCGGAGAGGGCCGCATCCTTCCGGTACTTCACGTCGGCCCCGTCGTCGCGGACCGCCTCGTAGACCGCGGCCGCCTCGCGGAACTGCAGCGAGTTGTAGAGGGTCTCGCCGCGGTAGTACGCCATCTCGTAGGCGTTTCGGCTGCGGGGAAAGCGCTCCAGGTAGCGGCCATAGGCCTGCGCCGCGTTCTCGAACGTGCGCTTGGCGAGCTCGGCCCGGCTGGGATCGGTGCGGGCCTCCTCCTTGTAGACGAGGGCCTGCTGGTGGTGGAACAGGGCCGCGCCGTAGAGGGCCTTCTCCGCCTTCTCCTCGGCCAGGGCCAGCGTGTCCGGATCGTCCCGGTGGGCGGTGTGCCACGCGGTCCCTTCGGCGAACATCGTCGCGAGCTTCTCCCCTTCGGCGAAGGACTCGGACAGGCGCCGGTCCCGCTCGTAGGCCTGCGCAATCCGCTCCTGCAGCGCCGGCGCGTCCTTGCGCAGCGGGTCCATGGAGAGCACGCGGCGATACGCGGCGATGGCCTCCTCGTGGCGGGTCTGGTCGAAGTAGAGGTTGGCCAGCCGGCGCCAGATGTCGGCGCCATAGGGGCGCTGCTCGAGCTTGGCGTAGGCCGCCTGTGCCTCAACGCTCCCGGCGAACTTCTCGTCGATGAGGCTGATGGCGATGTACTGCAGCGCCTCCTCGCGCAGGTCTCCGCCCACGGCGTCGCCGCCCTCGGCCTTCGCGCGCGCTTCGTAGAAGTCGGCGAGGGTCATGAAGCGGTCCACCGCCTCGTTGAAGCGATCGATGCGGTAGTAGACCCAGCCCAGCTTGTAGAGGGCCTTGTCGTAGAGGGGATGATCGGTGTCGCGGATCGCCGCCTCATACGCCTCCGCGGCGCGCTCCAGCGGTCGGGCGACCTGTTCGGTGGGCTCGGCGTCGAAGTGGTACTCGCCGATGCGCACCCAGGCCTCGGTGGCGAAGCGGCTGTCGGGATAGCGGGCGATCAGCGTCTCGTACTGCGCGAGCGCTTCGGGCAGCTGGTCCTGCTTCTCCAGGCAGTAGCCCTGCAGGTAGTGCGCGCCGTCGTTGAAGCGGTAGTCGGGGAACTCGCGGATGAGCCGCTGGTAGAGGGCGATGGAGGGGGAGAAGTCCACGCGGGGCTCGGCGGGGTAGGACGCCCCCTTCGCCGCAGCCGCCATGGCCTGCTGCTCGAAGTCGCGCATGGCCACGAGCTGATCGTCGGAGCTGCGCTCGAAGTAGAGCTCCGCGAGCCGGAACATCACGTCCGGCGTGTAATGGGGATCGTCCGGGTAGCGGCGGAGGAACTCCTCGAACTGCGCGATGGCGTCCAGACGCTCCCGGCGCTCCTTGAGCTCGAGGTCCTGGATGCGGTCCTCGTAGGCGGCGGCGAGGGCATTGCGTCGCTGCTGGTAGGTCTGCTCCAGGAAGGCCTGCACCTCGGACTGGTAGTCGAGGCTCTCCTGCTCGTAGCGACGCATCACCTCCATCCAGCTGTCGAAGACCGCCTGCGCCTCCGGGGGCTTTCCGAAGCCTGCGAGGAGGTGCGCGGCCGAGCCCGGGGCCTCAGCGGCGTTCGCCTCGGGTGCCTGGGCCGATGCGGCAGGCGCGGCAAGAAAGGCCATGGCGCCGGCGAGGGTGAGAAGGGTGCGCCTCACGGACGGACCTCCTCGAGCACCCCGGCGAAGTCCCGGTCGAGCTGGCGCAGGGCTGCGTCCTTCTGTGAGGCCACCCGCTGGATCTCCGCGGTGTGGTCCTGCTTGCGGGTGAACGCCACGTCCACGACCCCCACGTCGGCCTTGAGGACCAGCTCGTAGAAGCGGCGATGGATGCGCTTGAAACTGTCGAAGGCGAGGCGCCCCACCAGGTTGCGGGTCTCCGCGCTGGCCTGCGCCAGGGTCGCGGCCTGCGCGTCCAGGAGGCGCTCCTCGGCGAGGATCTGCGCATGGAGGCGTTCGGCCCGCTGGGCGACCTTCTCGCGCAGCGCGCGCTTGGCCTGGACGGCCCGGGCCCGGAGGGAGGCGATCTGCAGGCGGGCATCGCCACCGGTCCGCATGACCTCGGTGAGGGGCGCGGCTTCAGGGCGGGCGGAGACGGCCTCGAAGAGGGTGCGCGCCGCGGCGTGGATGTCAGCCAGCTCCCGCTTGAGCTGCTCCTCGCCTGCCACGTCGGTGCCGGCCTTCAGCCGCTCGTCGGCCAACGTCTCCCGGACGCGCGCCAGCTCGCGGGTGCGCTGCTCCAACAGGGCCTCCTCGGCTTCGATGCGGGAGATGAAGTGCTCGGTGTCCTTGGCCGACCCCAGCTTGCGGCCCCGGGTGTCGCGCACCAGCTTGCGCAGCGCGCGGGCCACCGCCTCGGCGGACTGGATCTCGTAGCCCACGGCGAAGGCCTGACGATCGAGCTCCTTGAGCTGCTGGTGCAGCCGCGCCTGCCGCTGCTGCACGGCCTGGAGGGAGGTGGGCAGCTCCTCCAGCCGCTCGAAACGCGCCTCCCGCTGCGCGCGGAGTGCGGCGAGCTGGGTGCGCTCGTCGGGGCGGAGGAAGGGCTCGGCCGCGGCCTCCTCGACGAGGACCTGCTGGTGTTCATAGGCCAGGACGGCGTTCTCCACCGCGTCGGCGCGCAGGTAGCCCTCCTGGAGGTCGGGGAAGATCTCGACCCCACGTTGCGCCAGCGCGGTGCGCACGCGCTGGGCCAGGTGGCGGGACTCCTCGATGGCCTCGCGGCTCACCTCCAGGTCGTTGATCATCCGCAGCCCGTCGGCGACGTCGTCCTGGGTGGCGGCGTAGCGGCGGGCGACCTCCGGAAGCAGGAGGTTCACGTCCATCACCCGGTCATTCCGGGAGAGCAGCTCATCGAAGTAGGCCACCGGATCCCGGTGGACCGTGAGCAGCGCCTCGAGCTCATCGCGCACCGGCGCATAGGCGTGGATGACGTCGTGGTAGCTGGCGTTCGCCTCGTCGTAGCGCGCGAGCTTGAGCAGCAGGTTCGACTGCAGCAGCTTGGCCTGGGGGGCAAGCGTGGATTCGGGAGCGGCGACCAGGAGCAGCTCGGTCGCGTTGTGCGCCTGGGCGTAGGCCTCCTTCTGCACGAAGGCCCAGGCGATCTCGTAGAGCGCGTCCGGGTAGTGAGGGCTCTCGCGGCTGACCTGGTTGTAGCGGTCGATGGCCTCGTCCAGCTGTCCCAATTCATAGAGCACCCGGCCCTGGGCAAGCAGCGCGAGGGTGTGCAGCTCCTGATCCCGCTCGGTCTGCAGGGGCAGGGTGGTCAGGGCGGCGAAGTGGGCCGCGGCCTGCTCGAGCTTCCGCTCCTCCACCAGGAGGGTGCCCAGCATGTAGCCGACGGCGAGCTGGTGATCCCCCGGCGTCTGCGAGAGGGGCTGGAGGAGCTCGCGGACGCGGGCGATGCGCTGGGCCTTCGGGCGTGAGCGGTCCCGCTGCACCGCGCGGGCGTAGGCGTAGGCGAGCTCCGGGCTCAGCGTCCCGGTGGACGTGCGCGCCCGGGCCCGCGCGATCCAGGCCTCCACATCCACAATCTGGCCCAGCTGGTGATTGATCTCGAGCAGCCGCGAGAGGGCCTGCTGGAAGCGCGGCGTCTCCAGGGCCAGCAGCTCCCGCAGGTAGATGCGCGCGCCGTAGAGGTTGCCCTGCTGGTAGAGCGCGTCGGCGAGGAAGAAGAGGGCTTCGGGGTGGTTCGGATCCTTCGCGCTCTCCGGGTCGCTCACCAGGTCCTGGAAGATGATGGAGGCCGTCCGCCAATCACCGAGCAGGTACTGGACCTCGCCCTGGCCGTAGCGGCGCGCGCGGGTCTGGGCGGCCGTCGGCTCGGGACGGCGGCTGTACTGGCGCTCCACGAAGTCCATCGCTGCGCCGGCGTCGGTCAGGCGCGCGGGATCCGGCGGGGTCGGCGCGGCCGCCGGTGCCGGCTGTGCTCCGGCCACGGGGGAGAGCCCCAGGGCGAGCGCCGTCAGCAGCAGGGCGGGCCGGAAGGTGAAACCGAAAACGCGCATCGAGCGGCTCACCGACCTTCGATGCTGAGCGCGTCGTCGGGACCGGCGCCGCCGGCGACGGCAGGCACGTCCCGCGTCACCTGGGTCTCCAGCCGGACCGAGGGCCGCTCCTTCATGTCCGTGGTGAGGTCACCCCGCTCGAAGGCGACCACCCGCGCGGTCGTGGCCTTCCCGGGCTCCATGTCGATGGAGAAGCTGTTCTGGACCTTGAAGCGGTAGCCGTCGACGTAGTTGAAGACGCCGAAGCCGTGGCCCCGGTAGACCAACCGCACCGCCAGCTGGTGCCGTCCCGGGACGATGCGGCCGTTGAAGATCTCGAACTCCTTCTTCGCCGCCAGCTCTTCGTCCACGTCCACCTTGGTGAAGATGGGGGAGCCGTCCAGGGCATAGGAGATGGACTCCAGGACGAAGCTGCCGCCCATGTCGTTCTGGTGGATGATCACCGCCCGCGCGCCGCTGGTGATGTCGCCCCCGAGCACCGCCTCCTGCAGCAGGAGCAGCCGGGCCTTGGACTGGAAGACCTTCTCCTTGAGGTCATCCACCCGCGCCGAGAGGGTCTTCACCCGCGTCCGGAACGCTTCGTCCGAGGTGGTGGCCTCTGCCGGGGGCGCATCCGCGGCGTCCGCGGTCGCGGGAGCTGTGGCGTCGGCACCGGTGGGAGCGTCGGAGCCGGACGGGGGGGCCGTCTCCTGCGCGGAGGCGAGGTTCGCGACGAGCAGCAGCGCGAACAGAGCGGGGCGGAAGCTGGCGGTGATCACGGGACTCCTCGGTCGCTTCGGCGCAGCGTGCGCACCGGTCGGAGCCCACCTGCTTAGCACAGGGGATCGGGCTTGCGGGCGAGCCCCCGCAGCAGGTCCCCCGTCCGTTCTGGTCCCGCAAAAGAAATCGGCCCCCCGGAAACTTCCGGGAGGCCGGGGGGTCGGAGGCCGCGGGCGTCAGCCGCCCTTGCGCAGCTCGGTCAGCACGAGCTTGGCGACCGCCTTGAGCGTGTCGAACACGCCCTGGCCGGTGGGAGCCACCGCGGGGAACTCGACGTTGTTGCGGGTATTGAGGGCCGCGCGCATCTCCTCGACCGGCAGTGCGTTGGGCAGGTCCCGCTTGTTGTACTGCATGACGTACGGGATCTTGTCGAGGTCGTAGCCCTGCTCGGCGAGGTTCGTGCGCAGGTTGTCGAGGCTCTCGAGGTTGGCCTCCATGCGCTCGACCTGGCTGTCGGCCACGAAGACCACGCCGTCCACGCCCTTGAGGATGAGCTTGCGGGACGCGTCGTAGAAGACCTGACCGGGCACCGTGTAGAGGTGGAACCGGGTCTTGAACCCGCGGATCTCACCGAGCGACAGCGGCAGGAAGTCGAAGAACAGGGTGCGATCGGTCTCGGTCGAGAGCGAGATCAGCTTGCCCTTCGTCTCGCTGTTGGTCTTGTTGTAAATGTACTGAAGATTCGTCGTCTTCCCGCACAGGCCCGGCCCGTAATAGACGATCTTGCAGTTGATCTCGCGAGACGAGTAGTTGATGAAGGACATGGCTTGGCCGGGTTACTCGCTGAAAAGGTTGTCGATGTCGTCGTCTGAGATTTCGGCGAACGGTGAACCCATTCCGGGCACGTCGGTCTTCCGGGAGAGCGACTCGAAGATGTGACCGAGCTCCTCGGCCGCCTTCTTGATGCGCAGGCGCACCAGGCCGAGTGACGTCCGATTGTCGAAGATGACGACCAGGACGACCCGGGTCCCCACCACCGACATGTAGAGGGAGTCACGCGCTCCCTCGTGAAACTGGTTGGGGAACTCGGCCTCGCCGATCAGCTTCGCGAGTCCGCCCATCGCGGCGACGTTGCCGGCGGTGAGCGACGCGAGGCTGGTGGTGTCGATGTTCTGGGTCTGACCGGCCGCGCTGATGAGCTGGCCGTTCTTGTCCACCAGGAAGACCACCTTGGCGTTCGCGTCCCGGGTCAGGCGCTCACAGACCGCGTTGATCTTGGTGAACTCCTCTTCGTACATCACCAATTGGGTGCCCATACGCGCCGATCCGCTCCCTTCGATCGTTCCGCTTCCCGTGCCCACGTGCTGAAGCGGCACGCCGATGGATGCAGGGCACCCTGATTACCAAAGGGCGGAAGGTGCAGCAAGCGCACGCCCTGATCCTGCGCGGGTCGCCTGCTCGGCTGGATCAGAGCTCGCGGCGCCCGGAGAGGGCCTTGGCCAGGGTCGCCTGGTCCGCGTATTCCAGATCGCCGCCCATGGGGAGGCCCTGGGCGATGCGGGTGACCCGCAGTCCCATGGGCTGCAGCAGCCGGGAGAGGTAGAGGGCCGTGGCCTCCCCCTCGACGTTGGGGTTGGTCGCCAGGATCAGCTCCTCGACCGGTTGGGAGGAGAGGCGCGCGAGCAGCTCCTTGATCCGCAGCTGCTCGGGGCCCACGCCGTCCAGCGGCGAGAGGGCACCGTGGAGGACGTGGTAGCGCCCCTTGAACTCCCGGGTGCGCTCGAGGGCCATCTGATCGGCGACGGTCTCCACCACGCACACCACCCGCTCGTCCCGCCGCGGGTCCTCGCAGAGCCCACACAGGGTGTGCTCGGTGAGGGCGTAGCAGCGCTCGCACAGCCGCACCCGTTCCTTCACGTCCCGGATCGCCTCTCCCAGCGCCTCGGCATAGGCGTCCGGCGCGCGCAGGATGTGGAAGGCCAGCCGCTGGGCGGTCTTCTCGCCGATGCCGGGGAGCCGCGCGAGCTGCGCGACCAGGCGGTTGAGGGGATCGGGCGTCATGGGGGCGGTCCGGAGGAGGTTGCTCGGGGAGCGCTACATCATCCCGGGGATCTTCACCCCGCCGCTCACCTTGCCCAGCTCCTTCTGCATGTGGTCCTTGCTGGCGGTGAGGGCCGCGTTGACCGCGGCGGTGACCATGTCCTCGAGGAGGGCGGGATCGCTGGGATCGATCAGCGCGGGATCGATCTTGATGCTGCGCAGCTCCTGGGTGCCGGTGGCGACGACGACCACGCGGCCGTCGTGGGCGCTGTGCTCCACCGTCTCGTCGGCGAGCTCGGCCTTCCGCTTCTCGATCTTCTCCGTGAGCTTGTTGGCCTGACGGATGAAGTAGTTCAGGTCGATGCCAGGAGGCATGGCGGGCTCCTCAAAATGCGGTGACGGGTTGAAATGCGGGCTCCATATGGACGCGGTCGGCGCCGGGACACAAGCCGCATGTCACCTCCCGGCCGCTGAGCGGGCGCGCGAGGGTCCGCCGCCCATCAGGTCTCAATCCTCGGAGGGTTCCTCGGGAACGGCAGGGCGGGCGTCCGGCTGCAGGACCTGGATGTGTTCCACCTCGCCCCCGAGCAGGGAGAGGGCCGCCATCACCGCGGGGTGGTTGCGCACCTTGTTGTCAGTGGAGCGCTCATGCGCCTCGCGTGCCCGGGACTGGAACTCGGCGAGGCTGGGCTCGGCGGCGTCGGCGATGGCGGTGTCAGGCTCGATGTCCACCACGGTGGGTTGGCCGAAGTGCTCGCTGAGCGCCTTCTCGATGAGGGCCTTGCCGGTGGTGCCGGCGACCGCCGTGCGGTGGAAGGCCGCCGCGCGGGTGAAGCCCAGCCGCACCCGACCCGGCTCGAGGCCCAGCAGGCGCCCGTGCATCAGCGACGCGCCGTGCCGGCCGCTCTCCTGGCGCACCGCCTGAACCGCGCGCGACCAGCGCTCCCGGCGTTGCGCACCCTGCAGGGAGCCGGTGGGGACCGGGGCGGCGCGGGGGGCGGGCGCGGGGGCGCTCCGAGGCGCCGGAGCCGGTGAGGGAGGAGGCTGGGGCGCGCGCGCAAACGTGGGAGCGGACGGCGCGGCCGGGGGGACCGCTTCGTTGCGCGCGAACGGGGGACCACCCGGTGTGAAGGCGGGCGCCGGCGCACCGGGGGCGAGCGCCTGACCGCTGGGCGCGGGCGATGACGGGGCGGGGGACGCGTCGGGGAGGCACTCGCCGGACGCACACCCTCCCGCGGGAGGCGGGGGCGCGAAGAGACGGGAGCCGTCGGGGGCGATCTCCACCGCCACGTTCCTCGCGTCCGGGACCGTGGGGGATGCCGGCGCCGGGGGGATCGCCGCGCTGAGGGGCGTCGCTGGACCCGGAGAAGGGGCCTCCTGGCGGGAGCTGGAGTCCAACGGACCTCCCTGAGGAGGCGAGGTGGGCGCAGGGCGCAGTGCAGGGGAGGGCGGGGCGCCCCGGGGCTCAGGCGCGAAAGTTCGGCTGGCCGGAGTGACCTCCAGGCACTCCGTCGGCGATGGGGCCGGCCGCGTTCGCCAGGCCCTTGGCGAGGCGATCCACCTTCACCATGAGCTCGGGGATGGAGGACGCCGGCGAGAGCTGGATCGCCTTGAGCAGCGTCATCTCCAACGTGAGCCGCGGTTGCGCGGAGTCCTTCAGCGTCCGGACCGAGCCCAGGACGATGTCGAAGAGGCGCGCGATCTGGGCGGGGTCGGCCTCCTCGGCGAGGGCCTGGACCGCCTCACGCTCGGATTCGGCGAGCTCGGGAGGCGGGGCCTTGAGGGCGCGGGTGACGAAGAGGTGGCGCAGGTGGAGCGCGAGCTCCTCGGTGACCCGCTTGAGGTCCACGCCGCGGTCGTGCAGCTCGCCGACCTTGGTGAGGATGCGGCCCGCTTCACGCCGCACCAGCGCCTCGCTCAGCTCCTGCACCGCGAGGCGATCGATGGTGCCCAGCGCTTCGGCAACCTCGGCATCGGAGGGGCTCTGACCGCAGGCGGAGAGGACCTGGTCGAGCAGGGAGAGCGCGTCGCGCATGCCGCCCTCGGACTGGCGGACGATGAGGGAGAGCGCGGCGTCGGAGATGGTGAGGGACTCGGCCCGGGCGATGTGCTGGAGGCGCTCGAGCATCACCCCCGCAGGGATGCGGCGGAAGTTGTGGCGCTGGCAGCGGCTGAGGATGGTGTCCGGGAGCTTCTCGGGCTCGGTGGTCGCGAAGATGAACTTCACGTGACCGGGCGGCTCCTCCAGCGTCTTGAGCAGCGCGTTGAACGCCGCGTTCGACAGCATGTGGACCTCGTCCACGATGTAGATCTTGTGGCGGTCGCGCTGCGGCAGGTACTTCGCGTTGTCGCGGATCTCGCGGACGTTCTCGACGCCGTTGTTCGAGGCACCGTCGATCTCCTGCACGTCGACGGAGTTGCCGGCGGTGATCTCCACGCACGCCCGGCAGGTGCCGCAGGGCTCGGCGGTGGGACCGTTCTCGCAGTTGAGGGCGCGGGCCAGCAGCCGGGCGGCGGTGGTCTTTCCGACGCCGCGGGGGCCGCAGAACAGGAAGGCGTGGGCGACCCGGTCCTGCTGGATGGCGTTGGCCACCGTCCGGACCACGTGCTCCTGGCCGGTCATGTCCTGAAACGTCTGGGGGCGCCACTTGCGGGCGAGGACGAGATAGCTCATGGCGAGGGGCGGCTTGTAACACGCGCTGGACCGTCGGTGCATGCCCTCGTCGGGTGGCCGAAGCCCGGGCCCGAGGCGCGCGGCATTCCGTGGAAGCTGTCCTATCCTCTGTCCGAGTCGATGCCGCTGACCTCCCTGCTCCTCGAGCCTCCCAACCCCCGCGTCCGTCAGGTGGTGGTGCCACCCCTGGGGATGGTGTGTGTCGCGTGGGTGGACCTGACGCGCCCGGTGTCGTCCCACCTGCTCGCCCGCCTTCGCAACCGGCTCACTCCCGACGAGCAGGCGCGTGCCGACCGGTTCCGCTTCGATGCCGATCGCAACGCCTTTGTGATCGGCCGCTCGTTGATGAGGGGAGCGCTCGGCCGCCTGCTCCATCGCCCGGCCGCAGAGGTTCCCCTGGTGATGGGGCCCCACGGGCGCCCCGAGCTGGTCGAGGGGATGCTGCCGCGCGCGCCCTCGTTCAACGTGAGTCACACCCGCGAGATGTTGGGCTTCGCCCTCTCGCACTCCACCGTGGGGCTGGACGTCGAGGCGTTCCGTCGCGATCCGGACCCCATGACCGTGGGGGCGCAGGTCTTCAGTGCGCGGGAGCTGGCGCGGCTCGGGACCTTGAGTGGCGAGGCGCAGCGCGAGCTGTTCCGACGGCTGTGGACCCTCAAGGAGGCCTACCTCAAAGCCCGCGGCACCGGTTTCTCCCTGCCGGCCCGGGAGGTCACCTGTGAGTTGGAGCCGGGCCAGCCGCCCCGCCTCTCCTTCACCGAGCGGGTCCATGACGCACCCGAGCGTTGGCATTGCGCCGAGCTCCGCCCCAACCCCCGCACCTGGGCCGCGGTCTGCGCCGAGCTCCCTTCCGGGCTGTCGCTGGACGTGGAGGAGGTGTGGAGCGTGGTCCCGGAGGATTGAGGGTTCGGGGAGCGCCGCCGCGATGGTGGCACCTCGGCGCGACGTCGAAGTCGTCGTCATCAGCAACCATCATCGCCTGGACGGAGGTCGGAAACGGCTGCGGTCCGCGCCGACCGGGTCCATCCTGAGGCCCATGGATCCTGAATTCTGGCGGGCTCGATGGAGCGAGGGGCGGATCGGCTTTCACGAGGGACATCCCAACGCCCTTCTGGCGAGACAGGCGGGCGTTCTCGGGAAGGAGCGTCGGGTCCTGGTTCCCCTGTGCGGTAAGTCCGAGGACCTTGCCTTCCTCGCGGCCCACGGACACGAGGTGGTGGGCATCGAGTTGGTGGAGTCGGCGGTCCGCGACTTCTTCCGTGAGCACGGGATGAAGCCGGAGATCTCGGCGTCCGGTCCCTTCAAGCGCTACGAGACGCCCGGGCTGACGTTGCTCGTCGGAGACGTCTTCGACGCCACGGCCGAACACGTGGGGCGGGTGAACGCGCTCTACGATCGGGCCGCGCTCGTGGCGCTCCCGTCATCGCTCCGGGAGCGGTATGCGCGCCACCTGCGCGGGCTACTGGTGCCCGGATCCAACGGGCTGGTGATCACCATGGAGGTCGAGAAGGAGAGCGACGAGGGCCCACCGTTCTCCATCCCCCAGGAGATGCTGCAGGCGCTCTACCAAGGACTGGAGGTCCGGTTGCTCGAGTCGAGCCCGGCGGAGGACGGCCGCCTCCGTGACCTCCACGCGATCAATCACGCCTTCTCGGTCGGCTTCTGAGCCGCCTCCGCGGTGGCCGTGGGTCCGAACGGTGGAGCGCGGGAGGCGCTCGCGTTCGACGCACCGACACGGCCGCCGCTCCGCAGGTCACGCTCTTCAGCGTGGTGTGCGGATGGCCCGGTGAGGAGCGGTTCGATGCTGCGAGGCCGCAGCCGTCAGAGCGTCAGGAGCATGGTGAGATCCCCATCCACCTCGCGGACCTCCTGAAAGCCCATGCGTGCGTAGAGGTGGCGCGCGGCATTGTCGGACTCGACGCTCAACGACAGTGCACTCAGGCCTGCGGCGCGCGCTTCGGCGATGAGGGCGGAGAGCAGCCGCGCCCCCAGGCCCCGTCCCCGCCACTCCGGGACGATGGCGATGCAGAGCTCGGGGGTGCCATCTGCCACGAAGCCATCCCCCGGATCACTGGAGGGGAAGAACCGGAGCCAGGCTGCGCCCAGCGGTCGGTCGGCTTCCGCAATCACACCCATGTCGCCCGGAAGTGGCCAGCCCTCCGAGGAGTGTGCGAGCGCGTGTTGGCGACGGATGTCGTCGAGCGTGGGGCGGGGATCTTCCGGTTTCCAGAAGGCCGCCTCGACGAACATCGCAGAGAGGAAGGGAGCATCAGACGCAACCGCAGGACGTATTGCGACTTCCATGTGAGACCGGATCCTGGTTCAGGGGGCCTGGTCCGGAAGCATGCACGAGAAGCGCGAGCGTTGTCGCGGGGGGGCCCGGGCCACGCTGTGGTCGGTCGGTCAGAAGGGAAGGGACGTGGGATCCGTTCCCCGGCCGGCATCGCTGAACGCCGGCGCCATGGGTCGCGGGATGCGATTCAAATGCCTGACACGTTCAGGTTCCGGTTCAAGACAAACTGATGACCGTCCTGTCTGCGGGCCGAAGCGGACGTCAGGAACAGGTGCGTTCGAGGCGCCGTGGGGCTCAGGGCCGCTCGAAAGCGTCGAGCCGGGTGTCCGAGCGGAAGTTCAACTTCATGAAGAGGAAGCCGCCCTTCCCTTTGACCCGGATGCGATGGGGCTGAACGCCGCAGGCGGTGGGACCGAAGCGCAGGTCCAGGTCGAGGCTGCTCACCATGGGAGGCATCTTCGAGGGCGAGGCCACCATGCGCACCAGCTCGAGGCTCTCGGCGTCGAGGTGCATGGTTCCCTGCATCCACTTGGCGTCCCGCTTCTTCGGACGGAAGCCGAGCCGGAGACGCCCGTCCTTCTCCTCCTGGAGGGAGAAGATGAAGTGGGACTGCTGCGCCGGGTGCAGGGGGCTGCGCTGGGCCTTGCGCTCTTCCGGGGTGGGCTCTTTCGGCTCGCGCGTCAGCAGGTCGCTCAGCTCGCCGGTCTGCTCGCTCGAGAGCAGCGTTCGGGTGGACGCGTCGCCCTGACGGACGATCTTCCAGCTCCGCTCCAGGCTCCCCTTCACCTTCCCATCGTCGGTGAGTTCCTCGACGTGGGTGCGCTCACGGTAGGCACATCCGGGGAGCGCCTCCTTCTCCAGCTCCGCCTTCCCCAGCGTCGCGAGCAATGCGGGAAGCTGACGGCCGGCGGGGCGGGGGGCCTTCAGTTCGGCAGAGCTCGCAGGCGTGTCCTGCTTCGGGGCGAGGGAGCCGGTCTCGGAGGCGCGCGCCTGTACCGCAAGCCCCACAGTGAACAGCGTCGTGAAGGTCAGCCGCGACAGGGCGCGGCGAACGCGATGTGACCGGGTCCGAGTCATTCCCCCATTTCTGACCAACTGAACGGGAAACGCCATGACCGAGCGCGAGAAGATGGATGCCGGCGAGCTGTACGATCCGAATGATCCAGCACTGGTGGCCGGACGCGCCAAAGCGAGGGCGCTCTGCTCCCGACTCAACGCCCGTCTCGAGGCGACGCCCGAGGAGAACCGGGAGCTGCTCGGCGAGCTGTTGGGCAGCGGCGCGGACACCGCCCTCATCCAACCGCCGTTCTTCTGCGACTACGGCGACAACATCCATCTCGGGGAGAAGGTCTTCTTCAACTTCAACTGCGTCGTTCTCGACGTGTGCCCGGTCCGCATCGGCTCCTTCACCATGTTCGGCTCGGCGGTGCAGGTGATGACGCCCCTGCATCCGGTGGACGCGATGGAGCGACGGGGCAAGGAGTACGGCGCGCCGGTGACCATCGGCTCGGACGTGTGGGTGGGGAGCGGGGCGATCATCCTGCCCGGCGTCACCATCGGGGACCGCACCATCATCGGAGCGGGGAGTGTGGTCACCCGGGACATCCCCTCGGATGTGCTCGCGGTGGGCAACCCGTGTCGGGTGATCCGGCAGCTCGCGCCGGGGGAGCGGCCGGGGTCCTGAGGCGTCTCATCCCCGGTGGCGTCCTGCGTGGGTGCGAACGCTCAGCCGAGCTGCGCGAATGCCCGTTCCAACCGCTCGCGCCCGACCGTTCGCTCCTCCCTGAGCAGACACGGGCAGAGCAGCGCCCACGCCTCCTCCAGCCCCAGACGCCGGGTCGCCTCTCGCACCGGCACGGACGCCTCGTTGAGGGGCTTGGGGAGAAAGTCCACCAGGTGTTCGGCGAGTGCCGACAGCGCCTCCTGTTGTTGAAGCCTGACGGCCGGGTCGGGGGTCTGGGAAAGCCGCTCCATGCATCCGGCGATGGTGTTCCAGCACGGGCTCGCGATCCGGCGCACCCCGGGGTAGGGCCAGACCCAACGACGGCCCTGACATCGGCGGGCGCGTTCGATCACCCACCGACGCTCCCAGCCCGCCCACTCGCCGGCGACCGAGAGCAGGTTGGTTCCCACCACCGGGATCACCTCCCGGCACCAGACGGCATGGGCAGCCTCACGGGTGAGGCCGGCCTCCACGCACACCCAGGCGGTGTAGGGCAGGCGCTGGCGGGTCTCGGTGTCGAGGAAGTGCTCGGCCATCGCCGTCCACACGTCCTCCCGCGTCTGTCCCTGCTCCGGCATGCGGACGCAGTCTACCCGCGTCCGCACTTGAAGCCCGGCGCCCCGCATTCCCGAGGGGCGCGCCGGGTCACCTCACTTCGGCAACGACCAGTCGACCGGAGGCAGATCGTTCGCGGCGAAGAAGGCGTTGATGCGGCTGAAGGGCTTCGACCCCCGGAACCCACCCCCGGCGGCCGGCGAAGGATGCGGCCCCACCAGGACGAAGTGACGGGTGGAGTCGATCACCGGCACCTTGCGCTGCGCGGCGCGGCCCCAGAAGACGAAGACCGAGGGCTCGCTCTTGGCGTTCACCGCGCGCAGGACCGCGTCGGTGAAGTGTTCCCAGCCGCGGCCCTGGTGGGAGCCGGCCTGTCCCTCCCGGACGGTGAGGACCGCGTTGAGCAGCAGGACGCCCCGCTTGGCCCAGGCGGTCAGATCCCCGTGCGCGGGCGGCTTCACCCCGACGTCCGCCTCGAGCTCCTTGAACAGGTTCTGCAGCGAGCTCGGGAGCGACGCGCCCTTGTGCACCGAGTAGGCGAGCCCATTGGACTGCCCCGGGCCGGGGTAGGGCTCCTGGCCCAGAATCACCACCCGGGCCTTGGACAGCGGCGTCAGCTCCAGCGCGCGGTAAATCTCTCCGGGTTCCGGGACGATCCGGGCCCGGCGGGACTCGGGGCCCAGGAATGCGTCCAGGCGCTGGAAGGAGGTCTTCTCCCGCTCCCCCTCGAGGGCTGCCTCCCAGTCCTTCGGGAAGCGCCGCTCCAGGAGCTGGAGTCCGGTGTCTTCGGTCACGGCGACGGGCATGGAGTGGGTTTAAAGCCCGTGCGCCAACCGCGCAGCCCCATCATGCTCCGATGCCCAGCAGCCATCCGGGCGGGCGGTGGCTCCCCGGGTCGGAATCCAGACGCGAAAAAGCCCGCCGTCCCTCGAGAGGAACGCCGGGCTCTTCACTGCGACATCGATAAGGCCGGGACACACGCGGAGGTGCGCGACCGTTGCTTCCTTCCGGACCTGGCGGGATTGACGTCCCCGCGTTGCCCCGACCACAACCGATGCTGCGACAACGGAACCTATAACAACGACGGAGAGAGAGGGATTCGAACCCTCGATGCCCTTTCAGACATACACGCTTTCCAGGCGTGCGCCTTCAACCGCTCGGCCACCTCTCCTTCAGGGTGCGGAGAGCGTAGGATTCGAACCTACGATACCGTTGCCGGTATGCCTGATTTCGAGTCAGGTGCCTTCGACCACTCGGCCAGCTCTCCAGCTATTCACTTGTTCTGCTGCTGCTTCTTCTGCCGGAGGGCCCCGAAGAACCCCTTCAGCAGTTGCGCGCTCTCTGCTGCAAGCACGCCCCGGCAGACTTCCACCCGGTGATTGAGCCGGGGGTCCTCTGCCAGGTTGTAGAGCGAGCCGACTGCGCCCGCCTTGGGATCGTCTGCAGCGTAGACCAGCCTGCTCACCCGACCCTGAACCATGCCACCCGCACACATCGCGCAGGGTTCCAGGGTCACGTACAGCGTCACCCCGGTGAGTCGCCAGGCCCCGAGGGTCCGGGCGGCCTCGGCCAGAGCCAGCAGTTCAGCGTGGGCGAAGGGGTCCGCGTCCAGCTCGCGGCGGTTGTGCCCGCGGCCGATGATGCGATCGCCATGAACCGCCACCGCACCCACCGGAACCTCCCCCAGCGCTGCTGCATCCCGCGCGAGCGAGAGCGCCTGCTGCATGAAGTGGAGATCCGCGTCGAGCACGATCGCGTGTTCAGCCTTCTGCCAGTCGGAAGAAGTGGTGCTCCCTGGAGGATTCGAACCTCCGGCCTTCGGATTCGTAGTCCGACGCTCTATCCAGCTGAGCTAAGGGAGCCCGTGTTGCCGCTTGCTTCTACTTCTTCTTCCGCGTCTCCGACACTGAAAAATACTGGCGGAGAGAGAGGGATTCGAACCCTCGATACCCTTACGGATATGCAGGTTTAGCAAACCTGTGCCTTCAGCCTCTCGGCCATCTCTCCAGCTGCCAAAACCTGTCAAAGAGCTGCTTTACGGAGCAGGTAGGATTCGAACCTACGGAGAGCTTGCACCCTCTGCGGTTTTCAAGACCGCTGCCTTCAGCCGCTCGGCCACTGCTCCGCGACCACTGTGACCTCGCGCCCCGTCGTACTGCTGGGGGCGCGCTACTTACACCAACCGGCGACGATTGCAACCGACAAAAGCGCCGCGATCGCTTCACGCCGGGGTGAGCTCGAGCTTCCCGCCCATGTAGGGGCCGAGGACGTCCGGCAGGCGCACGCTGCCATCCTCACGCTGGTAGTTCTCCAGCAGGGCCACCATGGTGCGCCCCACCGCGAGCCCGCTGCCGTTGAGGGTGTGGACGTGCCGGGGCTTGGCCTCGGGCTTCTCGCGGAAGCGGATGTCGGCGCGGCGGGCCTGGAAGTCGCCGAAGCTCGAGCAGCTCGAGATCTCCCGGTAGGCGTTCTGCCCCGGCAGCCAGACCTCGAGGTCGTAGGTCTTCACGCTCGCAAAGCCCATGTCCCCGGTGCACAGCAGGGTGACGCGGTGGTGGAGTCCCAGCCGCTCGAGGATGTCCGCCGCGTCGCGGGTGAGCTGCTCCAGGGCCTCCAGGCTCTCGTCGGGATGCACGAAGCGCACGAGCTCCACCTTGTGGAACTGGTGCTGACGGATGAGGCCGCGGGTGTCGCGGCCGGCGCTGCCCGCCTCGACGCAGAAGCAGGGGGTCGCCGCCACGTACCGGGGCAGGGGCCCTTCGAGGATCTCCTGCCGGTGGTAGTTGGTGAGAGGGACCTCGGCGGTGGGGATGAGGAAGCGCTCGGGATCCCCGGCGGTCTTGAAGGCGTCCTCCTCGAACTTGGGGAGCTGCCCGGTGCCGATCATCGCGTCGCGCTGGACCAGGTAGGGCGGCGAGAGCTCCAGGTCCCCGCGCTCGGTGTGCACGTCGACCATGAAGGCGACCAGCGCCCGCTCCAGCCGCGCCAGGGCGCCGCGGGTGAAGGCGAAGCGCGCGCCCGAAATCTTCGCCGCCCGCTCGAAGTCGAGCAGCCCCAGGGCCTCACCCAGGCGATCGTGCTCCCTGGGCTCGAACGAAAACGACGGCTTCTCGCCCCAGGTGCGCACCACCACGTTGTCGTTCTCGTCGGCCCCCACCGGGACCGAGGGATCCGGGAGGTTCGGCAGCTCGAGGAGGATCTGCTGGAGCTGGGTCTCGATCTCGCCGAGACGCGCCTCCTGCCCCTTGCTCTCCTGGGCGAGCGCGCGCATCTGCCCGCGGGCCTCCTCCAGCTTCGAGGGGTCCTCCTTGGCCAGCCGCTTCATCTCGGCGTTGGCCTGGGCCTTCTTCTGGTTGAGCCCCTCGAGAGCGACGTTCAGCTCGCGCCGCTCCTGCATGAGGTTCTGGAAGGGACCCAGATCGAGACTGCCCCCGCGGCTCTCGAGCCGGGAGACGACCGTGTCCAGGTGCTGCGCGACGAACTTGAGGTCCAGCATGGCGGCGGCTTGTAGCCACCCGGGCGCGGTGTCGGCAAGCGACTCCCGCGCCCGTCGGGGACCTATTCGTTCACGAGCCCGTAGATCTCGTCCTCCACGTCCTTGCGATCCGGCGGATCCTCCGCCTTCTGGAGGTAGGCGCGGAACGCCGCGGCGGCCTCGCCCTTCTGGCCCACGTACTTGAGGGCGTAGCCGAGCGCGACGAAGGCGCCGGGCTCGTCCGGATGGGCCACGGTCGCGCGCCGCAGCCAGGGCACCGCCTCCCGGATGCGCTCGGACTCGGAGTAGGCGCGGCCGATGTTGTAGTAGACGCGCGTCAGCGAGGGATCGAGGCGGACCGCCTCCCGGTAGCGCTCGATGGCCTTGTCCCACTGGGTGGCGTGGAAGTGGGCGTCACCGATGCGCGCGACCAGCTCGTGGCGCTCAGGGTCGATCTCCAGCGCGCGGGTCAGGAAGGTGACCGCGTCGCGGTAGCGGTTGGCACCCAGCGCCGCGATGCCCAGCGCCTGCACGGGATCCGCATCCGTCGGGTCGAGCTGGCTCGACCGGGTCCACGCCTCCACCGCGTCCTCGGGGCGGTTGGCCTGCGCGTACACGTTGCCGATCATGTAGTGGTAGCGCGCGTTGTCGCGGGCCCGGGCGAGGCCCTGGCGCATGAAGTCGATGGCCTCGGTGTGGAGGTCCCGCGCGGCGAGCACGCGTCCCAGGCTCACCAGCACCTCCGGGTTCGAGGCATCCAGCTGGAGGGCCTCGCGCAGCGTCTTCTCGGCGTCGGCGAGCTTCTCGGCATCGAGCTGGACCTGGCCCAGGACGATGGCGGTGGCCACCGAGTTGGGGGACTCCTCACGTGCGCGGGTGAGCGCGGTGAGTGCCTCCTCGAGCTTTCCATCCGCCCACAGCACCCGGCCGAGCTGGAGCCGGGCCTCGGGCAGCGAGGGGTTGAGGGCCAGGGTGCGCTCTGCGTCCTTGAGGGCCCCGACCAGATCGCCCTGGGACAGCCGGACGCGGCTGCGGCCGAAGACGGCATCGGCGAGCTCCGGGTCCTCCTCGAACGCCTTGGTGAAGTCGGCTGCGGCGTCCTCCAGCTCCCCCTTGGCAAGCTCGAGCTCACCCTTGGCCACCCGCATCAGCGGCGTGAGGGGCTCGACCTTGAGCGGCGCCTCGAGGAGCGCCTCGGCGTCGGCCGGCCGGCGTGAGCGGAGGTAGAAGCGTGCCAGGTAGAGGGCCGCCTCGTGCAGCTCGGGATCGGAGGCCAGCGCGCGCTTGTAGTGGGTCTCGGCATCGAGGGCGTTGCCCAGGGCGTCTTCCACCCGGCCATAGAGATAGGCGAGGCCGGCGCTCCCCATGAACCGCTCGTTCGCGCTCTCGACCTGCTTGCGCGCCTCCACGTGCTTGCCGGTGGCGAGCAGCGCCGAGATGAGGCCTTCGGCGGCCTCCAGGTTCTGTGGATCGCGCTTGCTGACGGCCTGGAAGAGGGGCAGCGCGTCCTCGTACGCGCGGCGCTCGAAGAAGATACGGCCCAGCGCGGCCTGCGCCCGGCCATGGTCGGGATCGGCCTCCAGCGCGGCCTGCAGCGACGACTCGGCCTCCTCGCCCGCGCCGAGGCTCAGGTGGGCGCTGCCGGCGATGGAGAGGGCCTCGGCACGGAGGAAGTTCGAGAGTTCGGCTTCGGCATCCTCTGCGATGGCCGGGGCGATGGTCTGCAGGGCCTTGGTGGCGTCGCCCGCGGCCAGCTCGAGCGAGGCCAGGGTCACCGCCGAGAGCAGGTGCTTCGGATTCGCCTGCAGCGCGGCGCCGAAGGCCTGGGCGGCTTCCTCACGCGCGACCTTCGCCTGTTCCAGGGCCCCGTCACGGCGGGCGACGAGCTCCTCGCGGCGCTCCGCCTCCTCCCCCGTGAGGGCCGCGATCTGGGCCCCCACATCCCGCAGCTCCGCGTCGTGCTGATCCGCCTGGGCGAGGGCCAGCAGGCCCAACAGGTGGTGGGCACGCGCGCTGTTCTCCGCGCGCTTCAGGGCACGCTCCACCGCGCCACGCGCCTTGGGCAGGTCCTTCTCCTGCCAGTGCGCTTCGGCGAGGGAGAGCAGCAGCGCCGGGTCCTCACGGCCATCCGCGGGAGCGCCCTGGATGAGGGAGCGGGCCTGGCTGCCCTGCGTGTTGTCCAACGCGGACGCAGCCCGGAGCTTGATGAGCCAGGTGCTGCCTTCATGGGCGAGCGCCCCCGCCGCAATCGCGTCCCTGGCCTTGTTGCGATCGCCTGCGCCCTCACCGTAGTTGCGGTGGAGGAGGAAGACCGCCTCGCCCCATGCGGCGCGCAGCTCGGGGAACTCCTTGATGGCCAGGATGCGGGCCGCGCCATCGCGTGCGGCGATCAGCTCCGAGCGGGTGCCCGAGAGCAGCGCTGCGTGCACATCGCCCAGCGCCTTGGCCTCCTGGGTCCCCGGCGCAATGGTCGCAGGCATGAGCTTCTTGAGGCCGAAGTAGCCGTAGGGCGTGAGGCCCAGGCCCACGCCGGCGCCGACGACCAGCAGGAGGAGCACCGCGACGCCGATCCCGATGTAGCGGCCGACGCGTGAGGGCTCCTTGTCCGCAGGCGTCGCAGGGTCGGCGATGGCGATGGCCGCCATGCGCCCCTGCATGGGCGCACCCGGGACCGGGCTGTTGCCGAGCTGGGGCGGCGCGACAGGGCTCCGGGTGGCGGGGATGCCCGCGGTCCCGGTGGCGGCACCGGCGCTGGACATGAGCTGCTGGATGGTCCCGGCGAAGGGCTCCACCGAGCCGATGGGCTCCCAGTTCTCGCCATCCCCGGAGACGTCCTCGTTTCCGAGCAGCTGTCCGTCCTGGAGCATCTGCACGATCGCAGGAGGATCGAAGGGACCGAAGACCTTGCCGCTGCGGCGACGGACGCTGTAGCCGCCGGCGGCCCCCGCGGCGCTGAAGCCCGCGGCCGCGGCCCCATCGAGGTCCAACGCGGGCCCGCCGCCTCCCAGGTCCACGGCGCCGAAGTCCGCGACGTCCTGACCCTGGGAGTCTCCGAAATCGAAGGCCGGCGCCGCTGCGGGGGCGTCGAAGTCGAGCGAGGGGGCCTGTCCCGGGTCCGGCAGGTCTCCGAAGTCGAAGGCGGGGGCGGCAGCCGGAGCATCCCCGGCGGCGGCAGGCAGGTCGCCGAAGTCGAAGGCCGGCGCGGCAGCCGGTGCGTCTGCGCCTGCCGCGGGGAGGTCTCCGAAGTCGAAGGAGGGCGCGGGCGTCCCCCCGGTGGGAGCGCCCGGCGAGGGGAGGTCGCCGAAGTCAAAGGAGGGCGCAGGGGTCCCCGGGGTGCTCGCCGGGGACGGCTCCGGGAACGCGCCGAAGTCGAAGCCCGGGCGACCGGCGTCATCGGCGCTCGCGTCGTGCGAATCCCCAAAGGAGAACTCGGGGGCTTCGCCTCCCACGTCCGCAGGGGGCGGGGGGAGGGTTCCGAAGTCGAAGCCGGTGGGCTCGGCCGGGGCGTCGGCGGCGCCGAAGTCGCCGGTGTCGACGTCCACGTCAGGCGACGGATCGGGCAACGCTCCGAAGTCGAATCCACCACCGGGCGGCGCCGGCGGCGGGGGCACCAGGGAGGCGACCGGGGGCGGCGCGGTGGGGGCAGGCGCAGTCGGGGCCTGGGAGGGTTCGGCCTGGGGATCGAAGAGGCTCGCGTCGTTCAGGATGCCCACGTCATAGGCGCGGGTGGGCTTCTCGTCCGTGTCGATGGCGAAGGCGCCGTCGCCCTCATCGTCGAAGTTGATGTCGCTCGGGTCGGCGAAGCCGGCGCCGTCTGCGCCGTCCGGGAGCGGCACCGCGCCCGAGTCCCAGGGGACGTCTCCTCCGGGAAGGGGCACCGGGCCGCCACTCCCGGGAAGCGGAATGGCGCCGGCGGGGGCCGGGGTCGAGCCGGGCGGCGGGGGAAGGGGAATCGCGCCGGCGGAAGGCGGCGGCGGCAGGGGAACCGCCTGGGCACCCGGTGGCGGCGGGAGGGGAATCGCGCCTGCAGACGGCGGCGGGGGGAGGGGGATGGAGTCCGCCGCGGACGAAGGAGGCGGAACCGGCGAGCTGCCCGACGGACCCGGAAGGGGGATCCCGCGGGAGGTGGACGCCGGAGGGGGAACGGCGCTGGTCGTGGCGGCTCCGGGCGGCGGAAGCGGGACCGCCCCGGTGGTTGCGGCTGCAACCGGGGAGGGGAGGGGGATGGCCCCCGAAGCCGCGGGGGCCCCGGGGGCAGGAAGCGGGACCGCACCCGGTGAGGCCGATGCGCCCGGCGCAGGAAGCGGCACGGCACCCGGGGACGCGCCCGGTGCAGGAAGGGGGACCGCTCCGGAGAACGACGGCGGCGCACCGGGCGACGGCAGGGGGACGGCGTCCGTCGAGGCGGGAGCTCCCGGTGCCGGCAGCGGGACCGCACCGGAGGCGGGCGGAGGACTCGGCGAGGGGAGGGGAACGGCGCCGGAGGTCGCTGCGGTGCCGGGCTTGATCTGGAAGAGCGTCTGGCACTTGGCGCACTTCAGCTTGGCTCCACCCGCCGGGATCCGCTGATCGTCGACGTTGTAGTGGGTCTGGCAGGAGGGGCAGGAGACTCGCATGGGTCGCGAAACCTACCAAAGGCGGGCCGGGTCGCGGAATGTTCGGCCAGCTTCAACGTGCAGTGAGGGGTGGCGCTCGCCACGTCGTCCGCCTGACGGGCAGAAGGGCATGCCTCCCGGGGCCCCAAGGGTGCTAGGTCCCAGCCCATGGATCCCGTCGTCATCCTCGGTGGGGGGCTGGCAGGCCTCTCCACGGCCCACTTCCTCAACCGCCCCTGGCAGCTCATCGAGCGGACCGAGCGCGTGGGCGGCCTCATCAAGACCGAGGTCATCGACGGTTGCGCCTTCGACCCGACCGGTCACTGGCTTCACCTGCGCGATCCGGAGATCCGCTCGCTGGTGATGGAGCGCTGGCTCCCCGAGCAGCTGGTCTCCATTGAGCGGCGGGCGGCGATCTTCTCGCGCGGCGTCTTCACCCGCTACCCCTACCAGGTGAACACCCACGGTCTGCCGGCCGAGGTCGTCGCGGAGAACCTCATCGGCTTCGTCGAGGCCATCTACGGAGAGAAGGGGCGGGCGCTCCGGGAGCGCGAGCCCGCCAACTTCGAGGAGTTCATCCTCCGCTACATGGGAGAGGGCTTCGCCAGGAACTTCCTCATCCCCTACAACCAGAAGCTGTGGACGGTGCCGCCCTCGGAGCTCTCCGCAGCCTGGTGTGGGCGGTTCGTGCCGCGCCCGGGCCTGGAGGAGGTCGTGCACGGCGCGCTGGGCCTGGGGAGCGATCGCCTGGGCTACAACGCGAGCTTCCTCTATCCGAAGACCGGCGGCATCGAGGCCCTGGCCAAGGCCATGGTCGCGGGCCTTCAGGGCGGAGAGGTCCACGTTCGCGTCGAGCCGACGTCGATTGACTGGCGCGCCCGCCGGGTGCACCTCTCCGATGGGCGGACGCAGCGCTATGGGGAGCTGGTCTCGAGCATCGCGTTGCCGGCCCTCATCGACCTGATGGCCCGCGGTGAGGATGGCGTCCCCGATTCCGTCCGCGACGCGGCCGGCGCGCTCCGCGCCACCACGGTCACCTTCGTCGCGGTGGGCGTGAACGGGAAGAACCGCCAGCCCTGGCACTGGATCTACCTGCCGGAACCGGCGTTTCAGACCTACCGCATCGGCTCACCTTCAGCGGTCTATCCCCCCCTCGCGCCCGAAGGCGTCAGCAGCTTCTACGTGGAGTACAGCCATCACGGCGAGCGCTCCCCCGAGGCCTGCGAGGCCGCCGCCATCGAGGACCTGCTGCGCTCGCAGATGATCCACCGCGCCGAGGACGTCCGGTTCGCCCGTGCCACCGTCATCCCCCACGCCTATGTCCTCTATGACGCCGCGTACGACGCCGCGAAGGGAACCCTGGTGCGCTTCCTCGAGGAGGCGGGCATCGTGCCGGTGGGACGCTATGGGCAGTGGGAGTACTCGAGCATGGAGGACGCGATCCTCAGCGGACGCGCTGTTGCCCGGAAGCTCTCCTGATTCCCGATCACAACCGCACCCCACGCCCCATGTCCGCCCCCGCTCCCCACGTCTCCATCGTCATCCCCGTCTACAACGAGGCGGAGATCCTCCCCACGGCGGTCGCCGAGCTCACCGGGACGCTCGACGGAATGGGGTGGGACTACGAGCTCATCTTCGCGGAGAACGGTTCCCGGGACGGGACGCCCGAGCTGCTCGCGTCCATGTGCGCCGGACACCCCCGGCTGCGCTGGTTCCACAGTGATCGCCCCAACTACGGCGTGGCGCTCAAACGCGGGATCGAGCTGGCGCGCGGCACCTTCGTCATCTGCGACGAGATCGACCTGTGTGACGTGAGCTTCTACCTGGAGGCCCTGCCGCGGCTGGAGCGGGATGAGGCGGACATGGTCATCGGCTCCAAGGCGGCGCGCGGTGCGAGCGATCGGCGCCCCCTCATCCGACGTACAGCGACCCGCGTGCACAACGGACTGCTGCGCGTGGTCCTGGGCTTCCAGGGCACCGACACCCACGGCCTCAAGGCCTTCCGGCGCGAGACGCTGCTGCCGGTGGTCGAGCGCTGCGTGGTCGACATGGATGTCTTTGCCAGCGAGCTGGTCATCCGCGCGTGGCGTGAGGGGCTGCGCGTGGTGGAGGTCCCCATCCAGCTGCACGAGAAGCGCGAACCCTCGGTTCACCTCTTCCGCCGCGTCCCCAACGTGCTGCGCAATGTGGGCAAGCTGGTCTGGGTCATCCGGGTGAAGGGGCGCTGAGCGGTGGCGGGAGCCGGGCCGCGCCTTCTGTCGGTGTCGGTGGACCTGGATCCACTGCACCACTACTGCCACCTGCACGGACTGCCGGATTCACTCCTCGGAGATGGGTTGAAGGAGGCGGTGCACACCACGGCGCTCCCCCGGCTCTTGTCGCTCTTCGACGGCCTCGGCATCCCGGCGACCTTCTTCGCCATCGGTCGGGAGGTGGAGTGGTTTCCCATGGCTGCAGCGACCCTCCGGACCGCGCACCTCGCGGGCCATGAGATCGGCAACCACAGCTTCGCGCACGATTACGCGATCTCCCGCCGCGCTCCCGAGGCCATTGAGGCGGACCTCGCGCGGGCTCAGGAGGTCCTCACCCGTGCGGTGGGTGCCCCGCCGGTGGGCTTCCGCGCTCCCGGCTACACCCTGAGTCCCGAACTCTACCGGGCGGTGGAGAAGCAGGGGTTCGCGTACGGATCTTCGGCCTTCCCGGCGGCGCCCTACTGGTTGGCCAAGGCAGGTGTCATGGGGGCCCTGAGGCTCCTGGGCCGGCCCAGCGCGGCCATCCTGGACTCGCCCCGGGTGTTGCTCGCCCCGCGACATCCCTACCGACCCGACCCGGCGCATCCCTACCGACGCGGGCAGGGCGAGGTGCTGGAGCTGCCGATCACCGTCACGCCCCGCCTGCGCTTCCCGGTCATCGGGACCTTCGTGGCGACCCTGCCTTCTGCGGTCACCCGCCGCCTCCTGGATGCCTGCGAGGACCTGCCCCTCTTCAACCTCGAGCTGCACGCCGTCGATGCACTGGACGCTTCCGATGGCCTGCCCCCCGAGCTGGTCCGCCGCCAGCGGGATCTGGCGGTGCCCTGTCAGGTGAAGCTCGGGCGTCTGGCGTCTGCCATCCGGACCCTGGCGCGGGAAAGGGACGTGGTCACGCTGCGGACGGCGGCAGGCGGGTTCAGGATGGTGTAGACGCAGGAGCCATGTCCGTGACCCTGGGTGGCATCGTCAAGAAGGGCCTGCGTCGCTGGAGTGAGAACCTCTCCGGCGAATCGCTGGGTGAGCGCACGTCCGCACTCGCGAGGACCGACAACGAGTTCGGCGTCGACTCCTTCGGCTTCAGCCTGGACTACGCACTGTCGGCCATCGCGCCGATTCTGTGGATGTACAAGCATTACTTCCGGGTGAAGACCTACGGGATCGAGAACGTCCCGGCCGGACGCGTGCTGCTGGTCGCCAACCACTCCGGGCAGCTCCCCTTCGACGGGGCGATGATCGGCGCCGCGCTGCTCACCGAGGCCCAGCCCGCGCGCGCCGTGCGCTCCCTGGTCGACAAGTGGGTCCCCACGCTCCCCTTCGTCTCGACCTTCATGGCCCGCGTCGGCCAGGTGGTGGGAACGCCCGAGAACTGCCGCCGCCTGCTCGAGAACGACGAGGCGATTCTCGTCTTCCCCGAGGGGATGCGCGCCATCAACAAGCTCTACTACGAGCGCTACCAGCTCCAGGACTTCGGGCTGGGCTTCATGCGCCTGGCGCTCGAGACCCAGACGCCCATCGTCCCCATCGGCGTGGTGGGCGCAGAAGAGCAGGCGCCGGCGCTCTTCAACGCCAAGCCGCTGGCGAAGCTGCTGGGGATCCCGTCCTTCCCGGTGACCGTGACCGGGCTGCCGCTGCCCCTGCCGGTGCGCTACCACCTCCATTTCGGTGAGCCCATGCACTTCACCGGGCAGCCGGATGAGGAGGACAGCGAGCTCGACGTGAAGGTCCGCGCGGTCAAGGCTGCGGTGCAGAGCCTCCTCGAGCGGGGACTCCGGGAGCGTGAGGGGGTGTTCCGATGAGCCGTAGGAAGAACGAGGACGAGCGCCCGGCGGTGATGGTGACCGGCGTCTCCGGCAACCTGGGACGGCGGCTCGCCAAGCGACTGCACCGCAAGGAGAAGGTCATCGGCGTGGATCGCCGGCCCTTCCCCGGTCGCCCCAAGGACATGGAGATGTACGAGCTGGACCTCCGCAAGAAGAAGGCGGAGGACCTCTTCCGGCGCCACCGCATCAAGGCGGTGATCCACATGGGGATCATGCACGACCCGCGCATGAACCAGGAGGAGTCCCACAGCTTCAACGTGCTGGGGACCAGCCGCATCCTGGAGTGCTGCGCCCGCTACGGCGTGGAGAAGCTGGTCGTCCTCTCCTCGTCGAACGTCTACGGCCCGAGCCCGGACAACTCGAACTTCCTCACCGAGGACGCGCCGCTCATGGCGGCCAGCCGCTTCTCGAACATGCGTGACCTCATCGAGGTCGACATGCTCGCGCAGAGCTTCTTCTGGAAGCACCCGCAGGTGCAGACGGTCGTCCTGCGCCCGGTCCACATCGTGGGCCCCAACATCAAGAACGCGCCGTCCAATTACCTGCGCCTGCAGCGGCCGTGGACCGTGGCCGGCTTCGATCCGATGGTGCAGCTCATCCACGTGGAGGATGCGGCGCGGGCCATGGTCGAGGCCCTGCGGCCCGAGCCCCGCGGGGTCTACAACGTCGTCGGTCCGGGCGAGGCGCCCCTGAGCGCCATCCTCCGCGCCCTGGGGCGCAAGCCCGTCCCGGTGCCCCACTTCGCCGCCCGGCCCCTGCTCAACACCCTCTTCAAGTACCGCCTGGCCCACTTCCCCCCGCCCGAACTCGATCACATCCAGTTCCTCTGCGCGGTCGATGGCAGCCGCTGGGAGAAGGACGTGGGCTGGAAGTCCGAGTACTCGTTGCGCGAGACCATCCGCGCGGTGGATCCCGACGAGCTGCTCGACGGCACCGGGCTGCGCAGCCGCTGAGCCGTCTTTGCGGGCACGGAGGGCGGAGCCGACCCCGACATCGATGTCAGGCGTGTCATGGGTGTCGGCCCCCTCCGCGGCGCAGGTTGACCGGGCCCGGAGCCGAACCCATTGGAATCATTGGGGTTCCAGGAGGTCTGCCTGCTTGGCATCCGGGTTGCTTTGACTCCCGGGCGTACGGCAACCCGGCGGTCGGTCCCAGACCGCACGTCGGGCGGTCGCACACCTGGTGAGGGGGTTCCATCGGGGAGCCTCCGACGCCCGTCGCCCCGGCCGGCCCCGTGGCGACGGGCGCTTTTTTTTTCGCCGTCCCGGCGAACGCCCCGGGTGAGCGGGCAGACGTCCGTGGGCGGAGGCGCCAGGACGCCCGGCGGGAGCACGCAGCGGTGCTAAGGTCCGCCGGTCATGTCCAAGTCGCTGGCGGAGCGGTACGCGCAGATCCTGTCTGAAGACCCGACTTCCACGGTGTTCGTGGAGCTCGCCAAGGCGCTCCTGGCGCAGGGGGAGTGGGAGCAGGCCATCGAGGTCTGCCGGCAGGGGTTGGAGCATCACCCCCAATCGGTCATCGCCCGGGTCCTGTGGGGTCGCGCGCTGATTCAGCTCGGCAAGCCCGCGCCGGCGATGGAGCAGTTTGACCTCGCGGTCAACATCGACCGGGAGAATCCCCACGCCTACAACCTCATCAGTGAGGTCCTCCTCCAGAAGGGCCTCTACCGCTCGGCGCTCCCGATCCTCCGCAAGGCGGTGGCGCTCCAGCCCCACGATGCCCGTGTGCAGGGCTGGCTCGAGCAGACCCGGCAGGCCCTGGAGGGAGGACCGGCGCCCGCCTTCGAGGGCACCGATGCCCTGGCCCCGAAGGACCCGGACGCCCTCGAGGGTGAGGGAGGCGATGAGGGGGGCGATGAGGCTCCCCCCGCCGGGACAGGGGCCGAAGCGCCGGGTGGGGAGCCGGGCGGCGAGGGGCTGGAGACCGAGAAGGTCCCGACCCTCGGCGATGAGCCCATCACCGATGGCGCCAAGCCGACCTCCGACATCCCCCAGCTCTTCCCGGTGGACGGACCCGGTTCGAAAGTCGATCCCCAGGAGGCCGCGACGCCGGTGGCCGGGACGCCTTCGGTGGGCAAGGTCCGCAAGAGCGGGGTCCTGAGCGCCGCGTGGGAGGTGGGACCGCATGATGTGCCCGGCCGCGCGGCACCCGTGGCGTCGGCTCCGGAGACCGACGGCCCCTTCGGAGAAGATGAGAAGACCGTCATCGATCCCGGCGTGAGCGGCTCCACGCCGGTCGGTGGGCTGCTCGATGACCTCCCCGGGCCCGGCCCTGCCGAGGCCCCTGCTCCCGGGGAAGCGTCGGGTTCAGGCGCAGGTGAGGACGCAGTGGAGCCGGGCACGGGCGGGGGGCTGCTGGGAGATCTCCCGCCGCTCGAACCTCCGGCCCCGGCACCCGCCGACGCAGCGGAGCGCCCCGGCGCCGAGCACATCCCGGCCGGCGTTGGCAGCAGCGGGGTGCTCCTCGGAGAGCTGCCCCTCCCTGAGCCGGCGGCGGGCGCGGGCCCGGCGAAGGGAGCGGCCAAGGTCCGCCTCAAGGTGGGGCAGGAGGCCGACAAGGGCCGTGACGCCATCGCCAGCGATTACGAGAAGGAGCTGCGCAACAAGCTGGCGAAGGATCGCGCCCAGCGCCGGGCGCGGACCCAGAAGATGTTCTGGGCGGCAGGTGCGCTGGTGCTGGCCCTGGGCCTCGGCGCAGGTGTGTGGTCCTACCTCTCGGTCCGTGAGGACTTCGGCGGCAAGGATCTCAAGGGGGCGCTTGCGGACGCGCGCAGAGACCTTGGCGCGGACACCCACGCCGGCCTTCGACGTTCGCTGACCAGCCTCGAGGCCGCGACCCGGATGGATCCCAACAGCACCGAGGCCTGGGCGCTCACCGCGCTCGCGCACGGGTTGCTGGCCGCGGAGCACGGTGGGGGGGAGGAGGCCCGGGCGGCAGCCCAGGCCGCGTTGGAGCGCCCCGGCGTCCGCGACGCGCACGCCTCGACCGCGCTGGTGGTGGAGTGGCTCCTCAAGGAGGGGCGGGAGCAGGAGCTGGCAGGTGAAGCGGTGCTCGCCAGCGCCGCGGGACGCGATCCGGAGCTCCACTCGCTGGCCGGCAGCATCCTCCTCGCCTCGGGGAACTCCGAGGCCGCGCTGGAGCGCTTCCAGCTCGCGCTGGGGCAACAGCCCACCCACGGGCGGACCCTGCTGGCCCTGGGGGCTTACTTCCGCGAGGCCGGGGACGACGCTCAGGCGCTGGCCATGTACGAGCGGGTGGAGGCCAACCACCCCGAGAAGATCCTCGGCCAGGTGGAGATCGGCCTGACCACCGACGCGCTTCCCGAGGATGCGCTGGCGTCGCTCGAGTCCCTCCCCGCGCAGGAGCTGCGCACGCCGGAGCTGCGGAGCCGGGCCCTGCTGGCGACCGCGCAGGTGCTCTCGCTCGAGGGCCGTCACGGGGAGGCGCTGGCCAAGGTGGCGGAGGCCGGGAAGCTCGGGATCGCGCCGCTGAAGACCCTGCTCGTGCAGAGCCGCGTGGAGCGCGCGGCAGGTCGCACCGCCAAGGCACAGGCGTCGGCCGAAGCCGCGATGAAGCTGGATGCGACGAGCGATGCGGCAAAGGAGGCCCTGGGCCGGGCCCTGCTCGCCCGTGGCAAGCCGCGTGAGCTCCTCGAGGCGCTGGAGGCGGATCCCAAGAACCGCACCGTCTCGCTCATGCGGGGCCTGGCGCGGGCCCGGCTCGAGGACTGGAAGTCGGCGCGCACGGAGTTTCTGCGCACCGCGCTCGAGGGGCGCTTCCCGCCGGAGGCGGTGGTGGGCCTGGCGCTGGTGGATGCCAACGGCGGGCGCCCGGAGAAGGCGCAGGAGTCGCTCGAGCGGCTGCTGGTGAGCGACGCCAAGGTGCCCGACAGCATCCGCGTGGCGTTGGGACAGGTCTATTGGCAGCGCGGGCTGCTCGACAAGGCGAAGGCCCAGTTCGAGGACGCCGCGGCCCGGCCACGCGATGCGGACGGCAACCTGGCGCTGGGACGCCTCCTGTTGGAGCAGGACCACTACCAGGACGCGCTGGCGCCCCTGAAGCGCGCACTCGATCGCAACACCGGCAGCGAACAGGCCCGCGCGGCCTACACCCAGGCGCTGCTCGGCTTGGGGCGGACAGAAGAGGCCGAGGCCCAGCTCAAGGCCTGGATCGAGGCGGATGACGAGTCGGCGCTGGCGCACTATTGGAGCGCGCGCGCGGCGCTGCTGGCGGGGGATGGCAAGCGCGCGGCGGTCGAAGCGCGACGCGCCTCCCTCCTCGATCGCTCCTGGGCCGAGGCGGTCCGGGTGCAGTCGGTTGCGCAGTCCATGGCCGGCAGCGGGAGCGCGGCCTTCAAGACCCTGCAGCGCGCGAACAAGATGGACAGCAAGGATCCCGAGACCTTCTGCGAGATCGGCTGGACCTTCCTGCGCCAGGGCAACCCGAAGAACGCCGAGGCGGCCTTCGAGGCGGCGCTGAAGAATGACTCGCTGGCCGTGTGCGCGCGCGCAGGCCAGGTGGAGCTCAACCCGCGGGGGTACCGGACCCAGACCGCAGACATCGAGCGCCTGGCCCAGGCTGCCGGTTCCGTCTGGACCCAGGCTCAGTGGCACATCGCGCTTTCCCAGGTGCATCTGGTGAACCGCAAGACCGCCGAGGCGCTGGCGAGTGCGGAGAAGGCGGCGTCCCTGGTCCCCGGTTCGGCGCGAGCACATGCGGCCATCGCCCGTGCTGCGGTGGCTGCCCGGAAGAACGATCAGGCCGTTGCCGCCTGGGAGAAGGCGGTCTCCCTCGATCCGGACAACGGCGCATTTCTCCTCGAGCAGGCGCAGCTCCTCGCCCGCGATCGTGAGAAGCTGGGGGATGCCGTGAAGGCCTACCGTGCCTATCTCCGCCTCCCCGGGGATGACGGCGACCAGAAGCGGGTCCGGAAGCTGCTCCCTGCCCTGGAGAAGCGCGTGGCATCCCGGTGAACGTATCCATCATGACCGAACCCAGAGCACCTCTCTGGAAGCTCCTGCTCTCCAACGTCTTCCTGCTCTCCGCCGCGTACCTCGCGCTGGGGGTGGTGTTGGAGTTGCTGCGTCGGTACGCGCCCTTCAACTGGCCCTGGAGGGTGCTCAACGCGATGGATGGCCTGCCCACGCGCACCCTGCACCTGCTGGGTTTGCTGGAGCCGGTGCGCGAGGCCTATGGCCGGGGCCTGATGAGCACCTGGCAGCTGCGGGCGACCTTCTCGCTGGCCACGCTGCTGGTGATTGCCCTGACCGCGGTGGCGGTGGGGCTGCTCATGGCGCTGGCACAGAAGCTCTGGGATGCGAGCCGCCGTCGGTCTGCGTGAGCGGGGTCGCCCAACGCCTCGGGCCGGTGAGGACGTGCCGGATCGCGAGCCACCGTCAGCCCGGCGGGATCCGAGGCGTGTCAGCGCGCGCGGCGGATGCGGACCGGTGCGGCGGCGACCTGGGCAGGCACCGGTGCTGAGTCCCGCGCGAGCAGGCTGATCTCCACGACCTTGGGTCCGAAGCGTTCCCAGCGGCTCTCGCCCACGCCCTTCACCGACAGGAAGGATTCACGGTCGGTGGGCAGGACGGTGGCCAGCTCGCGCAGGGTGGCGTCGTTGAAGATGATGTAGGGCGGGACATCCAGCTCCCGCGCGAGATCCCGCCGCCATCGCCGCAGCTCGAGCTCCGCGAGTTCGTTGTGCGCAGGCCGCGCGGCCGCCGAGCGCATGGGCAGGGTCTTCTTCTTCCGCAGCCCTTCGACCGAGGTGCCCTCGGTGCAGACGTCGCAGCTGCCGCAGCGCTGTGGGTGCCCGGTGGTCTCGCCGAAGTAGCGCAGCAGGAACGCCCGGCGGCAGCTCTTCACGTAGGCGTAGTCGGTCATCCTGCGCAGCATGAGCAGGGCGCGACGCTCCTGCTCCCGGACGGCCTCGAGCGACAGGCCGAGCTCACGGAAGGGGAGCTGGACGGTCGCCTCGAGTGCGCGACCGGTGAAGGGACGATGGACCTCCAGCGCTTCCGCCTGGGCGAGCAACCCGATCGCGTGGCGCACTGCCGCAGGCTCGAGCCGGCTCCGGCGGGAGAGCAGCTCCAGGGTGGTGGTGAGCGGCCGCCCCAGGGGGAGCTCTGCGCGCAGCTGGGTCAGCAGCACACGTGCATCCTCGGCGCGGGGCTGGGCTTCGGCGGCGCGGGGGAGGAGGGTGAGGGTCCAGGAACCGGCGCCCTGCGCGCCCCGAACCAGCTTCCCGGAGCGTTCGAGGATCCGCAGCGCGGCGTCGACCTCGAACTCACTGGCCCCGATGGAACCGGCCAGCGCCGGGACGCCGCGCTCGAAGCGACCACTCTCGGCCTGGATGGCGTCCCAGACGTCGGCGACCACGGCCTCGGATGGGTGGCTGCCCTGGATGAGACGCTCCTGGGTGTAGACGTCGGCGTGGTTGAAGAGGAGGACCGCGCGCGAGGGTTTGCCGTCACGTCCCGCGCGGCCGATCTCCTGGTAGTAGGCCTCGACGGCGCGGGGGATCTGCGCATGCGCGACCCAGCGGATGTCGGGCTTGTCGATGCCCATCCCGAAAGCGTTGGTGGCGACCGCAATCCCGCGATCGCTCTGCATGAACGTGTCCTGCGCGCGGCGCCGCGCATGGTCGTCGAGGCCCGCGTGGTAGAGCACCGGCTTGAGCCCGCTGCTCTTGAGGGAGCGGTGGAGGTTCTCGGCGTGGCGCCGGGTGGAGCAGTAGACGATGCCGCTGCCGCCCTCGCGCGCGATCTGCTCCAGGGACTCCCTGCGCTCCTCGTCGCCCGAGACGGGCCACACCGAGAGGGAGAGGTTGGGGCGATCGAACCCGGCGGTGAAGACCTCCGGATCCTTCATGAGCAGGGTGCGGACGATGTCCTCGCGGACCTCGGGGGTGGCGGTCGCGGTGAGGGCCACGGTGCGAGGCGGGCGCAACAGCTTCCGCACGCGACCGAGCCACTGGTAGTCCGGCCGGAAGTCGTGGCCCCACTGGGAGATGCAGTGCGCCTCATCCACCGCAAAGAGGGCCAGCCCGCGGCGTTGGATGAACTCGATGAAGGAGGCGCTGCGGAACCGCTCGGGGGCGACGTACAGGATCCGCGCGGCCCCACTCTGCAGCTGCCGCATCCGCTCGGCACGCTCGGAGTCGCTCAGGCTGGAGTTGATGAAGGTCGCCGGCAGCCCCTTGGCCTGGAGCTGCTCCACCTGGTCCTTCATGAGGGCGATGAGTGGGCTGATGACCAGCGTGATCCCCTCGAGCAGCATTGCGGGGAGCTGGTAGCAGAGGCTCTTGCCCGCGCCGGTCGGCATCACCACCACGGTGTTCTTCCCCGACAGCACCGAGTCGATGACCTCGGCCTGGCCGGGCCGGAAGGAGCTCAGCCCGAAGTGGCGCTGGAGGGCCTCTTCGACCGGGAGTGGGGGGGCGGCGGACACCGCCCACATCTTCAACGTTCTCCTTCCGCGGTCAACGCCTGCGTCACCTCCGTCACCTGCGGAGCCGGCGCGGCACGCTGACCGCGGATCTCCGGCGACGTCGCAGGGGCATCCTCGAGCGAGAAGCTGCCGCGGGCGGCAGAGGCGCGCAGCGTCCGTTGATGGCCGAGGAGCAGCGCGCGGAGCTCGTCGGCGCGCTGGTTGCGCACCAGCACGTCTCCGTCCCGGACATCAGCGGGGAGGGTGGAGAGCGGCACGCGCTCGATGCGGCCGTCCTTGAGGTGCTGCACCACCGCCCAGTCACCTTCACGCCGATCCACCACCGTGGCCTGGGCGTCGGGATCCCCGACATGCTGGAAGCACCCGCTGAGCTGGGTGATGAGCGCGCAGGGGACCAGACAGCTCACGAGGCTTCTTGCCATGACGACCTCCGTAGCTGGGGCATCAGGCCCCGTTCGAGCAGCGAGACGTAAGTGCGCTCGCCGATGATGAGGTGGTCCATCACCTGGACGTTGAGGAGCCGTCCGCCCTCGACGAGCTGCCGGGTGAGGGAGAGGTCCAGGCCCGAAGGCTCGGGATCTCCGGAGGGATGGTTGTGCGCCAGGACCACCGCGCTCGCGCGGACCGAGAGGGCGGCGCGGAAGACCTCGGAGGGGTCGACCGGGCAGCTGCTGGTGGAGCCTTCGGCGACGCGGGCATCCCGGAGCAGGACGTTGCGGGCGTTGAAGCAGAGGACGTGGAAGACCTCGCGCCGCAGGGAGGTGAGGTGCGGACGGAGCCACGCGTCGATCTCGGACGGGGTCCGCAGGCGCGGGCGTCGCTCGGTGAGGCGCAGCGAGCGTCGGCCCAGCTCCACGGCGGCGAGCAGCCGGCCCGCGCGCCTCGGCCCCATCCCGGGGAGGCTCGCCAGGGCGTGGGGGTCGAGCTCGAAGAGCGCCTTGAGCCCACCGAGGTGCAGCGCCTC
>DATGQN010000128.1:0-13006 GCA_035304185.1 Myxococcaceae bacterium
AGCTCGCCCATCTTCTGAAGGACCCGCACGTCGCGCGGATCGACCTTCAGGACGGCCTGGTACTCCTTGATGGCCTTGTCGTAGGCGCCTTTGGCGACGTGCTTTGCAGCCGTCTCGATGAGCTTGTTCTTATCCATCGACCGCTCGGCCTCCACCACGCCCAAACCACGGATATATCAGCGCTTTCGCGCGGATGGGGCGCGAGGAGGGGCCTGCGGACGCTAACGGAGCCCCCGCAACCGGTCAAGGTTGCTGCGCCCTTCCGGGCCAGGTCGCTCGCCGCCTTTTCAGGGGGTGTCTTCGACCGCCTGCTGCAGCCGCTGCCTGCCTGTCTCACTGGCAAGCAGGCGTTCCACAAAGCGGGTGTCGTAGACGCCGCGGACGAAGTCCGGTTCGTCCAAGGCCGCGCGATGAAAGGGGATGTTGGTGCGGATCCCCTCGATGACGTACTCGCCCAGCGCGCGCTGCATCCGTCGCAGGGCGATGGTCCGGTCCTCGGCGTAGACCACGAGCTTGGCGAGCAGGCTGTCGTAGTTGGGGAGGACCCGGTAGTTCTCGTAGGCCGCGGAGTCGATGCGGACCCCGTAACCGCCGGGGACGGCGTAGGAGGTGATCTCCCCCGGCCACGGCGCGAAGGTGATGGGGTCCTCGGCGTTGATGCGGCACTCGATGCTGTGGCCGCGCATGACGATGTCCTCCTGCTTCCAGCGCAGGGGGAGGCCCGAGGCGAGCCGGATCTGCTCGCGGACCAGATCGATGCTGGTGACCTGCTCGGTCACCGGGTGCTCGACCTGGATCCGGGTGTTCATCTCCATGAAGTAGAAGCGGCCCTGCTCATCGAGGAGGTACTCGATGGTGCCCACGTTGTTGTAGCCGATGCGCTTCATCGCCTCGACGGAGACGCGGCCCATCTCCTCGCGCAGCGCCTGGGACACGGCGGGCGAGGGGCTCTCTTCGATGAGCTTCTGGTGGCGGCGCTGGACCGAGCACTCTCGCTCGCCCAGGTGGACCACGTTCCCGTGCTCGTCGGCGAGGATCTGGATCTCGATGTGGCGCGGCTGCTCGACGTAGCGCTCGAGATAGAGCGTGCCGTCGTTGAAGCTGGCCACGGCCTCGGCGGCGGCGGTGTTGAAGGCCTGCCGCAGGGCCGAGGGCTCGCGCACGATCTTCATCCCCTTGCCACCGCCACCGGACGCAGCCTTGAGGATGACGGGGTAGCCGATCTCCTTGGCAAGCGCTTCGGCCTCCTCCGGGGAGGCGATGACGCCGCGGCTGCCGGGCAGCAGCGGGAGGCCCGCTTCGACGGCGGCCGCGCGCGCCGAGACCTTGTTGCCCATCATGCGCAGCATGGCGGGGCTCGGGCCGATGAAGTGGATGCCGCACTTCTCACAGACCTCGGCGAAGTCTGCGTTCTCGCTGAGGAAGCCGTAGCCGGGGTGGATGGCGTCGGCGCGGGTGATCTCGGCGGCGGAGAGGATCGCCGGGACGTTGAGGTAGCTCTCCCGGCTCGGCGCAGGGCCGATGCACAGCGCTTCGTCGGCGAAGCGCACGTGCATGGCGTTGGCGTCGGCGGTCGAGTGGACCGCCACGGTGGCGATCCCGAGCTCGCGGCACGCGCGGATGACGCGCATGGCGATCTCGCCGCGGTTGGCGATCAGGACCTTCTTGAACATCAGGCGGTCTCGATGCGGAAGAGCGGCTGGCCGAACTCGACCGGCTGACCGTTCTCCACGAGGATCTCGGTCACGCGACCCGCGGCGTCGGCCTCGATCTCGTTCATGAGCTTCATGGCCTCCACGATGCAGAGGACCTGGCCCTTGCGGACGTTGCTGTTGAGCTGAACGAAGGGGTCCTGGTCCGGAGCGGGCGCGGCGTAGAAGGTGCCGACGAAGGGGCTGGTGACCAGGTGACCGGGCTTCTCGGCGGGCTCCGGCGCCGGGGCGGCGGCCGGCGCCGGAGCAGCGGCCGCCGGGGCCGAAGCGGGCACGACCGGAGCAGCGGCACCGGAGAGCGCCTCGAGCGCCATCGGCGGCATCGCGACCGAGCCGGCGGTGTGCACCACGGTGGTCGAGCGATCGGGGGCGGGGCCCCGGCGGATCACGAGCTTCTCATCGCCATTCGTCCAGGAGAGCCGGGTGACCTCGGTGCCCTCGAGCATGCCGACGATCTCGCGGAGCGCGCCGACATCGAGCGAGGTCTTTCCGAAGACGTAGCCGGGCGCCTCCTCCGAAGACGCCTCAGCCGCGGTCTTCGCGGAAGAGGCCTTCGCGGGGGAGGCCTTGGAGGTGGAGGTCTGGGGACGACGGGTCCGCGGGCTCGCGGTCGAGCCCTTGCGCTTGACGGCCATGAGCAGCTCCTCGCTGACGGTGGGTCAGTTGGTGACGCGGGTCAGGTACTTGCCGTCGCGGGTATCGATGCGGAGGACGTCGCCCTCGTTGATGAAGAGCGGGACCATGACCTTGTAGCCGGTCTCGAGGATGGCGGGCTTGAGCGCGCCGGAGACGGTGTCGCCCTTGATGCCGGGGTCGCAGGTGGTGACGGTGAGATCCACCGAGTTGGGGAGGGTCACGCCGATCGCCTTGCCGTTGTAGAAGAGGATCGAGGCGTTCACGTTCTCCTTCAGGTAGTTCACCGCGTCGCCGAGCGTCTTCTCGTCCACGAAGGTCTGCTCGTAGTTACGGGTGTCCATGAAGTAGAACTCGTCCCCCTGGCGGTAGAGGAACTGCATCTCGAGCTCTTCGATGTCGGGCTTGCCGACCTTGTCGCCGCTCTTGAGCGTCGGCTGCAGGGTGCGGCCGGTCAGCAGGCTCCGGAGGTTGGTCCGGACGAACGCCGAGCCCTTTCCTGGCTTCACGTGCTGGAAGTCGACGATCTCGAACGGCTCTCCGTCGATCTCGATCTTGAGGCCCTTCCTGAACTCGGAGGTGTCGATGACGCCGGCCATGGGTCCTGCTCCTGGTGCTGTGTGAGAGGGTCGCACCGGGCTGGAAACAGACGGCGCAGGCCACTCTGAAAGTTGAAAGTTCGCCGGGTGTCTAGCCGGTCGGGCGCTTCAGGGGAAGGGTAAAGGCGGAGGTGTCGGTGCGGACGCTTTGGCCCAGACGTTCCCTGGACGCAGTGCATCCAGGTCCGTCCAGCACGATCGATTGGTCCCCACCGAGCAGCGGCTCAGCGGGGACCTGGGACACAACACAGGCGGATGTGTGGTGAGCTCAGAGCTCCGAGCGGACCTTGGGCGCTGCGATGCGAAGCGCATAGCGCCCCTTGCCGTAGTTCCCCGTCGCCTCCAGCGCGAGCACCAGGAAGTACTCCGGTGACAGCAGGCGCATGATGGTGATCACACGCTCGGTGTTGACCGAGACCTCCTGAACCTCTCCGGACTTGAGCGCCTGCGCCGCGTCCTTGAGCTGCGAGACGACGTTCCCGTATTCGATCCAGGTGGCCTGGAGCTCGAGCTCCTCAGCGCCCTCACGCTGGTGGGTCTCCACGGCGATGCCGTCGAACCCCATGATGCTGCAGGCGAGCGCGCCGTCCACCTGCTTGACGACGCTTGCGAGATGATCACCGAAGGACATGCAGTCTCCAGACTCCGATCAGGGAGTCGCGCTGGGATCGTCGGCGCACACGATGGGAGCGCCGTCCTGGCCACCCATGCTGCCGCACTCGCCGGTTCCGAGGTAGCCGAACGGACAGGTGGGAACCGGAGCCTCATAGACCTGGATGGGGTAGCTGACAGTATTGGAAGAGATCGCCCGGCCTGAGCGGAGCCTGCCGTGCATCTGGAACTCCGCCATGATGGTGGCGCCCTGCGCGCCCACGCCTGCCAGCGCCACCCGTGCGGCCTGCGGCAACAGGTCCACGACGATGCTGTTGTCACCCGACGGCGCCCCTGCGCGGATCGCCGCGTAATAGGGCACCGTCACCGCTGCCGGCACCGCGGCGCCCGAGGGGCTGGAATAGGTGATGTCGATCCGCTCGGAAATGAAGTCGTTCTGGTCCGGTCCGGCGACGACCTCGCCATCCACGTCCGTCGACAACCCCTGCATGTTCGACTCGATGTCGAAGAACGCGGGGTAGCCCATGCCGGCGCTCAGGTTGAGCGAGCCCGAAGGCCGGTAGACGTTCTCGACGACCGTGCAGGTGTCGCTCATGACCAGGCGGTTGAGGATCACGATGGGCGAGTCGCTCTCGACGCAGCCGGTGGCGGCGACGGCGATCAGCGGCAACATCAAAAGCTGCTTCTTGAGGCTCATGGTGCGCTCGTTCTCGAAGAGGGGCATCAGTTGATGGTCTCGGAGATCTGGGTCCGGTTGATGATCCGGGGGGTGATGAAGATCAGGAGCTCCTGACGCTCATCCGACTCCGTGGAGTTCTTGAAGAACCAGCCGAGGACCGGGATCTTCGAGAAGAACGGGACCCCCGAGCTCTGCGTGGCGCCTCGGCGGACGTAGATGCCGCCGATGACCGTGGTGTGGCCGTCACGCACCAGCACCTGCGTGGTCGCCTCCTTGCGCATGATGGAGGGCTGCCCGTTCGCACCGGTGTTCGATGGGTCCGGCTGGTTGTTCTGGGCGTTGATGTTCATGAGGATCGCCCCGTCCTGGGTGATGTGCGGGGTCACCTCGAGGGAGAGTCGGGCCTCGACGAAGGTGGTGTTCACGCCGGAGGCCGAGAACTGGCTGAAGGGGATGGACACACCCTGGCTGATGCGCGCGGTGCTGTTGTCCATCGTGGTCACCTTCGGCGCCGAGATGGTCTTCACCATGCCCTCACCCTCGGCTGCGCTGAGGCGCAGGTTGAGCGCCAGAGAGCCGCCGGCGGAACCGAAGGTGAAGCCGAGCGCGCCACCCTCGCCCTGCCCCACGGGGGCCGGGAGGTTCACCGCAAAGTTCGGGTTGCTCGCAGTGCCGGCGTTGGCGCCACTGTCGGAGCCACCGCGCACCACGATGGTGTTCGGGAAGAGCAGGCCGGTCGCGTTTCCGGTGCCGGGAGCGAACTGGGTGGAACCACCCCACTGCACGCCGAGGCTCCGGGTGAAGGTCGTGCTCGCTTCGACGATACGGCTCTCGATCAGCACCTGCGGCGTCGGGAGGTCGAGGTTGCGCACCAGGCCGCGGGCCCGGGCGACACCCGCGCGGATGTCGCGGACGATGAGGACGTTGGTGCGCTCGTCGGTGGTGACGCTGCCGCGCTCGGAGAGCATCTCCTTCACGCGGGGGGCCATGTCACCCGCGGTGGCGTAGTTGACCGGGATGAGCTGGACGACGAGCTCCTCCTGCTTCTCCATGGCCGCCTTGCGCTCCTGGCGCAGCTTGGCCTCCTCCTCCAGCGTGGTGAGCGGCGCCACGCGGATGATGTTCCCGAAGGTCTCCTTACCGAGCCCCTTCGAGCGGAGGATGAGCTCCAGTGCCTGATCCCAGGGCACGTTGCGCAGGCGGATGGTGATGCTGCCGCTCACGTTGTCGGCGACGATGATGTTGCGCTTGGAGACCTCGGCGATGACGCGCAGGACGTTGCGGATCTCGATGTCCTGGAACTCGAAGTTCACCTTGCGGCCGGTGTAGCGGCTCTGGCGGGGCGTTCCCTCCTCCGCGTAGGCAGCAGCCTCGGACGCGAAGCCGGCGGCGCGCGGCTGAACCGCCACGGCCTCGGTCTTCACCCCATCGACCTCGAGGTTCCAGGCGATGCCCTTGGAGACGGCGGCAGCGGACTCCTCGATGTTCCCGTCGGCGGCGACGACGACGCGGACCCTGGGGGTCGCGCCGGGGACAGCGAAGGTGCTGACCATCTTGACCGGCGTGTCGAGCGCGCTGGTGTCCATGCTGCGCGCGAGCTTCTTCGGGAGCTTCGCGTTCTCGATGGTGAGGACGGCGCTCCGGGGATCGGGGCGCTCCACCTTGTAGGTCGCCTTGCCGGAGAGCTTGAGGTCGATGCGACCGCCCTTCTCAGCCTCGGTGAAGATCACGTCCTCGAGGATGACCGGAGGGGTGCTGGGCGTCGCAGCCTCGGAGGTGTTCACCGCGAGCGTCGGCTTGGCGGCGGCCTCGACCGCCTCGGCAGGCGTCTTGGGGGCGGCGGGAGCCTCCTGCTTGGCCGCGCGCTCGGCGGTCGCGCCGAGGAGGATGTCCAGGCCGTCCTTGCGGCGGGACACGAAGTAGCTGGGCATCGCGCCATCGGCGTCGAGCACCATGCGGACCTTGTCCCCGTGGCTCGCGACGCGCAGGTCCTTCATGCCGTGGCGGTTCACGTCCGGCGCACGCGCCTTGAGCTTCACGCCCATGATGTCGATCGCCAGGCGGGGCGGGTTCTCGAGCTCGAGGAGCTCCCAGTGCGCGACCTCGCCATCCGTCTTGACCGAGAGGCCCGAGGCCCCCATCCGCAGCGAGGTGATCGCCGTCGCGGGGCGCTTGACCTCGCGGGTGTCCGCCTCGGCGGCCACGACGTTCTCGCCCAGGCCGCGCTTGGAAGCGGTCTTCTTCGCGGGAGCGGCCTTCGCCGGTGCCGCCTTCGGAGCCACGACCCTGGGCGACACGGCCACGGCGGTCGGCTTCACCGGCGCGGCAGGCGCGGGCGGATTCACCTTGGGAGCAGGCGCCGCTTTCGCAACCTTGGAGGCGTTCCCGGTGCGGGTGTCCACCTTGATGACCACATCGTTGCCGCGGGCGACGACGTCGTAATCACCGGCGCCATCGAGCGCGAGGAGCAGCCGCGCGACGCTCGCCTTGTCGTCCGAGTACTGCGCGGCGACGACAGCGCTGACGGGCCCATTGCCTTCATGGTGGCCCTTGATGCCGGAAGCATCCGCGGACGAGACGTCCACGACCAGCCGGTCCGGCGCGTTCAGGCGGAAGACGGTGAACGCAGGAGAGCGCTCTCCCGAGACGACGACTTCGGTGCCAGCCTTGGTCGGCTTCACCGTGAGCGCCTTGAGCGTGTTGAGCTCTGCCGCCGATGCACCCGTGCAGGCCAGCAGCGCCAGCGTCGCACCCAGGAACCTGTCCCTCAAAAGACTGCTCACGTTGAGCATGCTTCCCCTCACCAAGTTTCCACTGCGCTCCCGCTCCCTGACACCCCTGCGAAGCCTGGGTGGGCAGGAGCGGGTCCTGCCAAACTGCTGACGACTGCTATCGGTACTCTGCGCCCGTTGCGAGGTCGACCACGGGGGGCGACTTCTCTTCCGGGCGCAGCTTGAGGCTCACCCGGTTGGGGTTCTTCGTCCCATCCGGAGCCGTCCAGTACTCCGTGATGGTGATCTCATCGCCGCGGATCGCCGTGACCCGTCCGCCCTTGCTGCCGATGGGCGAGTTGCGGCGCACGTTGAAGCCGCGGCCCTGGGGGTCGCGCACCATCGCGACCGGGTTCGGTCCTCCGGTCACGACCGCGACCAGGCTGAGCTCGTCGATGTTGAGCTGGCAGATGGGCCGCCGGCACGTGGTCTCGGGCTCGGCGTCCGTGACGCGACGGGCCTCCATGCCGGGAGCACGGAACGGGTCCCGCATCCCGTTCGGGCTGTAGACGTAGTTCACCGGTGCCGCCGCCGATTCCGCGACGGCCACCTTCTCAGCCTTCGGCGCAGCCGGAGCAGCCGCGGGCGTCTTCGGCCGGGGCGGCGGCGCGTCGTCCCCACACGCGGTGGCGAGGAGGAGCGCAGAGGCAAGCAGCGTGATGCGCGTGAACGTTTCCATGAGAGCTCTGATCCCTTTTCGCCCGCTCCTTACGGACGGGCAACTTTCTTGCCGTCCGCAGCCGCGGGCGGAGCGAATCGATAGGCGGTCGCAACGAACTCGGTCCCGACGACGACCTTCTCGTTACGGAGCTCAGGCTTGTCGAGCTTGAGGTTCGAGACATTGACGATGCGGCGGAGGTTCGAGACCTCCTGGAGGAAGAGGGCCACCTCGTGGAAGTTGCCCTTCACCACCAGCTTCACCGGGAGCGCCCGGACGAAATCCGCCGACGGCTCGGCCCGTTCCGCGAGCGGCTCGACGGTCCGGATCTCGAGCCCCACGCGACGACCGATGTCGTGGAACTGCGCGAGCAGCTCGTCGATGTCCTTGCTCTCGGGCAGCTCCGCGAGGGCTTCGGAGAGCTTGATCTCGAGCATCTCCATCTCGCGGATGAGCTCGTTGAGGTTGTTGGCTGCGGCCGTCTTCTCCGCGAGCTGCGACTTCAGCTGGGAGACCTTGCGCTCCTGAGCGGTAATGGTCTCGTCGAGCTTCTTGATGGAGCCGAACCAGACACCCGCCGTGATGAGGACAATTGCAGCGACGATTGCAGCAGCCTTGATGTGGATCGGCTGCTTGTTGAAGCTCTCGAGGTACTTTTCCATGAGCCTTCTGTCCTTCTGCTAGGCGCCGTAGTTCGCGGCCATCGAGAGTTCGAAGTCGACGTAGCGGTCGACCCCGCCGCCCTTGTTCTGGGAGTCCTTGGCCTCGGACTTCTTGAGGTCGATGCCGCGGAAGAAGGTCTGGACCTGCGAGACCGGGAACTCCTCGATCACGCCGCCGTCGACCGCGAGCAGCTCGACCCGCGACGTCGTGGCACCGTGCCGCTGCTCCACCAGACGGCCCATGCCCTTCGGCGTCCAGACGACGTTCCCAAGGCCGCGCATGAACTCGGCGACGTCCTCGTTGGTGACCGCCGAGCCCTTCAGGGTCACGCCCTTCGCGTCCTGGGTGAAGGCCGAGATCCAGACCTTGTCGACCGTCGCGCGGGAGAGCGCGTCCATCATGCGGACCGGCCCGGACTTGGCAGCGCGCAGGGCGTTGAGGACGGCGAGCTTCTTCTCGACCTCGGCCCGGCGCTTGTTGATCGACTCGACCTCTTTCAGGACGCTGTCCTTCTCGGCGATCTGGCGGGTCAGGCTCGAGACCTGTCCGCTCAGCCCCTTGAGCGTGTCCTGCTTCGCGCTGACCCACATGTAGTTGCCACCTGCCGTGACCAGCAGGACGAACGCAGCGATGTAGAGGAACTGCTGGCTCTGCTGGCCCCGGCGGGTCTTCACCTGGCGGGACGGCAGAAGGTTGATGCGCATCATCATGGGATGGGTCTTCCTGCTCGAAAGGTCCTTCGAAGCGCTGGATCAGTTGAGCTTGTCGCCCTGACCGCGCAGGGCGAGTCCCACGGCCACGGAGGCCAGCGGCGCCATGTCGGTGATGAAGCCCGGATCGAACTTGCGGGTGTCGATCTCGATCTTCTTGAAGGGGTTGAGGATCTCGACCGGGACGCCGGTGCGCGCCTCGATGGTCTTGAACAACGCAGGGATCTTCGCGGTGCCGCCCGAGAGGTAGACGCGGGTGAAGTTCGCGTCCGGCGCGGTGCCCGCGTAGAAGTCCAGGGAGCGCTGGATCTCACCGGCGACCTGCTCGGCGACACCCGCCATCACCCGCTCCACGTCCTGCGGGACAACTGCATCCTGCTCGCCGTTCTCGCCGCCGATCTTGAGCGCCTCGGCCTCCTCGTAGGAGACGTTGAGCTGCTTCTGGATCTCTTCGGTGAACTGGTTGCCGCCGATCGTCACGTCACGCGTGAAGACGGTGACCCCACCGCTGACGATGTTGATGTTGACGACCGAGGCCCCGGCGTTGATCAGCACGACCGTGTCGGAATCCGGCACGTCGTAGTTCGCGGTGAACATGTTCTGGACCGCGAAGGCGTCGACGTCCACCACCACCGGCGAGAGACCCGCCTCGGTCACCACCGCCGTGTAGTCGTTGATCATGTCCTTCTTGGCCGCGACCAGCAGGACGTCCATCATCCCCGCAGCATCCTCGTACTCAGGGCTGAGGATCTGGGTGTCGATGTTCACGTCCTTCACGTCGAAGGGGATGTACTGCTCCGCCTCCCACTGGATGGACTCCGCCAGATCGTCCTGGGACATCCGCGGCATCGAGATCTTCTTGATGATGACCGAGTGGCCGCTGACCCCGAGCGCCACGTCCTTGAGCTTGATCTTGAGCTCGGAGAGGAGCTCCTGGACCGCCTGGACGATCGCGGTCGCGTTCATGAGCGACCCGTCGATGATCGCCTCCGGCGGAAGCGCCTTCATGCCGAAGTTGACGAGGGAGTAGCCCACCTCGCCGCGCTTGCGATGCTCCTTCAGTTGGATCAACTTGATCGAGTTCGAGCCGATGTCGAGCCCGATGGCCAACTTACGCTTCGCCATGTTGGATGACTCCTGATCTCCGCTGCTGCTGCGAAAGCCCGACCGGAGCGTACCACCCGTCCCAAACGCCTCCTAGAAAGTGGCCGGAGGGTCCAGGACGCCAGGCCGCTGCTCAGGGGAGGAATCGGAACGCCACACGCGCCGTCGCCGCCGAGGCCGGATTCTCGGCCTGAGATCAAGGTCCCGTCAATTCTCTGTCGGGGGCCGGACGGAGAGCGGCCGTGCGTACAGGGCTGTCGCAGCGGCCCCTGCGCGCGCTGAAAGCCGGACGCCGATCCGGCTTCAGAGTGGCGCGCCGAAGAGCCAGTCGAGCCCCAGGGGCAGCACGCGCGCGAGCCACGGGCCCAGCAGCGCGAACTCGAGTCCGGCGATCACCAGCCACGGGCCGAACGGGAGATTGGTGGCACCGGGTTGCCACTCCTCCACCTCTCCCTCCGCATCCACCGGCTCATCGGGGATGGGCTGCCACAGCAGGCTCATGGGCAGAATCAGCAGCCGCTTCCACCAGGGGACACCGGGCGCGAGGAAGTCCCAGCTCATGGTGAGCGGTGCCTCCTCCGCTTCACCGTCCGTCGGCGTGTCGGCGCCCTCCCCTGCCGGCATCTCGGGTCCGGCACGGCCGGTGACCAGGAGGCTCAGGATGCCGAAGATCGCGCCCTGCAACGACGCCAGCAGGATGATCGCGATGAGCGCGTGGTGGGTGAGAAACCCGCCCAGCAGCGCGAGCAGGAACTTGTCCCCGCCACCCAGCGCCTCCTTCTTGAAGAGCTTCCAACCCAGGTACTCCATGAGGCGGAAGGCCAGGAAGCCGAAGACCACGCCGAGCAGGGCGCCACGCACGCGCTCCCACCCCAGCGGGATGGACATCAGGACGCCCAGCGCGATGCCGGGCAACGTCAACTCTTCGGGGAGGATCCAGTGCTCGGCATCGATGAGCGCCAGCGGCACCACGATCACCACCAGCATCAGCCCCATCGCCAGCTCCCAGGTCCACCCGAAGCGCCAGAGCATGAGGAGGAAGAGGACGGCGGTGAGGAGCTCGACGGCCGGATAGCGCACGGAGATGGGCGCCTTGCAGCTGCGGCACTTCGCACGCAGCGCCAGCCAGGAGAACACCGGGATGTTCTCGTACCAGCTCAACTGGTGTCCGCACTTCGGGCACCGGCTGCGCGGACGAACGATGGATTCACCCGCGGGGAGCCGGCCGATGACGACATTGAGGAAGCTGCCGATCACCAGGCCGAGGAGCGCCAACCAGACGGCCACGAAGACATGAAGAGGGTCCACCATCACTGCCGCGGACGATAGACGCCTTATGGATCCTTCCCTAGGAACGAATCCGTTGCGTCCGAGGTGACCTCGCCCCCGGAGGTCGTCCGGGTTGTGGGAGCCCCCCCCGCCGCTAAGGCCTTCGACGCAGGGAGCCAAGCCCTCCGTGGTCACCTTTGGTCGGTGGAGGGTCGAAGATCGTCACCGATCGACAATTCTTGTCACCCCGAGCCGACACGAACGCCCGCAATCCGGCGTTTTCTGGGTCCAAAGTGGCAGATCAGGGTTGGCACCGTCGTTGCTTAGACCGTTGGCGCGGAGACACTCTCTCTCCCGCGTCATCCCCCAACAGGAGTCTCAATGTCCCTCGTCTCGAAGAAGAAGATGCGCGGCTTCACGCTCATCGAAGTCATGATCGTGGTCGCGATCATCGGCATCCTCTCGGCCATCGCCATCCCCAACTTCATGCGCTTCCAGGCCCGCTCCAAGCAGAGCGAGGCGAAGACCAACCTGAAGGCCCTCTACACCGCGCAGAAGGCGTACTTCGGTGAGAAGGACCGCTACCTGAACAACTTCCGCACCGTCGGCTTCGAGCCGGAGGCCGGTAACCGCTACAGCTACGGTCAGATCGCCGGTTGCACCCAGGTCACCGCGCCTGCCAACCGTCGCGCCGACCTCGAGACCGGCTGCCTCGGCCAGGACGAGAGCCGCTTCCCGACGATCCCCTCCGATACCCGCGCGCCTGCTTCCGACATCGGCGTGCTGCCCACCGAGGAGGACTGCCCGGAGTGTGACTTCACCGCCACCGCCATCGGCAACGCCGACAACGACCCGGCGGCTGACACCTGGGTTGTGACCTCTTCGGCCCTCCCCATCGCCGCGACGAACGGCTGCGGTGGTGACGAGGTCAACAACGCGGCCTACGAGTTCTCCGGCGGCGAGCCGTTCAACGTCTTCAACGACGTCACCTGCGACGAGAACGATTGATTTACGTCTGATGGCGTAGCAGCATTCGATGGGGTGTCCCGATTCCGGGGCACCCCTTCTTGTTGTTTGAAGCTCCTTGATTTCGCGCATGCGGCCCGTCTTCGTCCTCGCCTCAGCTCTCCTGCTTCTGGGATTGAGCGCGCGCTCCCCGAGCCGGTCGATACAGCAGGAAACGCTCGCCCTGCCCCGCCCCGCAGTCCTGCGCGGCATCTTCGCGGGACAGCAGCACCTCATCGCGGATTACTACTGGTTGCTGACGATCAACCGCGTGGGTGCTGCGACCACGGCCGAAGAACTTCGGAAGGTCTACCCTTACGCGGACCTGGTGACCGACCTCGATCCCGACTTCGAATATGCCTATCGCTTCGCCGCGCTCACCCTCCCCGTGCAGACCGCGGATGGGCAGATCGCAAACCTTCCGGAAGCCGAGAAGCTCCTGCGCAAGGGCTTGCAACGATTCCCTGGGAACCGGAAGCTGCTCTTCCAGATTGCTTTCAATTACATGTATTACGAAGGCCGGTACGAGGAAGCCGCCGACATCTTCCAGCAACTCGCCCAGGACCCGACGGCCCCGAAATGGTACGGCGC
>DATGQN010000129.1:0-7075 GCA_035304185.1 Myxococcaceae bacterium
AGACGATGGTGGTCAGGGCGCCCCCCACCGAGGGCACCGAGAAGAGGGTGCTGCCGTCGGTCGAGGCGAAGGCCAGGGTGTCACCGTCCGGGCTGACGCTCGGGTGCCGGACGCCGCCACCACTGGTGAAGGTTCCCAGGGTGGCCCAGTCGCTCTGATCCGCCGCGCCCAGGTTGCCCCCGGCGTTCACGAAGACCAGGCCGCGCTGGAACTGGAGGTCGCCGGCGCTGCCGCCGCCGCCGTCACAGTTGAGGTCGGTGCACAGCTCGCACCCGCTCAACGCGAGTGCCGACAGCATCAGCCCGGCCCAGAGCCCGGTCCGCAAAGCCCGTCCACGTCCGCGAACCATCAGGATCTCCGGGGTCCTACGCTCAGCGCAGACGCGCCAGCTCGTTCTTGCAGAGGTTGCAATACCCGGCGTGCTTCTTGTCGAGCTCAGCCGGATCGGTGGAGACCGACATCACGCAGCGGGCGTCCTCGCAGACCGAGAGGCCGACGAGGTGGCCGGCCTGGTGAAGGACCTCGCGCTGGAGCCGCTGCCGCAGGATGTCGAGGGAGACCCCCAACCGCAGCCGGTGGATGGAAACCACCGCGGCCCGGGCTTCGCGATCCGCCTCACCGAAGACGTGCTCGGTGTCGGGGATGAAGAGGTCGACATCGGTGAGGCCCAGCACCCCGCCGGTGGGGGTCGCCAGAGCCGACAGACGCCGGAGGATCGCGTTCGAGTGGTACTGCTTGCGATCCTTGTTGAACGCGTAATTCGGCGTATCGAGCGAGATCTTGCTCGGCAGCGCCTTGAGCTGGAGGTGGAGCGCCAGCGGCGCCTCGAGCTCCTTGAGCATCGCCGGGGCGGCTTCCCCGACGGTGACGAGCTGCAAACTGTCAATCGACATCTTCTGGCCCCCTGATGATTCGAGTCTGGCGCACCGCCCTGAACGCGTAAAGCGTCAAGTCCAGGCGCAGGGACGGGCGAGGTGCCCGGACAGTAGGAGGCTTTGGGGCGCAAGGATTCGAACCTTGATAATCAGATTCAAAGTCTGACGTCCTGCCATTAGACGACGCCCCAGTCGGCGACCTGTTGCTGACCACCGACTCTAGGGCAGCGCAACGCCCAGGGGAACCGAGAAGCGCGGATCGATCGCTTCCTGGCGCACAGGACCCGGGGACCCGCGACCGGACAGCGTCAGATCGTCAGCCTTGGCGTCCCCTTCATCGGTCCTCGGCTCCGGTGCTATGGGACCTGGCCATGAGCGAAGCCAAGCAGGGGAGCCGGGGCCGCAACGACCTCATCGACGCCGATCTCGCTTTCGGGGCGGCGCTGCCCACCACGACCACCCACTACGATCACCGCGACGTGGCGCTCTACGCCCTCGCGGTGGGTGCGGCGAAGGATCCCCTCCATGCCGGGGAGCTGTCCCTGGTCTACGAGGGAAGCGAAGACGGGATGCGGGTGCTCCCCACCTTCGGCGCCATGCCCGCGGTGGGAAGCTTCATGAAGATGCTGGCCGACGGCGTCGAGATCCCCGGCATGAAGGCGCCGCTGGCGAGCGTGCTTCATGGCGAGCAGCGCACCGAGATCCTCGCGCCGCTTCCCGCGTCCGCCACCCTCGAGCACCGCGCCCGGGTGCTCGACGTTCAGGATCGTGGTCGTCACGCGGTCGTGGTCTACGAGTTCGTCTCGCACGATGCACAGAGCGGGAAGGCGCTCCTGCGCAACGAGGTGAGCACGCTGGTGCGAGGTGCCGGTGGCTTTGCCGGCGAGAAGGCCCAGGTCGCCGAGCCTCCCGCTCCACCCGACCGCCCCGCCGACGCCGTCGTCGAGGAGGCGACCCTGCCCAACCAGGCGCTGCTCTTCCGCCTCTGCGGCGACTGGAACCCCCTGCACGCCGACCCCGCCTTCGCCGCACATGCGGGCTTCCCGCGCCCCATCCTCCACGGTCTGTGCACCTTCGGCTTCGCCGGCCGCCACGTGGTCAACGCCATGGCCGGCGGCGACCCCACCCGGGTGCGCTCGCTGAGCGGGCGCTTCTCGGACGTTGTCTTCCCGGGAGAGACCCTGGTCACCGAGCTCTGGAAGGAAGGATCACGGGTGTGGCTCAAGACCTCCACCAAGGAGCGGGGGAAGGTCGCCTTCAGTCACGGCCTGGTCGACCTCGCCGACTAGTAGGCCTCGATGGCCGCGCAGACCTCCGTCGCATCGGCGAAGCGCGTTCGCGGATCGTGCCCAAGACAGCGGCTGACCAGCGCGAAGAGAGAGGCCCCTGAGGAGCCGAGCGCCGCCTTCAGACGTCCCGCTTCCTCCGCGTCCCAGCCGGCTTCGCATCGAGCCTGGAGCGTCCCGACATCCCGGGCCTCGAAGGGAGGCCGTCCGGTGAGCAGCTCGTGCAGGACCGCGCCCAGAGCATAGACATCGGAGCGGGGCGTGGCCTCCTCTCCGCGCCACAGCTCAGGGGCCATGTAGAGCGGGGTGCCCACCCAATCGGGTGGAGCCTCCCCTCCCCGCCGGAGCTCCGGGGCCATGTAGAGGCGATGCGCTCCACGATCGCGATCCGTCTGCGCGCGGCCCGGAGCGGGGCGCGCGCTATCGTCCCCGAAGAACGGGAGATCCATCCGCAGCGCCAATCCGAAATCGAGGAGCTTCACCCCACCGTCGCGGGTGAGAAAGACGTTGAGCGGTTTGAGGTCCCGGTGAACCACGCCCCGCTCGTGCGCTGCCGCGAGGCCTCTGGCCAGGCCCCTTCCGATCTCCGAAGCACGTGCCCTGGGAAGCGGAAGGGGAAGCGCGGCGAGGCTCTGTCCTTCGAGCAGCTCGGTGACCAGATAGGGCAGTCCCCGCAGCTCGCCGACCCGGTACACCGCAACCACGTTGGGGTGCTGGAGTCGGGCGACTGCACGTGCCTCGGCGAAGAAGCGTGTGCGCTCGGCCGGCGCGACATCACGGGTGGGCATGAACTTCACCGCCACGCGCCGATCCAAAAGGGTGTCGTGCGCGAGGTAGACGCGCCCCATGCTCCCCGCCCCCAACAGCCGCTCCAGGCGGTACTCCTCCACCCGGGCGGGTGGCGTCCACACCTCGCTCATCCGGGGCGAACCCTCCCCGGCCGTGCCGGATTGAGCTGGTACTGCTTCACTTTGAGGACGAAGGTCCGCAGCGGCATTCCGATGAGCGCCGCCGCCCGGGTCTGCACGCCGCCGGTTGCCGCAAGCGCCTCGGTCATCCGGCGTCGCTCGAGCTCTCGGAGCTCCTCGGCCAGCGAGCGGAAGGTGGGGGCCGCATCGACGCTTCCGTCCGGATCGTTCGACTCGAAGCCGGTGACGGTGGTTCCCGCGGTCGTCGCCTGAAACAGGCCCGCCGGCAGATGCGCACACTTGAGCGGGCCGAGGGGCCCGGCGACGGCGGCCGCGTACTCCATCGCGTTGCGCAGCTCCCGGATGTTGCCCGGCCATTCGTGCGCGTGGAGGGCCTGCATCGCCTCCGCGGAGATGGAGAGGGGTGACAGTTGCGCGCGTCGCCGCGCGTCGTCGAGAAAGTCTCTCGCGAGGAAGGGCAGCTCACGCCGTCGATCCCTCAGCGGCAGCAGGGCAACGGTCGCGCCACTCAGGCGATAGAAGAGGTCCTCGCGGAAACGGCCCGCCCTCACCTCCTCCTCGAGTCTCCGATGGGTGGCGCCCACGACGCGGAGATCGACTTCACGTTCCACCGTCGAGCCGACCCGGCAGAGCTTCTTGACCTCCAGGATGCGCAACAAGCGCGCCTGCGCAGTGAGGGAGAGTTCCCCCACCTCGTCGAGGAACACGGTGCCTCCATCGGCGGCCTCAAAGAGGCCGATGCGTGTGTGGGTGGCACCGGTGAACGCCCCCCGCTCGTGCCCGAAGAGCTCGCTCTCGAGCAGGCTCTCCGGAAGCGCAGCACAGTTCACGGTGATGAAGGGGCCGTCCGCACGCCGGCTCCAATGATGAACCGCGAAGGCCGCATGCTCCTTGCCGACGCCCGTCTCACCCGTGATGAGGACGGGAAGCTGGCTCGCGGCAAGACGACGAAGCAGCTCGTAGATCGCGAGCATGGCCGGCTCCGCCAGCAGGATGCTGCGGCCTCCGAGTTCGAAGCGGCTGAGTGCCTGCTCTGCGCGCCCAATCCCTCCGGATCCGTGCAGCTGCGATGCGGCCGCCTTGCGCGCCAGCGCCAGCAGGGATGCCCCGTCATCGCCATCATCCGGCCAACTCGCGAGCGCCGCAGTAGCAGAGGGGATCTCGTCGGAGAGATCTTCGAGCCACCCGGTCAGCTCGGCCGCGGCATCCGCCGGGCCCCGCTCGGGCATCACGACGATGAGCTCCGATCCCATCCGGCCCACCGCGTCCGAAAGCCGCAGCTGCGCGCGAAGCCGGCCCAGACAGAGGTCCCAGCGCGTCTGACGCTCGGGCGCCGTGAGGACAGCGATCGCGAGCGCCCGTACGGATTGTCGCGCACGATCCAGCTCCTCCTCGATCCTCTGACGGAGCGCCTCCGGTCCGAGGAGCGGAGCGACCGCCGGCGCGACCCGCGCCGCATGAAGGACGAGCGTCGCGGTGCCGATCGTGAGTGCATCCCCACTCTGGAGCGCACAGCTGCCATCCTCGAGGTGCGCGCCGTTGACGCGGGTCCCGTTGTGGCTGTCGAGATCGACGAGGGAGACGTTCCCATCGGCGATGACCAGTCGCGCGTGTCGGCGTGAGACCTCGGGATCCGCGACGGCGAGATCCGCCTCCTCCGAACGGCCGATGAGGATCACGCCGTCCTTCGGCAGCGGGAAGACTGCCGAGGTGTCTCCCTCCAGCTTCAGGAGATAGGCCCTGGAAGGAGCCCCCTCCTCACGGAAGGGGACGGTGGTGCGCGTGACGCGCAGCTGTTCTGGGAAAGAGCTGACGTCCATGGGAGCCACGAAGGGTGGCACGCCGTCCGCGACTCTCTCCAGCAGGGGCGTCGTCGCGTCTGCAGCTCCGTCGGATCTCACACGGAGCGACCGACGGGAGTCTTAACGCCCGCGGACGTAAGGTCGCGTCAGCGCGTTGCGCAGGGCGAAGTCTCGAGCCCGATTTGAGACCCCGCCACGTTGGACCTGACACGCGCCGCCGCAGCGTGCGCGCGGTCGATCATCGCTGGCGGCGTTCGGCTGCGTGAAGCGCCCCAAACCTCGCTCAGCCTCCGCAGGTGACGGTGAACTCTGCGTTTAACCCGGAGGGCGGGCGCACGCGGGAGGGGTCCTCGGGCTCACACGCCTCAGCGGAACGCAGCGGTGAGGAGAAGCGCCACGTGCCGTTCGCGGGCGTCCCTTCGAAGGACGTGGTCAGGATCTGTCCCTCGGGCATGTCGGCGCGGAGCGTGGCATGCTCCACGCTGATCACATCCCGGTTGTCCAGGAGGCGGACCTTCTTCACCACGAACTGTGGGTCGCCCTGCTGCTCGAGCCTCGCAAAGATGCCTTCGAGACCCTCGAAGGCGTTGAGCGATTCGCAGCTCGTATTCACCTGGACCGGGATGGTCGCTTCGCCCTCCACCAGCTCGAAGTCGAAGCCGCTCGAGAAGCTGGGGCTCATCATCCGGGTTGCGGTCAGCCTGGTACGCGGAACGTCTTCGGCCTTGATCGTCCGGCTGTCCTGATACTTCACGCGCTCACGCCGGCCGTTGGCGTGGATGAGCGTGTAGTTCGCGTTGCCGTCTCCGACCCAGCTGACCTCGACCGGGCTACCTGCACAGCCGACTTCGGACGAGGTGTCGAGCCTGACCGCAATCGGCGCATGACACGCGGAGAGCGCGCCCAGCGCCGAGGCCAGCAACAATGACCGACACGTCCAGTGGTGATTCTTCGCGTTCAGCATGCGTGTCCTTCCTTCTTGGTGAAATGGGAGAGGCGGCCCACCTGCCGAAGACCGGCTCCCTCCCGCTCGGGCGGCAGACGTCTTCGGCGACCTCCAGTGAGACGATCTCGGGTTCGCGCGGCGCCTCTCCGCCCTTCATCAGGAGGGTGGCATTGAAGTCCGTCAGAGCGGCAGAAGGCACGTCATCAGGAAACCGCTCGAAAGCACACGTCGCATCGAAACTCCCCCAGTCCGAGTCATTGACAGTCTTTCGAACCGGGAACGATGCACCCGGTTCAGCAAGGCAGGGCACGCGCCACCAGAGAATGCGCGCGGTCGATCAGGGTCGGCCACGCCCAGTTGCACGGAGCGCCCCAAGCCTCGCTCAGCCGTGCTTGATCACGGTGAGCTCGGCGCTCAAGCCGGTCCATGAAGACCCCGTCTCAGGGGGCGAAGCGGAAATGCGCCGTCTCACCATGGAGCGCGCCAGAAACGTAGACCGTGCCGTCGTCGGCCGTTCCTTCCACCGACTTCGGCACGAAGCCCGCGGGGAGCTCGGCGATCTCGTCCAAACGAACCAAACCGTCTTCCGCCGAGAACACGATGGGGATGACCTCCTTGTTGTGGGTGATCAGCGTCCCCACCGCGCGGCCCCAGTCGTTGGCGGCACTGAAGGTGATGGAGGCGCCCTCCTCGGGCAGCGGTGCGAGGTGTACCTCTCCGTCCTCGAGATCGTAGAGGAAGCCTTGTCGGCCCTTCTCCGTCACCAGCGTCCCTGCCAACCACCGGTCTCCGATGCTGTTCGCCTCGCTCTCGAGGTGCGGAGGAAGTGTGAGGCGTTCCAGGCCACCGTCCCGGGAGATGAAGGCGCGCCGCGCGCCCTTCCCGTCTTCAGCCCACCCGGCGATCCACCCCGAGTCGGAGAGTGCCAGCGCCTCGCTCGAGACGCCCCCCAGCGTCCCGAGCTCCTTCACGCTCTGGCCGTCGAACCACACCGCGCGACGTTGCTGCGTCTTCGGGTCCAAGGTGGCCCCGGCAGCCATCCCGAGGATGTTGAACGCCTGGAGTTCAACTCCCGGAAGCTCGTGCAGGACCTGGCCCCCGAGCGCAATGAAGCTGGTCGGCGTGCCGCCGGCGTCATCCGACACGAACGCACGCATCCCGAGCACGTTCGACGCGACGACGCCGTTTCGCACCCGCGTCGTCGCCCCCAAGGCCAAGCGGTCGTTGATGATGCGGG
>DATGQN010000130.1:0-38296 GCA_035304185.1 Myxococcaceae bacterium
CGCTGAAGCTCACGGGGGTGCTGTCAGGGAACGTCCCGGCGGATCCTCCTTGTGGCCCGAGACCATCTGTTAAGGTCGGCGCCGCATCGCCACCGAGCCGTCCCTGAGGAGCACGACGAACCGTGAGCGCAGCCGACGCCACCGACTACTACTTCCGCCGCGCCGCCCGCACCATGGACGTGGGTGAGCGGATCGAGACCCTGCTCTCCACGCCCCTGCGGGAAGTGAAGGTCCAGGTCTCCATCGAGCTGGACTCGGGTGAGATCCGCACCTTCAGCGGCCACCGCATCCAGCACGACAACAGCCGGGGCCCCCTCAAAGGGGGCCTTCGCTTCCACCCGCAGGTTGATCACGACGAGCTCCAGGGCCTCGCCAGCCTGATGACCTGGAAGAGCGCCGTGGTGAACCTCCCCTTCGGCGGTGCCAAGGGAGGCATCACCTGCGATCCCAGCCAGCTCTCCTTCAAGGAGCTCGAGCGGCTGACACGGAAGTTCGTGGACCAGGTTCAGGACGTCATCGGGCCCACCCGAGACATCCCCGCGCCCGACGTCAACACCAACCCCCAGGTGATGGCGTGGGTGATGGACCAGTACTCGAAGTACCACGGGCACGCTCCGGCCGTGGTGACCGGCAAGCCGCTCGATCTGTACGGAAGCCGGGGACGGGAAGCCGCCACCGGACGGGGCGCCCTCTTCATCGCGCGCGAGGTCGCCCGTGACGTGGGCATCCCGCTCTCCGGCGCCCGTATCGCCCTCCAGGGCTTCGGAAACGTGGGAAGCCACGCGGCGCGTCTGCTCGCCGAAGACGGCGCCAGCATCATCGCGGTGAGTGACGCCCACGGCGCGGTCCGCAACGCGGACGGTCTGGACATTGCGGCGCTCGGCGAGCACGTCAAGCGCACCGGGAGCGTGAAGGGCTTCAACGGGGGCGTCCCCTGCAGCGGCGAGGAGGTGCTCACCGCCGAATGCGACATCCTGCTGCCGGCCGCGCTGGGCGGCGCGCTGGACCGCACCATCGCCGCAGAGGTCCGGGCCAAGGTCGTCCTGGAGGCCGCCAACGCCCCCACGACCCCCGAAGCCGACGAGATCTTCGAGCGCCGCGGCATCCTCGTGGTGCCCGACATCCTCACCAACGCGGGCGGGGTCACCGTCAGCTACTTCGAGTGGGTCCAGAACCTCCAGCACATGAGCTGGGACGAGGAGCGGGTCAACGCCGAGCTGGAGAAGGTGATGCGCGAGGCCTACGAGCGGGTCGCTCAGATCTCCCGCTCCCGCCGCGTGCCCCTCCGCGTCGCCGCCTACATCCTGGCCATCGGCAGGGTGGGCAAGGCCACCGTCCTGCGCGGCATCTGACCCCCTGAACGCCGGATCCCGGAAGTCCCATGTCCACACCCCCACCTCTCTTCCAGCAGGTCCTCCAGACGCCCCTCTTCGCCACCCTCAGCGAGGACGAGGCCGCGGTGCTCTTCGGCATCTCCGATCGGCGGTCCATCACGCGGGGGGCCACGCTCTTCGAAGAGGGGGACCCCGGTGACAGCCTCTTCATCCTCCTCGAGGGAGAGGTGGATGTGCTCAAGAAGGACCCCTCCGGGAAGCAGCGCAAGCTCGCCCGCCTCTCACGGGGGGCCTCCATCGGCGAGATGAGCCTGCTCAATGACGCGGTCCGCAGCGCCTCGGTCCACGCGGTCACCGACCTCTCGCTGCTGCGCATCCCCTGTGGGCGGTTCCACCGGCTGCTGGCGGAGGACAACGTTCCGGCCCTCAAGGTGGTTCACAACCTCGCGCAGGTGCTGGTGAAGCGCCTCGCCATCATGGGCGACCGGGTGACCGAGCTCCTCGACGGCAACGGCCTCAAGCGCAAGGAGGAGCTCGCCTCGTTCCAGCAGCTGCTCAGCGACTGGCAGTTCTAGGACTCCCGGAGGAGCCCCCACCGGAGGACTTAGACAGCAGGGGGGCGGGCGCGTTAGACCACGCGCATGGTGACCCTCGGCGAGATCGAAGCCGCCCAACCGCGCATTGCAGAGTACGTTTATCGGACCCCTTTCCCCCGCACGGAGCATTTCCCGGAGCTGGGATGTGGGGCCCTGCACCTCAAGCTCGAGAACCTGCAGCGGACGGGCTCCTTCAAGGAGCGGGGCGCCCTCAACAAGCTGCTCTCCCTGGATGCGGAGGCGCGCGCGCGGGGGGTGATCACCGCGTCCGCCGGCAACCACGCACAGGGCGTGGCCTACCATTCGGGCCGGCTGGGCATCTCGGCGAAGATCGTGATGCCCGAGCGCACCCCCTTGGTGAAGGTGACGCGCACCCGCCGCCACGGCGCCGAGGTCATCCTGCACGGCAGCGACTTCGACGAGGCCAAGCGGGAAGCACACCGGCTCGAAGCGGCTGAACAGCGCGTCTTCGTCCATCCCTTCGACGACCCCGCGATCATCGCCGGCCAGGGGACGCTGGGCCTCGAACTCATCGAGCAGTACCCCCACCTCGAGATGGTGGTGATCCCCATCGGAGGTGGCGGGCTGATCGCCGGTGCGGCCTGTGCGATCAAGGAGACCAACCCCCGGGTGAAGGTCTATGGCGTGCAGACCGCCGCCATCCCCGCGATGAGGCACGCCCTCGACGTGGGCCGGATCGAGGAGGTCCCCGCCGGCAGCACCATCGCCGACGGCATCGCCGTGCGCCGGCCGGGCAAGATGACCTTCGAGATGGTCCAGCGCTACGTCGACGACGTGGTGACCGTGGACGAGGAGGAGATCGCGGCGACCATCCTCGCCTGCCTCGAACGCGAGAAGACCGTGGTCGAAGGGGCAGGAGCGGTCGGTCTGGCCGCCCTGCTCCACGGCAAGCTCCCCCAGACGCGGGGCCGCAAGGTGGGCGTGGTGCTCGGTGGCGGCAACATCGACGTCAACCTGCTCAGCCGGATCATCGAGCGCGGCCTGGTCAAGAACGGGCGGCTGGTGAAGCTGAGCCTCACCCTCAAGGACCGGCCGGGTGCGCTGGCGGGCCTCATCACCCTCATCGCCGAGGCGGGAGGCAACGTGATGGAGGTCTACCACAACCGCGCGGCCGTCCGGCTGGGCCTCGGGGAGACGGTCGTCGACGTCACCCTCGAGACGCGGGGTCCGGCCCACGTCGAGGAGGTGCTCGCGCGTCTTCGCGCCCACAACCTGCAGGTCGCGCTGGGTTGAGGTCCGGGCGGGCACGTGCGGCTTGCCTCGGGCGCGCACCCCGCGCATCCTCCGCCGTCCCATGCCTCTGACCCGCGGTGCCGTCACATTCTCCCGCTTCCGCGTCCGCCCGGGCGCGAAGGAGCTTCCTTCCGACCTCCCGAGAAGCCTCGGACGCGCCCTGCGGGCCCGGGCCTTCGAGCCCCTCGATCGCACCGGTGACGAGGAGCGCGCGGCGGGCTTCGTGGAGCTCGAAGCCGAAGACGGCGTCGAGTTCGCGTCCGGGAGCGTCTTCCGCGGGGATCACGCCCTCTTCGCCTACCGCGTGGACACCCTCAAGGTCCCCTCGTCGCAGCTGCAGGCCGAGCTCAAGAAGTGGCTCGAGGCCTTCGAGGCCGAAAACGATCGTCCGCCCACGCGTGGCGAAAAGTCGCGGGCCAAGACGGAACTGCGCGACATGCTCCGCAAGCGCGTGGAGCCCTCGGTGCGCATCCACGAGGTGAGCTGGAACCTCAAGACGCACGAGCTCTCCATCTGGAGCTCGAACCGCCGTGCCGTCGAGGAGGTGGCCCTGGCCATCGAGAGTCTCTACGAGCTGAGCCTCGAGCCCCGGGTCCCGGCCGCCCTCGCACTGGAGGCGGGAATCGCCGAGGACGCGCTGGGCCCCACGCCGGAACTGATCGGCGGCGCCGCTGGCGCGGAGGAGGCCACCCATGCGGCGTAAGTCTGCGAGCAGCGAGGCCGCCTTCCTCCGTGGAGAGGTCGGCGTCGACGGGGAGCTCCTCGAGGCCGAACAGGATGCCGCGGCGGTCGAAGCGGATGACGCGCGCGCCGAGCTCCTGCGGGGTCGGACGTATCTGGGCCGCGAGCTGCTGACCTGGATGTTGTGGCGTTCGGAGTCGACCGATCCGCTCTTCACCCACCAGGACACGCCGGTCCACGTGAACTACGCCGGGCGCATCACCCTCCGGGGGGCGCTGGGGGAGATCACCGAGCTGAGCGCCAAGGGTGCCCTGGCCCCCTACTCGGCGCAGGTGAAACGCGCGCTCGCCTCGGGCCTGCTGGTCCACACCGCGCGGCTGACCTTCACCGTCGGAGAGCGCAGCTTCGAGGTGTCGCTGGATGCCGAGCACCTCGACGTGAAGAGCGCGAAGCTGCCGGAGCTCATGACGGAAGAGGAGGACGATCGGGAGCAGGAGCGTCTGCACCTGGCCGACGAGCTGGGCGCGCTGGTGGATGGTTGCATCCGCACCTTTCTCACCGTCCGCGCGAGCCGAAGCTGGAACACCACCGTGGTCCCCGAGCTGAGAGCCTGGATGGAGGAGGACGCCTGAACGCGCCCCCGCACGTGCCGCTGGCGCCCCTGGGCTACGACGCGCATTTCGCGCGCGCGCTCGAAGCGTTGGCGATCCCCGGCGCCATCCCCGCACGGGTGATCACCGAGTACGGGCTCTTCTGCCGCGTCATCACCGAGCAGGGTGAGTGGCAGGCCGATCTGCCGGGGCGGATGCGCCACCGCGCGGTCGATCGCACCGAGCTGCCCGCGGTCGGAGACTGGGTGGCCCTCGAGCCGCTGGAGGAGCCGTCCCGTGGGCTCATCCGGGCCGTCCTCCCCCGCCGCTCCGCCTTCATCCGACGCGCCGCGGGCAAGCGGGCCGAGCCCCAGGTCCTCGCCGCCAACGTCGACGTGGCCCTGCTGGTGATGGGGCTCGATCAGGACTTCTCGGTCCGGCGGCTGGAGCGCTTCGTGGCCCTCGCGGACGAGGGAGGCGCCCGACCGGTGGTGGTCCTCAACAAGGAGGACCTCTGCCTCGATCCCGACGCCCTCGAAGCCGAGGTCCGCGCCGCACTGCCGGAGGTCACCGTGCAACGGGCGTGTGCGGTCCGGGGTGAAGGACTCGAGCCGTTGCACGCGCTGCTGCACGAAGGCACCACCCTCGCGCTGCTGGGCTCATCGGGCGTGGGCAAATCCACCCTCATCAACCGACTCATCGGCGAGGAGGTGCAGGCCGTGGGGGATGTACGGGCCTTCGATGGGACCGGCCGCCACACCACCACCCGCCGCGAGCTCATCCCGGTCAGAGGAGGTGGGGTCCTCCTCGACACGCCGGGGCTTCGGGAGGTGCAGCCGTGGGGTCGCGAGGAGGCGCTCGAGAAGACCTTCGACGACATCTTCGAGCTCGCCGCGGGCTGCCGCTTCAGCGACTGCCGTCATCTGGATGAGCCCGGCTGCGCGGTGCGAGCGGCCATCGAAGCCGGAACCCTGGATCCCGCGCGTCTGGAGAACCTGCGCCGGATGCAGCAGGAGGTGCAGGCGCCTGATCGAAGAGCAGGCATCCAGGCATCAGCGGAGAGGCGCCGTTTGGAGCAGGCGGCGGCCCGCCGCAAGGCTCCGAAGAAGAAGCGCTGAGTCGCCAACGTCCGCCCGCTCCGGCGTCGCTGGCGTTGTGACGCCCGGAGCGGTAGAGCCTTGTGCCGCCATGTCTCTGCGTCCCCTCTTCCGCAGCTCTCCGCAACCGGGTGTCCTCGCCCTGGTCGCCGCGCTCTCCCTCGTCGGCTGCAAGCAGGGAGAGGATCTCGATCGTCGCATCGCCCACGTGCAGGAGCAGGTCGACGCCCTCAAGGCCGACCTCGCGCGTGAAGAGGCGCTCGTCGAGGAGGTCCGCGCCCTGCAGATCGAGGAGGCCCGGTTCAGTCAGGCCCTCTTCGCCCCCACCATCGAGACCATCGAGGCCGCCTTCGCGACGCTTCCGGGCGTCCGCGTGCTCGCCGGACGTGCCGACGCGATTGTGGTGACCGGTCGCGCCCCCCTCCCGGACTTCACCCGGCAGCTGCTCGAGCTCGGCAGCGCCCAGCCGGGGCTTCAGGTGCAGGTCTTCAACGTGGACCGCGACGCCGTGGAGGTACAGCTGGCCGTCGTGCGTCCGGAGACACCACCGGGTCCGGCGCGTGAACGTCCCCTGGGCATGGTCTTCCCCTGGAACGGCGATTCGCGCGATCGGCTTCGCGCACTGGAGGCGGAGCGCGAGCAGCTGCGCGAGCAGCTTCCGGAGTTCGTCCTCGAGCGCGACACCATGCGCTGGCGGCTCAACGAGGCGCGCGGCCTGCTTTCGGAGGCGCATCGTTCGCGGGTGGCCATGGTGACCGTGGCCCGGGCGTTCACCCCCGAGGTGGGCTTGGGCCCCATCGAGCTCGAGTGGGATGCGGGCAGGGTGAAGTTCGGAGGCCGGCCCAACGGGTCGTTCACCATCTCCCGCCTGCGTGAGCCGGTGGAGGGCCTGGAGCGTTTCGAGATCACCTCGGTCGCCGCGCCCTCCGACAACTGGGTGAGCGCGATCATCGTCCCGCCCCTGGAGCTGCCCCAGCCAGACACCACCGGGCAGGAAGGCCATGAGGGGGAGGCTTCGCCGAGCCCGTCTGCGGAAGCTCCGTCGGCGGCCGCGGACGGCGAGGCCCCGAGCGTCGCGGGTCAGACCTCGCCCTGAGCCGAAGGCCCACGGGCAGGCTGGCTGGACTAAGGTGCCGGGGTGCTTTCCCTCCCCCTGACGCTGCTGCTCGCCGCCTCCCCTCCTTCCACCCAGGCCACGGAGCTGGCCGGCAAGAAGGACTGGGCCGAGCTCTACCTCGCTTTCGCCAGCGCGAAGCCGGGCGGATACCCCGAGTCGGAGCGGGCAGAGATCGCCACGGCGTTGGTGAAGGGCTGCGCCTCGCTGCTGGCGTCGGACCCGGTGCTGGCTTCGTCCCTGGCCGAGACCGGCGCCCGGTTCGCTCCGTCCCCGGAGTCCGCGCTGTGCCAAGCACAGGGTGCGACCCGGAGCCAGCAGCTGGGGTTCGCCCTCAGCACGCTGCAGGACGCCCATGATCGCTATCCGGATCACGCCGGGATCACCCTGGCGCTGGGTGAGGCGTTGCTCCACGATCAGGAACCGCAGCTCGCCCTGGATATCCTCTCCGGCATTCCCTCGAGCGCGCCCGAGCATCGTCGCGCACGTCCCTCGATTCAGAAGGCCCGCGCGGCACTGGCAAAAGCCGAGGCCGCCATCGCCGCGGCCCAGGCCGAGGAGAAGAAGGCGCGTGAGCGGGCGCAGCCGGACAGCCGGACCGTGCCGGCCGGTGCCGTATCGGGAGGCGGGGGCCGTGGCGGAACGCCGGCGCGGGGCGAGTCCGGAACGGTGGCCGGCATGCGCAGCCGCGCGCATCGCAACTTCTCCATCCGCTACTTCGACAACGGGCGGGACTTCGGAGAACGTGCCACCTACCAGACGCGGGTGATCAACGCGCTGGACGCCTCCGCAGCCTTCACGCGCCGGGTGCTGGGCTTCGCCTGCGAGAAGCCCATCGACGTCATCCTCTACTCGCGCGAGGAGTTTGCCGCCCACATGGGCGCTGTGGCCGCCACGAGGGTGGCCGGCCTCTACTCCATGAGCGCCATCCGCTTGAACGATGCCGCGGAGCTCACCCGGCAGACCCATGCCACCCTCACGCACGAATACGTCCACGCCGTGGTCGACGAGCTCGCCGGAGGCAACGCGCGCGCGGTCCCCATCTGGTTCAACGAGGGCCTGGCCGAGTACGTGGAGTGGCGCTTCCTGGGCTCGCGTCATCCGCCTCATGGCACCCGGGTGCGTTTGAGGGGCGCGGCGCTCGATGGCTCGATCCCCTCCCTGGAGAGCCTGGCCTCCGGGGCGTTGATCGGCACGCGGGATCCCGCCCTGTCCTACGCAGTCTCCGCGCTGGCAGTGCGCCACCTGCTCGACACCGGCAGCAGCCTCGCTCTCCGCAAGCTCATCATCGACGTCGCGAACGGAACGCCCTTCTCCGATTCCCTGCGGCGTCACTTCCACATTTCGGTGTCCCAGCTCGACCGCGCGGTGCAGTCCGCCGCCGGAAGCAGGTAGCCGACCGGCCGTCAACAAGGCTTCCCGGTGGTTTACCCCCCCGGTGGCCTCCCCCTACACTGCGCGCTTCGAAGGGAGCTGGGCCCGTCCGCCGCATGGCCGGGCAGGATTCGCATGTCAGAGATCTCCGCCGCGATGCAGGAATTGGCGCGCCTCGAGGAAAAGCGCCATCAGCAGGGTCTGACGCCTGAGGAGGCGAACCACGCTGATCAACTGCGCGCCTACCTCGATCAGTTCCAGGGAGAGGGCGGAGCGGGTCAGGCCTGGGGTGACGTGGCGCCCGGCACCGGGTGGCCTGCGAACGCCGAAGCCTGGGAGCAGGACCCGAATGCGGGCTGGCCCCAGCAGCACGAGGGCTGGCAGCAGGATCCCAACGCCCAGTGGCCGCAGCAGCACGAGGGCTGGCAGCAGGATCCCAACGCCCAGTGGTCGCAGCACGAAGGGTGGCAGCAGGATCCCAACGCCCAGCTTCCGCAGCAGCCTGGAGCCGAAGGCTGGCAGGATCCGAATGCCGCGTGGGGGCAGCCGGCAGCCGAGGGGTGGCAGCAGGATCCCAATGCCCAGTGGCCGCAGCAGTCCGCCGAAGGCTGGCAGGACCCGAACGCCGGATGGGCGCAGCCAGCTGCCGGGGAGTGGCAGGATCCCGCTGGGCAGTGGCCACAGGAGCCGGGAGAGGAATGGCCGCAGCAGTCCGGCACGGAGGGCTGGCAGGAGGGACACGGTCCGTCGTGGCCCCAGGAGCCCGGAGCAGAAGGGTGGGAAGGTGCGGACGCCTCACCGCCCCTGCAGACCGCCGGGGCCGAACAGATGCTGTCCGCTGAGCCGGAGCAGCCCTCGTCCGCCGAGGCAGCGGCCAGCGCACCGCAGTCGCCGTCCTCTCAGACTGCTGAGTCGCCGTCGGTCCCGGAGACGTCTCTCCCCCACTGGCCCGGTTACGAACAGCGTCCCGATCCCAGCCACGCCTGGCTGGACGACGGCGCCGACGCCGCTCCCAGCCCGTGGGTGACGGCCGGCCAGCCGCCCGCGGAGGTCGCCTCTCCGCCCCTTCCCGGGGCCAAGGAGGGTGCACTGGATCTCGCCGGGGAGGTGGATCTCCCGGGGCTCGAAGCGCCCCCCGATTGGATGAATTCACCGGTTCCCGGTGCGACCGGCTCTTCGGAAGAACCGGGCGCTCCGCTGAACCTGGGCGCCTTCGACGATCCCTCGGCCGTTTCAGAGGCGTCGGAGCCGTCCATGGAGATCGCGCCCCTGTCAGCGCCCATCTCCACGCCCGTCCCCCACGGCGATCAGGCGCTGGCGAAGAGCCTCCAGGCAGCGGCCTCCGAGGACGCGATGTCCGCTGACGCCCGGGCTGTGGCGTCGGATGCGGCCGGGACCGCTGACGCGATGGACGATGCGATGGAGGTCAGCGACGCGGACATCATCGAGGTCTCCGATGACGACGTGACCCTCATCGATGATGAGGACGAGGTCGACGCCCCGCCGGCTGCGCCAAAGCCCCCTCCGCCCCCGCAGGTCCCCGCCCCCGCGCCCCGGCGGCCGATCCGCATCGCAGGTGGCCTGGGCCCCACGCCGGCCCCCGCACCGTCCACGGTCATCCCACGCGGGACACCCGCCCCCGTCTTCGGCCTTCCGTCAGATGTCGGTGGAACGCTCTCCACCGCCCCCGGAAGCGCCACGTCCAAGCCCGGGGGAGCGCGGGACGCGTCCGCGGCGGTCGTCGCGGATACGCATTCCTTCAAGGACGCTTCATCGCCGGCGAGCACCATGGAGGCCGGCGCGGAGCCCCATTCGCAACTGACGTCGGACGCCGCCACGACCGGGGCTGTCGAGGTAGATGCTGCCGCGGGTGGGGAGGCTGCGTCTGTCGCATCGGCCGGCGCGCCGTCGGAGGGTTCCACCGCCGAGCCGCCGCGCTCTTCCGACGAAGTTCCGATGGCGCCTGCGGCTCCCGTCATTGCGTCCGGACCGTCGGTGCGGGCCAACGCGTCCACGGCGCTGCTTCCGTCCATCGAAGCTCCTGACGCAGCCCCCACTTCCGCCGCTTCGCCCAAGCAGACGGACGTCGCCGTCGCGGCCCCCCTCCCGGAACCCACGGACGCCGGGTCGGAGCAGCCGGCGTCCGCGGACAGCGCTGATTCCCAGTTCGCACCTTCGGCCGACGTCGTGCCCGGGTCTTCCGCCTCCCCGGACGCGCCCGCTCGGGAGGACGGACACGGGGGCGATGACCGGGAGGTACGCTTCGGCACCCTGACCGGGGAAGACGTCGACTCCGGGAACGTCGTTTCACCTGCAACCGTCGAAGACGCGGTCAGTGAGGCCCCGCCAGCTTCCGCGGAGGTCGCACGTTCCGCCCCTCGGGACCTGCCCGAAGCCGACGAGCCTGCGGTCGCCAGCAACGAAGCGACGGCGAACGCATCACCGGCAACGGAGCGGGCGGCCCCCGTGTCTTCCCCGACCGGAACGGCCGGCCCCGCGGATGGGGCCGAGCCGATGTCGTCGGGGAGCGAAGCCGAGCCCGAGACGGGTGACGCCCCCACTTCCGCACCTCCGGGCGTCGAGCAGCTCGAGGCTTCTGATGTCGCCATGGAGCTTGAATCGGAGCCCGATTCCGGGACGGAAGGGCTCGCTGGCGCGCCCGAGTTCGGGCTGCCGGATGCTCCGATGGTGGCTGCAGGTGCTGACGCTTCCGATGCCCCTGCTGCCGACGCCGCGAGCCGGGTGGAGCCGTCAGACGACGAGGTCTCCGGCTCCCAGGTTCCGGATACGCTCAGCGCCCCGTCGGTGACCTCCGACGCGGGGGCGATGGTCACGGAGCCTGCGCAGCAGAGCCCGCTTCCTACGGCGTCTGTCGAGGCGCCTTCCGCGCTCCCGAGCCCCCCTCAGCAGGCATCCGATGTGCCCGGCGACCTGCCGTCCTCCGCTTCCGGTGGCGGCGACGTCCAGGCAGCGGATGCACCGCCTCCACAGGATGGCGCCCCGGTGTGGGGACCGCCTTCCGGAGCAGCACCGATCGCGGGTGGCGCCGATGTCTCCCCGTTGCAGGCGTTCCCCGAGGCGGCCACCGAGCTCGCCGACGATGACAGTTCGGTGCCGGTGCTCGATCTGGGGGATCTCACGCTCGCCTCCCCGATTCCGGACGTCGAGCCCACGCAGCAGACCGAACCTCCAGCGGACGGAGGCGAGCTCCCTGCCGAGATGTTCGAGCCCCTGCAGCCGGAAGCGTCACCTGTCGCCGTCACGGAGGCCGAGCCCGTTGCCGAGATCGAGCTCGCCGAGGATCCCCGCGTCCTCGAGGTGATCGCGCAGCCGACCGAGATTGAGCTGAAGGAGGTCGCACTCGGACACGGCGTCTTCGGTGAGACCCTGGAGCTCTCCGAGCACGAGCTGGCCGAGCCCGAGCCGGCAGAGCGGACGGATGGCGGCCAGGCTGCGGCGCCTCCTGCGACGCTGGACGCCCCCTCCGTCATTGCAGACGAGGGCGGCGCTGCAGGGGATGAGGTCGAGCTCGAGCTCGAGCTTTCGGACGTCGAGCCGGAGCCCGCCGCCGATGCAGGGGCAGCGCCGTCCGCGGTGGACGCGGAGGCAGCAGACGATGGCTTCGAGGTCGACCTGAGCGAGGGAGAGGTCGAGCCGCCGACCGGCGTTGCGACGCCCTCGACGCCGCCCGCCATCGTCACCCGGTTCGGCGCGCAGGATCGTGCGCCTGCGCAGGGTCATGCGCCGGTCCACACGGAACGCCCCTCCATCCCGCTTCCCGGTGTTGGCGTGGCCCCCACCGGCGAGGCGACTGCCAACTTTCCGGAGGCTGAATTCGAGCTCGATCTGGAGGAGCCGGCCTTCGAGCCGGAAGAGGTCGAGGTGGGGCACTCCGCCGAGGTGGAGATCGAGCTCACCGAGGCCGCGCCTGAAGCCGACCTCCCCGAGCCCTCGATGGAGATCGAGCTCACCGAGGCCGATGCTTCAGCAGACGGAGGCGCCCTCCCCGTGCCGTCCCTCGAGTTCGACCTCAGTGAGGTCCAGCCGCCCTCACCGTCGGTGTCGCTGCCCGAGCCGTCGATGGAGATCGAGCTGGTGGAGCCGGAGGTGCTCGAGCCGCCGCCTCCCGCCGCTCCCCCCGCGCCGCCGGCACCCGCGCCTCAGGCACCTGCGCCGGTTGCGGCCGCCCCGAGCGAAGCCTGGGTCCGGGGCGAGCATCGCGTCATCCTGCACACCGTGGAGGGCCACGTGCTCCGCGGAACGCTGCGGGACGCGAACCTCCTGGCCGCCGAGATTCCCCTGGAACTCCAGCCCGGGCAGCCCCCCGAGCGCGTTCCGGCCAGCCGGGCCAAGGCGGTTTTCTTCATGCTCTCGTCCGGCCAGCCCCAGCCCAACCCGGAGGGCTCGAAGATCCGCATCACCTTCCACGACGGCCGCCAGGTGCCGGGCTACGCCACCGCGCACGCCTCGGATGCGGCCGGCTTCTTCGTGGTGCCCGTGGACAACCGGACGAACACCGCCCGGATCTTCGTCTACCGCTCCAGCATCCAGGCCATCACCCACGGTTGATGCGCCAGCGATAACGCGGCCGGTCATGTCCCATGCAGCATGACCGGCCGGTCGCGGGCTTCAGGAATGGCTGTCTTCCCCGGCGGAACCTGAGAGACTGCGCCCCCGGATCCGTCCGACCACGAGGTTCTGCGCCCCTTGTCCAAGCACCCGCCGACTGCCTCTTCATCCGAGAAGCGCCGAGACACCCGGGTGACCGTGGAGCTGACGGCCCACTGCCAGATCGGGCACGCCTTCCACCGCCTGCCGGTGTCGGATCTCTCGCGGGGCGGACTGCGGCTCGAGACGGTCGATCACCATCAGGAGGGCACTCCGGTGCGCGTCGCCCTCGCGGTCCCCTCCCCCCTGGAGGAGGCCGGACTCCGCTTCTGCACGTTGAGTGGGCAGGTCGCGCACAACGCGGTCGATCCCTGGGGACGTCCGCTGGGCGTGGGTGTGCGTTTCGTGGAGCCGGATCAGGGCGACGCCGATCTCGAGGCGCTGCGGGCCTACCTCCGCTCGCTCGGCGCCTGACGCCGGCCGAGCCGGCGCACGTCCTGGAGCGACCTCAGTTCAGGTAGTCCCGGCGGGGCGGATCGTCGTCCCGGGAGACGACCCGCAGGTGGCGGGAGCGCCCCTTGAGCTGTCGCTCGAGACGCCGGTGCTGGAAGCGCAGCCACCAGATGCGCGGGCTGCTGAAGGCCGGCAGGCGATGCCCCATGCGGATGGCCACGAAGGTCACCAGGATGCCGAACAGCTCGGGGACCACCATCAGCCAGGACTCGAAGACTGCACGAAGCAGCACGAAGCCGATGCCCAGGAGCGCGAGCTGATTGCCCGTCATGGGCAGGCCCCAGAAGCCCGTCTGTCCGCGGCCCCAGGACCAACCGAAAGCCACCCAGAGCACGGTGAGCAGAACCGGCGCGCCGCCGAAGTTGAACGCCCGCAGACCGGGGAGCACGAGCGCCAGGAGCACCGTGAGGATGCCGGCCAGCGCGGGATAGCCCAGGGCCACCCACAGCAGTCGACGCGAGCCCCAGGTCTGCTCCAGCGCGCCGCCGATCCCGTAGGCGATCAGCACGGTGAAGATGACCGAGATCGGGTGGGTGGCGATGACGACGTAGGTGAGCGGCTGCCACAGCCAGAGAGCGTCGAGGACCCGGTGGGGCGAGAGGGTGATGAGCGCCCCGAGTCCGCTGGTGCGCCCCAGCGCCCAGAGGACCGACCCCACGACCACCGCGATCGCAAGCTTCCCTGACGTGGACCGCAGTCCCCCGCCGCCAAATCCTCCGAAGCCGCCGAATGCCGGTCGCATGGTGTCTCACACTGGGGCGGTGGCCTTCTCAGGGCAAGGCGCCGCCGTCACTCCTGCTCGCTTGAAAACCGTCAGGAGACGAAAACCTTCCGCTCGGGCGCGGAAAGCTCAGGCCTTGGTGCGATAGAAGAGCGTGATGGTCAGGCAGTGGAACTCCTTGTCCGAGGACTGGGTCACCACCTTGTCGACGATCTCCAGCTCGCGATGCTCCTGAAGCCAACGGGTCATGGTCTCCCCCATGTTCTCGCGATCTCGCGCGAGCGTCGTGGAGAACACCTTCACCCCGGTGAAAGCAGGAACCGCCATACCCTACCCCTCTCGAAAAGCGCCCTTCGGGTCCGGCAGGAGGGTCTAGCAGCGCGGGCGCGCAGGCAGCAATACCCATCCGGGAGCGCCACCGGGGCGGCGTGGATGCGTCAGACCGCGCCGGTCCGGACGCGCAGCTCGCAGCCGTCCACGTCCTTGCAGCTCGGCCCGAGCCCATCGGGGTGCGCACCGAGCGGCGTGCGCTCACTCTCCTCCACGGCGCACAGGACACACCGGCGCCTGCGCTGACGACGCTCGGCGCGGTGCTGTTCGGCGATGGCCTTCGCCCTTTCACGGGCGGACCGGTTGTCGTTGACGGTGCTCATGGTCCCGACGCTCTTTGGAGCATCTAGCACACCCATCCGGGATGGGGGCCCATGAGACACGCTTCGACACCACGAAGGCCTACGTGCTGCCTGTCCGTCACGGGAGCCGGCGGCGCCCTCAACCCGCACTCCGCAGGGCCTGCTCATGAACGATAGAGATCGGCGGCTTGGACTCACCGGTGAAGTCGCGCAGCTTCATGTAGTCGTCGAGCGCGCCCTGCACCGTGAGCACATCCCCACGCTGGATGTTCAGATCCCCGGTGGGGTGGAGGATCTCCTCGCCCCCGCGCCGCAGGGTCAGGGTGAGCAGTCCGAAGCGATCCCGGAGATCGGAGGGGGTGAGGCCGGGCAGTCCGCGCTCGGCCAGAAAGTCGCTGACCACCATCAGGTGCCCGCCGACGTTGAACGAGTGGGCGATGCGGGGGTCGAGCGCGGAGAGGGCCATGGCCGGCGCGGCGACGGCGCTGCTGCTGAGGGCTTCAGCGCGGAAGGCGTCGCGCACCTTGGCGACCAGATCGTCGTCGAAGAGGCGCAGGACCAGCCGGATGTCCGGGTTCAGGTTACGCGCGTCCAGGGCGACGTTGAGGTTGGCCAGGTCATCGTCGGTCGCGCACACGATGGCGCTCGCCCGGTCCGCGTGGACACGGGGCAGACAGCCGGGACTGCGGGTGTCGTCGATGAGGACCGGGACCTTCATGTCGCGTAGGACCTGCACGAACGCGCCGTCCTCCCGCTTCTCGATGACGATGATCTCCTTGCCCAATTGGAGCAGCTGCTTGGCGACCCGGAAGCCCACACGTCCGGCGCCGCAGATGATGACGTGGTCCTCGAGGGTGCTGGCGATCACTTCGATCCACTCCTTGTCGGCGCGATGCCGCGCGAAATACAGGTAGGCGAACCGCACCACGCCATCCACGACGAGCAGGATGCCCACCGGCGGAATGAGCAGGGTCACCAGCTCCAGGGGCCAGTCGTCCACGTAGGGAAGCGACGGCTCACCGAAGAGCAGGAAGTAGATGTGGTGCAGGGCTTCACCGAAGACGATCCGGTCGCCGGTCGCCGGATCACGGAAGCGCCAGACGATGAAGAGCGGGCCCAGCACGAAGAGCGCGAGCGCGGCGATGAGCGAGCCTCGGAAGCGCTTGAGCAGCGCCAACAGATAACGCGTGTGTGCGCGCAACCGGCGGCGGGGATGCATCATCGGAAAACCTGCTCCACGGAAGGCCCGGCCCGGCGGGTCACTCCACGCCCAGGGCGGCTTCGTCCTGCGGGCGGCGACGCTCCATGAGCCAGACCACCAGCACGCCCAGCTCGTAGCAGAGCATCATCGGCCCGGCCATCAACGAGAGATTCACCACGTCTCCGGTCGGGGTCAGCACCGCCGCCAGGATGAGGCAGACCACGAACGCGTGGCGCTGGTACTTGAAGAGGAAGCGGCTGTCGACGAGGCCCAGCAGGCCCAGCAGCGCGAGCACAATCGGCAGCTGGAAGATGACCCCGAACGCCAGCAGCATGATGAGCACCAGGGAGAGCTGCTCCTTCATGGTCAGCATGGGGCGCGTCCAGCGTTGGGCCTCATAGGTGGCCTTGCCGGCGGCGAGCTCCTTTTCGAGCGCCCACAGCCCGGCAACCGCCCGGCCCTTGCCGACCGCGCCTCCCAGCAGCCCCGCCGCATCATCGAGCGCGATGGCGGCCGCGTCGTGCGCACCCCGGGCCTGGGCGCGGTTCGCCTCCACCTGCTTGTCGAGGACCCGCAGGAGCTGGGGACGCGCACTCTGGGGGAGGGCCGCGATGGACGCGTCCAGGATGCGGGTGAAGCCCTCCACGCGGGCGTTCACCTCCACGGTGCGGGAGGGCGCGACGGTCTGGGGGGCCCCTGCCTCGATCACATCGACCGGCTTGCCCTTGAGCTCTCCGTAGGTGTCCCGGGCGAGCCGCTCCGCGCGCTCCCACGCGCCCAGACGGGCGTAGCGCAGGGCGTTGTCGGACTGGGCACGGGCCACGTCGAGCTGCTGCTCGAGTGCCAGGGACTCCTCCTCGTTGAGGAGGAAGGTGAACATGGGCGGCAGGATGATGAGGTAGCAGAAGGCCAGTCCCGCGAGGAACGCGACCGATCCCGACAGCACGAAGGGCAGCGCGGTGCGCTTCTCCGAGTCGTAGAGGCCCGGCGCGACGAAGCCCCAGAGCTGCCAGAGGAGCACCGGCGTGCTGAGGAAGATGCCGACGTAGAGGCCGACCTTCATCAGAACGTTCAGCTCCTCCACACCCGAGGTGTAGATGAGCGAGCGGGACTCGGCCGGCAGTGCGTCGAGGACCGGCTGCATCAGGAAGCCGAAGATCGGCCGGGCGAAGAGCAGTGAGAGCAGCCCCAGCCCGAGCACGGCGAAGGTCACCTTCATGAGGCGACCGCGCAGCTCGGTCAGGTGGTCGAAGAGGGACATCCGCGCCTCCTCGCCCTCCACCTCCGCTGCATCCTCCTTCCGGCGGATCATGGATCCACCGCTCCCGTCCCGGCCGTGGCCGGCCCATCCGTCCCGGTGGGCGCAGGGCCTTCCGACGCCGCGTGGCCGTCCGCAGTCACGGGCGCGGTGGCAAGCGTGGGCGCGAGGGCCTCAGCCGGCGGCGGCACCAGCGGCGTGTGCGCCGGGGCCCCGGTGTCCGGAGCTGGAGCAACCCCCTCCCCTTCGGTCTCCGGAAGGGGCGGCGCCTGATGCAGAGAAGGCGCGGAGCGGGTGCCCTCAGGCGGCTCCAGCTTGGGGAGGCTGTCCTCGAGCTCCCGGTCCATCCGGTAGAACTCGCGCTCCACGGTCTGGCGGATGTCCTCGCTCTGGCGACGGAACTCGCGCATGAACTTCCCGACGCCGCGGGCGAGCTCAGGGAGCTTGCGCGGGCCCAGGACGAGCAACGCGACGACCATGATGAAGGTCAACTCTCCGAAGCCGACGTTGAACATGAGGGTGCAGGGGTGGCCCGGGGGCAGCTTCCGGGCGGTCTCCTTTATCGCGTTCCCGGGGCGGACGCATCGCCAGCATGCCAGTCGATGAACGGGATGCCGTGAAACGCCCCGCCGGATGCCTGCCCGGCGAGCGGGGGCGGCGAGGCAGAGGCGCCTGAGGGAAGGCGGCTTTGGTCAGACGCGGAAGCGGCGGACCTCGGCGCGGAGGACCTCGGCCTGCTGCTGGAGGGTCTCCAGCGCCTGCTCCAGCTGTCGCACCCCGCGCAGCTGCTGCTCGCCGACGACCTTGATGCGCTCCACGGCCTTCATCACCTGCTCGCTTCCCAGGGTCTGCTCCTTCTGGGCGCGGTTGAGGTGGGTGACCATCTCGTTCACCTTCTCGATGGAGCGGGTGATCTGGCGGCTGCCGTGGGACTGCTCCTGGGCGCTGCGCTGGACGTGCTGGGTGAGCGCCTTCATCCGCTCGGCGCTCTTCATGATCTGCTCGCTTCCCTTCGCCTGCTCGTTCGAGGCGGCCGAGATCTGCTGCATGGTCTCGGCGAAGCGGCTGATGGCAGCGGTCACCCGCTTGCTGCCCCGGCTCTGCTCCACCGTGGCGCGGGCAATCGCCTTCACCATCTGCGTGGACTTCTGGGCCGAGTCGTAGATCTTGCGGAGCGCCTGCTCGGCCTCGTTCCCGAGCTGCACCCCCTCCTCCACGTCACGCACGCCCTGGTTGATGGCGCCGACCGCTTCACGGCTGGCCGAGGTGGCGTTGCTGATGAGCGCGGCAATCTCCTGGGTGGAGCTGCCGGTCCGCTCGGCGAGGTCCTTGATCTCCTCGGCAACCACGGCGAAGCCCTTGCCGTGCTCGCCGGCCTGGGCGGCGATGATCGCCGCGTTGAGGGCCAACAGGTTGGTCTGCTCGGCGACCTCGTCGATCACGTTGATGACGTCGCCGATCTCCTCGATCCGGTGCCCCAGCGCCTCGAACACCCGCGCCGCCGTGCGGCTGGACTCCTTGATGCGGTCGATGCCGTCGAGCGTCTTGCGCAGGGCCTCCACGCCCTTCTCCGCGTCGGCCTGCACCTGCTCGGAGAGACGCGCGGTCTCGTTGGCGTTGGTGTCCACCTGGCCGATGGACGCGTCCATCTCCCGCATGGAGATCGAGGTGTCCTCCGCGGTGGTCAGCAGCTCCTCGATGCTCTGCGCGACCTCCTTGATGGAGAAGGTCATCTGCTCGATCGCGCTGGTGGTCTCCTCCACGCTGCCCGCCATCGCCTGGACGTTCTCGGAGACCTCCTCGTTGGTCGCGGCCATCTCCATGATGGAGGCGCTCGACTCCTCGGCGGCCTGGTAGAGGACCTCCACGTTGTCGGCGATGCCGCGCAGGCTGGTGATCATCTCGGCCATGGAGGAGCTGGTCTCCTCGACGCCGCTCTGGATGGTGCTCGCGCCATTGGACACGGTGGTGCCGGTGCGGCTGAGCTGCTCGATCACATCGGCCACGCCCTCGCCCACCCCGCGGATGCGGCCGAGGGTGTCGCGCAATCCCTGCCCGATGCGGTTGAGCGCCTCGGCGAGCGAGCCCATCTCGTGTGAGGCGTTCTCGGCGACCCTTCCGGTGAGATCGCTCTCGGAGAGGCGACGCGCCATCGCCTGCATGTCCTCGAGCGGCGCCAGGACGAAGCGTCGGCCGATCCAGGCCAGGAAGATCAGGAAGATCGCCGGGCCGATGATCAGGACCGCCGCCATCGCGGTGCGGATGTTCTTGAGAAGCGCCTGCTCCCGCCAGGTCTCCAGCCCCACCATGATGCGGTAGGGGACCTCATCGGGGTTGTAGCGGATGGCCACCAGCCGGCCGCCCGGCAGCTGAAGCTCCGGCGGATACCCGCGCGCCGCTGCCTGAGCGAGCGCCGCATCGCGGAACCGTTCCTCCTCGCCGGCATCCCCCTGCAGGTTCAGCGCGGAGGCGAGCAGCTGACCCTCGCGCTCGGGGCTCAGGACCGCCACGAAGGCGAACTCGGGCTGCTCCGGAACGAGAACGCGCGCCAGCAACGCATCCCCCACGGTGGTGTTCTCGTCGCGGGAGGCAAGCAGCGCGCTGACGACCTCATGGGCCTTGCCCATCACCCGTTCGGCCGCCCGCTCCTCGAGGTAGCCGGACACGTGCGCGTTGAGGAAGACGAAGAGGGAGCCGAGCAGCAGGCAGAGAAGGAGCGCGAACGACCCGAAGAGGGTGGTGCTCAGGCGCGGACGGCGGAGGTTCAGAGAAGCCACGGGCACCCGGATTCAACGCCCGTTTCGACCCGGGGAGCAAGGAATCCACCGGCGGAACGGGGAATCCTCCTGCGTAAGACGCGTTACCCTCCCCCGCCTGCACCATGTCCACGCTCGTTCTCACCGATCCGCTGTTCCTCCGCCACGACCCCGGGCCGGAGCATCCCGAAGCCGCAGCCCGGCTCGAACGCCTCACCGCCTCGCTGGAGGCGTCGCCCCTCGGTGGCATCGAAGTGCGCCGGCCGCAGCCCGCCGCTCAGGAGGCGCTCGAGCGGATCCACCCTGCCGCCCACCTGCTGCGCCTGGGCCAGGTGGACGGACGTCACGTGCAGCTCGATCCGGACACCCGCACCAGCCCGGAGAGCTGGTCGGCGGCGGTGCTGGCTGCGGGCGCGGCGGTGGACGCAGTGGAGGCGGTGCTCAGCGGCGCGCACCAGACTGCCTTTGCCCTGGTCCGTCCGCCGGGGCACCACGCCGAACCCTGCAAGGCCATGGGGTTCTGCCTCCTCAACAACGTGGCCATCGCCGCGGCAGCCGCCGTCGCCCACGGCCTCGAGCGGGTCCTGGTGGTCGACTTCGACGTGCATCACGGGAACGGGACGCAGTCGGCGTTCTGGAACCGGAAGGACGTCCTCTTTCAGTCGGTCCATCAGGGCGTGTTCTATCCGGGGACCGGTGAGGCAGCGGAGCTCGGTGGGCCCGGCGCCGAGGGCTACAACGTCAACGTCCCGTTGCCACCCGCCTCCGGCGACGCCGAGTACCGGGAGGTGTTCGAGCAGGTGCTCCTCCCCATCGGGGAGGCGTTCCGACCCGAGCTGGTGCTGGTCTCCGCGGGATTCGACGCGCACCGGGACGATCCCCTGGGCGGGATGCTCCTGAGCGATGCGGCCTATGCCTCCATGACCCACTCACTCCTCTCACTCGCGCAGCGCTGGAGCGGGGGGCGGATGGTGATGGTGCTCGAGGGAGGCTATGCCCCGGAGGCCGTCATGCGCTCCGCGCGTGCCTGCCTGGAGGTCCTCAGCGGCACGCCTCCCGAGCTGCCTGCCCCTCCCGGGCCGGCGACCCCCGAGGTGCAGGGTCTGGTCGAAGCGGTGCGCGCCCTCCACGCCCCCCACTGGCCGCAGCTGGCGCCGCAGGAAGCCTGAAGCGCCGCTTCGTCTTCCTGCCCACCGGTTCCAGCAGCGCCACACCGGGCACGCACACCCCGCGGTCTGAACCACTCCCGCCGCCCGGACGCGGGCCCGGGATGTCACCCACCGGAAACGGCAGAAGCGCCATGCACCGCCTCCGGGTGGGAGGGACACATGGCGCTTCCTGAAGCTGTTTCAGCTGCAACGACCGACCGTCCGCACGGCGTTCACCGCCGCAGGCACGGCATGGACTCAGCTGCCGGACTGCGACGCGGCCTTGAGCTCCGCGCCGACCTCGATGTGGACCTCATCGCCGACGAGGACGCCACCGGTCTCCAGCGCGGTGTTCCAGTTGAGCCCGAAGTCCTTCCGGCTGATGCGGGCCTTGGCTTCGGCACCACGGACCAGGTTGCCCCAGGGGTCCTTGTGCAGGGGGCCGAGGTCGCGCACTTCGAGGGTGATGGGTCGGGTCACGCCGCGGATGGTCAGGTCGCCCTCGACATCCAGCGCACCCTCGCCGCGGAGCTTCGCGGAGCGGGAGACGAAGGTCATCTTCGGGTGGTTCTCGACGTCGAAGAAGTCCGCCGAGCGCAGGTGCTTGTCACGGTCCGGGGCCTTGGTGTCGATGCTCTCGACGTCGACCGAGACGTTGATGGAGATTCCCTCGGGGTTGGCCGCGTCGTACTCCACCGTGCCCTCAAAGGAGCCGAAGAGGCCGCGGGTCCACGACACCATCATGTGGCGGACCTTGAAGCCGATCTCGGTGTGGGCCGGGTCGAGGACGTAGGACCGGGGCTCGGACGATGCCGTGGCAGGGCTTCCCTGGGGGACATTCTCAGCGGTCTTGGAGAGTTCAGGCTGGCTCTGGGTGCTCATGGTGTGATCCTTTCTGTTCGTGAAAAATCCTGGGAGGCGACGGGGAATCGTGCCCCCCGACACCTCACAACCTAAGGTCGGGTGGAGGTGCTCGCCAGCCGCTGGCGCCGGAAGGACCGTTCGCCTAGAAGGACAATCATGAGTGCGAGCCTCGACGATCTGACCGCCATGGTCCTCTTCGCCACCGTGGTGGAGGAGCGCTCCTTCACCGCTGCGGCCGAGAAGCTCGGACTGAGCAAGTCCGCAGTGAGCGCGCAGCTCGCGCGCTTCGAGAAAGCGCTCGGCGCCCAGCTCCTCCATCGTTCAACCCGGCGGCTGAGCCTCACGGAGTCCGGGCTCGAGCTCTATCCCCGCTGCCGGCAGTTGAAAGAGGAAGCCGACGCCACCGCCGCGCTCGCACACGGGCTGGGCAGCGAGGTGGTGGGGACGCTGCGGGTGAACGCCCCCATCAGCTTCGGCAGTCTGCACCTGGCACCGCTGGTGCGTGACTTCCTGGATGCACACCCCGAGCTGGAGCTCGAGCTGACGGTGGATGACCGCCACGTCGACGTGCTGGAGGGCGGCTTCGACGTGGTGATCCGCATCTCGGGTCGCGAGCGCCTGGGCAACCTCCCGCAGCTCACGGCGCGTCGCCTCGGGACGGTCCGCTCCATCCTCTGCGCCTCCCCCGGGTACCTCCGCGCGCGAGGACGCCCCAAGACACCCCAGGATCTCCTGCGCCATCAGTGCCTGCGCTACACGCACGCCACCCCGCATGAGGAGTGGCGCTTCATCATCGACGGTGAGCCGGCCTTCGTGCCGGTCCCGAGTTCCTTCTCCAGCAACAACGGTGAGGTCATCCGAGCTGCCGCGGAGGCGGGCCTGGGGCTCTGCCGGCTGCCCGGGTTCCTCATCGAAGAGGCCCTGGCCGAGGGACGCCTGGAGGCCATCGAGCATCTGGACGAGGTCCCACGCGAATTGGGGATCTGGGCCCTCTACCCCGTCCGCGGACGGGCTCCCGCGCGGGTCCTCGCCTGGGTGGATTTTCTGAGCGAGCGGCTCAAGGAGGGCTGAAGCGGACGTCTTCGCGGGCCAGCACGCCGGAAAGCCGGGCGGGATAGAGTCCACCTCTCCATGTCCGCCCCCCTCTCCTTCCGCGTCCTTCGCCTGCGCCTGGCCCAACACGGCTGGCGCGTGTTGGCGCTCGCCGCCTTCGCGACCGCCGCGGCCTGGGTGTGCCACGAGCGAGGATGGCTGCGCATCCACGAGATCGAGCAACAGGCCTACGATCAGGGGCTCCGGCTTTACGCCGGCGATCGGCCGCGCTCCGAGCAGGTGGTGCTGCTGGGCATCGACGACGCCACGCTGCAGGGCATCCGGCAGAACGAGAGTTACGCGCGCAGCTTCGGCAACTATCCCTACCAGCGGCACCTCTGGGCGCAGATTTTCACCCACCTCATGGAGGAGGGCGCACGGGCCATTGTCTTCGACGCCGTGATGGACGAGCGCGCCAGCGACGAGGGCAACGACTGGCAGTTCGCGGAAGCCATCCGGAGCCAGAACCTGCCCCTGTCCCTCGGATTCACCGTCGTCGCTGGACGCGCCCCCCTTCCTGCGGTGGAGGCGGTCAACCGGCTCCCGCTGCCAACCCCTGCAGCTTCCGCAGCGTCCAGGCATCGGGCCCCGGATGACGTCTTCGCAAGCGAGGTGGGTGCGGAGGTCGAGCAAGCCACCGCGCTCGAGGGCTTCGTCGAAGCCGAAGGCCTTGGGGAGCACCTCGAGGGCTTCGTCGAGGCCAACGGGAGTGAGGCGCAGCTCGAGGGCTTCGTCGATGTCGCGGACGTGGGGAGCGCGTCGACCGAGATCGTCCCATCCGATGCCGGGGCGGGCCTCCTCCGGAAGGCTGCGGCCGCATTGGCCTTCCCGGTGACCACCGAAGGACTGACGCTCCCCTCCCTCGAAGTGCTCAGGGCTCATGGTGAGGCCCACTCACAGAACCCGGTGCCTCCCATTCCCCTGCTCCTCGAGGACGTCCCCGCCTTCGGGCTGGTGTTGATGGAAGAGGATCCCGACGGCGTGCTGCGGCGCACGCGCTTCGCCTATCGAGGCGTCCACAACGCCTACGTCACGCTCCCGGTCGCCGCTGCGGCGGATCTCTTCGAGGCCTCTTCCCTCCACCTGGAGCCGGGGCTCCTGTCGCTCGGAGAGCGCCGGATCCCGGTCAACGCCGATGGCACCGCAGAGCTCGATTACGGCGGTCCCTGGGAGCAACGCTTCCGGGCCTACAGCGTGCTCGCCGCGCTCGAGGACTCGGTACGCAAGGCCCAGGCACGTGAATCCTCGAACACCGCGGAGGTGGCCTGGGATCGCGTCATCCCCGAAGGCGCCTTCAGGGATCGCGTGGTGGTGGTCGGAGGAATGAGCGTGGGAACCGCGGACGTGCGCGCGACACCGTTCGGCAGTCAGGTGCCCGGCTTCGTGAAGCAGGCCACCGTGCTGGAGGGACTTCTCGAGACCGGCTTCATCACCCGGACGCCGCTCTGGGTGGATCTCCTGATCACCTTCCTGCTCTCGCTCCTGTCGGTCACCCTCATTCTCACGACGCGGTGGACGCCGCTCGAGGTGCTGTGGCCGGTCGCCCTCTTCTTCGGCTTCTTCCTGGTGACCGGCGTCTTCCTCCGCCACGGGCAGGTGCACCTGCTCACCGCGATGCCGGTCTACGCCGGCGAGCTCGCGAGCCTGTGTGCGGTGGCCATGAACCACCTCTTTGCCAGCCGCGACCGTGAGCATCTGCGCGCCGCTTTCAGCCGCTACCTCACGCCATCCCTGGTGGACGAGCTGGTGGAGCAGAACCGGCTGCCCACGCTGGACGGTGAGTCGCGGGAGATCTCTGCCTTCTTCAGCGACATCCGGGGGTTCTCGAGCTTCAGCGAGCGCTACCAGAACGATCCGCAGGGGCTGGTCCGCATCCTCAACCGCTACCTGACGCGGGTGAGCGAGGTCCTCCTCGAGCAGGGGGCGTGCCTCGACAAGTACATCGGTGACGCGGTGGTCTGCCTCTTCGGTGCGCCCGTCGCCATGGAGGACCACGCGCTCCGGGCCTGCCGGGGTGCTCTCGCGGTGAGGGAGGCGGTCACGGCGCTCCGGGAAGAGTTCGCCGCCGAGGGCCTGCCGGACGTCTACACGCGCATCGGCGTCAACTCCGCGGTCATGTTCGTCGGCAACTTCGGTAGCTCGCAGCTGCTGGACTACACCGCCATCGGCGACGGGATGAACCTGGCAGCCCGTCTGGAGGGCGCGAACAAGCATTACGGCACGCTCATCATGATCGGTCAGCGCACCCGGGAGCTGGCCGGTGACCGGATCGAGGTCCGCGAGCTCGATGCGGTCCGCGTCGCCGGCAAGAGCGAGGCGGTGGTCGTCTACGAACTGCTCGCCTTGGCCGGGGAGGCCAGCGAGGCGCAACGGGATGCAGCCCGCCGCTATGAGGAGGCGCTGCGCCTGTGGCGGGACCAGCACTTCGCGGAGGCCGGGGTGGCGCTCGAGGCGCTCCTCCAGGACCATCCGCACGACGGGCCTTCCGCGACCCTTCTCGAGCGGACCCGCGAGCACCTCGCCCGTCCACCCGTCCCCTTTGACCCCGTGGTGGACCTCGGGAAATAACCCGGGTCCTGGTATCTCTTCCGCCAGTCTCCCTCTCGCTGAGGAGTGGAACCGTGAGCGCAATCACCCGGGTGACCGGACTCATCCTGCTGCTGACCGGTGGTGTCGCGGCGGCAAACGCCCCGATGCCCCTGTTCGTCAAGGCCCGCAACACGCACCTCAAGGCGTCGAGCGCCCCCAACGCACGCACCGTCGCCATTCTGCAGCCCGGTGATGAGGTGACCTTCCTGGGTCGCGAACCGGGGACCCCCTGGTGTCGCGTCGAGGTCCAGCCCGCCAAGGCGAGCAAGGCCACCAAGGGCGTCATCTTCCAGGCCAACCTCTCGGCGAGCGCGCCCCGCCCCGAGATTCAGACCTCGGGCTCCGGTGAGGCGCTCGACCCCCAGGCGTTCGCCTCCAGTGGCGCTGCGGTGAAGGCGCTCGGCCCCGGCGCGATCGACTACGGCGAGCAGCAGCCCGAGCTCGCATCGCACGTGAAGAGCCTCCACGCGCTGGAAGAGCTCGCCGCGAAGGTGGATGAGGCCGCCATCGCCCGCTCCGCCAAGTCCAAGAATCTCCCGACCGTGGTCGGCCCCACTGCCCGAGGTGCCAAGTGAAGTCGCGCCTGTTGATGAACGCCCTGCTGGTGCTGTCGCTGGGAAACCTGGGCTGTCTGGGACTGACGCGCTCCCCGTCAGCGATACTGGATGGGCTCGGCCGCAGCGCCGCCCACGGCCTGGTGGATGGGACCGTCGAAGGCACGCGCAAGTGTGCCCCGCTCAAGACCCGGAGCGTCGGCTTCGACGAAGAGCATGCGCTGGGAGGCGCGCTGGCCCTCAACTGGGTGGCGCGCGGAGGCGGGCTCGCGGGAGGGGACACCACCCCCAAGCCGTTTGCCACCAAGGCCGCACAGGAAGCGCAGCGGGAGCTCAACCTGATCGGGCGCAACCTCGCCTTCCAGTCCGAGCGCCCCTACCTGCCCTGGACCTTCGGCATCCTCGAGTCCGATGGCTTCAACGCGATCAGTGCACCGGCAGGCTACGTCTTCGTCACCCGCGGCCTGCTGCATGAGGTGAAGGACGAGGCCCAGCTGGCCGGCGTGCTGGCGCACGAGATCGCCCACATCACCCTGCAGCACGCCATCACCGAGTACCGCAAGGCGATCCATCAGCAGTGCCTGCACGCGGCGATGGCAGAAGGCGTCAGCAACGCGGCCACCCGGCAGATGAACTACGCGCTCAACCGCTCCGTGCTGGGACTCCTCGGCAACAACCGGATCGACTTCAGCGCGGTGACCGAGGAGACGCGGGTCTTCCTGACCGGGATGACCGAGGGCCTGCTCAAGACCCTCTTTGATCGTGGCTACAGCGCCGAGGACGAGTTCACCGCCGACCTGGTGGCCCTCCACCTCATGGCCAACGCCGGTTACGATCCCGAGGCCTACATCGAGCTGCTCGGCGCGCTCCCGGACTCAAAGGAGGACCGGCTGGCGACCGCCCATCCCGGGAAGACCGATCGTCAGAAGCGGCTGCGGGAGGAGCTGGCGCGGGCGAAGAAGCAGGCGGATGATCCGAACGCCCTGCTTCCACTGACCACCGTGGCCACGTCCCGGGGGGCGCTCCCCAAGGCGCTCGCGGCCATGAAGCAGGCTCCGGCGAAGGACACCCGGCACTCAAGCACCACCGCCCCCTGATCCCGGCCGGACCGGTCCTCTCCTGCTTTTCAGGCGAACAGTTGATCGGGGGGAGCCTGCCTCCGGATGACGCGCAAGGTCATCCGAGGCACCGTTCTGTCACCCGCTGATCCGCAACTTCCGGGAGCGATCTGCGAGAATGCCCGTGTCAGTAAGCACTCCCCAGAGGACCTGATCATGACCTACCGCATCGCTTGGGGTGACACCCTCTCCCACCTCGCCAAGCGCTTCAACACCACGGTGGACGCGCTGGCGAAGGCCAACAACATCGCCAACCCCGACCTGATCTACGCGGGCGCAACGCTGAAGATCCCGGACGGCTTCGACGCTGCCCGTGGTGGGGGCAAGGTGGACCTGACGGGTCGCTCCGGAACCGGCGGCGCTTCGAACGTCCGCGGCAATCCCAGCGGGCACGAGTTCGGCGTCGGCCATGTCGACGGAACCGGAGCCGTGCAGGGCGGTTCGGGCAGCATCCTCGGGATGGCGCAGCGCTACCTGAACCGCAACGCGGGCGACATCAAGTACGGCAGCGACGCCCTCGGGCGCGCGATGCAGGACTGGGTGCCGAACAACGTGAACTGCGCCAACTTCGTGTCCGGCGTGCTGATCGCGAGCGGCAAGCTCCCCGCGAACCAGGGCAGCGCGGGCGTCATCGACCTGATGGGCAAGCTGGAACGCAACGGCTATAAGAGCGTGAGCCCGAGCAACATGCAGCCGGGTGACGTGGTCTCCATGAAGACCTACAGCGGCCAGCACGTGGTGATCTTCGCCGGCATGAAGAACGGCAAGCCCATGTACATCGGCTCGAACAACGTGAACCCTGACGGTAGCCAGAGGGTCACGTACACCCAGATGCAGTACCCCATCATGAAGGTTCAGCGCTTCGTCGGCTGAGCCGGCGCGAACCCGAGCCTCCGGCTCTCAGCAGCGGGTCATCGGAACTTCCGGTGGCCCGCTGTTTCGTTGCGGGACTTCGGCTGCGCCGTGGGTGAAGCGGAGCACCGGGGCCTTTCATCAACCAGCGCTGCCCAGTGGGCTCCATGCTGGGCTGGGCGGAACCCGGCTTGGGGAGGACGCCGGTGGCGTGCGTTCTCCGAGCGCTCTCGCCGGGGGCGCTTGAAGCGGCGTCTTCTCGGGGGGGCCATGGCGGGACGTGACGCCTCGAAGCGCGGAGGCGCGGTGAGCACACCGAAGCCACCGCCGGGCTCGGGACCTCGCGGGCGCGCGTCCAGGGCGCCCCCGGGCACCCGCTTCGAAGGCAGGTCCGCTGGAGCAGAGGCGACGGTGCAATGCGCCCCTTGTCCTTGAAGATCAGACGCGAGGTGGCCGGGACGCCCCGACGCTGGGGCGACCCCGGACCGGTGGGACGGCTTCAGTAAGGCAGCTGCATGAAGCTGCTGGGGTCGACCACGCCCTGCTCCGGCTCGGCGTCCTCGGGAATGGTGTCGGGCCGGAACCAGAGCCTGACCGACGAGGCGGACCCGCTGGACGCCAGTCGCCCGGTCTTGGCGTCGACCGAGACCTGCTTGAGATTGAGCTCCTCGCGGGGGCGGAACTCCGGCTGCGGACGGCCATCCAGCGCCTTCTGCATGTACTCGACCCAGATGGGGAGGCTGGCCCGACCACCGGTCTCGAAGCGCGAGAGCGGGTGCTGGTTCAGGTCGTAGCCCATCCACACCACAGTCACGAGGTCGCGGGTGTAGCCGGCAAACCAGGTGTCGAAGCTGTCGTTGGTGGTGCCGGTCTTCCCAGCGGCGGGCTTGCGCAGGCGCTGGGCGTGGGCGCCGGTTCCTTCGCGGACCACGCCGCGGAGCATCTCTCCGAGCAGCCACGCGTTCTCCGGCCCCATGACCTGCTCACCCTTCTCGAACTGAAGGGCGTAGGCCCCACCGATCCGATCCAGCAGCGGCGCCCAGGCGTCGTCATAGGCGGTGTGATCCTCGAGTGTCCGCCCGAAGCGATCCTCGACCTTGCGCACCCAGACCGGCGCCTTCTTGATCCCCTGACGGTTGAAGGTCGCGTACACCCCTGCCAGCTCGTAGGGGTAAACGCAGGAGGAGCCGAGGGCCGCGCTGAAGTCCTCGTTCATGGGCGTGGTGAAGCCCAGGTGCTTGTGGAACCCGTGCATCTCCTTCACGCCCACGGCCTGAAAGGTCTTCACGGCGGGGATATTCAGCGAGCGCACGAGCGCGCTTCGCAGCAGCACGTCCCCTTCGAAATCCTGACCGTAGTTGTCCGGCTTCCACCGGAGCTGTGAGTCGGGATCGTCGAAGACGATGGGGCTGTCGACGAGCACCGTCGCCTGCGTGTAGTCGAGCAGCTCGAGCGCTGCGGCGTACACCACCGGCTTGTAGGCACTTCCCGGCTGTCGACAGGCCTGGAAGGCGCGGTTGTACTCGTTGGCCTCGAAGTCGTACCCGCCCACCATGGCGGTCAGGTAGTTGCGATGGGGGTCGATGCTCACCAGCGCGCCCTGCAGCTCCGGCTCCTGCTCCAGGCGGAAGAGGGGGACGTCGAGCTTCTTGGCCGCATCGCGCAGGCCACGGTCGAACTGCTCCCGATCGTCGTAGAGATCCTCGGCCTCGACGTGGCGGAGGACGACCACGTCTCCGACCGAGACGGCCCGCCGCACGTCCGAGAGCATGAGCCCCGGGTAGTAGCCGGTGGGGTTGACCGGGCGAGCCCAGCGCATGCCGAGCAGAGGGAGCTTGCCCTTGTACTTTCCGACCTGGACGTCCGCGCCCTTGCGGTCGGAGTCGATCGCGGTGACGAGGCCGACGTAGAGCGATCCGAGCTGCAGCGGCGCATCCCCCACCGCCTTCTTCGCGGTCTCGAGGAACGCCGCCCGATCCTTCTCACTCTCCAACTGGGTGAGCGGACCGCGGTAGCCCTGACGCTTGTCGACGATCAGCAGCCCGCTGAGCATGGCGTCCTGGGCCGCGCGCTGCCGCTCGCTGTCCATGGTGGTGAAGATGCGCAGGCCCTCGCGCAGGAGCGCGGGATTGCCGAAGCGCTCGACGACGTCGCGGCGCACGTGCTCGGAGAAGTAGGGGGCGAACTCGCGGAAGACGTTCTCGACCGGGTAGACCGAGACCGGCTCGTTGACCGCGGTGTCGTGCTCCTCCTGGGTGATCATCCCCTTCTCGAGCATCTGGCGGACCACGTAGCTGCGCCGACGCTTGGCGGCTTCGGGGTTGAGCCAGGGGGAGTAGCGACTGGGCGCCTGCGGCAGACCCGCGATGAGCGTCATCTGGCCCAGGGTGAGCTCCCGCACGTCCTTGCGGAAGTAGTTCTCCGCCGCTGACTGGACCCCGTAGCTGTGGTGCCCGAGGTACACGTTGTTCAGGTAGAGGTAGAGGATCTCCTCCTTCGTGTACCGCTCCTCCAGGCGCAGGGCGATGATCGCCTCGCGGATCTTGCGCACGAGGTTCTTCGCCGTCGCCGACTCGTAGCCCTCGGCGCTGATCAGCACCGCCTTGGCGGTCTGCTGGGTGAGGCTGGAGCCACCCTGGATACTGCCGCTGCCGGTGATCTTGCGCCGGATCGTCTTGAACGCCGCGCGCGAGGTGCCGATCAGATCGATGCCGCCGTGATCGAAGAACGACGCGTCCTCGCTGGCGATGAAGGCCTGCACCAGGCGCTTGGGGATGCGCTCGTAGGGGATGACCTTGCGGCGCTCCTCGAAGAACTCACCGGCCAGCACACCGTCAGCGGTGTAGACCTCGCTGAGGATCGGGGGCCAGTACTCGTCGAGCTCGGGGACGTCCGGAAGGTCCCGGCTGAAGTACCAGTAGCCGATGACCGCGGTGAGGCCGCCGACCACCAGTCCCACCAGCCCCACGCCGAGCGCGATGCGCCAGGCCCACCCCTTCCAGGTGCGCTTCTTCCTGGCGGGCGCGGGCGCTTTCTTGTCGGGGGGCGGCGTGGCCGCGGTGGCGCCGGTCTGCGCCTGATCGTCGGAGGGGGAGGTCATGAGGGCTCCGGAGAGAGGGCCGCGGCCTCCAGGACCGCCACCAGCTCGGGCGGGAGGGGCGCGCGCAGGGTCAGCTTCGCCCCATCGCGGGGGTGAGGGAAAGAGAGACGCTCGGCGTGGAGGAACAGTCGGTCGAGCCCCCAGCGAGCTTTCGCCTCGCGGTTGAACGCAAAGTCGCCGTGCTTCCGATCGCCCACCACCGGGTGCCCGATGGCGGCGAAGTGCCGGCGGATCTGGTGGGTGCGTCCGGTCTCGATCACGCAGGAGAGCAATGACACGTCCCTCCCTGCCCGCTCCACGGTCCAGCGGGTGAGCGCCTCCTGCATGTTCACTCCCCGCTGGGCCTTGCTGGCGGCTGTCTGCTGGTGCTCAGCAAGCGGGAGATCGATGAGGCCGGCGGAGCGTGGCATCTTCCCCTTCACCAGGACCCGGTAGCGCTTGGACGCACGGTGATGGGTGAAGACGTCGGTGAAGTGCACCATCGCCGGGCGACGCTTGGCGACCACGATCACCCCGCTGGTCTCCCGGTCGAGTCGGTGCGCGGGGCTGGCGTTGAAGCCGTTCCGGGTGGCCTTGGGGCCGAGATAGTCGCGCACGTAGTCCACCAGCGTCCCGCCGGTGATGCCGCTGCCGGTGTGCACCGCCATCCCCGAGGGCTTGTTGACGCCCATGATCCAGTCATCCTCGTAGAGGACGACCAGCTTGGACGGATCGAGCGGTGGTGGGGGGGCGGGCGCGCGCTGGGCAGGTCGTGGAGCGAGGAGATCCTTGGGATCGCCCCGGATGGTGAGAATGTCGCCCAGCTGTAGCAGCTGGTCCGGTTGGGCCCGGCTCCCGTTCACCCGCACCTTCTTGGTGCGGATCATCTTGAACAGGTGACTGGCGGGAACTCCGGACAGATGTCGGCGCAGGAACTTGTCCAGCCGGCTCTGTGCGGCGTCTTCGTCGATGCGGAGCTCGATCATTTGGCTGGCAATGGGACCAAACCACACCCATAAAGTGGGGTCCATGCCGAAGGCTCCAACGATTGAAACGCTGCTTGCAGGTGGCTCCGCCGAATGGAACCGGATGCGGAAGGTGGGAACCGCGCCGACCGACGGGACGGGGGCGACCTTCAGCCAACTCTTCTCCGCGAACGCCGACCTGAGCGGCGTCACCCTGGTGGGCTCCGAATGGGAGCGCTGTGACCTCTCCAAGGTGAGCTTCCGGGACGCGGATCTCTCCAACGCCTACTTCCATGGGGGACGACTTCAGGATTGTGACTTCCGCGGGGCGCGCGTGGACGGCGCGACCTTCGAGAAGCTGAAGCTGCTGCGCTGCGACTTCACCGGGGCCATCGGCCTCGAGGATCTCGAGCTCGACGAGGTCGACATGGACCGCGTCATCGGGATGGACGGGGAGGAGGCGCCGCCGCCGCCCCCGCCGCCTGCACAGGGTGTCACCAGCTTCACCCGTGAGCAGCGCGCCGAGGTCCTGGGCATCTCCAGCAGCTCGGAGGAGCCCTCGATGGAGCTGCCTCCGTTCCGCCCGCAGGATCCGCCGAGCGCCCTGCTCTTCCGCGGACTGAAGCGGCTGCCGCAGCCGCCACCGTGGGTGCTGGACGTTCCCGGCCTGCGTCCCCCGACGCCCCAGCGGCTCGCCGCGGGGACCAGCCTGGAGAGCTTCTTCCGTGATGCGGTGAAGACCCGCCTCGAAGGCCGTCCCCTGCTGGCCGACCAGACGGCCGTGGCGCGTGCGCAGCAGAGCCTGCGCATGGGTGCCCAGGACGCCGCGGTGGCCGCGAGCTACCTGCGCGAGGTCAACGTCGCCCCCCTGTGGCGCTTCTCGGCCGCGCAGGTCCTCAAGGACCAGCTGCGCGCGGACGTGGAGGTCGAGGATCTCACCGGTCAGATCGATCCGCGGGTGACCGGCGCCCTGCTCGAGCTGCGGCTGCCGGTGGACGTGGTCGAGCACCTCGGTGAGGCCCGTCGGCGCATGGCGGCCGTCCAGCTCTTCAGCGCCCTGCTGGAGGCGGGCTTCGCGCCGGACAACAACTGGGAAGAGGCCGTGGACTCCATCGACGTCTCCCAGGAGCTGGCGCACCTGGCCGGCAACGGAGATCGCGAGGCGCTGCAGGAGTCCTTCCTGACCTACATCTCGCTTCCCGATGAGGTCCGGCTGCGCCGCCTGGCGTACATCGCCGAGGCCGTCGCGCACCTCGAGGTCCTCAGCCGTCTCCCCGAGGGCGTGGAGCCGCAGTGGATCAGCGGCCCCGAGTACCGCGAGTGCGACGAGCGCGAGATGACGATGGTGCAGACGCTCACGGCCAACGACATCCCCGCCAAGGTGCCGGCGCTGGCCCAGGCGGAGCTCGGCATCCCCGAGGGGACCGTCCCCGAGGACAGCGAGACCGACCTCTTCGTGCACCTGCGCTGTGACGTCTGCGGCAAGGAGAAGCTCCTCATGCAGTCGCACGACGTGGACTGAATCGTTTCACGCGCAAGCATCTGAACGCGCTCCCCGGGGCATCGCCTTCTCGCATCGAGGGCGGTGCCCCTGGTGCGTACGGGGCTCTCCTTGAAGAACGCCCCGTGGCCGGTGACTGGCGCGGCGCCGCTCTTCTCGACTGCAACGCGCTCGTGGACGCATCGAGGCCGCTTTGCAGAACCGGGCGGGCCGCGCCCGTGCTCGTGCCTCCTGGATGGTGTCTGATGGGCATGGCGTCCCTCTCCACCTCCAGCTCAGGAGCTCCATGTCCGATTCGTCGCCCCGCTTCATCCTGTGCTGTGACTGGTCCAAGGAGGCCTCCGGGCGCGCGGTCTACGTGGCCGACGTCGCCGCCCGGACCGTCCGCCACGTGGGGCTGGAGCCCTCGCGCAGGCCTGACGGTGGGGCGTGGACCTTCGAGGCGACGCTGGCACATGCGCGGATCCTGCGGCGTGAGGGCCCGGTGCTGCTCACGTTCGACGCCCCTCTGGGAGTGCCCGCAAGCTATCTGGAGGCCGCCCGGCAGCAGGGCCCCTGGCACGACGTGCGTGACTTCGTGGAGTGGCTCCCACGCGCGTGTGAGACCCCGGGCTTCTTCGAGAACGGAGATGGGGGCGAAGCCTGGGCGCTGACCCGTCCCTTCATCCATCTGGCGAAGGGCACCGGCTCCCTTCAGGCCTTCCGCGAGCGTGCCGGAGCCCTCGGCGTGGAGCTTGAACGCGACATCGAACGGCGGACCCGCGCCAAGTCGGTCTTTCTCGCGGCCGGCCTTCCCGGTTCGGTCGGCTCCGCCGCCAAGGATCTCTGGAAGGGGCTTGCCGGGGCGCTCCGGGCCCCGTCGGAAGGCGCGCGGGACTTCGGGATCTGGCCGTTCGAAGGGACGCTCGGGGCGATCCTGTCGGATCGGGGAATCGCCATCGGAGAGATCTATCCGCGGGCAGCCTACGGGCTCGCGCTCTCGCGCCGTCGGGTGGAGAAGCGCGCCTGCATGGCCATCAACAAGACGCGGCTGGAGGATCGGACTGCCGCGCTGGCGTGGCTCCTCTCAGACTCCTGGCTGCCTGATGGCTGCCTCTCCACCGAGGCCCTCCGCTACGCCATGGCCGACGAACAGGGGGACGCGTTCGACGCGGCCATGAGCTGCATCGCGCTGATGCGCTGCTTCATCGAAGGGACCCCTCTCTCCGACCCGTCGCTGGAAGACCCCGTCGCCGAAGGGGGCATCCTGGGAACCGGGAGCGTGAACCTCGACCTCCCCGAGAAGGCGTTCTCCGGCCGCCACCGCTCCATGTTCCGGGACACCCCGGCCCCGCCCGCCTCGCTCGTCATCCCCCGCACCACGCCGGTTCCGGTTCGGACTGAGGTGCAGCAGGCGCAAGGTCTCGCCTGTCCCATCCCCGGCTGCCCCCACCGCTTCCGACGCGGACGCCTGGGCTGGGATGGGCACGTGGGCTCGCCGCGGAGGCACCCCGGATGGCTGCCGGATGTGCGCGATCCCGAAGAGCGCAAGCGCGCATTCCGCGTGGCGTTCCCGTCCTTCTTCGAGACCTGAGCGGAGCTGTCGGTTCAGAGTTCGATGTTCTGGGGTCGCTTCTGCGCCGGCGCCGGCGCCGGTCGCTGAATGCCGATGGACGTGCTGCCTCAGTTGTCGCAGCGCCAGCCGGCAGCCCGGGCTCCATGATGGGTGCACCCATGCGCGGGCGGTCAGGTGGCCGCCGACATGGCGCACATCCTGGCGGAGGAAGGGACATGCCGCCGGAGCGCTCACCACGCAGCTCGGGAGATCACCTCACAGCAGGTCGAGCTGAACCGCGTCGCTGAGTGCTCGGGCGTTGAGGCCGGCGCCGCGCATCCCGGCCGCGAGGGCCTCGGCAGCACCGTGATGGGTGAGGACCTCCTGGGCGCCCGTCGCCATCGCGTAGGCGATGAGACCTGCGTGATCGGCGTGATCACTGAGGAGGAAGTGGCGCACGTCACGCGAGCGGCGTGTGCCCGCCCCGGCCCCTCCGGAGAGCACCGCCTTGCGCGGACGCCGCTTGAAGGTCAGAAACTCCGGCGCGTGCACCTGGTGCAGGGGCCAGAGCAGCACCTCATCCGGTTGCAGCCGACCATCGAACGCCCGTGCCGCTGGGAAGGTGATGCCGGACTCCCGATACACTTCGGCAAGCGCCCACATGGAGGGATGCGCCACCACACGGAAGCCGCGTCGCCCCAGCTGCGCCATCAGCTCCTGCGCTTTGCCCAGCGGACGGCAGAGCAGCACCGGAGCGTCGCCGGCCGCGAGCACCCGCTCCACCCATTCGAAGAGCTGCGCGAGGACTTCCGTGCGTGGAGGAAACCGGTCCTGGGGATCCCCGTAGGTGGACTCGATGACCAGGGTGTCGCAGCGCGCGCTCACCAGCGGCTCAGCCGTGAGGGTCCGCTGGTCGTTGAGGTCACCGGTGTAGAGCAGCACGTGACCATCGGCGCGGGTCACCTTCAGCTGCGCGCTCCCCAGGATGTGGCCGGCCGGAAGGAGCTCGAGCGTGAGGGTCCCGAGCGCGAAGGGCTGATGGTACGGCACCGATAGCGGCGCCTCGATGCGGCCCCAGCGCTGTTCCATCAGGCGCAGCGTCGGAGCGGTGGCGATGGTCTGCGCGTGCCTTGCCACGTGATCGCTGTGCGCGTGGCTCACGAAGCTCACCGGAGCCTTGCGCCGCGCATCGAGGAAGAGCGGGGTTCCCGTGACCTGAAGCCCGTGGCGATGGCGGGTGATGGACATGCGATGTGAGTGATCCGACGCGAGCCCTGCGGGTGATTCCGTCTCGGGGTCGGAGGTCCTGCACAACGGGTCAGCCTTGGCCGGGCTCCCGGGTTCAACGTCGCCATATCAGCCGTGGCCGCAGCTGTCGCCGTGCTCAATCCGCGAGGCGGACCTCGCTGGGGAGCTGAACGCGCTCGAGGACCTCGCCCCGACGGAGACGCCCACCGGCTCAGCACCGGGGACGTGGTTCGCTGCGCCCGGAGGTGCCTATTCGGCGTTCATGACAGCGGACTGCGCACCCTGGCGCCGTGCCCAGAAGGCTCCACCCACCTCGGCGGCGAGAACACCGACGACGACCATCGCTCCCCCGAGCCATTCGCGTGCCCCCAGCTCCTCGCGTCCCATCATTGACGAGAGGACCGCAGTGAAGACCGGCTCCAGCGCGAAGATGACGGCGGCTCGCACGGCCGTCGTGCGCACCTGCGCCCAGGTCTGGACCGAGATGGCGAAGGAGGACGCGAGGGCCCCGCTGAGCAGAACGCCGGTCCACAGCGCCGTGGTCGGCTCGAAACGGACGTCCACGAAAGGAAGGGAGCAGAGCGCGAGCAGCGCCACCACCCAGAGCTGATTGCCGACCAGCGCAACCGCCTTCGCACGAGGCGCCCACAGCTCGGTGAGGCAGATGTGCACGGCATACACGGCCGCGCCCGCCAGGGTGAGGAGATCACCCCGCAACGTCCCGACGGCAGGACCGGGATCCGCAATGCCCACCGGCCACGTGAGCAACGTCAGTCCGCCGGCGGCGAAGACCACACCGAGCAGGGCCGGGATCCCCGGTACGCGGCGGAAGAGCAGCAGCGAGACGATGGGCACCAGGACCACGCACATCCCGGTGATGAAGCCCGAGCGCGCAGGCGTGGTGTAGACCAGACCGGCCGTCTGCAGCGCGTAGCCGATGAAGAGGATGGAGCCCAGCTGAAGTCCGCCTCGAAGTGCGACGCGGTCCCCCAGGCTCCGCCCAGCGATCGGTGCCAACACCGCTGCGCCCACGGCGAAGCGCAGCACCAGGAAGGTCATCGGGTCCGCGTCAGCGAGCGAATCCTTGGTCCACAGGAACGCCAGGGCCCAGAGGAGACAGCAGAAGACCAGAAGCGCTTCGGCGAAGGTGCGGCTGTCAGAGAGGCTCGAGCGCATGGCGGCCTCTCCTCTGCCATGGCGCCCTCCTTCCTGCCAGCAGCGTTGAGCCCCAGCCAGTGGGTCTCTTGGCCGACACCGATGCCTCCTCGGAGGAGGAGCAGGCGCAGTCTCAGCGTCCGGAACCCACCGCCGCGCGCCAGCGGAGCACGGCCAGGTCGCGGCCTGCGGCCCGTGCGCGTTCGAGGAGCGGCACGAAGGCAGTCAGTTCTTCGCGCGTCACCTCGACGAAGCCCAGCTTCCTATGGAGGTTCAGGCTTCCCGCGTTGTCCCGACGGACATCCGAGTGGACCTCCCGGAGTCCCTGCGCGGACGCCGTGGCAAGGAGCGCTTCAATGAGCTGCCGACTCAATCCCAACCTTCTTGCGATGGGCTCCGTGTAGATGGAACGCAACCAGATGCCGGGAACGCCCACTCCTTCGTCTGAGTATCGGCCGAAGTAGCCGAAGGCTCGGATGGCGTGGCGTCGGTCGAGCGCAACGAACGCGCCGCCATCTCCACGCTGCCAAGGCCCGCCGAGCTGTGCTTCGAGCCAACCCACCGACATCGCGGGAAGGTGGTGGCCGATGAAGACCGCGAGCGCCTCGAAATCCGCCGGGGTCAGGCGGCGGATGCGGCAGGGGAACAAGATGCTTCGCCGGATTCGAGCAGAGGCAGCCGAACCGAGGGCCGCTTCGAGGTGCTGACGTCCGCGCGTTGCCCAACCGCGACGGTGAAGGCCCCGCCCCACCTTCCGGAGCGCCCTCACGAAGACCGGCATTCGCGTGAGGCGGTTCAGCAGGAGAGGACGACCTTGAACCCCGATGACGCGCGCCAGGACCTCGACCTCCCCGTCGTCGGCTCCAAA
>DATGQN010000131.1:0-55701 GCA_035304185.1 Myxococcaceae bacterium
ATCGCGTAGATGCCGCCGACCAGGAAGAAGAGGATGCCGCTGAAGATGAACATCAGCGCGATCCGCTTGTGGTCCTTGGTCAGGAGCCACGAGCGGATCGTGGTCCCGTTGACCAGGTAGTTCTTCTCTTCGTGATGCTCCACCTCGGCCGGAGCGGAGGCGTTACTGGGCAAGCTCATAAACGGGACCCTTGGAAGCGGTGTTCACGGTGTCGCGGGTGCTCAGCGACTTGATGAATTCGACGATGGCTGCGGACTCGGCGCCGTGAAGCTTGCCCTGGTAGGTGGGCATGACGTTCTGGAAGCCCTCCGCGACGTGGAGGCCGGGGACCATCATGGACTGGGTGATGAAGCCCTCGTCGACGAGGATCTCGCTGCCGTCGTCCAGGCGCTGCATCCGGCCGTACATCCCGAGGAAGCTCGGGCCGATGTGCTGCTCGCCGTCGACGGTGTGGCACTTGAAGCAACCCGCGGTGCCGGCGATGCGCTGGCCCTGGGTCACCATGTCCGCGATGGGCGGAACCAGGCTCTTGTCGGCCAGGCCATCCTGGCGGTTCTGCTTGTCACCGCGCAGCTGCTCCTGGACCCAGGTGTCGTACTCGTCGGGCGGCATCACCACGACCTCACCGATCATGGTCGAGTGCGAGAGCCCGCAGTACTCGGTGCAGTAGATGGGGTAGGTGCCCGGGATGGTGGCCTCGAACCACTGCTCCGTGTACCGGCCCGGCAGCACGTCCTGCTTGATGCGGAAGGCCGGGATGTAGAAGGAGTGGATGACGTCACGGCTGGTCATCAGCAGGCGGACCGGACGGTGCGCCGGCACGTGCAGCACGTTCGTGCCGTTGGGACCCTCCGGGTAGCTGAACTTCCACATCCACTGCTTGCCCTGGACGTAGACGTTCATGGAGTCCTTGGGCGGGGTCCGCGAGAACATGAAGTCGCGGTAGCCCAGGGAGAACCAGAGCAGGAAGAACACCAGCGGCAGCGAGACGAAGAGGAACTCCATCTTCATGCTCGGCACGTAGTACTGGGTCGTCTGGTGGTCCGAGCGGCGGCGGAACTTCTGGAAGAAGACCAGCGCCGTCGCACCGATCCCGATCGACAGGATCATCGTGACGGTGATCACGAAGATGTGCAGGTTGTCCACGCGGGCGGCAAACGTGGAGGCCTGCTCGGGGAGGAACAGGATGTTTCGGATGAGTTCCATGTGCTTTAGACCGCTGAACCTTTCTTGAACTCTCGCCTCCACGAGACGAACAGGAGCGTGGCCAGCGTGCCGAGGATGGCCACCGCGCCCAATCGGAGGAAACCGAAGATGTAGAAGCCGTAGCGCTGGGACGCGGGGTCGTACTTGAAGCAGCTGAGGATGATCTTCTCCAGCGTGCTTCCGACCTTGCCCTCTCCGGCCTCGAGGATGGCCATCCGCAGATCCTTGGCGGGGAAGGTGGCCCCGTAGAGGTAGCGGGTGATCGTGCCCTTGGGACTGATGAGGTTGAGGACCGCGGGGTGGGCGTACTGCCCGGTGTCCGCGTCGTAGTTGTAGCGGAAGCCCACCGCGTCAGCGAGGCGCCGGACCTCGGCTTCGCTGCCGGTGAGGAAGTGCCAGGGTTCGCGCTCGGGGAGCGAGAGGGACTGCAGGTGCTTGCGTCGGCGCTGCAGCGAGGCGTGCGGAGTGTCCTTCGGGTCGATGGACACCGTCACCATCCGGTAGTCCTTCCCGAGGGTGAGGTTCACGTCCTTGAGGCCCGTCACCAGCCCGTTGAGCACGAGGTTACAGAGCATCGGGCAGTCGTAGTACACGAGCGTGAGGATGACGGGCTGATCGCCGGTCATCAGCTGACCCAGGGTGACCTGACGGCCCTGTTCGTCCAGGAGCTCCACGTCCAACGGGATGGTGTCCCCGAGCTTCTCGGTGACGCCCATGCCCTTGAGAGCCGGGGGCGTCACGTCGGCGTCGCGGAGCGCCTCGGGCACGTTCTTGCCACCCGGGAGGCCCCACGCGGACGTCGCGAGGAGCGTCAGGAGCACGAACGGAATCCGGACCTGAGCGCTGCGGGGAGACATGAACCCAATCCTCGGTTCCCGCTCTTCAGAGGCCCTTCAGTGGGCGCCCATTCGGGAGCGGGATGCTGGTGTGGAGCGAGGAGCGCTCTCTACCTCACGAGCGCGCCTCTTCAAGCCGTTTTACTCTTCCGACCCTTCGGGGGGGCTGGCGGGGGCCTCGTCGGGCTGCGCCTCCGGAGCCAGGTCGTCCGTCTGGGGTGCCTCTTCAGTGGGCGCCGCCGGTGCGATGGGCGAGACGCCCCGGTCCGCAATGACGTCCGCGAAGACACTCTCCACCGGCGCGTGGATCCGCTCCTGGCGGCGGTCGACCCAGCCGTAAGCGTTGAGCTGGGCCTCGCGCTGCTCGGTGAGGACCCGGGCGCGATAGTCCACCTTGAAGTCCCACTGGTTCACGATGCCGATCTCATAGCTCCGCTCGGTGATGAGCGAGGGCGTCTCCGGCAGGCCGTCGGGCGCGAACGTGCGGCGGCTCTCGACGTACAGCCAGCCCGCCCACACGCCGGCGATGATGAAGACCACGACCGCGACCGCACCGACGAGCGCGACGAGCCGGGTATTGGAGTTGTCCGGCTCGGAGAGAACGCCGTGGTCGCCCCGGAGCAGGGTCGCCTCGTTGATCTCCGAGGGAGGGGGTCCGCTGACACTCATGGCTGCACGTACCTCATGGAGTCGGCCAGGTAGGGGTCCTTGACGGGAACCGAGTGGCCCCGACGCATCAACCACAGGATGGAGGCGATTCCCAGCCCGCCGATGCCCACGAAGGCCAGCAGGTCGCTGACGGCGGGCACGAAGCCCGTGTCGGGGTAGGCGGTGGGGAGGATGAGCCAGTAGAGGTCGATGATGTGCACCACCAGGACGTAGAACGCCACGATGGCCATCAGGTTCGGCTTGCGCTTCAGGTCCCGGCTGAGCAGGGCGAAGAACGGGATCACGAAGTGCAGGACGACGAGGGCGATGCTGAAGCCCAGCCACGGACCCTCGATCCGCACGTGGTACCAGGGCGCCTCTTCCGGGAGGTTGGCCGCCCAGATGAGCATGAACTGGCTGAAGCCGATGTAGGCCCAGAAGGCGGTGAAGGCGAGCAGCAGCTTGCCCTGGTTGTGGAGGTGCTCAGGCCCCACGAACGTCCCGAAGCCGTTGGGGCCGCGGGTGTAGATCGTGAGCAGGGTCCACAGGGCGATCGCCGCAAGCAGGCTGCCGGAGAAGTAGTAGACGCCGAAGATGGTCGAGTGCCACAGCGGCGCGAGGCTCATCAGCCAGTCGAAGCTCGCGAACGTCATGGTCAGGCCGAGCAGCGGCAGCGAGCCGGGGCCCAGCTTGCGCAGCTTCACCGTGTGGCCGAGGTTGCCGTCGATGTCCTGCGCACGGCTCCAGCGCAGGAGGAACATGGAGACCAGGATCCAGGACACGAAGTAGATGACCTGGCGGACGGTGAAGAACGGGACGTTCAGGTAGCCGGACTGCTTGAGGTGCAGGTGATGGACCTGGACCTCGCTGATGGCACCCTGCGCGAACAGCGCCTCGGCGTCGTGCACCCACATGAAGAGCTGGGGCATGACGAAGAAGATCGGGATGAAGAGCAGCGCGTAGAGCCCGGACGAGGCACCCATCACCTCGAGCGGCCGGCGCAGCACGGTCACCCACTTCGCCTTCATGGTGTGCAGGATGGCCACCAGGATGATCGAGGCGACGGCGATGCCCGCCCAGTAGGTGAAGCCGAGCATGTAGCCGTGGGCCGCACGGGCCCGCGCCTCATCACTGCCGACGAACAGCATCACCACCGCGCCGAGGAACCCGAGCGCACCGGCGACTGCACTGCCCAGCATCAGCTTGGCGCCACCATCGTAGGCGCCGACGGACCTGGGGTTGAGATTGACTGCCGCGCTCACGGACGACCCTCCTGGGGCTCACTCAGGAGCCGCTGCTGCTCAGCCGCTGGCGCATCCGCCAGGGGCACGTTCTGCGTCTTCTGGAGCGCGCGGATGTAGGCCACCACGGCCCAGCGATCCTCGACGTTCAGCTCACCGGCGAAGCTCGGCATGAGGCCGTAGCCGTACGCGATGGCCTGGTAGAAGTAGCCGGCCGGACGATCCGCAATCGCCAGCAGATCCGGCGGGAGGCGGGTGCCCATGTTCTCGGCGACGATGCTGTTCCCGTCGCCCTTCTGGCCGTGGCACTGCGCGCAGACGATGTCGAACTTCTTCTTTCCGCGGGCGAGGACGTTCTCGTTCAGCTCGAGGGGGATGACGTCCACGAGCTGGCCGTCCACCGCACCCTCGGTGAGGGCGGGGTTGCCGGCGACCGCCTCGCGGGAAATGGTCCCCTCGGGCGGCTGACGCATGGCGCGTCCGTCCGCGTAGAACTCCGACTCGAAGTAAGCCTTCTCTTTGGGCTGCACCTCCATGCGCTGCCAGAACCGGCTGTCGACATCACAGCCGGTGGCAAGCACGAGGGCCGCTCCCAACCACAGCGCGCGCATCATTCCCTCTCCCCGTTGACCACCGCGGTCTGGGTCGCGCCCAGCGCCTTCACGGCATCGAGCACCTTCTCGGAAGCCTGGTCCGCATCCGCCTCCACGCTCAGCCAGTACCCGTGCGTCGAGGCGCTGCGGAAGGCCTCGCACTCGAACACCGGGTGGTACGGCTGCGGGAGCCGGCTCAGCGCGAAGAGGCCGAACACGATCGAGAACGCGCTGATGAGCACGGTGAGCTCGAACATGATGGGCACCCACGAGGGCCCGCTCAGGTACGGACGACCACCCACGTTGATGGCGTAGTCGACCGAGTTCATCCAGGTCTGGAACGAGAAGGCCGTGATCAGACCCACCATGGCGCCGGTGAAGGCGAGCAGGGGGACCTTGCTGCGGGGCAGGCCCATGGCCTCGCTCATCCCGTGGATGGGAAAGGGGCTGTAGGTGTCCATGCGGGTGAAGCCCTGCTCGCGCATGCGGCGCGTGGCCTCCACCAGCTTGGTGGGGTCGCCGAACTCAGCGAGCACCCACGTCTCCTTGGGACCGTCGATGGCGGCATCCATGGTGTCAGTTCGCCTCGTGGGCCGCTTCGTCGTGGGCGACGTGCGCGGCGTGCTTGATCTCCCACTGCATCTCCTTCACCTCGCTCACCGCGACCGCGGGGAGGAACTTCAGGAAGAGCAGGAAGAGCGTGGAGAAGAGCCCAATCGTCCCGACGTAGATGCCCCAGTCCCAGACGGTCGGGGAGTACATGCCCCAGGAGCTCGGGAGGAAGTCCCGGTGCAGGGAGGTGACGATGATGATGAAGCGCTCGCACCACATCCCGATGTTCACGAGGATGCTGGCGACCCACATGATGGGGACCGAGGTCCGCGCCTTCTTGAACCAGAAGATGTTGGGCGTGATGACGTTGCAGGCGATCATCAGCCAGTACACGCCGGCGTAGGGGCCGACCGCACGGTTGATGAAGACGAAGGCCTCGTTCGTGTTCGCGCTGTACCAGGCGACGAAGTGCTCCATCATGTAGCCGTACGAGACCATGAGGCCGGTCGCGAGGATGACCTTGTTCATGTTCTCGAGGTGGCGGTCGGTGATCACATCCCGCAGGCCCATGAACTTGCGGACCGGGATGAGGAGCGTGACCACCATCGCGAAGCCGCTGAAGACGGCGCCGGCGACGAAGTAGGGCGGGAAGATCGTCGTGTGCCAGCCCGGGATGAGGCCGGTGGCGAAGTCGAACGACACGATGGTGTGAACGCTGAGCACCAGCGGCGTCGAGAGGCCCGCGAGGAGCAGGTAGGCGATCTTGTAGTTGTGCCAGTGGCGGCCGCTGCTGCGCCAGCCGAGGCTGAAGATGCCGTAGATGCGCCGCTGGAGCTTGGTCTTGCTCGAGTCACGCAGTGCCGCGAGGTCGGGCACCAGTCCCACGAACCAGAAGAGCGCGGACACCGTCAGGTAGGTGCTGATGGCGAACACGTCCCAGACCAGGGGGCTGCGGAACTGCGGCCACACGCCCAGGGTCGAGGGGTAGGGGAAGAGCCAGAAGGCGAACCAGGGACGACCGGTGTGGAGCAGGGGAAAGATACCCGCGCAGCACACGGCGAAGATGGTCATCGCCTCGGCGGCGCGGTTGATGCTCGTGCGCCACTTCTGCTGGAAGAGCAGGAGGATCGCCGAGATCAGCGTACCGGCGTGACCGATACCGACCCACCACACGAAGTTGATGATGTCGAAGGCCCAGCCGACCGGCTGGTTGTTACCCCAGACGCCGATGCCTTCGTAGAGCGTGTAGCCGATGCTCACCACGAGCAGGCCGAGGAGGGCCAGGGCCAGCCCGAGGAGGGCCAACCAGGCCTTGCTCGGCGGGGCCCACATGAAGGCAAAGAGCTTCTCGTTGAGGCTCTTGTCGTCGTCGTGGGGCGGCACCAGATGCCGCGGCTCGAGCGGGTCGAGCACGATGTCTGTGGTCTCAGCCATGTCGTTGGGTCCGCTCAGTGGTGGTCGGAGCCGGAGGGGGCCTCAGGCTCGAGCGCAGGGTTCGGATTGTTGATGCGCACCAGGTGACGCGTACGCGGGAGGGTGCCGAGGTCATTGAGCAGGCGGTAGCTGCGCGCGTCGGCGTGCAGCTTGGACACCCGCGTCTCCGGGTCGGCGACGTCGCCGAAGACGATGGCCTGGGAGGGGCACGCCTGCTGGCAGGCGGTGACCACCGCGCCATCCGGGATGAGGGAGCTGCCCTCGCCGCCGGCGGCCGCCTTCCGGGTCGCGATGCGGGCACGCTGGATGCGCTGCACGCAGTACGTGCACTTCTCCATGATGCCGCGGGCGCGGACGGTCACGTCCGGGTTCATCGACATGCGCTCAGTCGGGGTCTTGCCCGTCGAGTAGTGCAGGTAGTTGAACCGGCGCACCTTGTAGGGGCAGTTGTTCGAGCAGTAGCGGGTGCCGACGCAGCGGTTGTAGACCATCACGTTGAGGCCCTCCTCGCTGTGCACCGTGGCGTTCACCGGGCACACGTACTCGCAGGGGGCCCGCTCGCAGTGCACGCAGGCGATGGCCTGGACGACGGCCCGCGCATCCTCGAGCTCGCCCGAGAAGTAGCGGTCCATCCGCAGCCAGGTCATCTCGCGGCCGCGCTTGACCTGGTCACGGCCGACGACCGGGATGTTGTTCTCGACCTGGCAGGCGATGACGCAGGCGTTGCAGCCGGTGCAGCGGCCCAGGTCGATCGCCATGCCCCACTGCTGCACCCCGGGGCCGGTCTTCGGCGGGAGGGGCTTGAGCAGGCTCTCACGCTCGGTGAGATGCCGCAGGGGCTCGTTGATCTTCTTGGCGTCGGACTTCCAGGACGCGAGCGTCGCCTCGAGCGCGATGGGGCGCACGCGGCTGAGCGGCTTGAGCGCCTCGGGGACCGGCTCCTCCATGGACCAGGCGGTCTGGGTCTGGACGAGCTCGTAGGTCTTGCGCGTGGTGCGCACCTCGAGCCCGCTGTCGAACCACACCGCGTCCTGGTGGCGGAGCAGGCCGGCGTTGAAGCCGACCGTCTCGGAGCCGGGGGAGCGCAGGTAGTTGAACGCACCGGTCTGTCCGTAGCCGAGCGCGACGGTGATGGCCTCGTCCGCGTGGCTCGGGAGGATGAAGACCGGGGCCTCCAGCGTCTTGCCGCGGTAGACGAGCTCGACGACGTCGTTGGTCTTGACGTTCAGCCGTGCTGCGGTCCGGGGCGAGACCAGGGCGGCGTTGTCCCAGACGATCTTCGTCAGGGGCTCGGGCGACTCCTGGAGGTAGGGGTTGTTGAAGTAGCGGCCGTCGCCGATCTGGTCGGAGACGCGGAAGTTGAGCTCGAGGCCCTCCTTCACCGTCGGCAGCTGCGAGACGGCGCGCGCTGCCGCACCCGTCGCGCCACTGGCCTCGACCTCGGGGTACGCCGAGTTCTCCTGGAAGCCCTTCTGGACCCAGATCTCCCAACGGGCCTGGAAGCCGGCCGCGCCGGTCTCCCCGAGCCAGTGGTCGCGGAGGATCTGGTAGCTGCTGCGATAGGGCTCGGCCAGGAAGAGGGCGTAGAGCTCCGGCAGGCTGCGCACGCCCGTGTAGAGCGGGTTGATGAGCGGCTGGGTGAAGGTGATGGTGCCGTCCACCGAGCGGTTGTCACCCCAGGCCTCGAGGGCGTGGGTAGCGGGGACGAACCAGGTCGCCGCGCGGGCCGTCGCGTCCTCGAAGAGGGAGGTGTAGACGGTGTTCGGGACCTTCTTGAGGAGCTCCTCGAAGCCCAGATCCACCGGCGCGCCGTAGACCGGGTCGTGCGCGGAGATGAAGAGGGTGTCGACCTCACCGGCCTGGATGGCCTGCGCGAGGGTCTGGAGGCTCGAAGGCCCGGTCGCGAAGCGCGAGAGGACCGGCTCGGTGAAGCGCACCGTGGTGCCGATGCCACCGAGCTGCTCGGTGATGGCGTGGGCCAGCGCGTGGACCGCAGGCGGCTGACGCTCACCGGCGAGCACGACGCCCTTGAGGCCCGCGGCGCGGAGGTCGGCGGCGGCGGCGTCCACCCACTTCTGCTGCTCGGCAGAGAGGGACGGTGCGCTCACCCCGGTCACACCCACCGCGGCGGCGAGCGCCTGCGCGATGGTGGCGACGTCGGCCGAACGCACGCGGAGGCGGTGGTCGGCGAGGACGCCCGTGGGGCTGAAGGTCGACTCGACCTGGTAGAGGCGGTTGAACGTCCCGTTGGGGTCGCGGCGCGCGCTGAAGTCGCGCATGTGCCGGACCGCCTCGGGGCCCCGCTGCAGGAAGTCCGCATCCAGGCTGAAGACGACGTCGGCCTGGCTGAAGTCGTAGTGCGGATCCAGCGGGCGGCCGAAGGCGAGCTCGGCGCCGCGGGTGAGCGACTCACGGCTGGCGCTGGTCCAGCTGTGGAAGCGCGCGTTCGGGAAGCGCTGGCGGATGCGCTCCTCGAGGCCCATGAGGCTCGGGGACGCGTGCGGCGCGAGCAGGAAGTGGAGCTTGGCCCCACCGTCCGCCTCGAGCGACTTGAGGTGCGGGACGAACTGCTCGGTGAACGTGTTGTACGCCACGTCCTTGTTCTTGTGGCGCGTGGACCGGGCCCGATGCGGGCTGTAGAGGTCCATCAGGCGCGCCTGATCGAACGTGTTCGTCGCGCCGTTGGCGATCGGGTGCTCGGGGTTGCCCTCGATCTTGACCGGGCGGCCCTCGTAGGCCTGGACGAGGATCGCGCTCGCGAAACCGTCGGTGTCCAGGGCGCTCGCGTAGTGCTGCGGCACACCCGGCGCCAGGCTGTCGGGCACCTTGGTGTAGGAGACCATCCGCTCGTCGCTCGGGCGGGTGCTGCAGGCGGTGCCGATTCCGGCCAGCGCCATGCTCGCGCCGAGGAGCTGCAGGAAGTCACGGCGGACGACGCCCGAGGGGGGCAGATCCGCACCCACCGGGAACTCTCCGCGGGTGGACTCCAGGAACTCCGGCGTCTGCAGCTTCTCCTCGATGCTGCGCCAATAGCTCTTTCCGTGGGCGCCCTCGCTCTCGACGGCAGCGGCGCGGCCCGTCTCGAGGAGGACGTCCATGCCGTCCTTCTGCTCGGGCGCAGCGTCCACGGACGGCTGGGAGGCGAGGACGTTCAGCTTCATCGCGTCAGGCTTGGTGCTCATCGGTGGCAGGTCTCGCAGCTCACTCGGGGATGGACGTCGTACTGCTCCATCAGGGTCTCGGCGAGCGCAGTGCGCGCCTCGGCCTCTGCAGGGGGCGTCCAGGTGGTGGAGGTGATCTCCTCGACAGGGCGGAGGTTGGGGCCGGGGTTGCGGTGGCAATCCAGACACCAGCTCATGGTGAGCGGTGCGACCTGCTCAATGGCGCCCATCTGATCGACGCGTCCGTGACACGAGACGCAGCCCACGCCCTTGTTCACGTGGATGCTGTGGTCGAAGTACACGTGGTCGGGCAGGTTGTGGACGCGGACCCAGCGGATCGGCAGATCGTTGAAGAACTTCTCGCGCACCTCGGTGAGGTACGGGCTCTTCTGCCAGATCTGCGCGTGGCACGACATGCACACGGTCGTCGACGGGATGCCCGCGGAGGGGCCGTCCTCGACGGTGGTGTGGCAGTAGCGGCAGTCGATCCCCTCGTCAGCGACGTGGTGGCGGTGATCGAACTGCACGGGCTGCTCGTACGGGTGGAACTGATTGTTGGCGTCCGGCATCCGGACCCAGACCATCAGACCACCGAGCGCAAGCGCGGGGATCGTCACCAGCATGGCGATCGACGCACGCGCGGCCGTGTTCGTCCAACGTGGGAAGAGAGGGCTGCTCATGCCTGTACCCGGGTGGCGGCGACGCTCACGTCGAAACGCGACTCGCTGCGGACGGAAAAGAACGGGAGATCAGAAAGGCGGGCCGGGTGGCTCGAAAGAACCACGCGCAATCCCATCGGTACGCGCCGAAGGATCTGCGCGTCGCTGCGTTGAGAGGTCTTCACTGAGACCGGCCCTCCTCCTGAGGATCGAAAAGGCGCGGCACCCTTATCGAATGCACCGGTAGAGTCAACGATGAACATGTCTCGCCTACGTCGCCTTGATCGCCGCGGAAGCCCCCGATTTTCAGGGGTTCGGGCCCACCTGCGGTGTTTTGTCTCACCCCTCCCGGTAGGCTGGCGAATACAACCCTGGGTGGTCCACATTGAGCGCTCGGGCCTGATCGGCCGGTGCGGCGGGACGGTCAGCGGGGATGGTTACGCCGATCACCGATGATCCGCGCGGGGCTCCCGCCGACGATCGCCCAGGCGGGGACGTCCCGGGTGACCACGGCCCCCATGCCGATCACCGCCCCTTCTCCGATGCTGACGCCGTCGGTGATCCCGGCGCGGGCACCGATCCACACGTCGCGGCCCACGCGGATACCGCGGCTGCGGACCGGCTGATCGCGGATGGGGCGGGCGGGGTCGAGCTGGTGATCGAAGGCGTAGAGGACGGCGCCGGTGGCGATGCGCGTCCCCTCGCCGAGGATGATCCCCGCGGCCCCGCCATCGAGGCTCGCGCGGGCGTTGATGCTCACGTTGGGGCCGACCTCGATGGGGCCGTGAAGGAAGGCCTCGGCGGCGATGCTCGCTCCGGGGCCCACGCGGATCGTGCGTCCGGGCTCGGCGAAGAGGTGTGCTTCGGGAGCGATGAAGCAGGTGGGGTGCAACGCCACGGTCTCGAGCGAGGTGAGCGTGGCGTGGACCTCCTGCTGCCACGCCTCGGCCCAGGCGCGGTGCCGGTCCTTGAGGCGGAAGTAGAGCCACGGCATCCAGGAGAGGCGCCGCTGGTGTTGGAGGCGGCGGGCTTCGGCCAGTCGCGTGGAATCGTTCAGCATGTCGGAGAGAGGCGGGCGTCGTCGGCGCGGCGCCCATGAAAACAGAAGGCCCCGGCACCACGCCGCGGATTCTGTCCGCGAGAGGTACCGGGGCCGAAGCGTCATCCCCCGCCGATGTGTGCCGGCGGGAGGAAGGGGGGGATCAGCGCGGGAGCGTGACCGAGCGGATGGTCCCGAGGTTGAGCGGGCCCACCTGCGACTTCACCGTCTCCGGATCACCGACCAGGATGAGCTTCATCAGCTCGGGCTTGAGGAAGGCGTCCGCTGCTGCCTGGACCGCTGCGAGGTCGGCGGCCTCGAGCGCTGCCAGGTGGGTGGCGACCATGTCGAGCTCCGCGTCCCGCTGGAAGATGCTCGAGGCCGTGCCGGCGAGCGCGCCGATGGTCTCGAAGTCACCCGGGGTGGAGCGCAGCAGGCCCTCACGCGCCTCGGCGAGCTCCTGCTCGGTGATGGGGCGGGAGTGGATGCCCTCGAGCTCCTTGAAGAACTCGGTGACCGAGGGGCCGGTGACGTCCGCACGGACCGCGCTCCTCGCACCGACCACGCCGGGGCCCAGACGGGTGCTGCTGTAGGCGCCCGCGCCATAGGTGTAGCCCTTGTCCTCACGCAGGTTCATGTTGAGCCGGCTGCCGAACATGCCGCCGAAGACGCTGGTGGCCAGATCGAGCGCGGCCTCCTGCGGATCGCCGTGGGTGAGGCCCGGGCGGCCGACCGAGACGTGGGTCTGCTGCAGGTCCGGCACCTCCACGAGGATGACCTCCTTGCGCGGAGAGAGCTCCGGAACCTCGGGGGCGAGGGGCGGCTGCGCGGTGCCCTTCCAACGGCCGAAGTGCTTCTGCGCGAGGCCCTTCGCGTCCTCCAGGGTGATGTCGCCGGCCGCGACGACCGCGCAGACCCTGGGGCCGAGGTTGGCCTTCAGGAAGCGCTGCACGTCCGCGCGGCGGATGTTGCGCACGCTCGGCTCGGTGCCGCCGGTGAGCTCACCGTACGGATGATCCGCGCCGAAGATGGCCTCCGCGTTCGCCCAGGCCGACAGGTGCGAGGGGACGCTGGAGAGGCGCGCGAGGTTTGCGAGGGTCTGTGCGTGGCGCCGCTTGAAGGACGCCTCGTCCAGGCGGGGGCGGATGAGCGCGTCTGCGAGGAGGCCGAGCGCGGCGTCGGCGTTCTCCGTGAGCACCGTGGCCGACAGGAGGCCGCCGTCATAGCCGACCCCGACGCCCGGGCTGACACCGAGGTCGGCGAAGGCGTCGTCGAACGCGAGCGCATCACGCGTGCCCGCGCCCTCGAGGAGCATGCGGTAGGAGATGTCCGCCAGCCCCGCCTTGCCCTTGGGGTCCAGCGCCGCTCCCGCCTTGCAGCTCACCGCGAGGGTGACCAGCGGCAACTCGGTGCGACGGCTGATGAGCACGCGCATGCCGTTGTCGAGGCTCGCCGCCTCGAACGTGGGCAGCTGCATCTCCGGCGCGTCCCCGGGCTGGGGCTGGGAGGCGCGCCAGCTCTCGTCGACCTCGGTGGAGGCCGCGGTGACGGGCGCGTCCGGAACGGGCTGGGGAGTGGACTTGCAGCCGGCCAGGAAGGCCAGCGCGAGGAGGGATGTGAAAAGGGGGCGCATGACTTACTTCACCTCCTGCGTGGCTGCGGCGGCCGGAGCCTTGGGCTTGGCGATGAGCACCACCCGGTTGGCGTCCAGCTTCTGGGCGGCCTGTTGGACCATCTCGGGGGTCACGGCGTTGTAGCGGGCCATGTCCCAGGCGAGCCGTCCGGGATCGCCGAGGAAATGGTTGTACTCCTGGAGGGTGTCGGCCTTGCCGCCGAAGCCGCCCACGCGCTGCAGGCCGCTCAGGGCGCTGGTCTGCAGGCGGTTGCGCACGCGCTGGACCTCGTCCTCGGTCACGCCCTGGGTGCGGACCTCCTCGAGGACCGCATCGATCTCCTTCTGCAGGGTCTCGGCGGTGACCCCCGGGCGCGCCATGGCGCTGATCACGAAGACGCTCTGCGCTCCGAGGCTCTGCTGGTAGGCGCTCACCGACTGCGCGAGCTCCTTCTCGAACACCAGGCGCTTGTAGAGGCGGCTGCTGCGGCCCTGGGAGAGGACCACGCCCAATACCGAGGCCTCGGCATCGCCGTCGGCGTACATGGCGGGGGTGTGCCAGCCCATCATCACCATGGGCAGGTTGCCGATGGTCTCTTCGAACGCAATCTGCTCGGGGGCGTTGAGGGAGGCCGGTGCAACCTCGGGGGCCTGCGGCTTCTCGCCGCTCGGGATCGAACCGAAGTACTTCTCGATGAGCTGCTTGGCCTCCTCCACGTCGAAGTCACCCACCACCGCGAGGGTGGCGTTCGAGGGCCGGTACCAGACCTTGAAGAACCCGGTGACGTCCTCCATCGTGGCCGCCTCGAGGTCCTTCATCGAGCCGATCACCCGTCCGTAGTAGGGATGCGGCGCGGGGAAGAGGGCCTGCCAGAAGCGCTCGTAGGCGAGTCCGTAGGGCGCGGTCTCCACACCCTGGCGGCGCTCGTTCTTCACGACCTCCTTCTGGGTGCGCAGCTTCTCCTCGGTCATCGCGGGCAGCAGGAAGCCCATGCGATCCGACTCGAGCCACAGCGCGGTCTCCAGGTGGTTGCTCGGAACGGTCTGGAAGTAGTTGGTGCGATCGAAGTTCGTCGTGCCGTTCAGCGACGTGGCGCCGAGCTTCTCCAGCATGCCGATGTGCTGATCGTCGGCCACGTGTTGGGACCCCTGGAACATCATGTGCTCGAAGAGGTGGGCGAAGCCGGTGCGGCCCGGCTGCTCGTGGTAGGCGCCGACGTGGTACCAGAGGTTCACCGCGACCACCGGGATCTTCCGGTCGACGCTCATGATGACCTCCAACCCGTTGTCGAGCTTGTAGCGCTCGAAGGGGATGGAGAGGGTCTCGGTGTCCGCGGGCGCTGCGGTGGGCGCGGGGGCGGTCTGTGCCTGCGCCCAGGCGGCCGAGGCAGAGAGCAGCAAGAGGGTGGCTAGAAGGCGTCTCATCGCAGGGGCAAAGACCTCCGGTCAGGTGATGTGTCGAGTGCCGCGGTTATCACGTCCGGGGGGGCCTTGGGCGGTGGAGATGGGGGGCAGGTGAGCACCTGTCTGCCAGTGGGCGTCGCGGGCATTGCGGAACAGGACGACTTCCCCCGCCGGCGCGGATAGGTTGCCGGGTCCTATGAATGCACCTGAGAACGAGGCCGAATGGGCCGCGTGGTACCAGCAGGCCTGGGACGTGCGGGACGATCAGCTCTACCGCGAGCTCTTCCCCACGATGACCGGCGAGATCGTGACGCTGGGGGACACCGATGCGCTCGAGGCATGGCTCAGCTCGGACCTGGCACAGGTGAGCGAGATCGACCCTGCCTGGAAGTCCTTCGGGGTGCGGGTCGCGCCGCCGGATGAGAACCGGCCGGTATGGACCTACGTCACCTCCGGGCTCTCCAACCCCTTCACGGTGGGCCCCGGCGACGCGTTCGATCCCGAGGGCCCGAGCGGCATCGGCTACGAGCTGGTGATCCACACGCCCGAAGAGGCCCGGTGGCCCATCCTCCGCCTGCTGGACATGATGGCCTACAACCTGGTGTGCCTGAAGGCCTTCGCCACCGGTTCGCGCTTCTCCGTGGAGGGAACGCTGGACGGGCGCCCCGAGACGAAGCTCAGCGGGTTCCTCTTCGCCGAGGACGACGAGATCGCCTGGGGCTTCGGACTGCCGAGCGGGATGGTGCAGCTCCTGGTGGCGGTGGGCGTGACCCGCAACGAGCTCGCCTTCAGCCGGTCCAACGGTGCCCCCCGCTTGCTGGAGAAGCTCGCCGAAGCCGGTCTGGGGGTGCGCACGGTGATCGATCGCGAGGAGCTCAAGCTCTAGCGGAAGCGACCGTGGGCCTTCTGACTTGGGTGTTGGTGGGGGGCGGCGGCTCGTGCAGAGTGCGCCCCCATGCGCCTCATCCACGTCCCGTCCCGGCGAGGGGCCCTCGGGCTGCTCCTCATTCCGCTGCTGGTCGGCCTCCTCCCGGCCTGCCAGAGGGAGCAGCAGGCGAAGCCCGCGGTCGAACTCGAGACCTGCCGGTTGGAGGGCGTGAGCTTCGCGCTCTCGTGCACCGAGATCGAGGTGTACGAGAACCGCGAGACCCGTGAGGGCCGGACGCTCAAGCTGAAGGTCGCGGTGGCTCCTGCCCTCGCGCCGCAGCCCGCCCCCGACCCCATCTTCATCCTCGCCGGAGGCCCGGGGCAGGCCGCCACCGAGGTCGCCGGCATGCTGATGCCGGCGTTCGAGCGCCTGCGTCGCAACCGGGATCTGGTCTTCGTGGACCAGCGGGGAACGGGCGCGAGCAACCCCCTGCATTGTCTGGAGGACCAGCCGCTCGACATCCAGACGCAGCTCCAGCTCGAGGTGGATCCGAAGGCCTTCCAGGAATGCCTCGACGGCTACGACGCCGACGTCCGCCACTACGGGACGACGGTCGCCATGGCCGACCTGGACGAGGTGCGCGAGAAGCTGGGCTACGCGCAGGTGAACCTGCTCGGCTTCTCCTACGGGACGCGGGCGGCGCTCGAGTACCTGCGCCGCTACCCCGAGCGCGTGCGGACGGCGACCCTCGATGGCGTCGCGCCGATGCAGCTCTTCCTGCCCCTCTCCATGGGCGTGGACGCCGAGCCGGTCCTCGACGACCTGTTCAAGCGCTGCCGTGACGACGCCGCATGCAACGCGGCGTTCCCGGATCTGGAGACGCGGGTGCGGACCGGACTTCAGCGACTCGAGGCCGAGCGCCCCACGGTGACGGTCACCCATCCCACCACCGGGAAGGTCGCCGAGGTGCAGGTCGGACGCGACCACATCATGGGAAGCATCCGCACGATCCTCTACAGCGCGGACTTCTCGATGCTGGTGCCCATCCTCTTCACGCGGGCGCTGGAGTCACAGGACTTCAACCCCCTCTTTGCCTTCTCGGGAGGCGCGGGCCCCGCCGGCATGGCGTTGGGGATGCACATGTCGGTGGTGTGCACCGAGGACTGGCCCTTCTTCACCATCGAGCAACTTCAGGAGACGAACCGGGACACGCTCGTCGGCAGCCAGCTGCTCAGCGAGATGTACAAGGTGTGTGAGACCTGGCCGAAGGGGGCGATCCCGGAGGATTTCCGCCAGCCGGTGCGCTCCGACCGACCGGTGCTGCTGCTCTCCGGCGCGCTGGATCCGGTGACGCCGCCGAAGTGGGGAGAGGTCGCCAAGGAGACGCTCAGCAACGCCCACCACGAGGTGGTTCCCGGCGTGGGGCACAACGCCATCATCCAGCTCTGCGCGCGGCGGATGGTGGAGGCGTTCATTGAAGGGGCCGACGTCACCGCGCTCGGCACCGACTGCTCAGGGGCGAAGGGCCCCAACGACTTCGTCCTCGACTTCTCAGGACCCCGGCCATGATCGACATCAGAGGACTCAGGAAGACCTTCGGCAAGGTCGTCGCGGTGGACGAGGTGAGCTTCTCCGCGCCGGACGCCTCGATCACCGGGCTGCTCGGCCCCAACGGCGCGGGCAAGACGACCACGCTGCGCATGCTCTACACGCTGCTCGAGCCCGATTCGGGGACGGCCCTGGTGGACGGCGTGAATCCTTCCGTCGATCCACAGGAGGTGCGCCGGCGGATCGGCGTGCTGCCTGATGCCAAGGGCCTCTACCCGCGGCTCACCCCCCGTGAGCACATCCACTACTGGGGTGGGCTCCACGGCATGAGCGGGGAGGCCATCGAGCGGCGTTGCGAGGAGCTGCTCGAGATGCTCGATCTGCGCAAGCACGCAGACCGTCGCTGCGAAGGCTTCAGCCAGGGCGAGCGGATGAAGGTCGCCATCGCCCGCGCGGTGGTCCACGACCCCAAGAACGTGCTGCTCGATGAGCCCAGCAACGGACTGGATGTCATGAGCACGCGTGCGCTGCGCGAGCTCATCCGGGGCTTCCGTGAGCAGGGCCGTTGCGTCCTCTTCTCGAGCCACATCATGCAGGAGGTCGCCGCCCTCTGTGACCGCATCGTGGTCATCGCCAAGGGCCGCGTCGTCTCGGAAGGCACCCCGGACGAGCTGTTGGCAGCGACCGGCAAGGAGAGCCTCGAAGAGGCGTTCATGCAGATCATCGGAACCGACGAGGGGCTCGGAACGTGAGCGGGATGTTCGGACAGATCGCGACGGTGCTGCGCACCGAGCTCAAGATGCACTTCCGTGATCGGCGATCGCTCTCCTCGGCGATGAGCCTGCCCATCCTGGGGCCGGTGATGTTCGCCGCGATGATGATCGCCATGGCAGGTTGGCTGAACGCCGATGATCCGCTGAAGGTCCCGGTCATCGGTGCGCAGCACGCGCCCGGCCTCATGGAGCACCTCGAGCGGGCCGGCGTCATCATCGAGGCGCCCCCGGAAGATCCCGAGGCGGTCATCGCGAGCGACGATGCGCACGTGGTGCTGGTCATCCCCGAGGACTATCCGGAGTCCTTCACCAAGGGAGAGCCCGCGCACCTGCAGCTCATCCACGACAGCTCGAAGAACGCCTCGCGGGTCCCCGTGCGCCGCCTCGAGCGGCACCTGGAGGCCTACGCCGGTCAGATCGCCGCGCAGCGCCTCATCCTCAGAGGGGTCTCGCCCTCGCTCGTCCGCACGGTCGTGGTGGACGACTACGACCTTGCGACGCCGCAGAAGCTCGCCGGACAGCTCCTGCAGATGATGGTCGTCTTCCTGGTGATGGCGGCCTTCGTCGCAGCGGTGCCGGTCGCCACCGATACCATGGCCGGAGAGCGTGAGCGGGGCTCGCTGGAGGCGCTGCTGCTCAACCCCGTGGATCGCCGCGCCCTCGTCATCGGCAAGTGGCTGAGCATCACCGTGATGGCCTTCCTGTCGGTGGTGCTGATGGTGGTCGCCTTCATCGTCGCGCTCCGCTTCGTTCCCATGCACGAGCTCGGCGTGCGGGTGGTCTTCGGGCCGGTGCAGGCGCTGCAGGCGCTCGCCATTCTGCTGCCGCTGGTGTTTCTGGCCGCCGCCGCGGAGCTGCTCATCTCGACCTTCGCGCGCTCCTACAAGGAGGCGCAGACCTACCTGAGCCTGGCGACCATCGTCCCGGTGCTCCCGAGCTTCATCTTCACCTTCCGTCCGGTCGACTCGAAGCTCTGGATGTCAGCCGTGCCGGCCATGGCCCAGGACCGGGCGCTCAGCGCGATCATCCGCGGGGAGGGCTTTGACCTCGCGGCCAACGCCCTCGCGTTCGGTGCGTGTGGGCTGCTTGCCGCGGTGTGCCTGGCCTTCTGTGTCCGCTACATCTCGGACGCGCGCATCGTCTTCGGAGGCGGCAATTGACCCTCTTGCGCGCCGCAGACGTCTCCCTGTCGTTCGGGAGCCGCACGGTCTTCGACGGACTGACCTTCACCATTGAGGAAGGTGAGCGCGTCGGCCTGGTGGGGGTGAACGGGTCGGGCAAGTCCAGCCTGATGAAGATCCTCGCCGGCGCCACCAAGCCCGATGAGGGACTGTTGCAGCTGCAACGGGGTGCGCGGGTCACCTACCTCCCTCAGGAGCCGCAGTTCCCGGAAGGCGCGACCGTGGCTTCGGAGCTCGAGGTCTCCGACGGTCCGGTGCGCGAGGCCCTCGAGACCCACGCGCGCCTCAGCAGGGAACTCGAGACGGCATCACCCGGGGACATGGAACGGCTGCTCAAGCAGCTGCAGGCTGCCGCGGATCAGGTCGAGCACCTGGGAGGCTGGGACACCGCACACCGCGCGCGGACGCTGCTGGATCGCCTGGGGGTGAAGGAATGGGACCACCCGGTGGCCTCCCTCAGCGGAGGCCAGCGCAAGCGGGTGGCCATCGCGCGGGCCCTGCTCACCCGCCCCGATCTGTTGATGCTCGATGAGCCCACCAACCATCTGGATGCCCAGACGGTGGACTGGCTCGAGGACGCGCTCGACGAGCTGCCGGGGGCCCTGCTCCTGGTCACGCACGACCGCTACTTCCTCGATGGGCTCGTGGACCGGGTGGTGGAGATCCAGCCCGGAGGTGGGCTCGTCAGTTATCCGGGCAACTACCAGGCCTACGTCGAGCAGAAGATGGTGGCCGAGGAGCAGGCGGCGCTCGCCGAGCACAAGCGCTCGCGCTGGATCGCCCAGGAGGTCGCGTGGCTGCGCCGCGGGCCCGAGGCGCGGCGCACCAAGAGCAAGTCCCGCATCGAACGTGCCCGCAAGCTCATGGCCGAGCCTTCCTTCGTGAGGCCGAAGACCGCGGCGCTGGCGGTGGCGGCCGCTCCGCGTCTGGGCGATCGCGTGGTGGAGACCCGCGGGCTGGTGGCGGGACATGGCGATCAGGTGGTGGTGCGGGACCTGGACTTCCTGCTCCAGCGCGGCGAGCGCATGGGGATTGTCGGACCCAACGGGGTGGGGAAGACCACCTTCCTGCGGACGCTGCTCGGAGAGCTGGCGCCCTTGAGTGGCGAGGTCATCCGCGGAGAGCGCACCCGCATCGCCTACTACGATCAGGGACGGGCCGAGCTGGATCCGGAGGCCACCGTCTTCGAGGCGGCGAGCTTCGGCGAGGAGTGGGTGGAGCTCGGTGGCCGCAAGGTGCACCTGCGCGACTACCTGGACGATCTGCTCTTCCCGGTGCCCATGCAGCGCATGCAGGTCAAGGCGCTCTCCGGAGGCGAGCGCAACCGGCTGCTCCTGGCGCGCCTCTTCCTCGAGGGCGCGAACCTGTTGGTCCTCGACGAACCCACCAACGACCTGGACATCGTCACCCTCAACGTCCTCGAAGGGCTGCTGATGAACTTCACCGGCAGCGTGCTGCTGGTGACGCACGACCGCTACTTCCTCGACAAGGTCGCCACCGACATCCTCGCCTTCGAAGGGGAGGGGAAGGTGGTGCGCTACCCCGGCAACTTCGAGATGTACCGCCGCCTCAAGGAGCAGGCGCGCGCCAAGGCGCCGGCTCCGGCCGCGAAACCCGAGGCGAAGCCGGCCCCCGCGGCGGCCACCCCCCCGTCGCGTCCGGTGAAGCTCTCCTACAAGGAGCAGCGCGAGCTCGATGGGATCGAGGCGAGCATCGAGGCCGCCGAGGCCCGCATGGCGGCGTGTGAGGAGGCCCTGGCGGATCCCACCCTCTATGCCGAGCGGGGCGAGGAGGTCCCGGCAAAGCAGGCGGAGCTGGAGGCGGCCACCGCCGAGGTGGAGCGGCTCTACGCGCGGTGGCAGACGCTGCAGGAGAAGCAGGAAGGCTGAAGCGCGTCGGAGTGGGGCTCAGCGCTCGGCGAGGGCGACCAACTTTGCCATGGCCGCGCCCGAGTCGATGGCGCGGGCGGCCAGGGTGGCCCCTTCCGCGAGGGAGGCGACGCGTTCGGCGGCCAGCAGCGCCCCGGCCGCGTTGAGCAGGACGGCGGTCCGCAGCGGTCCCTCTTCTCCCGCCAACATGGCGCGCAGCGCCCGGGCCTGCTCCACCGGCGAGCTCCCGCACAGCGCGCCGGGCGCCACCAGCTCGAGCCCGGCATCCTCGGGGAGCACGGTGTGCAGCCGCACGTGGCCATCCGGTCCCAGCGCGGCGACCTCGCTGGGGCCGGAGGGAGAGAGCGCGTCCAGCCCATCCAGCCCCCGCACGACCCAACAGCGCGGGGTGCCGAAGCGTCCCACCAACCGGGCCATCCACTCGAGCGCCGCAGCGTCGTGGCCTCCGAGGTAGAGGGTGTCTGCCCCGCCGGGGTTGAGCAGCGTCGCCAGGACCTGGAAGACGTTGGGAAAGCCCAGCTCGGCGCGCGGACCGGTGAGGTGTTTGAGGCCCGGGAGCAGCGGGCGCAGCGGCGCGAAGGCCACGCCGTGGCGCTCGAGCACCGCTCCCAGCGCATCGGCGTCGCGGGAACCGGGAATGCCCAACGCGTCCAGAAGGGCCATCCGGGTGATGCCGTGCGTGCCCCCCTCCTGCACGACTTCCAGGGCGGGAAGTCCTGCCGCGGCGCTCACCAGCGCGGTGCCGGTGTGCAGGGGATGGGGGTCGCCGACCTCACTGCCCGCGGTGCCGCAGGAGAGCAGGTCATGGGGGGGGCGGGGGAGGCGCTCCATCCGCGCACCCAGCGCCTCGAGCAGCACCGCGAGCTCGGTCTCCGGCGCGCGCCGCATCCGCAGGACCGCCGAAAAAGCACCCACCTGTGCGTCGGTGGCCTCGCCGGCGAGCAGGGCCGCCACCGCCTGCTGCAGCTGCAGACGTGAGAGGCTCGCGCCGGAGAGGAGGCGTCGGAGCGCTTCGCTCACGGCGGGGTTGGCGGGTGGGGCGAGTGCGGACACGGGGCGGGAGCTTGCGCGCGCGGCCGGGGGCGGCAACGCCCATCCAACTTGGCCCGAATCCGCGGCCGGGATCCAGATGCCGCAGGGAGGACCGCGGGGATGCAACCGGGGCAGATGCACCACGGCCGCCGCCCGGGAGCAGGGCGACGGCCGCGAAAGGCTGGATTCAGCGGGGAGGCTGCCTCAGAACTGCCCGCCGACGTTGAGCGAGAACCCCAGCATGGAGCCATGGACCTCGCGCCCGCGGGTCGCGTCCGCGAACTCCTCGCCCATCAGGAAGCGCCAGTCACCGCGCACGCCGGCGAAGACCGGTCCGACCTGGTAGTCCACGCCGGCCACGATGGGCACCTCGGTGAACCAGTCACCGTCGAAGCTCGCACGCGCAAAGGAGTTGGGGGCGAAGCGACCCACACCGAAGCCCAGGCCCGCGTACGGACGCACGCCGGAATCGAAGGTCTTGCCACCGGTGAGAATCAGATCCAGCGCGTGCCGACTCACCGCCGCGCCGTTCTCCGGGGCCCACTCGCGCTGCACGCCGTTGCGGCTCCCCGAGTACTCGACGTCCAGCCCCACGCTCTGCCAGACGCGGGCACCGACGCGGATGCCGTAACCCACGCCGCCCATCATCATGCCGCCGAGGTCGCCGGTGAACGTGTCGTAACCGCCGTCGATCGCGACGACGAGATCGGGCCGGTACTGGCGGCTGCCACCGGGAGCGCGCACCTCGGTCGCGTCTCCGAGCATGCCCTGGCCCGAGCCGCCGGTGCCGGGCTCCTGGGTGCTCAGGCTTTCGGCGCCGATGAGCCCCCGCGAGCCGTTTTCGGTCTCACCGGGGGTCTGCTCGAGCACTTCGGTGGGGCGGTTGATCCACTCCGCACCCTCGTCCGCCGGCTCACCACTGCCGCCCGCGTCCTCCGGCGGCGCCTGATTCTGCGTCTCCTCGGCGGGCCGCACCTCCTCCTCATCCACGTCGACTTCGACGTCCTGCGCCCACGCCGATCCGCCGACGCCGAGCGCCAACACGCCCGCCGCGCCGAGCAGCCGTCCCTGCCAGCTCCGCCTCATGATTCGCTCCTTTCACGTGTTCTGCATGGGACGAAAGCTTGGTGCGCCATCCGGCAGCGTCACCCACCCGACGCGGATGGCCTGCCCTCCCGCCTGCCCACCGGGGGACGTGGCAATCGGCGCGATCTCGCGGGCGGTCGCCGTCGGTGTCAGCGTGTGATGGCCAGCTTGCGAGCGTGCATCCACCCTGGTTCAGGCTGGCCCGGACGCTGATCACCCGGACGCTGATCAATCGATGCCCCTCACCTTCCCCAGCCACGCCGCGGCGATCCTGCCCCTGACCCATCCCCGGCTCCGGGCGCTGCCCCCCGCGGCCCTGGTGGTGGGGGCCGGTGCGCCCGATCTCGGCTACCTGCTGAGGGTGGGCGGCTCGCATGCGTGGAGTGGCCTGTGGAAGGTCACCCTCCTGGCGATGGTGGCGTGGCTGTGGGTGGAACTGCTGCTCCTGCCGCTCCTGCGCAGGACGTTGCCGCGCCGCCGGGCGCTGGCCGAGCGGTTGATGACCCGCGGGAGACCCCGGACCCTCGTCGACTGGGGGGCCGGCGCGCTGGCCCTGCTGTTGGGCGCTGCCACGCACCTGCTCTGGGACGGGTTGACGCACGACGGGCTCTGGCCGGCGCGCGTGCTCTATCCCGGGGTGGAGGTCTTCCCGGGGCTCTCGCTCGCCCGGGGGGGGCAGCACCTCTCGACGGTGGTGGGTGGGGCCGCGGCGGTGTGGATCTGGTGGCGTCGCGCACCGCGGGAGGGCGCCTTGCCGCCGCAGGCCGACGGACGCTGGATCCTCGTGATGCTCCTCGTGGTGCTGGGCGCGATGGGCCTGCAGGCCGTCCGCGAGCTGCGATGGATGCATCCGTCCACGACGCCCGGGGTCTTCCTCTGGAACGGACTGTGGGCCTCGGCGCGCGGCGGGATGGTGGCGCTCACGTTGCTTGGGCTGGTGGACCGCGTCCTGGTGCAGGGTGGGATGCGCGTAGGACGCACCCCAGCTCGGGAGGGGGGCGGCCGACCTGAAGCCGACGCCGCACCCTGACGATGCTTGTCGGGGACCACCGGGTGTGGCAGTCGGGACCCAGTCATGTCAGGCCCCACTTCCTCACCTGAAGAACGGCGCGTTCCGGCGTCGGTGCTGCGCCTCATCCTCAACGGGATTCAGGATGTCGCCGGAAGCCGCTACGAGCGCGTGCTCGAGGAAGCGGGATTGGGGCGGTACGTCGCGGTGCCGCCTCCGGACGATGACTCCCCCACGATCTCGCATCCGGCGCTCAGCCGGCTCTACGGGGTCACCCATCGCGTCGTTGGGGAGACGCTGACCCGCTCGTTCCTCAACGCCTACGGACGTCGGCTCCCCCAGTCCCTGCTCTCCAGTGAGCTGGGCGCGCAGATGAAGCAGCAGATGCAGGGCGTGCCGGAGGCCCAGCGGCTGGAAAAGGCCGTCCGGCTGGTGGCGGATTCCGGCAAGGCGTTCAACGTCGAGGTGGGCGTGTCCCAGACCCCCGAGGCCTGGTTCCTCACCGTGAGCGAGTGCGCCATCTGCGCGGACATGAAGGGCGCCCAGGCCCCGGTGTGTGCGAACTCGGAGATCTTCTACGGCACCATGGTGCGCGAGCTCTCCGGCCACCGCGTGATCGCGCTCGAGGTCGAGTGCGCCGCAATGGGGCATCCGCACTGCGTCTACCGCATCCGGAAGTAGCGCCGTCGCGCGCTCCGGGGCACGCGGAGGGCCCGCCCGGGGTCGGCGCCACGCGGTCCGGGAGGGGTGTCTTGTCGCGCCTCACGTCGTAGGGTGCAGGCCTGCTGATTTCCCGCACGCCGACCCCGGACGTCCATGATCGCTCTTCTGACCCTCTCGCTCCTCGGCCCCGTCGTGACCCACACGCAAGCTCCCGATCCCTTCCTCGCTGAATACGCCACCAGCCGCCGCTTCCTCTCCGGGCGTCCGGTGGGCGCGCAGGCCACCCCGGATGGCCGCACCGTCCTCTTCCTCCGCTCGCCGGCCGATTCGCCGGTGCAGTCGCTGCACGCCTTCGATGTCGCCACCGGCGAGACCCGCGAGATCCTCTCGGCGGCGTCGCTGTTGGACGGCCGGACGCAGCAGCTGACCGACGCCGAGAAGGCCGCGCTGGAGCGCATGCGGGTCTCCGCCCGCGGCTTCACCTCCTTCCAGCTCTCGCAGGATGGGACCCGGGTGCTGGTGTCCCTCTCCGGCCGCCTCTACGTGGTGACGCTCGCGGATGGCACTTCGGTGGAGCTGCAGACCGGACCCTCGCCCCTCTTCCCGCGCTTCAGCCCGGACGGGCGGCAGGTGGCCTACGTCCGCGACAACGACGTGTGGGCGGTGGACCTCGCGGCGAACCGTGAGCGACGCATCACCCGCGGCGGCACCGAGGACGCACCGAATGGCCTCGCCGAGTTCGTGGCCCAGGAGGAGATGGGGCGCTACGCCGGCTTCTGGTGGAGCCCCGACAGCCGCTTCATCGCCTTCGCCCAGGCCGACTCCAGCGCGCTGGAGCGTCTGGCGATCGTGGATCCCTTCCGACCCGAGAAGGGCGCCTACACCATGGCCTATCCCCGCGCCGGCAAGACCAACGCGACGGTGAAGCTGGGGGTGGCACCGGCGAGTGGAAACGGCCAGGTGGTGTGGACGCGCTGGAACGCGGAGGCCTATCCCTACCTGGCGACGGTGCGCTGGTCCTCCAAGGCCCCGCTCACCCTGGTGGTGCAGGATCGTCCCCAGCAGCGTGAGGCGATCCTCACCGTGGACCCCGCGACCGGAAACACCACCGAGCTTTTCACCGAGCGCGACGCCGCGTGGATCAACCTGGACCAGTCCTTCCCGCTCTGGCGCGCGGACGGCTCGGGTTTCTTCTGGTTCACCGAGCGCAACGGCGCCCCCGAGATCGAGCTGCGGGGCGCAGACGGACGCATCGTCTCGAGCTGGGTGCCGCCCTCCGCCGGCTTCGAGTCGCTGGTGGGCTTCGATCCCGGGAGCGACACGCTCTGGTTCACCGGTGCGCCGGATCCCACCCGCAACGCGCTGTTCAAGGTCACCGCGGGCGGGGCGCCGGTCGAGGTGGCCTCTCCCCTCCAGGGGCCGGGCGTGCACGTCGCGCGTCTCGCCGCGAAGGCGGGGCTGCTCCTGGTGACCGGGACCTCGCTGGAGTCCATGCCGCAGACCTGGGTGGTGGGCGTGGATGGAGCGGTGAAGGGAGAGCTCCCTTCGGTGGCCTGGACGCCGAAGCTGAAGCTCAACGCGACCGTGCAGCGCGTCGGGGAGGGCGAGGGCTTCTGGACCACCGTCATCCGCCCCGAGAACTTCGAGGCCGGCCGCAAGCTCCCGGTCATCGTCGACGTCTACGGAGGCCCGCACCATCTCCATGTGCGCCACTCCATGCGTGAGAACCTGCTGCCCCAGTGGTTCGCCAACCGCGGCTTCATCGTGGTGAAGCTCGAGGGGCGGGGAACGCCGCTGCGTGGCCGCGCCTGGGAGCGCTCCATCCGCGGCGACTTCGCCGGGCCCACGCTCGAGGACCAGGTGCGCGCACTCCACGCGCTGGCCGAGCAGGTCCCCGAGCTCGATCTCTCCCGCGTCGGCATCCAGGGCTGGAGCTTCGGAGGGTACATGTCCGCACTCGCGGTGCAGGAGCGTCCGGACGTCTTCCACGCGGCCGTCGCCGGGGCGCCGGTCACCGACTGGTACGACTACGACACGCACTACACCGAGCGCTACCTGGGGGTCCCCGCGGACGACCGGGATCCGGCCTACCTGCGCTCGTCCCTGCTGGACAAGACCGACCTGCGCCGGCCGCTGCTGCTCATCCACGGCACCGCCGACGACAACGTCTTCTTCTTCCACACCCTGAAGCTCTCGCACGCGCTGTTCATGGCGGGGAAGCCGCACCAGGTGCTTCCGCTGAGCGGGCTGACGCACATGGTGGCCGACCCCGATGCCACGCAGTCGCTGTACCAGCGGATGGCCGGGTTCTTCGAGACCTCCCTGGCCGCTCCCGCCGAGCCGGCGGAGCAGGGCGGGCGCTGACGCCTCGGCGGGCGGCGTGAGCGTCGAGCGCTGCCCGCCAAAGGCAAAGGCCCGGCCCCGGGAGACCTCCTCCGTAGAGGGTGTCCGAATCCGGGAGGCCGGGCCTCGTGGCCCCGTCCTCAGACCTCAAAGACGGGGGCGCATCAGGAGCGACGCTCAGATCGTGCGAACGTTCTGCGCCTGCAGGCCCTTGGGGCCGCGGGTGATCTCGAACTCCACCTTCTGGCCCTCAGCCAGCGAGCGGAAGCCGTCCGACTGGATGGCGCTGTGATGGCAGAAGACGTCCTCTCCTCCGCCATCCTGAGTGATGAAGCCGAAGCCCTTCGCGTCGTTGAACCACTTCACGGTACCGGTAGCCATGTCGCTTCCTTCTGCAGCGGCGGACCGGAAAGTGGTCCGCCCTCCCTGCCTCTTTCATTGGCCAGGGTGTTTGAAGTTCTAGTCGCCTGCTCGACAGGTTGTCCAGCCGGGGGCCGGGGGAGCGGCTGAAGAGACCCGCGGAGCGTCCGCCGGGCCGTTCATCATCCGACGCTGTCGAAGCGCTGAAACGACGACGGGCCCGCGCCTTGACCCGGGTGAGCGGGAGGCACGGGCCCGAAGCGGGACCACGGAGTCAGGTGGTTCAGATGTCGAGGAGCAGCCGCTGCGGATCCTCGATGCAGTCCTTGATGCGCACGAGGAACTGCACCGCCTCACGTCCATCCACCAGCCGGTGGTCGTAGCTGAGGGCCAGGAACATCACCGGACGGATGACGACCTGACCGTTCCGCGCCACCGGCCGCTCGACGATGTTGTGCATCCCGAGGATGCCGGTCTGCGGCGGGTTGAGGATCGGCGTCGAGAGCATGGAGCCGAAGATGCCGCCGTTCGAGATGGTGAAGGTGCCACCCGAGAGCTCGTTGAGGCTGAGCTTGTCGTTGCGCGCCCGGGTGCCGAGATCGCCGATGGCCTTCTCCAGGTCGGCCAGGCTCATGGTGTCCGCGTCACGCACCACCGGGACGACCAGCCCGCGCTTGCCGCTGACCGCCACGCCGATGTCGTAGTGGTGCTTGAAGACCACCTCGTCGCCGTCGATCTCCGCGTTCACCTGCGGGAAGGCCTTGAGGGCCTCGATGGCGGCGCGCACGAAGAAGCTCATGAAGCCGAGCTTCACGCCGTGCTTGGCCACGAAGCGATCCTGGTAGGTCTTGCGCAGCTCCATGACCGCGCCCATGTCCACCTCGTTGAAGGTGGTGAGCATGGCCGCGGTGTTCTGCGCCTCCTTGAGCCGCTCGGCGACGCGACGCCGCAGCGGGGTCATCTTCACGCGCTCCTCGCGATCGCCGGCCTCGCGGGGGGCGGCGGGGGCGCGGGCGGGCGCCTCGGCCTTCTCGGCGGGGGCCTTCTTGCGATCCACCTCGCGCTGCACGTCGTCCTTGGTGATGCGCCCCGAGGTGCCGGTCCCCTTCACGCCATCCAGGGAGATGCCGTGGGCCCGGGCGAGCTGCTCGGCGGTGGGGGTCACCGGCGGCGTCCGCTCGGAGCTCTCGGCCTTCGCGGGTTCGCCCTTCGCGCCGGCGTCCGCCTTCGCGGGCTCGGCCTTCGAGGTGCCCGCACCGGCGCCCTCGACGAGCATTCCGAGCACGTGCCCGACCTCGACGGTCGCGCCCTCATCGGCAGTGATCGATTCGATGGTGCCGGCAAAGGGCGCCGGCACGTCGACCGTCACCTTGTCGGTCTCGAGTTCGACCAGGGGTTCGTCTGCGGCGAACGACTCGCCGACCTTCTTGCGCCACGTGGCGACGACGGCTTCGGTGATGCTTTCGCCAAGCTGCGGGACCTTGAGTTCAACGGCCATGGGGGTCAGCTGCCCTTTCCGAACGCGGTATCGAGGAGAAGTTGTGTTTCAAGCTCGTGTGCCTTGCTCAGGCCGGTGGCCGGGCTGGCCGCCGCCGCGCGACCGATGTAGTCGACGTTGAGGCGATCCCCCGGACGACCGGAGACGAGCTGGAGCAGTCGCGGCAACATGAAGTGCCACGCGCCGGCATTCTGCGGCTCCTCCTGCACCCACGCCAGCTTCTCGAGCTTCGGCATGCGCGAAAGAAGCTCGCGGATGGTGTCCTCGGGGAACGGGTAGAGCTGCTCGATGCGGACGATGGCCGTGGTGGTGTCCTTCCGGGCCTCCCGCTCCTTCACCAGGTCGTAATAGACCTTGCCCGAGCAGAGGTAGAGCCGCTTGGCCGCGCCCAGATCGAAGTCCCCGGCCTCGCCGATGACCCGCTGGAACCGGCCGGAGGCCAGCTCGTCGAGGGTCGACATGGCCCAGCTTGCGCGCAGCAGGCTCTTGGGGGTCATGACGATGAGGGGCTTGCGCCACCGCCGCTTCACCTGGCGCCGGAGCAGGTGGAACATCTGCGCGGGCGTGGTGGGGTAGGCGACCTGCATGTTGTCGTTGGCGCACAGCTCCAGGAAGCGCTCGAGTCGTGCGCTGGAGTGCTCGGGACCTGCGCCCTCGTAGCCGTGGGGGAGCAGCATCACCAGGCCGCTGAGCCGGTTCCACTTGGCCTCGCCGGAGGCGATGAACTGGTCGATCACCACCTGGCAGTTGTTGGCGAAGTCGCCGAACTGCGCCTCCCAGATGGTCAGCCCATCCGGCGTGTCCAGGCTGTAGCCGTACTCGAAGCCGAGACAGGCGAACTCCGAGAGGGGGCTGTTGAAGAGCCGGAAGGGGCCCTGGTCCTCGGAGAGGTGCGCGAGCGCGGTGTAGGCGTCACCGGTCTTCACGTCGTGGATGACGGCGTGGCGGTGGCTGAACGTCCCGCGCTCGGTGTCCTGGCCGGAGAGGCGGATGGGGTGCCCCTCGGCGAGCACGGTCGCGTACGCAAGGTTCTCGGCGATGCTCCAGTGGAAGGACTTGTCCTCCTCCACCACCGCCTCGCGGACCTTGATGACCGTGCGCTGCACGTCGCGGTGCGGAGTGAAGCCTTCGGGGAGGTGGGCGAGCTTCTTGAGGAGCGCCTTGAGGGTCTCCTTGTCCACGCCCGTGTCCACGTCCGGCGCCTCGGCGTCGGGTCCGCCCAGGTAATTCTCCCAGAGACCCTGCAGGAACGAGGGGCCGCTGTAGTTCGGGTTCTTGGCCGCGCGCCCGTGCGCCTCGTTGTAGGCGTCCTGCGTCTTCTGGCGGATCGCCTCCGCCTCCTCGTCGGCCAGGACGCCGTCCTCGATGAGGCGCTTGGCGTACAGCTCCCGGACGCCGCCGCGGGCGCGGATGAGCTCGTACATGTGCGGCTGGGTCCAGCTGGGCTCATCGCCCTCGTTGTGCCCCCAGCGGCGGTAGCAGATGAGGTCGATGACCACGTCGCTCTTGAACTTCTCGCGGTACTCGGTGGCCAGCTGCATGACGTGGACACACGCCTCGGGGTCATCCGCGTTCACGTGGAAGACCGGCACGTCCAGCATGTTGGTGATGGCCGTGCAGTAGGTGCTCGAGCGGCTGTCCTCGGGATCGGTGGTGAAGCCGACCTGGTTGTTGATGACGATGTGGATCGTCCCGCCGGTCTCGTAGCCGGCCAGCCGGCTGAGGTTGAGCGTCTCGGCGACCACGCCCTGACCCATGAACGCGGCGTCGCCGTGGATGAGCACGGGGACCACGCGCGTCTGGCGGTCCTCGCCGCCGCGGCGATCCTGCTTGGACCGCACGCGCCCCTCGACGACCGGGTTCACGGCTTCGAGGTGGCTGGGGTTGAAGGAGAGGGAGAGGTGCACCGACTCACCCGACTCGGTCGGGTAATCGGAGCTGAAGCCCATGTGGTACTTCACGTCGCCTCGGCCGAGATAGCCGGTCGCGTCCCGCGGGCCGTTGAACTCCGAGAAGATGAGCTCGGGCGTCTTGCCCATGATGTTGGTCAGGACGTTGAGGCGCCCGCGGTGCGCCATGCCGATGACGACCTCCTTGGTCCCCAGCGGCGCAGCCGTCTGCAGGAGCGCGTCGAGCATCGGGATGAGGGACTCGCCGCCCTCGAGCGCAAAGCGCTTCTGACCCAGGTACTTGGTGTGCAGGAAGGTCTCGAATCCCTCGGCGGAGGAGAGGTGCTCGAGAATCCGCTTGCGCGCTTCGGGAGAGAGGCGCGGGTGGTTCTCGCTGTGCTCCATGCGCCCCATGAGCCAGCGGCGACGGTTGGAGTCGTGGAGGGTCATGAACTCCACGCCGATGGTGCCGCAGTAGGTGCGGCGCAGGCGCGCGAGCAGGTCGCGCAGCTTCACCTGCTTGTCCTCGAAGACGTCGACGCTGTCGACGCGCATCTCGAGTTCGGCCTCGGTGAAGTAGGACGGGTCCACCATGCCGATGTCCGAATAGTGGTCCGGAACGGGGCGGGGGCGGTTGAGGGGATCGAGCTTGGCGATCAGATGGCCGCGCAGTCGGAAGGCACCGACCGCCTGATCCACCCGCGCCTGCAGCTTCATCACGCTGCTGGAGACCAGATCCCCATCCACCCGGGCGGGTGCGCGGCCGGTCGCGAGGGCGCGGAAGAGCCCGTTGGTTCCCTTCGGCGTGTTCTCGACGGTGATGGGAGCGCCACCGCGCTCGGCATCGAAGAGCTCCCGCCAGCTTGGATCCACCGAGGCCGGATCATCGAGGTAGCGCTGGTAGAGCCCTTCGATGAAGTCGATGTTGGCCCCGTTGAGAAACGATTCCTGCTTGATCGCCATGTCGTGAGCGGGTGCTGCCGGTCTGAAGAGGGTGCGTGAGATGCGGGGGGATGGACCTTCCCGAGCGACAGGACCCCTTCTGGGTGGGCTTGTCAAACTCCGGCTATCCATAGCGCAAAGTGCCCGGCTTCGCAGCCGGAAGGGGTGCTATGCCGGGCAGCCTTCAGGGCCGGCTTGGGGCCGGTTCCGGGTGGACCTCGAAAGGACCTGCAGACCCATGCTCCTGGAAGGAAAGAACCTCCTCATCACCGGCGTGCTGACCCCGCAATCCCTGGCCTTCGGCGTGGCCGAACACGCCGCGCGCGAGGGCGCGAACATCATCCTGACCGGCTTCGGTCGGGCGAAGTCCCTCACCGAGCGGAGCGCCAAGCGGCTCCCGGGAACCCCCGAGGTTCTGGAACTGGATGTTGCCCAGCCCGAGCATTTCGCCGCGCTCACCGCGAGCCTGAAGGAGCGCTTCGGCCGGGTGGACGGCGTCCTGCACGCCATCGGCTTCGCTCCCGAGGACGCTCTGGGCGGCAATTTTCTCAACACCCCCTGGGAGAGCGTGGCCACCGCCTTCCGGGTTTCAACGTTCTCCCTCAAGGAGCTGGCCGTGGCCTGCGCGCCCCTGATGACCACGGGCGGGAGCATCGTGGCCCTGGACTTCGATAACGGGACCACCGCCTGGCCGATCTACGACTGGATGGGCGTCTGCAAGGCCGGCCTCCAGGCCACGGTGCGCTACCTGGCCCGCGATCTGGGCGGCCAGGGCATCCGCGTGAACGCCGTCGCCGCCGGCCCGCTGGCCACCATCGCAGCCAAGGGCATCCCCGGCTTCAAGCAGCTCGAGAAGGGATGGGGCACCCAGGCGCCGCTCGGCTGGGATGCGGGCAAGAGCCACGGCGCGGTCGCCGGAGCCGTCGTCGGGCTCTTCAGCGACCTCTTCCCCGCCACCACCGGAGAGATCATCCACGTGGATGGGGGCTACCACGCGATGGGCGCCCCGCCGGTCTCCGAGACGGAGTGAAGCCGCCGAGCGCCGGCCCGCCGTGACCGGCGGGCGGGGGCCAGATCCTCAGGCGCTCGGGGATGTGGCAGGACGTGGTTCGGGCGACGCAGCATCCGCGGCCCGACGGACCCGGACGGGCGGTGCCGCCCGGGCCTCCACGGGACGATCGGAGCCACCCCGTCGGGGCGGCTCCGACCGGGTTTGCTACTTGAGCAGTGGCTGGAGGACGGGAGGGAGGCTGACCGGCTGACCCGTGCTGTTCAACGTGCGGGGAGCGGGCACGACGAACGCGGCCGACCTCTCCGGCGCCGTCACCCCGACGGACATCGTCGCCATCGCGAAGAACTGCGCGGGCCCGAACGGCGCCGCCAGGGCTTCGTCCATCTCCGCGACGGTCGTCGTGTGGAAGAGCATCCAGTTGCTCAGGTTCCCCGGCTCGGGGAGATTCCCGTAGCGGGGGAGATCGGCCATCGTGAAGCGCTCGCGCGTGGTGTGAACGACCAGGCTCCCGGCCGACGACTCGAAGAGGTGCGAGGTCACGCCCCCGGACGTGCCGGACGCCACGAACTCGGTGTCGGGCTCGATTGCCGCATCGGCCTCAGGCGACACCAAGGTCGGCGCGGCGGAGGAGAAGTGGATGCTCCCGTCCTCGGGGCCCCCGACCCGGTGCAGGACGCCATACTGGTGGGTCGGGGTCGTGGCGAGGGCCATGACGAAGACGACGCCGTCCTCGGGCACGCTCAGGCGTGGTTCGCTCAGATCGAACGGCGCCATCACGAGCGAATCGCCGAAGGAGACCCAGGACATCGGGAGGCTGCTCTCCTCGGCTCCCTCCACCTGGGGAAGTTCGAGCTCGATCAGCGTACTGGCGGCGCTTTGCAGCGCGAGTGTCACCTCGGCGGTGGACTGGGCGCCAACGCGGGCCATCTGCTCGGCGTAGCCGGAGAAGCGCAGGGGAGCATCCACTTCATTCACCACGCGGCGGGCCACGACCTGGACGTCCGCGGTGGTGTGGCGGGTGGCCAGGTACACCGACAGCTCGAAGTGCGCCGCGCCGTCTTCGACCCATGCGGTCTCGCAAGTGGGCGAGAAACCACCCTCAGCCACCGAGGCACAGACCACGATCTCCTCGCCCGGCTCGGGAAGGGGGGAGACGGTGCCCACGATGAACGCCTCGCTCTCTTCGCGCGGCCACATCATCATCCCGCGGATGGTCGGCGACGGGTGGGTCGCATCCAGAAAGATCTCGGTGGCCTCCTGTCCCATCACCACGAGGTCATAGGGGAGGGCGACGTCGTGTGCCGTGAACCGCCCGGAGACATCAGTCGACAACGTCTGTCCGTCCACGATGACCGGCGTGGACGGAGGGGGGGCATTGCCCATGGCCGAGAGCAGGCGCCCTTCGACGGTGATGCCGCGGACTTCGAGGGCGAGCATCCGCTCGGCAATCAGGGCCTCACCGCCGTTCGCGCGGACCGTGACGAGCGACACCCCGCGGGCCGCATCGCGTGCAGCCTCCAGCAGGAGGGTGGTCTCGAGCGCATCGCCCGCGACCGTCGCGGGCTCGAAACGCGCGGTCACGCCCTGGGGGAGCCCCTCAATCGTGAGGGTCACCGGGCCGTCGGCGGTCTCGTTGCGCTGCAGGCTGAGGTCGTGACGGAGTGAAGCCCCGGGCGCAACCGTCAGGGTCGCGGGGCCGTCCAGGCCCAACGTGGGTTCAATGGGCGCCTCGCCCCCACAGGCGCCGAGCGCCAGCAGGAGGGGGAGGGCCAACAGGCTACGGACAGTCTTCTGCATGCGCACGCCTTTCAGGTTGGAAGTCCGTCAGCGGGGACCGCTTCCGCCCATCGGTGGCGCGGACTCCACGTCGTGCGGCCGGCCCCGGCCCCCCTGCTCGAGACTGTCCATCAGATCAGTGATGAACGGCGGAGCACCTTAGTCCGTTCGTCGAGGATTGTTCCAGCAGATATGAAAGCCGACCCGCGCCGGTCGTGAACGCCCCCGCGGAGGCAAGGCACACCGCCGAAGTCTCTTCCGGACCGGGAACTCGGCCCGCCACACGTCAGCCACCCCCTCGCGGACAGACCGTCTCCGTGGCGGGCCCAGGCGCTCGCGGAGGCAGTGCGTCACCGGGGGCGGTTGGACCCGGACAGCGTGCGCAACTCCCAGGAATGACGCTGCTGGAGCGGTTGCAACATGGGGGACTCCGCCGCCGCGGAGGACCGGTGTCGGGGTTTCATTACCAGGACGCCGACGGCCGGCGCGTCGATGCGGCGACGGTCAAGCGGATCGAGGCGCTCCGCGTGCCACCGGCATGGACCGAGGTCTTCATTCATCCCTCGTCGCGCGCGCATCTGCAGGCGGTGGGGCGGGACAAGGCCGGTCGATGGCAGTACCGCTACCATGAAGGGTTCCGAGCCCGTCAGGACGCGCTCAAGTTCGAGCGCCTGGTCGCCTTCGGCCACGCGCTGCCGTCGTTGAGACGCACCATCACCCGGCACCTGCGGCTTCCCGGAATGCAACGCGAGCGGGTGATGGCCGGCATCCTGCGCATCCTGTCCACGAGCTTTCTGCGTCCGGGGAGCCAGGTCTACGCGGCAGAGAACGGCAGTTATGGGATTGCCACGTTGCGGCCCCAGCACGTCTCCGTGCGTGGCGACGTCGTGCGGTTCAGCTTTCCGGGCAAGAGCGGCAAGCGGCAGGAGCGGGCGCTCCGGGATCGCTCCGTGGCGCGTCTGGTCCGCGAGCTCCTCGCGGCGCCCGGGCGCGAGGTCTTCAAATTCCGGGATGCGGAGGGACGGCTCATCGACGTCCGCCGACGGGACATCAACGCCTACATCCGCGAGGTGATGGGGCAGCGCTTCTCGGCCAAGGACTTCCGCACCTGGGCCGGAACGCTGCTCGCGGCCTGCGCGTTGGCGCGCTCCGTTGCCGAGCGTCCAGAGGCGGTGGGGGCGGGCGAGCAGAAACGACAGGTCCGCGCGGCCGTGAAGGAGGCGTCGATCATCCTGGGCAACACGCCCGCGGTCTGCAGGGCGTCCTATATCGGGCCCGCCGTCCTCGAGGCGCGCGCCGAAGGTCAGGTGATCCGCTGCTACTTCCGGGACCTCGAAGAGCTCGTCGCCCAACGGGCCCCCGTCTGCATCCCTCCGAACGCGCGTTGCTCGAGCTGCTCGAAGCGCGGGCGGAGCGGAAGCGGAAGGTGAACGCGCTGCCCCGGCGTCGGCGGACGGCCACGCGGGCGGTGCGGAAGGCCTCAAGCCGCGCGCGTGCCGCCTGACCACCCGTGCTGCACCCAGGTCCGAAAATGGCCAGCGTCTCTGCCGGGGCGGCCCTATATCGCAGGCATGGGCCTGGATCCTTCCACCTGCTATGCGGCGCTGCGTGCGCGGGACCCCCGTTTCGACGGGGTGTTCTTCGTCGCCGTCCGCACCACGGGCATCTACTGCCGGCCCATCTGCCCCGCGCCCCTGCCGCGCCCCGACCGTTGTGAGTTCTTCAGCGGACCGGCGCTCGCCGAGCAGGCCGGCTACCGCGCGTGCTTCCGGTGCCGCCCCGAACTGGCGCCGGGAACGGCGAATGTGGACGCGCGATCCCGCTTGGCCTCCATGGCCATGCGGCGGATCGAAGCGGGGTTGAGGGAAGAGGGCTCCCTCGAGGGTCTGGGGGCTTCGCTGGGGGTCAGCTCCCGCCACCTGCGCCGGGTCGTGGAGCGTGAACTCGGCGTCCCATTGGTGGCGCTCGTGCAAAGCCGACGGCTGGCATTGGCCAAGCAGCTGCTCCACGACACCCACCTGCCGATCACCGAGGTCGCGTTCGCGTCCGGCTTCACGAGCGTGCGGCGCTTCAACGCCGCCTTCCGGGAGCGGTTTGCGCGGACGCCTTCCGCGCTCCGGCGGGTGAAGCGGGACGCCGCCGGCACCGGGTTGCTGTCCCTGCGCCTCGACTTCCGGCCACCGTTGGATTGGACCGGCCTGCTCCACTTCCTCCGGGCCCGGGCGATTCAGGGGGTGGAGCACGTCGATCCCATCCGTGACGAGTACCTCCGGACGATCCGGTTGGGCACCGCTCAGGGGTGGGTCCGGGTGGGGCTGCTCCCGAACCGGAACGCGCTGCGGGCGACGATCCCGAGCAGCCTCGCGCCTCACCTGATGGAGATCGTGGCACGGCTCCGTGGCCTCTTCGATCTCGACGCGCATCCGGACGTGGTCGCGGACCATCTCGGAGGCGATCCCCTCCTGCAGCCGCTGGTCTCGCGCCGTCCCGGCCTGCGCGTTCCCGGCGCATTCGATCCGTTCGAACTCGCCATCCGCGCGGTGCTGGGACAGCAGGTGTCGGTCAGCGCAGCCACGACGCTGTGCCGTCGGTTGGTGGAACGCTTCGGAGGAGACGTTGCCGATGCTCCATCCCCACTTCAACGGTCGTTCCCTTCGGCGGCGCACCTGGCTGCCGCACCGCTGCAGGCGATCCGCGACCTCGGGCTTCCGCAGACGCGTGCCCAGACGATCCTGACGCTGTCGCAGGCCATTCACGAGCAGCGGGTGGACCTCCGCGCCGGTGCCGATCCGGAGCAGGCGGTGATGGCGCTTCAGCAGTTGCCGGGGATCGGGCCCTGGACCGCGCACTACCTCGCCCTCCGCGCGTTGCGCTGGCCGAACGCGTTTCCGGCCGGAGATCTGATCCTGCAGCGACGGATGGGCGTGACCTCCGCTCGCGCCGCGGAACAACGGGCGAAGGCCTGGCAGCCGTGGCGCGCTTACGCAGTGCTCCATCTCTGGCAGGCGCCACCGCCTCCAGCGTGAACCCGGAACGATGATGCTTCGACCCACAGAGACCGTCTCCCGCCTTCTCCCCACCCCCATCGGTGACGTCCACGTCGTCGCCAACGACGTCGGAGTGGTGGCCGTGCAGCGTGTGGATGCTGCGAAGCCGCCGCGGTTGGAGGCTCCGCGCTGCCTCGGCGCACACCCGATCCTCGACCTCGCGGGTGCCGAACTGACGGAGTACTTCGAGGGGCACCGTCAGCACTTCACGGTGCCACTCGCGCCCACCGGGACCCCGTTCCAGCGTGACGTCTGGAGCGCGCTGGGCACCATCCCCTTTGGTGAGTCCCGCTCCTACGCCTGGCTTGCCAAGGAGATCGGTCGGCCACGGGCAGTCCGCGCGGTGGGCGCGGCGAACGGCCGCAACCCGTTGGCGATCATCGTTCCCTGCCACCGGGTGATCGGGAGCGCCGGGGCGCTCGTGGGCTATGCCGGAGGCCTCGAGATGAAGCGCTGGCTTCTCGAACACGAATCCGGCGTGCCCCGGACAGCCCAGCAGTCCCTCTTCGGCTAAGGGGGCCGGCGCCACAGGCTTCGTGGCGCCGGCATGAACCGCGGCCTTGCCGATGCGCCCCGAACGGCACCGCGGGTTTGCTCGTCGCAGGCGCACCCGCGTCCTACCGCCTGCCGCAGCGGGGCGGGTTCGGGCGCTTCAGCGGTCGAGCAGGGGCGGCAGCCGGAGGCGGGGGGCAGGTGCCGCCTGCGTCGCTCCGGCAGTGGCAGGCAACTCTCCGCCGCTGGTGTAGGCCACCGCATAGCGGCGGTCCACGAGCCGTGCGACCTCGCCCATCTCCATCGCGATGATCTGGCTCAGGCTCGAGCGCTGCTCGGCCAACGCGTCGAGGTTCTCGAGGACTGCGTCGTGGTAGCCCGCCCAGGTGTACGTCTCCTCGAGATTGACGTCATCGCCGAAGTCCCTCAGGCGGATCCGGTCGCTGTTCGTATGAACGAGGCGCACGTACGTCGGGTATGCGCGGCTGAGCAGGAAGGAGTTGACGCCGGGGCCGGGCGCCTCCACCGCGAACAGCATCTCGGGGGAGAGCGCTTCGCCGACCTCAGGGCCGTGCACCGTCAGGGGCGCGGGAAGCTCGATGGGTGCATCCAGCGGGCCGTGGACCGGGAGCAGAAGCATCGCCTGAGCCTGATAACCAGCCGTCGCGCCCATCACCATCACCTGGCTGACGCCGTTGTCCGGGACGTGGGTCACCGGTTCGTCCGCGTCGAGTGACTGACCGAAGTCGACGTTCGCTCCGAACGAGGTCAGGGAACGCAGATCGACCTCGTCAAAATCGTCGTCGGCGAGTGCCAGGGGGACGGCCGTGCTGCTCGCGGAGCTGATGTTGAGGGCCGCGACGCTCGTGCGCCCGCTCTCAATGGTGAGGGTCTGCTCAGCGTAGCCGTTGAAACCGGTGAGCACGCTCTCCTGACGCACCGTCCGCCGCGCCATGAGGGTGACCTCTGCGCTCTCGATCCCCAGGAGCCTGAACTCCAGGGCGAACGCCGTCTGCCCCACCGGCAGCGTGTTGCAATCGATGACCCATGCCCGGAGAGGCCCTGAGGCGCAGATGACGATCTCCTCTCCGGCCACCGGCGCCGGGGACACCGTGCCCTCGACGAGCGCGAACGTCGCGTCGACCAATCCCGCTGGAGGCGCCAGGAGCGCGGAGAGGTTGGGGGTGGGCGTGGTCAGGCCCAGGAACCGCTCCTTGAAATCGACGCCCTCGATCTCGAGATCATAAGGAAGCGCGACGTCCCGGAAAGAGAAGGTCCCGTCGGGATTGCTCGCCACACTCTGGGTCCCGATCCGGACCGACAGGGATTCGGGGGGAAGCTCGAAGACCGTCGAGTGGACCCGACCTTCGACGCTCAGTCCCCGGATATCGAGCGCGAACTGACGTTCCGCGATGAGGGAGTCGGTCCCGGTTGCTCGGACGGTGACCAGAAACCCTCCGCGCTCCACGTCCCTGGCCGCCTGGAGGTGGAGGGTGGTCGAGCTCGAGGTGCTTGGCAGGACCGCCGGCTCGAAGGTCGCGGTCACCCCGTCGGGCAGGCCGTCGACCTCGAGGCGGACCTCATCCGTCGCCGTTTCATTTCGCTGGAGCGCGAGGTCCACCGAGGCCGCACTCCCGGGGATGACCCGGATCGACGAAGGTCCGTCCAGGCCCAGCTCCGGATCGATGGGCTCCTTGCCGCCACATGCCGTCAGCGCAAGAAACAGGGGAAACGCCACCAGGGCGCGGGACAATGCGTGCATCACAAACCCCTCACGTAGGTCGGGGGCATCGCGCGCACCTGCGTCCCGAACGGCCGTGACTGGCCAGGAAACGCACTCCCCCCGGAGTCGTCAGTCGTCGCCGGATGTCGGCAGACGGTCGGACCCTAGACAGTTCAATTGCACGAATCCAGCGTTGACGGCCGGAGCGGGGGGCACGGCCGGGCTCGTTGGGCGCGGCTCAGGACCGCGGGAGCGGCTCCAGCGTCTTCACCAGCGCGCGCCACGCCTCATCCTCGGGGATGCCGGGCTTGCGCTTGCCGAAGAAGGTGACCTGGAGATCTCCCTGCGCGTTGAAGAACTCCACGCCGGTGACGATGCCGTCGACGGTCGGCTTGCGCACGATCCAGGCCTGGGTGAGGCCGGCTTCCCGGATGTGCAGGTTGAAGTGGGGATCAAGGATGTTGAACCAGGCGCCCACCTCCTTCACGCGCCGCGCGACGTCGGTGCGGATCTGGATCATCCCGCGATTGCCCACGAACGTCATGAACGGAAGCTGTGTCTCGGAGAGCAGGGTGAGCAGCGGGCGGTAGGCATCCGGCGCGACCGGCACCGTCCAACGGGACTCGGCGAGGCGCAGGGCCTGGGTGCGGGTGACGCCGAACTTGCGGAGCATCCCGAAGAAGTCATGCGTGTCCTTCAGCCCATCCCACGCGGTCAGGAAGCCCTCGACGTCGATCCCGGCGTCCGGCTTCTCCTCGGGCAGCGCTGCCAGGGTCCCCAGCTCCTGCACCGGTGACTGATTCTCCGCGCGATGCCGGGCGACCAGTGCCTGCAGAGCAGAGACGTCGCTCTCCTCGCGCAGGAACATCTTGAAGATGGCGGTGCCCGACGTGTCGAAGAACTGCACGCTGTGACGGGGCCCGCGTGCGGTCTCTTCCACCAGCGCGAAGCCGACGTGCCACGAGGCGAGGAAGACGCGCAGGTCCAATCCCTCATCAAGCACCACGCCCATCATCTTGCCGATGTCGACGTTGCGGATGGTGCCGGTGGCTTCGATGACCACGTCAGGGTTGCGCGTGAGGCCGGTGACCGGTCCCACGGGCTCCATCCCCTCGAGGAACTCGACCCAGCGGGTGTCCAGACGGGTGGCGGTGGTGCCCACGTGGGCGGCGACGAGCTCGGCTTCGGTCACGCCAAGCTGGTGCGCTGCATCGCGCTGGCGCAGACGGGGCGTCTCCTTGCGCAGCTGCTGCCAGCGCAGGGCAAGCGGATGGATGGAGGTCTCAGAAGCCTGGATCTGGGGTGCGGTCATGGGGATGTGCTCCGGGTTGCAGCGGGAAAAGCCGGCTGGGTGCCGGCGATCACGACGGGGACGGGAAGGGTGGGATGCGGGGTGACGAGCGCCTCGAATCCGAAGGCGTCACGGATGAGGGAGGGCTGGAGGACCTCACCGGGTGTGCCGCTCGCGAGCATCCGGCCTGCGCGCATGACGACCATCCGGTCGGCGTACTGGGCGGCGAGGTTGAGATCGTGGAGGATCACGAGCACCGCGGCGCCCTCACGGGCGAACGCAACGGCACGCTGCAGCGTCAGGTGCTGGTGGGCTGGATCGAGGCTCGAGGTGGGTTCATCGAGCAGCAGCGCGCGGCCGCCTCCAGACGGTGCATCCCAGATTTGCGCGAGCACGCGGGCGAGGTGGACGCGTTGGCGCTCGCCTCCCGAAAGCCGGGTGTAGTCCCGGTCGGCGAGGTGGGCGACCCCGGTGGCCTCCATGGCGGCGTGCACGATGGCGAGGTCGTGTGGACGCTCGGTGCCGTGGAGATGCGGTGTGCGGCCCATGAGGACCACCTCCCCGGCGCGAAAGGGGAAGGAGAGCGACGCATCCTGGGGCAGCACGCCGCGGACCCGGGCGATCGCCGCGGGGAGCCACTCCGCGAGCGGGCGTCCTCCGTAGCAGACCTCTCCCTCCGTCGGCGCAAGCTCACCGGCCAGACAGCGCAACAGGCTCGATTTGCCGGCGCCGTTGGGACCGGTGACCGCGACGACCTCTCCGGCCGCGACCTCGAGGCTCACGTCCTCGACGAGGACCTTCCTGCCTGCGCGGAGGGTGACGTTGCGCAGCCTGATCATCGGGACACCCCGACCCCGCGCGAACGCAGCAGGAGCCAAAGGAAGAAGGGCGCCCCCATCAACGCGGTGAGGATGCCGACGGGGAGTTCGGCCGGCGCGATGAGCGTGCGGGAGAGCAGATCCGCGAACGAGAGGAGCAGCGCGCCCATCAGCGCCGCGCCCGGCAGGAGCGTCCGATGATCCGGGCCCCACAGCAGTCGCACCAGGTGGGGCGCGACGAGGCCGATGAAGCCGATGAGCCCGGCCACAGCCACCGAGGCACCGACGGCGAGCGCCGTGAGCAGGATGACGCCATGCTTCACCCGCTCGATGCGCACCCCCAGATGCAGGGCCTCGGACTCACCGAGCAGCAGGGCATTGAGGGCGCGTGAAAGGCGCGGGAGGGCGAAGAGCGCGAGGCCGACAAACGGTACGACCGTGGCCAGCGTCATCCACCCCGCGCCATTGAGGCTGCCCAGGCTCCAGAAGGTGATGCTGCGCAGTTGTGGCTCGGAGGCGATGAGGGTGAGCGCCCCGGTCCCCGCGCCGGTGAGGGCATTGAGGGCGATGCCTGCCAACAACATCGTGGCCACCTGCACCCGGCCCCCCCGCTGGGCGATGCGCCACACCAGCAGGGTGGTGAGCAGGCTTCCGCTGAACGCGGCGAGGGGCATGATGACCGCGCCCGGTGCGCCGCTGAGGAGGCTGCCGCCGATCACGATCGCACCGGCCGCGGCAAAGGCGGCCCCGCTCGAGACGCCGATGAGACCGGGATCGGCGAGGGGATTGCGGAAGAGGCCCTGCATCGCCGCTCCCGACAGCCCGAGCCCCGCCCCCACCACCATGGCGAGCAGCGCGCGGGGCAGCCGGATTCCGAGCAGCACCGCCTCGTGGCGGGGCTCAAAGGTGGAGAAGGCCTCCAGCCCCAGCTGGTGGGCAAAGATGCCGAGCACCTGGCCCGGATGGATGCTCAGCGAACCGAGCCCCACCGACAGGAACAGTGAGAGTACGACGAGCAGCAGCAGCGTCGTCAGCGGCGGCGTCCGTCGGACGGGAGGGCGCTCCGCGTGGTCCGTGTCGGCCGTGAGGGTGAGGGCCTGGCTCACGGAGCGCCTCCCTCCGGGGCGGCGGATGCGGAAGGCGCAGCACCGTGGAGGGCCCGTGCGAGCTCGAGCGCCGCCTCTCCGGTACGGGGCCCGAAGCCGAGAAGCAGCAGGTCATCCATGACGACCAGGCGCCGGGTCCTGGCGGCCGGGGTCAGCGCGAGGCCGGGCAGCTCGAACACCGAGTCGCCGCCTCCCACGCTCTCCGATCCCATGCGGGTCATGAGGATCACGTCCGGTGCGGCGGAGACGACCGACTCGGCAGTGAGCGGACGGTACCCTTCGAATCCCCGGACCGCGTTCACCCCGCCCGCGAGCCCGATCATCACGTCGCCCGCGGTGGCCTCGCCCGCCACGTTGAGGGTCCCCTGGCCGCGCGCATAGATGAAGAGGACGCGGGGACGGGTGGTGTCGTCCGAGGGGTGGAGGTCGCGCGCCGACGCGAGGTCACGTTCCATCGCCTCGACCAGGGCCCGGGCCGCGTCTTCGCGCTCGAGCAGCGTTCCGAGCGTTCGCACGGTTGCTTTCGCACCATCGACGGTGTGCTCGGTGGGGACGACGAAGAGCGGGGTCCCCGAGGCGCGCAGCTGGGCCATCACCGGCGGGGGGCCCGACTCCTCGGAGGCGAGGATGAGTGAGGGCGAGAGGGACAGGACACCCTCGGCCGAGAGCTGGCGCTGGTAGCCGATCTTCGGCAGCCGCGTCACCGACCCCGGGTGGAGGCTCGAGGTGTCCACGCCCACCAGCCGGTCTCCGAAGCCGAGCGCATGGACGATCTCGGTGAGCGTGCCGCCCGAGGACACGATGCGGGAGGTGTCTTCCACCGCGATCTCCGCACCGGTGGCGTCCCGGAGCGTCAGGGGCATCGCGGGAACGTCCTCGGGCGTGGCGCTCTCGGGGGCCTTGGTGCGCTCCTGCTCGGCGGCCCCGCGCTTGCAGCCGGAGGAGAGGAGCGCCATCGGCGCGGTCGTTGCGCAGAGGAGCGTCAAAGTCAGGAGGTGACGGATCACGGGGAACTCCGGAAGAGAGGTGAAGGGAGGGGGGCCGCCGCCCTCCGGGGGAAGAGGCGGAGGGCGACGGCCGCCCCGGGGGTGCCCGGCGGGCCGCATCCGCAAAGGCGGGCGGCGCCGGGGCGGATGCGTCAGAAGGTCGTGGCGCCGGGGCCCGCGTAGGCCACGTCGAGGGTGTAGACGCCGCTCGCGTAGTCGGTGATGCGCAGCTTGGCGACGTCGCCATCCGCGGTCCGCACGAGGAAGGTCTTCTCGTGCGGAGAGATCACGTGGGTCTCCATGTCGTAGGACCACCAGGTCGCAAGGACCGGGTTCTGCGACACCTCGGCGCCACCGGGACGGGAAGGAGCAACCAGGACGTCGGATTCGAAGGCTGCGTCGCCCGGCACCTCGAGGACGTCCTCGAAGGCTGCCAGCTCCGCCTCGAGCGCGCCGCCGATACCGGCACCACTCGTCCCGCCGTTGGTACGGATGTTCACGCGGTTGAAGGCGAGGTCCCAGTCGCCATCGGTTGCAGGATCAACGACCTCCACGAGGGCGCCGGTGCGCAGGCTCACGTACGTCCAGGCTTCGCTGTCCGTGGCGTCGACCGTGAGGCTGACGGGCGCGACCTCGCGGGAGATCGGCGACACGCGCAGCGTGAAGTGTCCTCCCTCCCAGGTGAGGATGCGCAGCTTCGCGTAATCGCCGTCCGCCGTGCGCAGAGCGTAGACCCGATCGCCCGGTGTCACGGCGTGCGTCTCGACGTCGTAGTCGTACCAGCCGGCGAGCACGCTGTTGCCCAGCACCACGCCTCCGAACCCGGGGTCGTACTCGGCGTCCTCGACGAAGCCGAGGGTGTTCACCGCGTTCACCGCATCGAAGTCCACGCCCTCTCCGAGCAGCATCGCGGCACCCAGACCGGCGCCACTGAGGCCGCCGTTGGTGCGGAAGGCGGTCCGGCTGATGGCGAAGTCCCACTCCAGGGACGTCGCGGGATCGGCAGGGGCGATCACACCCTCCTCGACGCTCACGTAGGTCCACGCACCGGAGGCAGATGCATCGACCTCGAGGGTGTCGGCGCTGGCGGTCGGCGCACCCACCGGGGCCCACTTGAACGACGGGATGCCCGAGGTTCCCGCGTCGTCGTAGTAGCCGAGGAACTGGAGCTTGAAGTGCGCGCCTGCGCCGGTCTTCACCACATAGACCCACTCGCGCGGGCGGAGGGTGTGGGTCGCCAGGTCATAGCCGTACCAGTGGCCTTCCTGAAGGAAGACATAGTCGGGCTCGGTGCCCTCATCGTCCGAGTCTTCGGCGTCGATCCGCCAGCCGCTGCTCGGAGCCTCGGTGAGGGCGTCGAAGTCCTGCTCCATGAGGATCGCGGTCTGCACGCCACCGGGTCCGCTGATGCCGCTGTTGGAGCGCACCTGAAAACGCTGGAAGGCGATGTCCCAGTCCGGATCGAGTTCCGGAGAGGCCGGGCTCACCTCATTGCCCGTGTCCAGGTCCAGGTAGACCCACGCCTCCTCGGACGTCGCGTCCACGCTCGAGCGGGTGACGCCGTTTCCGAGATCGGTGTGGGTGATCCGCGATTCGGAATCCGGTGTCCCGTCGTCGGGCTCCGGGCGGAGATCGTCGCCACAGGCGCTCGCCAGGAGCGCGATGGCGCTCAGGCACATCAGGGAGGGGAGAAGGGGACGGTTCATGGAAGCCTCGTGTGCGGATGCGAAGAGGTGAAGGGGGAACAAGGGATCAGAAGCGGCCGATGACGCCGGCGGCGAAGGAGCGGGGCTGCAGGGTGAGCAGCTCGGGATCGCCCGCATCGAGTAGGTTCTCGGCCTGGACGAAGACGGTGAGATGACGCCCGAAGTCCTTGGCGACCCGCGCGTCGAGCTGGACGTAGGCCGGGGTCTCGAGCACCTGGATCTCCCCGAAGCCGTCGGCCGAGTTGATGGGCCGCCGCCCGACGACCGAGCCGCGGACCATGGATTCGAGCCCCAGCGCCGCCCAGACGTGACGCAGGTTGAACGTGCCGCGATGTCGCGCGCGGCCGGTGAGCGCCATGCCCGTGGCAACATCCCGCGAGTCGGTGAACGTGTAGCCGAGGGTCGCAGTGAGGCCACGAACCGGTTCGAGACGCAGGCTGGTCTCCACGCCCCGGGTCATGGCCGAGTCGATGTTCTCGTTGCGGTAGCGGATCATCCCGCCCGCTCCGCCATCCGAGATCATGACGTAGGAGAGCAGCCCCTCAATGTCGTTGCGGAACACGTTCACCGTCGCCGACAGCCAGGCGAACGGCAGGAACTCTGCGCTCACGTTGAGCCCGCGTGAGGTCTCCGGCTGGAGGTCCGGATTGCCCTCGACCACGTAGCCCACGCCCGGGTTCTCGAAGCGCAGGTAGAGGTCCTTGAAGTCCGGCGCCCGGAAGCCGAAGCCGTAGCTTGCGCGCAGGATGAGCTGCTCGAGCGGGTCCGAGCGCAGGCTCAGCTTCGGACTCACTGCATGGCCGAATTGCGAATCCAGATCCAGGCGGAGACCCGGCACCGCGACCAGGTAGCGCTTGGAGATCGTCCACTCATCCTGGGCATAGAGTGAGCCGCGGGTCCGCTCGCCCACGCCGTGCTCGAGCCGATCGGACGTCAGCCGTTCGAGCCGCCCTTCGATGCCGACCGTCAGCAGGTGCCGTCCCAGGGATTGTTCGAGCTGTGCGCCGACCTCGCCGAGCTGATCGTCGGTCACCTCATAGGTGTCCAGGGCGTTGGAGTTGCGCTGGTCATGGAGGTACTGATCGTGAAAGTGGGCGTAGGCGGCGTTGAGGCGCAGCGTGCCCGCGCCCAGGCGCAGTTCGGGTCGGATGGAGGCCGAGAAGGTTTCGGTTCGGTTCTGCCGATCGAAGATGGCGCCGGTGCTGCTCGCGTCCACGCCCGACTGATCCCGGTGCATGAACTCCGCCTGCGCATCGATCCGGAATGCGTCGTTGGGTCGAAAGCTGGAGCGGTTGGCGAGGTTGAAGGTCTGGTACGCGTTGCCGGTGGTCGCCACCGTCGAAGGCTCGAGATCGTAGCCGGCGCCGCGGTGATAGCCCCCGGTGAAGCGGGTGCTCCACGCGCCGTGGGAGGCGCCCACGCTGCCTGAGGCATCCAGCCGCTCGAGCGTTCCGTAGCTCAGCGTCACGTCCGCTTCGAAGGGCCGCTGGGCCGAGCGGGTGATGATGTTCACCACGCCGGCCATGGCGTCCGAGCCGTACAGGGACGAGCTCGCTCCACGCACGATCTCGATCCGCTCGATGTCCTCGACCCGGAAGCGACGGAGGTCCACCGCACCGTTGATGCGGCCGACTGTCCGCTCACCGTTGACGAGCACCAGGACGTACTCGGGATCGAAGCCCTGAATCCGGATGGCGTCGGCACCGACCTCGCGGGTGATGTCCAGGCCGGGATGCGTGGAGAGCACGTCGCTCAGGGTCCGCGCTCCGAAGGACTCAATCTCCTCGCGGCGGATGACCTCGGTGATCACGACCGCGTCCTCACGGGCGCGCTCGCCGCGGGCGCCGGTCACCACCACGTCGTCGAGGGTGTAGACCTCTTCGGCAAGCGCGTCCCCGGCGTCATCCGCCTCCGTGGCGGCAGCCGACGGACCCGGAGGCGTTGCAGGCTCCGGGGGCTGCTCCTGTGCTCCCGACTCCGTCCCGGCGAAGAACAGGAGCAGCGCGCACAGGGCGCCCGGGATCCTCGAAGTCGAAAGCTTCTGCATCGCCGTCCTGCCGCTGCCGCGCATCGTCCGCGTCCCTCTTCCCGTCGGGATGAATGGTGAAATTGAGAATAGGTCTCAAAGTCACTTGGTGGACGTGTGGCATCGGAGCGGGGGTCAAGTCAAGGAGGCAGTCACGCGTGGGTGTGCGCGCGACGCCCGGGGGTGTCAGCGCGAGCCGGAAAACGGCACCGGCCCGGCGCGTTCACATGCGGAACGCGACCGGGCCGGACAGAGGGGAGGCCCGACGTCTCTCAAGCCGTCCGGGCAGCGATGCAGAGGCTCAGCGCATCAGGGACGCATGGAAGCGGTCGAGCAGCGGTGAGGGGGCGTTCAACGGCGCCACTGCAGCGGCGAAGGAGCGGATGCCGGAGAAGGCCATGCGCAGTGGCTCGGTGCGGGGGGCCTTGCCCACGATCCCGGCCGAGAGCATGAGCATGCCCATGTAACCGACTGTCTCCTCCAAAGCCTGCTCGGGGGACTCCACCCCCGGCGAGGTGGTGACGAGCCACACGCCGATGTCGCCGGCCCCCAGCCCCTCCACGTACGTGGAGACATCTGCGAGGCGGACCCGATCCTCGAAGGTGTGCACGACGACCAGTCCCTCGGGGGTCAGGAACGTGTGACTCACGAGTTGGCCGTCCGGCGGACCGGTCACGAACTCGCTCCCGGCGGTGAGGGTGGCGCCTTCCGCGGGGGAGATGAGCGGCATGGGCGTGGCGAAGGTGATGGGCGACTCCAGAGGGCCGGTCACCGGCTGGACGGTGAGGGAGCTGACGCTCACCTCATCGCTGATGACCGCCAGGATGGAGCCCTGCGCCCCCTCAGGCAGATGGAACACGTCGGGTGAAAGGCTCGACGCGCCGTTGAGGAATGCGCCGTAGCTGACCCTGCCGTCGAGCTCCTGAAGGGTGGCTGAGCCCCGGTCGACGGAGAAGGTGAAGGCCGTGCTCGAAGAGGATTCCAGGACCAGATCGACGACCCGGCCCGGAGCGGCGCCATCCGGGATCGCGGCTTCAGCGTACCCGTTGAATCCGGCGGTGCGTCCACCGCCGTCGAGGACCTCCCGACGCGCGATCAGCCGCGGGCGTTCATCCTGCTCCCTCCCCCCTGGCATGGACAGTTGGTAGGTGTTGCGCGAGCCGTCTCCTTCGACGGTGGTGCAGACGCTGGCAAATGCCCGCGTTGCGCTGGAGCACACGCTGACCCGTTCACCTGAAGCCGGGGTGGGCGTGATGGTTCCCGAGATCAGGAGCTCCTCGGAACCCGGCCCGGCCATCACGTCGTAGAAGGGCTCGACCCGCGGCGTGGCGGTGGTGAACCCCGTGTAGATCTCGGTGATCATCCCGCCGGACACCACGAGGTCGTAGGGGACGGCGACCTCGTGGGCGACGAAATACCCCTCGGCGTCGGTCGCGACGCGTCGGGAGCCGACCTTGACGAGGAGTCCCGGGGTGAGCGCCTCACCGCTCACGGTCACCACCTGCCCTTCGACAGTGAGCCCGCCGACGTCGAGGGCGAACACGTGCGTCGCTCCGGGTTCATCGCCACCGGACGCGTGGACGGTCACCATGAAGACCCCTCCGGCCGCATCGCGCGCCGTCTCGAGATGGAGGGTGCTGGCGAGCGCGTCACCCGAAAGCGTGGCGGGTTCGAAGCGCGCGTTCACGCCCGCGGGGAGGCCTTCGATGGAGAGGGTGACCTCCCCGGTCGCCGTTTCGTTGCGCTCGAGCGTGAACTTCAGGGAGGTCGCGCTGCCCCAGATCGCCTCGGCGGTGGAGGGACCGCCGAGCCCGAGTTCGGGAGCGGGGCCTCCGCAGGCGAGGAGCAGGATGAGGACGGGAAGGCCAAGCAGGCGGGGTTGAGGATTCACGGCGCGCCCTCCTTGAGCGGGAAGATGCGCTGAAGAAGCCAGACGCCGCCAAGCGCGCCGCTCAGCCGGGACACGAAGGTGAACTTCCGGCCTCTGCTTCCCCTCCAGCTTCGCCCAGCAGGCTGAGCGATCTCCGACCCTACTGCTGCGGGAGCCGAAGATTCCAGCGCCAGGGGCCGACGCCGCGCAGCGCCCGTCCTCCCGGCCCTCAGGCGCGGGCGGGGGCCTGGGGGCCGGGCCCGGTGGGATCCGACTTGCGACCGGCGGCCTTCCGCAGCACCACCGAGGGCAGCAGGAAGGTCACCAGGAGTCCGAGTCCCGCAATCCAGAAGTTCGTCTTGTAGATGCCGGAGATTGCCTGGGTCAGGGCCTGCTGCGCGGGACCGGTGAGCTGCCCGGTCAACGCCTCGCCTCCGATGCCGTGCGAGAGCAGGGTCGTCGCGAACACCGTCCCCATCACCGCCACACCGATGGTCGAACCGAGGTTTCTGGAGAAGGTCGCGCTGGAGGTCGCCACCCCCACCTGGCGCATGGGGACCGCCGACTGGATCGCGATGGTGAAGAGCGGCATGCCCGGCCCGAGCCCCAACCCCAGCAAGACCATCTTGGCGGTGACGCCGGCCTGCGTGGACCCGGTGTTCAGGGTGAGGCCCATGAAGAGGAAGCCGACCATCAGGATGACGGCGCTGGCGATCATGAGGCCCTTGTAGCGGCCGAGCCGTGCCACCAGGTGCCCTGCGCTCAGGTTGCCGGCCACCACGCCCAGGGTCAGCGGGGTGAGGGTGAGCCCCGAAGCGGTGGCGGAGAGCCCGACGACGTTCACCATGAAGAGGGGCAGGAAGACCACCGAGGAGAGGAAGGTCATCCCCCCCAGGAACGTGGCCAGGATTCCGAGCGCAAACGTGCGGTTGCTGAAGAGGCGCAGGTCGAGCAGGGGATCCGGCGCGCGACGCTCCCTCCAGATGAACAGCGCGCCCATCAACGCGGCGATGCCGCCGAGGCCCAGGATGAGTGGGCTGGTGAAGGAGCGATCCACGGTTCCGGGGACCGCATCTTCCGGATGGATGAGTGAGAGCCCGAGCAGCAGCGGAACGACCGTGGCGATGAGCAGGACCGCGCCGGGGATGTCGAGCTGCGGCCGATCGTGCTCCTCCCGATGTGGCTTGAGGGCCGGCATCCGCACCACCATCAGTGTGGCGATCACCCCGACCGGGAAATTGATGAGGAAGACCCAGTGCCAGCCGAAGGCGTCGGTCACGAAGCCGCCCACCAGGGGCCCCACGACGCTCGCGAAACCGAAGACCGCGCTGAACAGCCCCTGGTACTTGCCCCGCTCCACCGGCGAGTAGAGATCGGCGACCACCGCGAAGGCGCTGGTGAAGAGCGCCGCCGAGCCGAGCCCCTGGACGGTGCGCGCGAGGATCAGGGTGAGGGCGGTGGGGGAGAGCGCGCAGAGCACCGAGCCCAGCACGAAGATGCCGATGCCCGCGAGCAGGGTGACCTTCCGCCCCAGCAGGTCGGAGAGCTTTCCGAAGAGGGGCAGGGTCGCGGCCGACGACACCATGTAGCTGGTGGTGAGCCAGGCGTACAGGCTGGAGGGGATGTCCAGGTCCGCCTGGATCGCGGGGCCGGCGGTCGCCACGATGGTCTGGTCGAGCGCCGCGACCAGCATCGCGATGAGCGTCCCGGTCATGGTGAAGCGGCGCTGCGCCTGTGTGATTCCCGGAGGTGGCTCCCAGTGCGTGGCGGAGGGGAGCGTCGAGGCTGCGGGATTGAAGTCGGCCATGGGCGGGGGATTCCTATCCGCTGTCGATCGCATGCGCCAGCGAACCCCCATCGGCCCCCTCCCGGCATGGCAAGGTGCTGGGATGGGCTTTCTGGAAGAACTGCTGCGCGGCCTCCTCTCCCAGGGACCATGGGTCTTCATGGGCTACCTGGTGGTGTTGGGGGCCCTTTCGTATGCGTACCGGCAGATCAGGCGGCGTCGGAAGGTCGCAGCGCTTGCTCGCCCCTTCGGCCTCCGACCGCTCGTTGCAGAGCCCTCCCTCCTGGGACTCCTCCGGTATTCGCCCGGGCTCACCGGCACGTTTCACGGGCAGGCCGTCCGGCTCACGGTCGAACACGCCCGGACCAATGGAGAGAGCTCCACCTTCCGCGTCACCACCATCCTCCGCCTCCGGGTGGAACCCTTTCTGAGTGCGGACCTCGCCGCGGAGCGACACCGGGGGATGTCCCGCCTGATGCGCGCCCTCGGTGTCCGGGACGTCACGCTCGATGGCACCGCGCTCGAACGGCTGTTGGACCTCTACGCGCTGGGGCCCCGCGATCGCGCGGTCCTGCGTCTGCCCCAGGTCGACGCAGCCCTGGCCGCGCTCCTCAACGCCGCTGACGACTGGAGGTTCGTCCGCGGCGACCTGCAGCTGCGCAAGCACAGCTCTTCCTTCGGGATGCTGAAGGTGGCCGAGACGTTGTTGACCCGAGCGAGGGAGGTTGCCGTCGTGCTCTCCTCACCGGAAGTCGCGGAGGTGCTGCAGGACGTCCCCGAGCGGACCTCGGTATGGAGCGCCTGAGCCCGCAGGGCCTCTGACGGGAACACGGCCGGCAGGCGTGCCAGTGCTCCTTCCTGTGGGCCTGAGCGCCATCCGGAACCCGGTTGACGCGCTCGCCCCTCCTCCGGGTGCAAGGAGCGGGCGGATTTGCAATCGTCGCCGGATGGAGAGTCTGGCGCCCATCCTGAGCTGGCTGGTCTTCCCCTTCGGTCCGGTGCTCGTGGTCGCGGTGCTCTGCCTCCCGATTCTGCGGATCGCGAGGCGCAGGACGCAATCGGAGCTGGAGCCGCTGGCGCACCGGTTCGGGCTCCGGCCCCTGGTCCCTCCGCCGGGCATCTCCGGCCTCCTGGCGAAGCCGGGCCTGGTGGGGCGGTTCGAAGGCCAGGAGGTCGTGCTCACCATCACCTCCGAGACCCGGTGGGGAGCCTCCCGACGCCAGAGCCGGGAAGAGCCAAGTTGGGGCGTGCACCTCCGGCTGCGGATCACGCCGGCCCTGAGCACGGAGTTCTCAGCAACCCGCGAGGGTGTGTCCGAGCGCCTGCTCCAGCGCCTGGTGCCCGAAAAGACGGTGGGGGATGAGGACCTGGATGCGCTGCTTCACATCCGCTCCCTGGGGGTGGGCGACCGGGAGGTTCTGCGCCTGCAGACGATTCAGAACGGGATCTTCCGCCTCGGTACGTTGGGACGGTTCGAGTTTCACGGGGGCGAGATGCGCGTGTACGCGACCGCCCTGCATGACTGGTCCGATCTCGCCGAAGAACTCCTGCTGAACGCGCAGAACTTTGCCCACGCGCTGGCCCATGTCTCCGTGCCGGACCCCCAGCACCAGGACGTCTGGAGCGTGTGAGCCTCAGCCCAGCGCTTCGGCCATGGCGTCCTTCAGCGAGCCCTCACCGAGCTCCTGGAGGATGCGCTCTCCCTCGACCTCGTCGATGGGCACGAAGCGCCCCAGGTCCTCACGGTAGTCGTGGACGGTCGCGGCGTGGATGTCGAACCACCACGCGTGCAGTCGCACCTCGCCGGTGGCGATCCGCTCGCTCACCATGGGGTAGGAGCGCAGGTGCTCGAGCTGCTGGAGCACGTTGATCTGGGAGAGCCGGTCCTGCTCGGGGAGCCCGGTCTCGGCGAACTCCCCGCTCTTGAGGCGTTGGACGGCCCGGTCACCGAGCTTGAGCCAGCTGGCGAGGTTCCACGCCGCGGGCGGGACCGGCGCGCAGAGCGCCTTCATCGCCCCGCAGCTCGAGTGGCCACAGACGATGATGTCGCGGACCTTCAGCTCGAACATGGCGTACTCCACCGCCGAGGCCTCGGAGGTGTCGCCCAGCGCGTGGTTGTCGTCATCCCCCGGGGGGATCATGTTGCCGACGTTGCGCACCACGAAGAGCTCACCGGGGTGGGTGGAGGCGAAGAGGTTGGGGACCACGCGGCTGTCGGAGCAGCTCACGAAGAGCGCGTCAGGACTCTGCCCCGCGGCGAGCTTGGCGAACGTCTCACGGTAGGCGGGAAAGCCTTTCTGTCGGAACTCCAGGATGCCTCTGACCAGCTTCTTCAACCTGCTGCCCTCCTCGGGGTGCGTGGGGTGGGTGCTTTAAACGCCTTTGAGGCCCCGATGCGAGCCCGGTTCGCAGCAGGCGTCTGCCCCCTCGCTTCGTGGGCGGCGCTTCCTGACGGCCAGCAGGCGGGCGTGCACCCGGGCCCGTCCCTGCGTTAGAGCAGGCCCATGTCCGCACCCAACCGCTTCCAGGGAACCGAGTCCTACCTCACCGACGAGAGCCTCCGGGCCGCCGTCGACTGCGCCCTGACCCTCGAGCGCCCCCTCCTGGTGAAGGGAGAGCCCGGCACCGGCAAGACCCGCTTGGCCGAGGCAGTGGCCGCTTCCCTGAACGCCCCCCTGCTGACCTGGCACGTGAAGAGCACCACGCGGGCTCAGGACGGGCTCTACGTCTACGACACCGTGCAGCGCCTGTACGACAGCCGCTTCGGCGATGGCGACGTGAAGGACATCCGCGGCTACATCCGGCTGGGGCCGCTCGGTCAGGCGTTCGCGGCGCCGGAGCGCGTGGTCCTGCTGATCGATGAGGTCGACAAGGCGGACCTCGAGTTCCCCAACGACCTGCTCCACGAACTGGACCGGATGCGCTTTCGCATCATGGAGACCGACGAGGAGGTCGTGGCGCGACACCGCCCGGTGGTCATCATCACCAGCAACAACGAGAAGGAGCTTCCGGACGCCTTTCTCCGGCGTTGCGTCTTCCACTTCATCGCCTTCCCGGATGCCGACCTCATGCGCCGCATCGTGGACGTGCACCACCCGGGGCTCGACGAAGCGCTCGCCGATCGCGCGCTGCGGACGTTCTATGCGCTGCGGGATCATCAGCGGCTGCGCAAGCGGCCCTCGACCAGCGAGCTCATCGACTGGATCGCCATCCTCCGCGACCGCGGCGTGCGTCCGGAGCAACTGGAGAAGGAGCTGCCCTTCGTCGGCGCGCTGCTCAAGCGCGAGCAGGATCTGATGACCGTCGCCCAGGCCTTCTCCGGCGGACGGCGCACGCTGGCCTGAGGCGGGACCGGCGATGTTCTTCGACTTCCTGGAGGAGCTGCGACGGCACAAGGTTCCGGTGGGCGCGCACGAGGCGGTCGCGCTGGCCGGTGCGCTCGAGGCGGGCCTCCATCAGGACTCACTGGAAGGCTTCCGCCATGTCGCCCGGGCGCTGCTGGTGCATTCGGAGACGCAGCTGGATGCGTTCGAGCGCGCCTTCGACCTCCATTTCCGGGGTGCCGGGACGCGGGGCCTGGAGCTGACCGACGCCCTGTTGGAGTGGCTGAAGGAGGCCCGCGAGCGCGGGGAGGCCTTGAGCGAGGCTGAACGGGCCCTGCTCGAGCAGTTCGATCCCGAGACCCTGGAGGCCATGTTCCAGGAGCGGCTGCGGACCCAGACCGAGCGCCATGACGGTGGCAACCACTGGATCGGCACGGGCGGGACCTCCCCCTTCGGACATTCGGGCCGGGCTGCACGACCGGGGATCCGCGTGGGAGGACCGGGAGGCGGACGGCAGGCCATCCGCAGCGTCGGGGGAGGCGGCTGGGAGGCCTACCGCGATGACGTGGTGATCGGCGTGCGTCAGCTCTCGGTCGCGCTGCGCAAGCTGCGCGCCTTCTCCCGGGAGGGGGGCGAGCCGGAGCTCGACGTGGAGGAGACCATCCGCGCGACCGCCTCGAACGCCGGGGAGTTGGAGATCAAGACCCGTCCGCCGCGACGCCCCAACCTGCGTCTGGTGCTGTTGCTGGACGTGGGCGGCTCCATGGATCCGCACGCGCTGCTGCTCAGCCGGCTCTTCACGGCGGCCCGAAAGGCGACGCACCTGCGCGAGCTGAAGACCTACTACTTCCACAACTGCGTCTACGGGCGCGTCTACACCAACGCGGCATTCACCGAATCCCTGTCCCTCGACGAGCTCTTCCAGACCATGGACCGGCGCACCCGGCTGATGGTGGTGGGCGACGCGATGATGGCCCCTTACGAACTCACGGTCCGTGGAGGGGGGAGGGCCTGGAACGATCCCGACGCGGTCGATGGCCTCACCTGGCTCATGCGCCTCTCCCTGCACTTCGAGCGCGCGGCCTGGCTCAATCCCGAACCGGAGGCGAGCTGGGGACACCCCACCGTGGAGGCCATCCAGACCGCCTTCCCGCACATGTACCCCATGACGCTGCGGGGCCTGGGGGACGCGGTGGATCACCTCGTGCGCGGTGCGACCTCGGCCCGTTGAGCTGAGCGGGGATCGGCCGTTTGGCCATGGCGGAGTGCCCGG
>DATGQN010000132.1:0-37952 GCA_035304185.1 Myxococcaceae bacterium
GCGCTGCACGCGGAGTTTCACGGGGCGGGACACGGGCTCCTGGTTGTCGACGAGTGTCATCACCTCCCCGCTCCCCGGTACCGCTTCATCGCGGAGGCGAGCCTGGCGCCCTGGCGATTGGGTTTGACCGCCACCCTCGCGCGGCAGGATGGAGGTGAGGCGATCGTCCACCACCTGCTGGGCCCGCTGGTGCACGCGACCGACATCCGCGAGCTCGAGGGCCGCTACCTGGCGCCCTACGACATCGAGACGGTGGAGGTCTCCCTCACCGACCAGGAGCAGCAGGTGCATGACGCGGCACGCGCGGTGTACCTCGGCTTCCTCCGCAGTCAGGGCCTGCGCCTCTCGGAGCCGGGAGGCTGGGCACGGTTCCTCGCGGCCTCGCATCGCAGCGCCGAGGGACGGGACGCGCTCCGGGGATGGAGGACCCAGCGCGCCCTGGCGCTCTTCAGCGAGGGCAAACGTCAGGCGTTGTGGGAGATCCTGCAACGACATCGCGAGGATCGCGTCCTGGTCTTCGCCGACGATACCGAGACCGTCTACCGCCTCGCGCGTGCGTTCCTCCTCCCCTCCCTCACGCACCACACGCCGCTGCCGGAGCGGAAAGCGCTCCTCGCCGCGTTCGCCGACGGATCATTGCCGGTGCTGCTCACGAGCCGGGTGCTCAACGAGGGCATCGACGTCCCCGATGCGCGCGTGGGGGTGGTCCTCTCCGGGAGCGGGAGCGTCCGAGAACACGTGCAGCGCCTGGGCCGCGTGCTGCGCAAACGTCCCGGGAAGCGGGCGCTGCTCTATGAGGTGGTGACCCACAACACGACCGAGCGTGGGATCAGCGAACGCCGCCGTCAGCACGGGGCCTACCGTGAGCGACCGGTGGAAGGAGAGGGCACGTGAGGTGGACCGGCACCACCGCGACCCTGCGTCGGAGGGCGGGATGCTGACCCGGCCTCTGAGGCGCCAGCGCGTTCGGGACGGGATGCTGCGGCCGCTCTTCGTCGACGCGCGCAGCGGACCGCTGCTCACCCTGGGCGCCTCGCTGATCTCCGTCCTTGAAGAGGGAGTGGGCGAATCCCGGGCGGCCGTGGAGGAGCGGCTCGGAAGCATGGCGGGCGCTGCGCGGCAACCCCTCGTCGCGCGGGGGTTGGTGAAGTTGCTGCTGGACCGCACGACCTTTGAACCGGCGGATCCCGGCGCCGTCGACCGGCGTCGCACCTGGCTCGAGCTCGCCCACCGCGTCCGCTGTGGCCTGCCGGAGGGGGCAGGGGCCGCGGATTTCGAGCGTGCGTTGGAGGCGGCCCTTCCCGAACCACTCTCCCGGGTGCGCGAGACCATGTTCTCCGACCTTCCTGCGGTGCGACGGCTGTTGGGCTTCAAGCCGCTCACGCCCGAGGCTCTGCTGGATCGCTACAACCTGGCGCTCGCGCAGGCACCGCTCCTCGATGCGCAGCGCCTCACGGTGACCGCGCCGGCGCCCTCGCTCCTGGAGGTCCGCAAGCTGTTACGGTGGCTGCGCTTCTGCCGGCTGTTGGCCGAGGTCCGCCACGTGGAGGACCGGTGGGTGCTCGAGGTCGAAGGCCCGGGCGCCGTGGTGGGCATGCACAAGAAGTATGGGCTGCAACTTGCGAACTTCCTCGCCGGGATCCCGATCCTGGAGCGCTGGCGCCTGGAGGCGCCGCTGGTGTCCCGGGGGCGCACCGTCACGCTCACCCTCGACCAGGACGATCCGCTCGTCTCGCCCCTTCCCAACGCGCAAGGGTGGCTGCCCGGGACGCTGCGGACTCTTTCTGAAGAGCTTGCCGACGATCCCGATTGGTCCCTGGAGTTGCTGCCGATGCCGCGGCCCTCTGGCCGCGGGCTCTGCGTTCCCGACCTCACGTTGAAGCAGCGCAGGGGCTCCCGGGAGATCGCCGTCGAGCTCTTTCATCGCTGGCACGCAGGCGTGCTGACCCGGAGACTCGAGGCGCTCGCCGAGCGCGCCGACCCGGACCTGATCCTCGGGGTGGAGCGCTCCCTGGTGAGAAACGCCGCGACCAAGGCCCTGCTCGAGGGTCGCGAAGACGTGTTTCTCTTCAACGAGTACCCGACCGCCCGGAAGCTTCGGGCGCTGCTTCCGCCCTTCGGTTGAGCGGCGTCCTGCGCGTGCAGGGTCTTCCCTGAGGGATCCGGTGGACCGGCGACCTTCGCAGCGCTGCAGGCGCTTCAACGCTCGGCCAGGTGCAGGGAGCGGTCGGCCGTGCGCGGTCGGTGGTTCCATCCAGCGAGCGGGAACCCGTTTCCCCTAGGAGCCCTCCTCGTCCTTGGACTCCAGGAGACGCCGGACGCTCAGATCGAGTTGGCTGAGGAGCTGCGGGACGAGCTGGGCGAAGTCCTCCTCGGACATCCCCAGTTGCTCGCGCAACCGGTTCCGGGTCCGCTCGAAGAGGGTGTCCCGTGCGCTCTTGAGCCAGCGGGTGATGGTCGCCCGGCTGACGCCATGCACCCGCGCGAGCTGCTCGGAGGTCACCCCATCGAGCAGGTGCATGCGCAACAACCCCCGATCCCGCGACTCCAGCTCTCCGAAGGCCTCGGTCAGCGCTTTCGCGAAGGCCTCCCGATGCTGCCCCTTGAGGGCCTGCAGTTCGAGGTCATCCGGCGCCACCAACCCACTGACCAGCGACTCGGGCGGACGCGCGGCAGCTCCGCGGACGCTGTTGAGCGCGAGCCGGACCGCGGACGTCCGCAGCCACGCCGTCAGAGGGCCGCGACCGTCGTAATCCGCGATGCGGGGGCGCGCACCATCACGCGCCACCAGGAGCCGCTCACGCAGGTTCTGAAGCACCTCATCCACCTGCGCATGTGGCGTTCCCCGGCGCAGGAGGGCCTCTCGCGCGCGGGGAAGGTACTGCTGTTCGAGCAGCTGTAGCGCCTGGGGAAGCGACTGGCCGCATGCGAAGGCCAGGAAGAAGTCGGCGGCGTTGGCTTCCAGCGTGGAAGGTGCGGTGTGTCCCCGCTCCCGGGCGTGCGCGGCGAACGCCCCCACAGGAACCTCGATCGTCGGCCACCGCCGCTGGGCCTCTTCGTGGAGCTTCGAGAACGGGTCGGCAGTCTCCATGGCCCGGGAGTGTAGCGGGTTCAGGAGATCAGCCGCAGGCGCCCGCCCGGGTCCTGTCGCGCACCCATCCCCGGCTGGGGACGACGACGCCAGGATCCTGCGCTGCGTCAGCCTTGGTGCGCCGCTGCGCACAGGGTGAGGTGCGTGAGTGCACCGTAGTAGCCGGTCGGCGGAAGCAGACGGTCCGACTGGAAAGCGCGGAGGGCTGCCTCGGTCATCCGATCGAAGGCGCCGGGGCTCGCGGCGAAAGCCGGCGGCGTCAGGTATCCGAGCGCCAACAGGTGCGATTGAAGGGCCACCACCGCACGGCCGCTGTCTCCTTCTCCGAGGCCCGCGCACAACGGCGCAACATCCGGGCCGCTCACCACCTGTGGGTCGTCCCAGACCCCCCCGAGCTGCTCCAGCAGGACCTCGAGGGAGCCGTCCTGAAAGATCCCGGTGGGAAGCTGACCGTCGTCGCCCGCGATGGCACCCATCCGCAACAGGCCAGCCCCCAGGCTGCGCAGGTGGAGGGCCAGCAGCTCGCGACGCTGGTTCGGCGCCGTCTCCCGGAGTTGGCGAACGAGCAGCTCCCGGCGCTGGTCAGGCGCAGCTTCCCGGAGCGAGACGACAAGGAGCTGACGGATCAACCCGGGCGCCATGAGTGACAGCTGCCGGGACAGCCCGGCGCGTCGGCGATGTTCCGGTGAGGCAGAAGGTGGGACCTGGGAGGCATCCTCGCGCTGCAGGTTCACCCGGGGACGCTCCCATGGGCGCAGTGGCCGGGTGGTGAGCCGCACGGGGAGAGGCGTTCGCGAGCCCGAGGCGACGGGACGGGGATGCGGACTCTCGGACGTGGACGGCGGCATGGCGATCCTCCCTTTCACTCAGAAGACCCACCTCGGCGCCGAGTGGCTCACCGGGGAGCTGCCGGGCCGGGCAGCGCCCCCGGAGCCCGGGTCGCAGGAGCGGTGACCGCCATTCGCGTCGAGCTCGTAGGCACCGGCACCGGCGCTCGCGCGGCGCGTGGGTCGGCGGCGCATCGAACGGCTCAACCCCGGCAGCCTTCACCCGCGGTCGGTGCTCGGCCGGCGGCAGGCCGCTTGCGTTCGAACCCTGCGGGTGATCGGAGCCGACGACCGCCCTCAGCCGCCGACGGCGTTCAGCCGGCCAGGAGCCGGTTCACCAGTGCCACGTACTGCTCCTTGGCCGCGTCCTGTCCCAGGCCCTTGCGCTTGGCCCAGGCGTCGTACTTGGCGCGCCCCTTCACGTCGAGGAGCCCCGGGCGCTTGCCCTGCACATCCCCTTCGGTGCCCTGCTTGAAGAGCGCGTAGAGCTCCAGGAGCGTGTCGTTGGAGGGGCGGGTGGAGAGCGTCTGCACGCGCTGCTGTGCGTCCTTGAAATCGTCGTCGAGGGCCATGCGGCCGCACCCTAGCCAGCCGGGCGTACCTCGTCACGTGGGCGCTGACGGGGCGATGACATGGGCTGATTAGGACTGCGTCACGGCGACGCCCGACCGATGCGCACCCTGCGCCCGGGGCGTCCCGACCGAGACGCACCATGACCGACACCGCCCCGTCCGCCCGGCCCCGTCCTCCGACTTCCCCCCGCCTCCAGGCGGAGCAGGCGTTGATCCGCGCCTCGCGCACCTACGCGGAGGAGTCGGTCGCGACCAGTTGGTGGCACGTGCTCAGCACCCTCGGCGCGCTGGCCGTCGCCATCACCCTCGCCGGGGCGGCTCCCTGGTGGCCGCTGCGTGCGGCAGGGGTGGTGCTCGAGGCCCTGGTGCTGGTGCGCACCTTCATCCTCTTCCACGACTACATGCACGGTTCGCTGCTGCGCAGCAGCCGGCCCGCGAAGTGGCTCTTCCACACCCTGGGCGTGCTGATGCTCACCCCTCCCCGGGTCTGGGCCAACACCCACAATTACCACCACGCGAACACCGGCCGGCTCGCGGCGCGCCCGGACGGCACCTTTGCCCTCTGGACCGTGGCGCAGTGGCGGAAGGCCTCCCGCAAGGAGCGCGTCGCCTACGTCATCGAGCGCCACCCGCTCACCATGGCGACCGGCCTGCTCACCGTGTTCCTGGGATCCCTCTGCCTGCTGCCGTTCATCAAGGACCCGAAGAAGAACGCCAGTGCCGGACTCGCCTTCCTGGTCCACTTCGGACTCCATGCCGCGCTGCTCGCCTTCTTCGGCGTGGGCGCCTGGCTGACGACCCTCCTGCTCCCGATGGTGATCGCCTACGCCTTCGGCACCTACCTCTTCTTCGTGCAGCACAACTTCGAGGAGGCCCTGGTGCGCGAGGAGGCGGATTGGAGCCACGCGGCGGCGGCGCTCGAGGCCTCGAGCTTCCTGTCCCTCTCGCCGGTCATGCACTGGTTCACCGGGAACATCGGCTACCACCACGTGCACCACCTCAACCCGCGCATCCCGTTCTACCGGCTGCCCGAGGCCATGGCGTCCATCCCCGAGCTCCGGGAGGCCCGCACCGCCACGCTGAAGCCCCGGGACGTGTGGCGCACCCTGACCCGGCTCGATCTCTGGGACCCGGAGTCCCGGCGCTTCGTCTCGTTCTCCGCCGCCGGCGTCTGACGCTTGGCCTTTGACAGCCGGGGCCGGTCCTCTTAGGGAGGGGGCGTGGGACGGATCTTCGAAACCCGGAAGTCGACGATGTTCGCCCGCTGGAACAGGATGGCAAAACTGTTCACGCGGATCGCCAAGGACCTCACCATTGCGGTGAAGGCCGGTGGCGCGAACCCGGACAACAACCCTGCGCTGCGTCGCGTGCTGCAGAATGCGCGCGCGGCGAACATGCCCAAGGACAAGGTCGAGGCCGCGATCAAGCGCGCCCTCGGGCCCGACACCGCGGACTACGCGCAGGTGCTCTACGAGGGCTACGGCCCCCATGGGATCGCCGTCCTGGTGGAGACCGCCACCGACAACGTGGTCCGCACCGTGGCCAACGTGCGCATGCACTTCCGCAAGCACGACGGCAACCTCGGCACCACGGGATCGGTCGGCTTCCTCTTCCGACACGTCGGCGTCTTCCGCCTCTCGCCCGAGGGAATCGATCAGGAGGCGCTGGAGCTCGATCTGATCGACCACGGCCTCGACGAGTTCGGCGAGGGAACGGGCGAGAACGGGGAGACCGTGCTGGTGCTGCGCTGCGCCTTCTCGGACTTCGGTCAGCTTCAGGCGGCGCTCGAGGAGCGACAGCTCACGCCCCTCTCCTCCGGGGCCGAGTACATCCCCATCACGCCGGTGGAGCTCTCCGAGGAGCAGGCCCAGGAGGTCTTCGCGCTCGTGGATGCCCTGGAGCAGGATGAGGACGTGCAGCACGTCTTCACCAACATGGCCTGAGCCGCGGCTCACCGGCCACCGGACAACAAGAGGGCTGAGCGGATCCCGGAACGGTGGATCCCGAAAGCCGGCACGTGGCAGCGTGCCTGCGCATGAGCCTGCGCCTGCGCCCGAAGCTGGTCGTCTCCGACGCCTCGTCTGCCATCGCGTTCTACGAGGCGGTGTTCGGGGCCCGGGTGAAGAAGCGCTTCACCATGGGCGACACCACCGTCTTCGCCGAGCTGAGCCTCCCCTCCGGGGACGTCCTGCAGCTCAAGGACGCGGACGCCACCGATCCCGCGCCCGGTGCAAGCGCGAGTGGGGTCATTCTGGACGTGCTCTGCGAGGACCCTGACGCGGTGGCCGAAGCGGCGCTCGCCCGGGGTGCGGAGATCGTCTTCCCCATCCGGGATCAGCCTTACGGAAGCCGTCAGGGCCGCATCCGCGATCCCTTCGGCCACCAGTGGATCGTGGGCGGCAACTCGACCATGTCCGACGAGGAGGTCCAGGCCGCGCTCGATGCCTGGGCGTCTTCCTCCGGGCGTTCCTGATCCGCGCGCCGGCGGGTCACTCCGTGCCGGGTGCCGCCCGGGACCAGTCGATGGCCGGGAGACCGAAGGTTGCGAGGGCCTCGTTGACCGCGGTGAAGGGGCGGTCGTTCCCGCAGGCCTGAAGAAAGCGGCGTCCGGTCAGCGGTGAAGGGTGGGGGGCGACCACGCGGGCGTGTCGCGCAGGCGGCGCCAGGGCTTCCACCAGCCCTTCCGCCTGACGTCCGAGGCACAGGAAGACCAACGGCGCCTTCCGTTCGGCCAGGACCTGGAGGATGGCGCGGCAGAAGGACTCCCAGCCGCCGCCCCGGTGCGAGTTGGGCGCGCCGGCCCGGACCGACAACACGGTGTTGAGGAGCAGGACGCCCTGTCGCGCCCAACCCGTCAGATCGCCGTTGGGCGGGGCGGCGCCCACATCCAGGCGCAATCCCTCGTAGAGGCGGCGCAGAGACGCGGGCAGCTTGGCGTCGGCGGTGGTGGAGAAGGCGAGCCCATTGGCCACGCCCGGGGTGGGGTAGGGATCCTGACCGAGCAGCACCACCCGCACCTGCTCCGGGTCCACCGCCTCCAGGGCCGCGAAGAGACGCTCCCGGGGCGGGCAGATCGCCGCGCTTCGGCACTCGACCTCGAACCAGGCGTCCAGCGCGGTCCAGGTCCCGGTGGGAAGGCGCCCCTCGAGTGCCTGATGCCACGGCGTCGGGAGCAGCGTCGCGAGGGAGAGAAGAGGGGGGGACGACATGCGACCGACTTGAATCGCCGGCACCTCCGGGTCAAGCGTCATCGGGCGGTGCTCGGTGGGCAGGGAGGCAGGCCGCGGGGACGTCCGCTTTCACGTGGTTCGCGGACTTCCACCATCGGCCGAGTCATGTCATGCACAAGTCCATGCGCCACCTCGTTGCAGATGATCAGACCGAACTCTCCTACCGCGTGGTCGGCGATGGGCCGCAGGCGGTGGTGCTGCTTCACGGTTGGATGGCGACGGGCCGGATCTTCGATCGGCTGATCGCGTCGCTGGACCTCGAAGGCATGCGCCTGCTGATCCCGGATCTCCGCGGTGCGGGTGCCTCCTCGGCCTCCCGCGGGGGCTATGGACTCCCGCGCCTGGGACGTGACGTGCTGGCAATCGCGGACGCGGAGGACGCCGAGCGGTTCGTGCTGGTGGGTCACAGCATGGGCGGCCAGCTCGCGCAGTGGATCGCCTGCGAGGCGCCGGAGCGGGTGGTGGGGCAACTGTTGATGTGCCCGGTTCCCGCGGTCGGGCAGCCGATGCCGGCGGCGCTGCGGTGGCTGTTCCACGAGAGCCCGGGCGACGCGGAGAAGCTGGCGTCCATCCTCGAGATCTCCAGCCTCCAGCTCCCCGACGAGGCACGCCGCGAGACCCTGAACGAGGCCCTGTCACTCTCGCCGTCGTACCTGCGCGGCACCTTTGAAACCTGGAGCCGCGGTGGCTTCGCCGATCGGCTCATGGACATCCGCTGCCCCACGTTGGTGCTGACCACCGACGACCCCTATTTCACCCGCGAGCTGCTCGCCGGCGAGGTCCAGCGGAGGATCCGTGGCGCCAGGCTGGTCCACGTGGCCGGGGCGGGTCACTTCCCGCTCCTCGAGCAGCCGGAAGAGACCGCTTCGGTGGTGATGGAGTTCCTCAGCGGTCTCAAGGGGCAGGGCGGGACCATGCCGCCTCCGAGCGGGCCCTCGCGCTCCCAGGAGGGGCGCCTGCAGGCCTGAGCCGCAGCCGGGCGCTCCTGCTTTGCCGCACCCCTCGCTGCGTGCTACCTGCGCTGGCATGAGCGAGACGACGCCGGCCACGACGGGCCAGAAGCAGGACAAGAAGAAGTTCCCGGTCAACCTCCCCAAGACGGACTTCCCCATGAAGGGGAACCTGTCCCAGCTCGAGCCGCGCATGCTCGCATGGTGGGAGGAGAAGCGCACCTATCCGCGTCTGCTCGAGAAGCTGGAGGGGAGGAAGCCCTTCCTCTTCCACGACGGCCCGCCCTACGCCAACGGGCACATGCACATGGGCCACGCGCTCAACAAGGTCCTCAAGGACTTCGTGGTGAAGTACCGCAACATGGCGGGCCAGCCCACGGACTTCATCCCGGGATGGGACACCCACGGCCTTCCCATCGAGCAGGCGGTGGAGAAGCGGCTGCGCGAGCGCAAGATCGACAAGCGCACGATGGACCGCGAGGCCTTCCTCGAGGCCTGCCGCAACTACGCCACCGAGTTCATCGGCATCCAGGCCGCCGAGCAGCAGCGCCTCGGCCTCTTCGGGCGCTACGATCGCCCTTACCGGACCCTGGAGCACGCCTACGAGGCCCAGGAGATCCGTGAGCTCGCGGTGTTCGCGCGCCGCGGGATGCTCTACCGCAAGAAGAAGCCGGTGTACTGGGACCCCTGGGATCAGACCGCACTGGCCGAGGCCGAGGTCGAGTACGCGCAGCTCGAGGTGCCCAGCGCCTTCGTCGGCCTGCCGCTGGATGCCGCCTCCCAGGAGAAGCTGGCCCGGAAGGTTCCCGGTGTCGCCGGCCGCAAGGTCGAGCTGCTGATCTGGACCACCACGCCCTGGACCCTGCCCGCCAACCTCGCGGTGAGCGTGCATCCGGAGTTCGAGTACGTCCTGTACGCGCTCGGCGAGCGCACGGTGATGGTCGCCAAGGAGCTGCTGCCCAAGGTGCTGGGCGACATCGGCGCCGAGGAGCTCGAGGTCAAGCAGGTGGAGGTGGCCGGCACCGAGCTGCAGACGGCGGCGATGGTCGATCCCTCGCGCGTGCTGGGGTACGTGGCCGGCGCCGAGCTGGAGCGCCTCACCTACGTGCACCCGCTGCTCGAGGACGGTGTCGAGCGTCCCGTGGTGCTGGGCGATCACGTGACCCTGGAGGCGGGAACGGGCCTGGTCCACACCGCGCCCGGCCACGGTCCGGACGACTACCTGGTGGGGCTGCGCTACGGCCTCGAACCCTACAGCCCGGTGAACGCGTACGGCGCCTACGAGGCCCTCCCTGCACTCGAGGCCCTGGGTTTGGCCGGCCTCAACGTCTGGAAGGCGAACCCGAAGGTGATGGAGCTGCTCTCCGAGCGCGGTGCCCTCTTCGGTGACCCGTCGGCGACGCTCTCCACCAGCTATCCGCACGGTTGGCGCAGCCACAAGCCGCTGCTCTTCCGCGCCACGCACCAGTGGTTCATCCCTCTCGATCAGGAGGAGACCCGGCTGCGTCAGGCGGGGCTCGCACAGATCGGCGAGGTGCGTTGGGTCCCCGCGTGGGGCAAGCACCGCATCACCGGCATGCTCGAGAACCGTCCCGACTGGTGCATCAGCCGGCAGCGCACCTGGGGCGTGCCCATCCCGGTGGCCCTCTGCCAGACCGAGGGCTGCCATGGGGCGCACGTCTCCGAGGAGATGATGCTCAAGGTGGCCGACGTGGTCGCCGAACGCGGTATCGGCGCCTGGTACGAGCGTCCGGTGACCGAGTTCCTGCCCTCGCCCGACACCGCCTGTGAGGGCTGTGGAACGTCGAACTGGGCGCGGGAGACCGACATCCTCGATGTGTGGTTCGACAGCGCCTGCAGCTTCTCCGCGGTGATGGAGCGCCACTTCGGCGAGGGGCCGGTGGACCTCTACCTCGAGGGCAGTGATCAGCATCGCGGCTGGTTCCACTCCTCGCTCCTCGTCTCGACCGCGACCCGTGGCCGCGCGCCCTATCGCACCTGTCTGACCCACGGCTTCGTGGTCGACGACAAGGGCGAGAAGATGTCCAAGAGCAAGGGGAACGTCGTCGCGCCGGAGAAGGTCGTGGCCCAGTACGGCGCGGAGATCCTGCGCCTGTGGGTCGCTGCCACCGACTACCGCAACGACGTGCGGCTCGGGGACGTGATCCTCAAGGGACTCTCCGAGGGTTACCGGAAGATCCGCAACACCCTGCGCTACGCGCTCTCCAACCTCTACGACTTCGATCCGGCGAAGGACGCGATCCCGGTGGAGGAGCTGCTTCCGCTGGACCGTTGGGCCCGCTCGCAGCTCTCGGCATTGGTGGAGCGGACGCGCGCGGCATACGAGGACTACGAATTCCACCTCGTGTACTCGGCGGTGGTCGACTTCTGCGCGGGCGACCTGAGCGCGGTCTACTTCGACATCCTCAAGGACCGGCTCTACACCTCGAAGGCCGATGGTCACGCGCGCCGCAGCGCCCAGACGGTCCTGCTGGAGATCGCGGAGACCCTGCTGCGCCTGCTGGCGCCGGTGATGAGCTTCACCTCCGAAGAGGCCTGGCAGCACCTGCCGGGCGAGCGGGAGGAGAGCGTGTTCTTCGCCGGGATGCCCGAAGCCGACGCCACCGCGAAGGATGCGGCCCTGGTGGAGCGCTATGACCGGCTCTTCGAGGTCCGCTCGGCGCTCCAGCAGCAGCTCCTCGAGCCGGCCCGCCGTGAGAAGCGCATCGGCGCGAGCCTGGAGGCCAAGGTCGTCCTGCACGCCACCGGCGCCTGGAAGGACCTGCTCTCGGCGCACCGCGACGAGCTGCCCGGGCTCTTCATCGTGAGCCAGGTCGACGTCGTCGACGCCATGCCCGAGGGCGCGGTGGCGCTGGAGGTCACCTCGCAGGGGGGCGATGGGGTGCACGCGGTTCAGCTGGAGGCCGATGGAGAGAAGTGCCCCCGCTGCTGGACCTACAGCACCGTGATCGACGAGGCGCACGAGCTCTGCGCCAAGTGCGACGAGGCGCTGGCGGCCTGAGGGCCGGGGAGGGTCCCGCTGGGGTGACGTCCGGGCGAGCCGACGCCTTCCGGTGGTGCGGGCGGGTGGTAGCGTGGACGCCCAAGCCATGACCACCGTTCGCGCCCCCCATCCCCGCCACGTCGCCCAGGCCCCGACCGCTGCGGAGCCTTCGGCGGCCTCCGACCGCAGCCCCGCGGCGACGGAGGTCGAGCCGGGGGCGCAGGTGTTGGGAGAGCTGGTCCGCGACGTCCTGGGCTCGATCGTCGACCTCTTCACCGGGCCGGATGCCGCGGCTTCGAGCGCTCCGCCCACCCAGACCCATCCGGGTGTGCCCGGTCCCCGGGTCGGGAGCATCGAGACCCAGCACGACGTCCCGGCCGAGGCACTGCGCGTCCAGCAGGAGCTGGCGGACACCCGCCGCGCACTCGGGGCAGCGCTGGAGCAAGAGGGCGAACTCGCGCGGCGGGCCGAAGGCGACGGGGTGCTCGCGGACGCAAATGGCCAGCGGTTGACTGCGCTCGCGACGGAGATCAACGCGTTGCGCGCGCAACTTTCCGCTCTCGAGGCGTCCGAGGCCAGCCAACCCCGCGAGGACGTGGAGCGCGCCCGTTTCGAGGTCTTCCTCGACAGCTTCGATGCGCTGGAGCGAAGCCGCGGGCCGGAGGTCGCCTCCCGGCTGTCCCGGCAGGCCTGGTACAACGATCGGAAGTTCAACGTCGCGGCGGGGACCTCGGCCGCCTCCGAGAGCGACCTGCTGAAGACCGGTTTCCCGCGCTCGCCCCTGATGCGTTCACCCTCCGGGGATCAGATCGACATGGGGCACCTGACCTGCGCGCTCGACTGGCAGCTGAACCCGAGCCCCACGCACGGCCTGCTGGTCGACCTGGAGGAGGTCACCCTCACCGGTGATCTGGCGGCGGCGGCCCAACACCTCGCGGCCACCGGAGGCGATCCCCTGGCCTCTCTCGATGCGCAGGCCGGCCGCGCGGACCTGCTGGGGGACGTGGATGGGCTCAACCTCGCCGCGCGTCTCCGGTCGAATCCGGGGAGCGACGTCGGGGGGCTGCTGCGCGACTACTACGCGACGGGCAGCGATGCAGACCGCCTCGATGAGCTGGCGAGCCACAGCCGCCTCTTCAAGCGCGACGCCAGCGGCGCGGCGCTTCAGGACGAGGCGGGGCGGTGGATCCTCGACCGGGAGGTGATCTCGGAGAAGGTCCGCACCTTCACCACCACCCTGATGCTCCTCGAGTACGGAAGTACCTCGGGAGCCCTGCCGAAGGTCTCCGACTCGGTCGACGCGATCCTCGAGGCCTGGGCCTCCCAGGAGCTCCTGGCGCTGGGCTGAGTCGCCGCGCCCGGGGACGGTTGGACACACGCCCCGAGGCCGCGATCCCGCGCGCCGGTTACTTCAGGCCCTCCGGCCCCTCCTTCCGCCCCTCCCGCAGTCCGAGCGGGGGCCGGGTGGCGTGCCCCACTGGCCTCGCGTCGCGCAATCTGCTCTGGTTCAAATTTCTTAACAATTGCGGCCCTCAGGGGGGAGCTCATGCGCAGGTACGGCTGGTTGCTGTTGTGGGTGGGAAGCGCGGTCTGGAGCGGAAGTGTCCTGGCGCAGAGCGCGGACCCCGCCGATGTCCCGCACGGTGCTGCGGCCGGGGAATCCCAGCACGAGATCGCGTGGATCGAGGGACCGGATGAGGTCGACGTGGGCGTGGATCTCGCCACGCTCGCGCTGCCGGAAGGGTTCGCCTTTGCCGGCCCTGCCGACGCGCGGTTCATCCTGTCGCAGATGGGCAACCAGACCCACGGCGGCGAGATGGGGCTCGTGGTCCCCACGGACGAGTCCCAGCAGTGGTTCATCGTCTTCGAGTGGAACGGGGTCGGCTACGTGAAGGATGAGGAGAAGGACACCCTCGACCCCGACGCCATCTTCAAGTCGCTCAAAGCGGCGGATGAGGAAGGCAATGTGTGGCGGCGGGAGAACGGCTTTCCCACCATGACGCTCACCCACTGGTTCGAGGCGCCGCACTACGATCCCGAGACCAACCACCTGGTCTGGGCGACCCACTACGACGTCGAGGACGGCTCCAAGACGGTGAACTACAACGTCCGGATGCTCGCCCGCCGCGGGCTGATGTCGGTCACGCTCGTCGAGGAGCCCCATCTTCTGGAGCCGGCGATGCCCGGTGCGCGCCGGATCTTCGAGGGCCTCACCTTCAAGACCGGCAGCCGCTATGCGGAGTGGAAGCCGGGGGACAAGGTCGCGACCTACGGGCTGACGGCCCTGGTGGCGGCAGGCGCAGGCGCCGCTGCGGTGAAGCTCGGCTTCTTCGGCGTGCTGATGAAGTTCCTGGGCAAGGCCTGGAAGGTGGTCGCCGTCGCGGTGCTGGGTCTGGCAGGAGCCATCGGGAAGTTCTTCCGGGGCCTCACCGGGCGTCGGGCCGAGATTCCCACCGGGCATGACGAGGAGCCGCCCTCCGCCTGAAACGTGGGCGGGTGATACACCCGACGGCATCGTGTCGGCTCTCGTCCTCGACATCCTCCCGTGGCTTGCCGCCTTCTTCGTCCTCGACGCGCTGGTGCACCTGCGCCGAGGACAGGTGGTCTTCGCCCGGGAGGGGTGGGGAAGCCCCCGTCCTCTTCGTGGAGGGCTCCGCATCGCGGGGCTCACCCCGTTCGGGCTGTCGGTGGTGGGCTACGAGCTGCCCATCATCGTCACGAGCGAAGGCCTCTGGTGGGAGGATCCCGAGAACGGCTCGCCGCCGGTGGTGCGCGAGGAGGTTCTGGAGTTTCTGCCGTTCGAGACGCTCGGCGAGGTGGAGGCCGTGCGCAGCTCGGTGCGTGCGCCGGGGCGGGTGCTCTGCCGGATGCGGGCGGTGGGCGATGCCCAGCATCTCGCGCAGCTGCTCAACCGACTGCGCGCCGAACCGCAAGAGGCCCGCGGCCGCATCCTGGATGCGTGGGAGGACGCGGCCTTCGACGTGGCGGCGGCGCGTTCGCGCTGGGCACGGATGCGTCGACCCTGGATGTGGACCGCCCTCACCGGCACCCTCGAGACCCTGCTCCTCTTCGTGGGGCTGCCGTGGCTGGCCACCCGGGGAGAGGTGGACCTGCCGATATGGGCCGGGGCGTTCGGCGCGCTGCTCCTGCTCCACCTGTTGGCCGTCGTCTTCGCGGGATGGACCCTCCGGCGCGCCCGGAACCCGGACACCTCCCTGGGCAACACCCTCTTCACCATGGCGGTCTTTCCCGCCTACGCCGCGCGCGCCGGGGTGCAGGTCGTGCGGGACGCGTTCTCGTCGTACGAACCCCTGGTGCTGGCCGGGGTCTTTCTTCCCCGGGAGACACTGCTCGCTGAGGCCCGGAGAGAGTGGTCGCGCATCACGGAGAGCGGACAACGCGCCCGTGCGCCCGGCCTGAAGGCGCTCTTCGAGGCGCGCCGGCAGCGCATCGAGATCGTGCTCTCCGCATTGGGGCTCTCATCGGCCGACATGCTCAGCCCGCCCCCCGAAGTCCCCGCGGGGGCAGCGTGGTGTCCGGTGTGCGGGTGCGCGCATCGTGAGGGCTTCAGTCATTGTGCGGATTGCGAGGTCCCATTGGTGGCATCGGTACCGCCGTCATCGGCCACGCCGGCTCCCGTCTCCCTCGCTGGTTGAAGCCTGAGCCTTCAGGCGCTCCTTCCCCTGCGTGCCCTGTGCACGTCGAAGCCGGTGCAGTCCGCTGGCCCTGCCCGGAAGCGGTGTCTAGCCTGACTGGCCATGTCCATCGCCAGCATCAACCCCCTCAACGGTGAGGTCCTCGAGCGCTTCGACGCGCTCAGCCCTGCCGACCTGGAGACGCGCCTCGCCCGTGCCGCAGACGCCTTCGTCCGGCACCGCGCCTCACCGCTCGAACAACGCATCGCGGGCCTTCGAGAGGCCGCCCGCCTGCTGGACGCCGAGAAGGAGGCGCTGGGGCGGATGATGACGCTGGAGATGGGCAAGCCGATCCGATCCGCCATCTCCGAGATCGAGAAGTGTGCCCGCCTCTGTCGCTTCTATGCCGACGAGGGTCCCTCGATGTTGGCGGACACGCCGGTGAAGACCGACGCCGCGGCGAGCTGGGTGGCGTACCAGCCGCTGGGGGTGGTGCTGGCGGTGATGCCCTGGAACTTCCCCTTCTGGCAGGTCTTCCGTTTCGCCGCGCCGGCGCTGCTTGCCGGGAACGTGGGCCTGCTCAAGCACGCCTCCAACGTGCCGCGTTGCGCGCTGGCGATCGAAGACCTGTTGCGCCGGGCAGGGTTCACCGAGCACGCCTTCCAGACCCTGCTCATCGGCTCGGATCAGGTCCGCACCGTCCTCGAGGATCCCCGGGTGGCCGCCGCGACGCTCACCGGCAGCGAGGGCGCGGGCCGCAGCGTGGGCGGGATCGCCGGCCGGCAGCTCAAGAAGGTGGTCCTCGAGCTGGGGGGCAGCGACCCCTTCATCGTCATGCCCAGTGCTGACGTGCAGCAGGCGGCTGAGGTCGCCGTGAAGGCGCGGCTCATCAACAACGGCCAGTCCTGCATCGCGGCCAAGCGCTTCATCGTCCATGCCGAGGTCTACGGGGCCTTCAAGGAGCGCTTCCTCGAGAAGATGCGCGCGCTGGTGATGGGCGACCCCCTCGATCCGCAGACCGATCTCGGCCCGTTGGCCACGCGGCAGCTCCGGGATGATGTGCACGCGCAGGTGGTGGCGAGTGTGGAGGCCGGGGCGCGGTGCCTGCTCGGAGGCAAGGTCCCGGAAGGCGACGGCGCCTTCTACCCGGCGACGGTGCTCGAGGCCCCGCCGAAGGGGAGCCCTGCCTATTCGGAGGAGGTCTTCGGCCCGGTCGCCGGCCTCTTCATGGTGGACAGTCTCGCCGCCGCCATCGAGCTGGCGAACGACTCGCCCTTCGGACTCGGTGCCTCGGCATGGACCCGGGAGGCGGAGGAGCAACGGCGGTTCGTGACCGGGCTCGCCGCGGGATCGGTCTTTCTCAACGGCATGGTGCAGAGCGATCCCCGCGTGCCGTTCGGGGGCATCAAGAACTCGGGGCACGGACGGGAGCTTTCGGACGTGGGGCTGCGGGAGTTCCTCAACCTCAAGACGGTGTGGATCGCCGAGGACGCCCGTGTTGCCGCAGGAGATGCCTTTCGCTGAGGATGGAGCCGGGACATGGGGTGGGAAGAGGCGCTGTGGAGCATCGTCCGCATCATCGTCGCCTTCGTGATCGCGCTTCCCATCGGGTGGGAGCGCGCAACCGGTCGATATGGCCCGGGGATGCGGACCTTCCCATTGCTCTCCATGGGATCAGCGGCCTTCGTGGTCATCGCGCAGCACGCCTTCCCCGACACGCCTGACGCGGAAGCGCGCATGATCCAGGGACTGGTGAGCGGCGTCGGTTTCATCGGTGCCGGCGCCATCGTCCGGGGTTCGGGCCATGTCCACGGCATCGCGTCGGCGGTGAGCATCTGGATCACCATGGCCGTGGGGATGGCGACTGCCTACGAGCTGTACTGGATCGCGGTGCTGCTCTCCCTGTCCACGCTCTTCGCGCTGCGGCTGCTCATCCCCCTCTCCCCCCGGACGTTCCAGGATGAGGAACGCGAGAAGGAAGAGGGGGAGAGGGCGGAGATCGAAGAGGCCAGGCTCGAGGAGATCGAGATCGAGAAGAAGAAGGTCGAGCGCAAACGGGCAGAGCTCGAGATGAAGAAGGCCGAGTGGGAGGCAGGCCGGGCCGCGCGGAAGAAGGAGGAGCGCGAGCGTTCCAGGCGCGAAGACCGGTGAGCCCTCCACGGTTTCGCTCCTTCAGTGGGACACCGAGGCAGTGGGAGCACCGATGCAGTGGGACACCGATGGCGCGCTGCGCTCGCGCGCTCGGAAGCAGGGCGACCGACCACGAAGAGGCCTCCTGGTCACTCCACAGGACGGATCCCGGTCGGTGAATGCCCGGCCCCGCCAGATGGGTGGAAGGCGCAGCGCCCGGTCGCCCGGGCGTTCATGTCATGCCGTCCGGGACCTACCCTTCCGCCATGGATGCGGTCCTGTCATGGCTCATCGCCTTCTCCGTTCCGGCGTTTGCGGCGACCTCCATGGCCTCGGTGGGGGTGGGGGCCGAGCCTCACCGGATCGTCCGTCCCTTTCGTCGACCGGTGATGCTGCTCACCGCGCTGCTGGCGAACTTCGTGGTCGTCCCGCTCCTGGCGTGGTTTCTGAGCCGCTCCTTCAAGCTCCCTGAGGGGGATGGCGTCGGGCTGCTCCTCCTTGCCAGTGCCGCCGGTTCGCCGTTCACCCTGAGCCTGGTACGGGCGGCGCGAGGCTCGATCTCGAAAGCCGGGGCGCTGCTGGTGCTGCTGTTGCCCGCGACCATCCTCTATCTGCCGCTGGTCATCCCCCGCGTGTTCCCCGGGGCCCACGTGGACGCCGGTCCGGTCGCCCGGAACCTGGTCCTCTCGATGTTGCTCCCCCTCATGCTGGGAGCCTGGCTTCGCTGGTTCAGGCCGGTCTGGGCGCTGCGGCTGTTTCCCCTCCTCAACCGGATCGCGCCGGTGTTGCTCCTCATCCTGATTGCCTCGACGTTCCTCGCGAACCTCACGGGGATCGGAGACATCGTCACTGAGCCGTCCACCCTGGCTGCTGCCGCGCTGATGATCTCCGGCGGCGTGCTCGCGGGATACGCGCTGGGCGTTCCCACACGCCGCTCGCGGGTGGTGCTCTCGCTGGGCACCGGTCAGCGGAACGTTGCCGCTGCAACCATCGTGGCCGCGAGCCTCCCCACACAGGGCCCGCTGACGATGGTGGTCGCCAGCTCGATCATCGGTTTCGTCATCCTCTTCCCCGCGGCGTGGCTGCTCCGCGGGAGAGGTGAGCGATTGCGACGGAGACGGGGGGCGGCGTCGGCCCGGATCGGGACGCGCGACCCGATTCCCCATGGATGAAGGCGCGCAGGTCGATCCGGTCCAGCAGCAGCGGGAGGCGGTTGTCCGGGGCGCCTCACGTTTCAAACCCTTCCGGACCCCGAGGAGCGACTCCAATGGCTGAGGCAATGGACGTGAGGGAGAAGGGCTGCGAGGCCTGCGAGAAGGAGGGGAGCTGGTGGTTCCACCTCCGCAGGTGCACCGAATGCGGCTTCATCGGCTGCTGCGACTCCTCGCCGAACCAACACGCCACCCACCACGCGCGGCAGACCGGGCACAAGGTGGTCTGCTCCTTCGAGCCCGGCGAGAGCTGGTGCTGGAACTACGAACTCGAGGACTACGTGGAGCCGCCTTCGGATGAGATCGCGGCGATGCACCACCCACGTGCGCAGGCGGTGCCGGGACCTGCGGACCGGGTGCCCGATGATTGGGAACAACAGCTCCACCAGTAGTCGCAGGAAGCGCGACGAAGGCACGCGCGACGCGCGGCTCAGGCGGGTCGGCGGCGGTGGGACCCGGTCGGCACGACCTCGAGCCGGGGAGACGCCGCTGCCTGTGCCTCCAGGCGGCGGCGCAGCCGCTCGATGCGCCGTTGCCGCCCCTCGGTGCCCTCGACGGGGGCGGTGTGGAGGGCGTGCGCCAGCGCCTCTTCCAGCGCCCCCACCCGGTGCTCGAGGAGTTTGGAGAGCATGAGGTGGAGCTGGGGACGATCCCCGGAGGGGGCGAGGGGGAGCGCGCGTTGCAGCGCTTCGATGGCGGCGTCGAACCGTCCGCCGCGCTTCCACACCTCGGCGGAGAGGGCCAGCGCCTGAGACTGCAGGGACGCATGCGGTGCGCGAAGTGCGGTGACCTCGGCGAAGGCCAGGGCACGATCCGGCTGCCCCGCCCGCGCCGCGACCGAGGCGAAGCCCAGCGCGTCCCGCGGATCCTCCGCGTGCCCCACGCCATACTGCTGGCCCAGGGCGCCGAGGAGCGCGGCCAGCAGCACGAGGTCGTGTCCGTTGTGGGTGAGCACCGGCTCGAGCAGCTCGCTCCTCCCGGTGCGCAGGAAGCGGAAGTAGCGCTCGGGGATCTCCTCGCCGGGGATGTCACCGACGCGGTGGAAGCCCAGGACCTCCCGCTCGATCTGCACCAGCTTCGCGCCTCCCGGGCGGTGGCGGAACACCCGGCGCGCACAGTGCAGCAGGTCCAGGTGCGGCCGGGGCTTCGGGGGCGGCAGGCGGTTCATCACGAAGCGTGAGCGGATGAGGGGCCAGTCGAAGGTCTTGCCGTTGTAGGTGACCAGGCAGCTCGCCTTCGCGAGGCGCGACTCCAGGAAGCGGAGGATGGGGGCTTCCTGGCCCGGGCGTTCGAGCAGCAGCTGGCACAGGCGCAGGCGCCCCGCCTCGAACCAGCCCAGACCCACCACGAAGGGGAGCGTGCCGGTGCCCCCCGCAAGGCCGGTGGTCTCGGTGTCGAAGAGCAGCAGGTCCTCCAGCGGAAGCCCCGCCAGAGAGGGGTCCAACGCCAGGTCCGCGACCCAGGCCGCCTCGAGCTCGAGCACGCGTCGCACCGGCGCCCGACCGTGGTGGTGATCCTCGGCGAGGAGTGACTCGCGCATCCACAGGGGTCCGTAAGGCGACTCCACCTGTTGGGCGAGCGGCTTGGGTGCGGAGGCTTCTTCGCTGACCACCGGGCGACGGCGCTGCCCGAGCTCCGCCAGGTGACGGCGCAGCTTTTCCTCCCGGGCGCGCTGCGCTTCGGGGGCGTTGCTGGGGGGCGTGGCGGAGAGGGGGCCGCCGGTGCCGACCCCGCTGGACGCCTCCGGTTCCACGAGCGCATTCGCGGAAGGCTCCGGGACGGGAGAGGCCGCGGGCGGGACTGCATGGGACGGCGCGGGGGCGCGCGGGATGCCCGGAGGGGACACGCCGCCGGGGCCGACACCCGAGAGCCGTGAGAGCTTGCGTTTGAGGGTCACCGCGTCCCCACTCCGGATCGCTACTGCAGCGCCGCCACACCCAACGCGGACAGCAGCTCCAGGCCCAGGCGTTTGCGGTGCTCGCTGAGCTGCGCCACGGAGACCTCGCGCGCTCCCGGTCCACCGAGCCCCAGCAGCGGTCCGATGCACGCCGGGCACCCATCCTCGCACGCGCAGCCCTCGATCATCCGACGGGCCCGGTGCAGCAGCTCCACCCGCTCCTCGTAGAGTCGCGGCGCCAGCCCCACCCCTCCGGGAATCTGGTCGTAGAGGAAGATGGTGGGATCGAAGCCCGGCCCTCCACCCGGCGCCTTCTTCAGCTGACCGTCCTCTTCGGAGCGGCTGCCGATGGTGCGTCCGAGATCGCGCGGGTCGCACATGAGTCCCATGCAGCCGACGGTGTGCAGCGCGACCGAAAGGCCCCGCAGGGCTTCCACCACGGCCGGACGCGGGGCACCGAGAGAGCGCACCACGTCCTCGGGGACGGTGAGCCAGAAGGCGCTGGTGTGCATCTGCATCTCCGGCAACTGCACCTCGCCGTAGCCCACGTTCTCGTGCGTGTGGAACTTGATCTTCTTGTAGCCCACCACCTTGGAGACGACGCTCACGTCGCCGAGCCCCACCGCGAAGCCGATCCCATCGCTGCCGCGGGCGCGCTGCTGGTCCTCCTCCATGACCTCCACCTTCGTGTAGGTCATCGCGTCGGTGTAGTAGTCCGGCGCGACCTTGCGGACGTAGGCCTTGTGGTTCTCGTGGTCGAAGCGCTCGACCTGATACTGCTCGGCGTCGTGCTGGTAGATGGCCTGCTCGTGCAGCATCGTGTGCGCCGAGCGCCAGTCCATCTCGGCGAGGGTCCGGTCATGGGCCACGTCGATGATGACCACGTTGTCCCAACCCACGCTGCGCAGCGAGACGTGGTTGGCGGGGTAGGCATCCGAAGACCAGTGGAAGACCCGCTTGCCACCCGCGCCCGGCGTGGGGTGCAGGACCTGGTGGCTCGAGAGGAACTCCAGCGCGTCCGCGGTGGCCTCCGCCGTGACGTCGCCGAAGGACTCCCCCTCTTCGAAGGGAAGTTCGAAGGCGGCGCACTTCAGGTGCTGGATGAGGATCTCCACGTTGTCCGGATCGATGCGGGCGTGCTCGGCGGGGGCGGAGGTCAGGGCCTCGGCATCTGCGGCAAGGTACTGATCGAGCGGGGCACTCGAGGTCACCAGCAGGGCCAGGCTCTCCCCCTGCCGACGTCCCGCACGCCCGAACCGCTGCCACAGTCCGGCGATGGAGCCCGGGTAGCCGGCGCAGACCACCGCGTCCAGCGCACCGATGTCGATGCCGAGCTCCAGGGCGTTGGTGGCGACCACGCACTTGACCTCACCGGCGCGGAGCTGCGCCTCGATGGCGCGACGGGTGCCCGGGAGGTAGCCACCGCGGTAGCCCATGAGGGTCTCGGGCGGGAGGCGGTCGGCGGCGAGCGCGTCCCGGAGGTACTTGAGCATGACCTCCACGGTGTTGCGTGACTGCCCGAAGAGCAGGGTGGGGACTCCCCGTCGCACCAGCTCCGCGGTGAGCTTCACCGAGGCCTTCACATAGCTCTGGCGGATGCCGAGCTCCGGGTTCACCACCGGCGGGTTGTAGACCATCACCCGGCGCGAACCGGCCGGCGCGCCGCTGCGATCCAGCACCTCGACCTCGCGCCCGAGCATCCGGGAGGCGTGCTCCTTCGGGTTGCCGATGGTGGCCGACGCCATGATGTAGGTGGGATTCGAGCCGTGGAAGCGCGCCACGCGATCGAGACGTCGCAGGACGTTGGCCAGGTGGCTGCCGAAAACGCCACGGTAGGTGTGCAGCTCGTCGATGACGACGTAGCGCAGGCTCGAGAAGAGGCGCGCCCAGCCGGCGTGATGGGGAAGGACCCCGGTGTGGAGCATGTCCGGGTTGGTGAGGATGACGCCGCTGCGCTCACGGGCCGCGCGCCGCGCGTCGGCGGGGGTGTCACCGTCGAAGGTGATGGCCCCGTGGGGGAGCCCCGCCTCCTTCATGAGGACGCGCAGGGCTTCTTCCTGATCCCGCGAGAGCGCCTTGGTCGGGAAGAGGTAGAGGGCGCGCGCTTCGGGATCACGACCGAAGGCGTCCAGCACCGGCAGGTTGTAGCAGAGGCTCTTCCCGGAGGCGGTGGGCGTGGCGATGACGAAGCTGCGGCCCGCGCGCGCGAGCTCGAACGCTTCTGCCTGATGCGAGTACAGCCCCTGCAGGCCGCGGGATTCGAGGGCGCGACGCAGCTCGGGGGAGAGCACCTCGGGCAACGGGGCGACGCTCGCGGGGTGCCCCGGGATCACCCGGTCGAGCACGAACTGGCGGGAGATCCCCGGGTCCTGTGCCCAGTGTGTGCGCGCCGCTTCCAGCCCCGTGGCCCGGGCCCATGGTGGCGAGGCGGGACGCGCAAAGGCTCCGGCTGGGTGCTGCGTCTTCAAGGTGCGTCCGTCCTCCGCGAAGGCGTCGGACTGTACAGACGTTCATCGAAGGTCGCAATCGGGGCCCGATGCCAGCACGGGACCCCTCGGGGCCGCACCGGATCCGCGTCCGGGACGGGCTCCACGCCGGGGGACGCCGCGGGCTCAGGACCGGGCGGCGCTCCGTGCCCGCAGGTCGGCGACTGCCTGTCGCGCCTCGTCCAGGGTCTTCACGAACGAGGAGGGGAAGTCCTTCTGGCCGGAGAGGTACATTCCCAGGTGGAAGACCTTGAGCCCCATCTTCATGAGGGCCGAGGCGTTGACGAACACCACCCCCAGAAACCAGGCCGAATCCACCATCGAGGGCCCGTCTTCGGAGGCCTGGCTGGCGAGCCGCGGCGTCTTGGTCAGGTCGATGATGAGGTGGTAGCGACCCTGGCGGGAGCGCTCCTCGAGCAGCTTCGGGATCTGAAACTGGTTCTCCAGGTCGGAGTCGTAGCGGAGGAAGACGGTGTCATCGTCGACCACGTGCAGGACGTTCGCTTCGGCCTCGTTCAGGGACACCTGGGCAGCTCCTTCGGAGGCCGTTCACCGGTCTCACAGGTCAGGAGCTTACTCCTGATTGCCCTTGGCCCGCAGGTCCTCGACGGCCTGGAGGGCCTCCTCGAGGCTGTTCGTGAAGATCATGGGGAAGTCCCGCTGCCCCTTCAGGAACATCCCCATGTTGAAGACCTTGAGCAGCATCCGGACCGTCCGCGACGCGTTGATGTAGATGACCGCCTTGAACCACTCGGAGCGCAGCATGTCCGGACCGTCGTCTGCGGCGCCCCGTCCCAGGGTCTTCACCTCGGTGAGATCGGTGATCAGGTAGAACGGACCGACCCGCTCCAGCAGATCCCTGAACCCCTTGATGATGTCCGTGTCCCCGAAATCGGGGGCATTCATGGACAGCAGGAGCACGTCGCGGTCGAGCTCGCGGAGGGCTGTGAGAGGCGTGTCGGTCATAGTCCCTGTCTAGCAGTGTGCGTCAGTGGTTGAGAAAGTCCCGGTGTAGGCGCCGAGGCTATCGGGGTGGGCGGGGATTTCAAGGAAAGTCGGGGGATCCGCGAAGCCGGCCCCGACGGAGGACACCCCGGCAGGGTATCAGGCGCCCGCCTTCCCGCGGCGTCCGGGTCCATGCACGCCGCCCGGGAGCGCGCTAGAGAGCGGGGATGGCCCTTTTTCTCCACGCCCCTGAGAAGCTGACCCTGCCCACCCCCGAACAGGCGCTGCCGGGACGTGCCGAGCCGATGCCGGTGCCGGCCACCCACGAGGTCCTGGGAACCCCGCTCTCCGGTCCGCTGGAGAAGGGCCAGGAGGAGGCCATCTTCGGCCTGGGGTGTTTCTGGGGGGCCGAACGGGCTTTCTGGAAGCAGCCGGGGGTGATCTCCACCTCGGTGGGTTACGCCGGCGGCATCACGCCGAATCCCACCTACGAGGAGGTCTGCAGCGGCCGCACCGGGCATGCCGAGGTCGTGCGCGTGGTCTTCGATCCCAGCCGCATCTCCTACGAGGCGCTGCTGCGTCTCTTCTGGGAGTCGCACGATCCCACCATGGGAATGCGTCAGGGGAACGACGTGGGGACCCAGTACCGCAGCGCGGTCTACACCTTCGGACCCCAACAGGCGGAGGCGGCCGCGAAGAGCCTGGCTGCCTACGGAGAGGCGTTGCGCCGGGCCGGCCATGTCGCGCCCATCACCACCGAGGTGCGTGAGGCGCCGACCTACTACTTCGCCGAGCCCTACCATCAGCAGTACCTGCACAAGAATCCGCAGGGGTATTGCGGCCTGGGCGGGACGGGCGTGAGCTGCCCCATCGGCGTGGGCGTCAGCGGCTGACCCCGGCTCCCGGCGGCATGCGCCAGTCCCCCGGGCCGGGTGCCAGGGGGGGCCGGGCCGCCCGGAGGCCGAACGGGGAGACTGATGCCTGACCGTCCCTGAGGCATGTGCGGGGCTGCGATCCGGGACAGGCGGAAAGCTCTGTCGGCCCTGGAGGATCCGCCTTCGGGCGCGGTTGGGGAAGGTGTCGGCCGCTGGTGAGCGACCCGGCGGGCGTGACACCTATGTGTTGCGCGAGAGGGCCCTATCGTCCGACGCTTGCGCGCACATGTCACAGCTCCAGTACAAGCCGCTCGGTCCGCTCCTCTCCGGGAAGAACTCCCGCGCCTTTCTCGGGCTGGAGATCTTCGAGGGCAAGGCACGCCCCATCGTGTTGGTCTGGGTCCACGAGGAGGTGGACGAGGATCATGACCTCCGGGCGCAGCTCCAACAGGAGACGCGGCGGGCGTTGGTGCTCGACCACCCGAACGTCATGCGCGTCCACGGTCTCGCGCGGATGGAGGAGGGGCTCGCGCGCGTGGTGGAGTACGCCGACGCCGAGAGTCTGCGCCGTCTGCTGGAGCGCGCCGGGAAGGTGCCCGCTCCGATCGCCGCCCGGATTGTCGCCGATGCCGCGCTGGGGGTTCAGTACGCACACACCGCCGGCGCCGAAGACGGCAAGCCGATGGTCCATGGGGACCTGCGCCCCGAGACGTTGCTCATCTCCTACGGCGGCCTCACCAAGGTCTCCGGCTACGGGGCCACGCTCCTTGCCGAGCGCCGCATCGCCGCGCTGAAGGAGTCCGGGCGCATCCAGCACTTCGCGCCGGAGCAGGCGCTGGGCGGTCGGGAGATGGCCTCCCCGCAGACCGACGTCTTCCTGTTGGGACTCACCCTGTACGAGGCCCTCACCGGATCCGCGCCCTTCATCGGCGCCACCGGCAACGACGACTCCGCCTTCCGGATGGAGCTGCCCCTGTTGCGGGAGGGCGACGTGCCGGCGTCGCTCATTCCGACCATCGAGAAGGCGACCGCGCTCAAGGCGAGCCAGCGGCACCCCTCGCCGCAGGCCCTGCGCGACGAGCTCGAGCAGCGGGTCGGTCCGCTCCCCACCCACCATGAGCTCGCCCAGTGGGTTCAGGAGGTCATGAAGGGGGATCGCGCCCGCGCCGCCCGTCAGCGCGAGGTCGATGCGGGCATTGCCGACTTCGCCAAGACCCAGTGGCAGCGCCGGGGGGACCAGCCCTATTCGGACGACGTCACCAACGCGGGTCGCCCGGATACCATCAGCCCGGACGCCATCAAGGAGCTGCGGCGCATGGCGGCCGCGGCGGTCGAGCGCGAGCGCGCCGACAAGGGCCATCCCGTCCGCACCGGAGGCGCCGCCGCGGTGGCGCGCTTCGATCCGCCCAGCGTCGACCCCTCCCGGGCCATCACGCCCCACGAAGGCGTCCCGGCCGTTCTGGCAGAGCAGGCCCGCGCGAGCGGCGTGCGTGAGCGCGTCGACGTCGCCAGCCTCCCGCCTCCTCCGGCGGCCCCGCCGAAGCGCCCCTCCCGTCCGGTGACGCCGAGGACGCACTCCGCGGCCACCGCCCGCGCCACGCCGCCCTCTCCGGTCCCCGAACCTGCTCAGGTGGCGCCGCCGGCAGCGCCTTCCCTCGCCGCCGCACCGCCGGCTCCCGTCCCTGCCCCTTCGGGCGGGCAGAACCGGACCGCGCTGCTGGTCGGGCTGGGGCTGGTGGCGATGCTGATCCTCACCGTCGTCAACTTCATGCGTCCGCAGCAGATCGTCGTCGCGCCGGCGGCGGCGGAGCCCGAGGCGGCGGCGGAGGCCCAGCCCACGACGGCCGTCGCTGCCGCTGCTCCCGAAGAGGCGCCCACGGCAGCACCCACCCAGGCCGAGCCGGCCCCTGCACCCGCCGCAGCCGAGCCGGTGAAGGCGCTCGAGCCCGCCCTGGCCACGCTGTCCATCAGCAGCGATCCGCCGGTATTCGTGAACATCGGCGGGAAGTCACACGGTCGCGCGCCGGTGCAGGTCGAACTCGCGCCCGGACGCCACCGCGTCACCCTCGTGGATTCCAGCAAGGGGATCCGCCGCGTGGAGAACGTCACCCTGGCGCGCTCCGGGACCCGCCGCCACTTCGAGTTCGGCAAGGGCTCGGTGACGGTCAAGGCGACCCCGGGCTCCATCGTCTACTTCAACAACCAGCGCGTCGGCACCGCACCGCTGTCGAAGGACGTGGAGCTCTACGAGGGCAACCACGAGATCCTCGTCACCTACCAGAAGGCCAAGTGGCGGGAGAAGTTCAAGCTCTCCGCCGACGAGCACCTGACCTACACGGTCGAGGCCGACGTCGTGGATGCGCCGGTGAAGTAGCGGTCGCGCATGCGACCCGACGCCGAAGGGCGGGACCGGATCTCACCGGGCCCGCCCTTTGTTCCTGGGGCCGGGGTGCCTCCCGGTTCCGGAAGGCACGCCCGCTCCCACTTACAGCTTGGTCTGCAGCGGGGTCTGCTCGCTGGTGTTGGCGCTGCGCATCCAGTCGAGCACCGGGGCCTGCCAGAGCATGCCGGTGTGGGTGGGGGTCCCATCCGCCGACTCCAGCTTGAAGTCGTCACCGCCGAAGTAGAGGAACTCGATGGTGGCGACCTTGTAGCGACCGGTCGGGTTGAGCGGCTTGCCCTTCGCGTCGACCACGCGCTGACCCTGGAGGGTGAGATCGCTGACGGCCTGGTCGTTGGCGAGCGCCTCGGCGAGCTGCGCGCCGGTGAGCTCGACGATCATGACCGAGTTCTCGAACGGGATGGCGCTGTAGACGTCACCCACGGTGATCTTCCCGGCGGGGAGTCCCTCGCGCAGGCCACCCCGGTTCACCAACACCGCGTCAGCCTCGGTGCTCTCGCGGAGCGCGGTGGTGAGCCAGCGGGCAAGCTCCGGGCTGCCCAGCTCGAGGGCGCTCTGGCTGTAGCCGATCTGCCGCGAGAGCTCGTCCTCGGTCTTCTTCTCCCAGGCCGCGATCTTCTGCGCGAGCCCGGGCTCGGGGGTGGCGTCGGCGCTGACCTCGACCACCGCTCCCTCGACCTTCGTCAGCCGCTCCCCGGCAGGCTTCGCGGGATCCAGGGTGAGGGTCGCCGCCAGGTACTTCTCGAAGCGCTTCCCGGGGCTGGCGAGCAGGGTGTTCCCCACGGTCTTCTCGTAGGGCGCGTCGCAGTCACCGCCGGCCACCACCGCCAGGTTCCAATCCGGGTTCGCCGAGACGGCGTCCTCGATGGCGCTGGGGCAGTCATCCATGAGCACGACCACCGCATCGGCACCTTCCGCGCGGACCGCGGGCACCGCCCTGGCGAGCGTCTCCTGGTAGGGGTGGACGGCGGCCCCCTGGTAGCGACCGGGCATCGACCGCTCGGGCGCCTTCGCGAAGAGCAGGCCGATGACACCGACCTTCATCCCGTCGCGCTCGACGAGGACATGGTCCGGGAAGCGCAGCCCCTCACTGCCGGAACCCTTGGCCTCCAGGTTGGCGGCGATCACCGGCACCGACGCCTTGGAGATGTTCCGGGTGAGCTGCTCGTGACCGAAGTTGAGGTCGTGGTTGCCCAGGCCGGTGGCCGCGTAGTTCATGTAGCCCATGGCCTCCGCAACCGGCTCACCGCCGAAGCGCGAGGAGAGGGCGGGGCCGCCGAAGTGATCGCCGGTGGAGAGGGCGATGGTGCGCTCGGGGCTGCAGTTGGCGCCGCCGATGATGCAGTGGCCCTCCTTCTCGATCCACTGACCGAGCAGCTTGGCAGCTCCACCGCGGGGCTCGCCCTCCACGGCGTGTGGAAGCAGGTAGCCGTTCTCGTCCGCGGTCACCAGGACCTTGAGGGTGACGGGCTGAGGGGCCTCCTCCGCTGGGGGTGCCGCGGGCGTCTCTTTCTTACAGCCGGCGACAAAGACCCCACCGGCGGCCAGCGCGGCGAGGACGTAGGAGCGATGGATCATGAAAATCTCCTGGGTTGGTTGCTGCCCGAGTAGCACAGGTCGTTCTTCCACTCACTTCCACTGCATCTGATTTCGGGCGCCATGGAGGCGGTCGGGAACATCCGGGGGCCGCCCGGGTTGTGCCGGACAGGGCCCGGTCGGTTACGCTCTGCACCTGGGCCACCCCATTGCCCGAGGGCCTCTCAGACGACATGCGCCAACGCCTCCTGCTCCTGATCGCCATCGCCGTCCCGATCCTGATCGCCGATCAGGCAACCAAGGCCATGGTCGTCGAGCGGTTCGGGAACGCCCCCGAGGTGGTCCTCGAGACGGGGGCCGAGGGGAGCGCGGGGATTCTGGTCGCCGAGGGGTTGCTGAGCATCCGACCGATCCCGAACCCCGACCTCGGGGCTTCGACCGGGTTCCTCGTCCGGGCCCTGTTGCTGGGCTCCAGCCTGCTGGCGCTGGTCTTCCTGGTGTGGCTGACCCTCGGCAAGCGGGGGATGCCCTCCGGCGCGGTGGTGGGACTCTCCGCCCTCATCGGGGGCGCCGCCGGCAACCTGATGGATCGGTTGGTGCGCGGCCACGTGCTGGACTGGCTGCACTGGCATGGTCCGGGAACGGCGGGCGCGAGCTTCACCGTTGGAGACGTGGGCATCTGGAGCGGGGTCGCGCTGTTGTTGGTGGAGCTCGTCCGCTCCCACGACGGACCCCTGGGGCAACCGGCGGCCACCCCACCGGCCCTCCCGGGCGTCTAGCCGTTTGGATGCGGCGCGACTTTCATCTAAGGAGCGCCCGTGCAGCGCAAGTACCTCATCCTCCTCGCCGTGGCCTTGCCCGTCCTCCTGCTGGATCAGTGGACGAAGTACGTTGCGGTCGCTGAGCTGACCAACCGCTTCGATGGAACCCAGGCGGTCTCCGAGCGGCTGTCGGCCTTCCTCTCTCCGTCCGATGAGCCGCCCTTCCGGGGGCTGCACTACGAGCCGAAGCGCTCGGTGACCCTCTCGGAGAACTTCTTCCGCTTCCGGTACGCGGAGAACCCGGGCGCCGCGTTCAGCCTCTTCGGGACCCTTCCCGACCGCGTGCGGGTGCCCTTCTTCCACCTGGTCACCATCGGCGCGGTGGGGCTCATCCTCTTCTTCTTCCGCAAGCTCGATGCGTCCCGACCCGGCGAGAAGCTCACGGTGTGGGGGCTCTCGCTGGTGGTGGGAGGCGCGCTGGGGAACTACGTCGATCGGCTCGCGCGCGGCTTCGTGGTCGACTTCCTCGAAGCGCACTGGTTCCACCAGGCGTACTGGCCCGCCTTCAACATCGCCGACATGGCGATCGTCGTCGGCGTGGGGCTGACCTTCCTCGACGGCCTGCTCCACCGCGATCGCGCGACGACGCCGGTCAAGGCGTCCTCCTGAACCATGCTCCCCATCCTCTACCACTTCACCTTCGAGTCCGGCCTCTCCCGGGCGATCCTCTATCTGCTCGCCCTGGCGGCCCTCGGGTATGGCGGTTGGCTGGGTTGGAGCGGCACCCTGGGGACCTTCGACCCCAAGCGGGGCGTGCATCTCCCCCCGACGCGTTCGGCCCAGGCGCAGCGCGCGGTCCTCTACCTGGTGGTCGTGGCCGTCATGTTGAAGTTCGGGCTGGGCTACGTCCTGCCCCCGGACGCGGTCTTCGGCGGCAAGGGCGAGGGCCTCCCCCTGCACACCTACGGGCTGCTGATGGCCCTGGGCTTCTTCCTCGCGGTGAAGGTCGCCGGCGCACTCTCCGCCCGCGAGTGGGCGACGCTCGAGCCCACCCCGGCAGCGGTGCAGCAGTGGATCGACAGCGCGAACGCTGCCGTCCAGAAGAAGGCGCAGGTGCCGGCGCTCCCCGAGGCCGTGCGCCCCTACCGCCCCTTCATGACCCGCGCGCGGGATGGGCAGCTCTCCCTGCCGAGCGGCTTCAACCTCGAGGGGGCGCGCGCGAAGGATCGGGTCACCGATCTGGCCTTCTGGGCGCTGGTGGGCGGCATCGGTGGCTCGAAGCTGCTCTTCATCCTGGTCAACTGGCAGGACTACGCGGGTGAGGTGGGGGCGCTCATCGGTGGCCTCTTCACCTTCCGACTGGGCCAGGCGGTGGACGCGCTGGGGAACCTGGTCTCCGGCGGCCTCGTCTTCTACGGCGGCCTCATCGGCGCGGCGGTCCTCTCCTTCCTCTGGGCGCGCCGCAGCGGCCTCGACTTCCTGAGGGTCGCCGACGTCGCCATCCCCACCGTGAGCCTCGGGCAGGCCCTGGGCCGGTTGGGGTGCTTCTCCGCGGGTTGCTGTTGGGGCGGCACCACCCACGCCGGACATCCCCTGGCGGTGCAGTTCCCGGGCATGGGCCAGACCCAGGACGTGCTGGGCAACCTGAGCCAGACCCCCTCCCTTGCCTGGTCCTCGATGTCCCGCGACGGGCGCTACGTGCTCGAGGCCACCGGTGAGGTCGTCCCCGCGGCGGGCGAGGGCGTGGTGCGCATGTCCGACTGGGTGATGAGCCACGGGCACACCCTGCCGGTGTACGCGACCCAGCTCATGGAGTCGCTCGGGCAGATTGCCCTCTTCGTGCTGCTCGTCACCGCGCGCCGGTGGCGTCGGTTCCACGGGATGATCTTCGGGATGTGGCTCATGGCCTACGCCATCCTCCGAAGCACGGTGGAGCTCTTCCGCGGCGACGTGGAGCGGGGCACCCTGCATGGGCTCATCGAGGCCGTCCCCCTCGAGGCCTGGTACAACATCTCCACCAGCCAGTTCATCTCACTGGCGCTCTTCGGCTTTGGGGCGGCGCTGCTCTGGACCCGCTGGAACGCGATCCGTCCGCTGGACGCGCAGCACCCGCCCGCGCAGACACCTGCAGCCAAGGCGGACGCGGCCTGAGCCCGACCGCGCTCCGGTGGAGACGCTGCGGCGGCCCGGTTGAAATCGATCAGGCCGCTCTGGGACACTTCTGAACATCCATGGCGATCGACGCGAGCAGTGGGCGGATGCAGGACACGGCAGGCGCGCTCGCGGAGTGTGCCGCTCTCGAGGTCGAGCTCGCCGAGCTGCGTGCCGCCTACGAACAGTACTTCTCCGGCATCGAGCGCATCGCCCCGCTCAAGCGGCACGAGGCGTTGAAGAAGCGGTTCAAGAAGCTCAAGAGCAGCTTCATCCGCCAGACCGCGACCAAGTTCCGCATCAACTCCCTGCACGCGAAGTACCTGACCTACGAGCGGCAGTGGGAGAAGATCCTCCAGCAGCGTGAGGACGGCACCTACCGCCCCGATCTCGAGCGTGCCCGACGCCGCGCCCAACGGCTTCAGGGCGCGGGTGCCACGCGGGAGGGACGCAAGGACGGCCCCAGCCGTGAGGCCCTCGAACTCGACATCACCGAGGACGTCTCCCTCGATGACTTCGACTTCAGCGAGTTCGATGCGCCCCCCGCCTCCCCTTCGGCACCGACACCGGCTGCGGCCCCGGTCGAGGACGAGTTCGACGCGCTGCTCTCCTCGCTCACCGAAGCGCCGACGCCCGCGCCACCGCCTCGCGCGGTGAAGACCCCTCCACCCACCTCCGCTGCGACTGCGGCCTCCGGGTCCCACCCTGCGGTGCCATCCGCCGCGCAGAGGGCAGCGGCGCCCACGCAGGCGTCGGGCGCCGGGCCCGCCGGCGGAGCGACGACGCCGGGCCTGCGTCCCGGAACGGGCGGAGGTGGCGGAACCGTCCCTGCACGACCGGTGACCGGCGGCGTCCCGGCAGTCGGAAGCGCGGCCCGTCCGGCGGCTCCCGCCAGAGCTTCCACCCCGACCGGGACGTCCTCCGCACCGCGCCCGGTCTCGACCCCCGCCACCGGCGTTTCGGACGCCAAGCTGCGCGCGGTCTACGACGCCTACGTGACCGCCAAACGCCGCTGCAACGAGGACGTCTCGAAGCTGAGTTTCGAGCGCGTGGCCTCTCAGCTCCGTCAGGAAGTGGGCGCGGTCACCCAGCGCTCGGGAGCAAAGTCGGTGGAATTCAAGGTCGTCATCAAGGACGGCCGCGCCGAGCTGCGCACGCTGCCCAAGGATTGAGCGCAGCTCACGACGCAGCGCTCGAGGACCTCAGCGCTTGAGGACCTGCTCCCGCTTTCGGGCGAGCCAGGCTCTCGCGCTTGCTTCGTCCGCGGTACTGGTACCGTCCACGCCCAGCCCCACCAGCTTGAGCGCGGTGAAGAGCAGGACCGCTGCGGCGCGGAAGGTCGGTGAGCCCCCGAAGGTCACCACGTAGGCGGAAGGGCCCGTCAGGCCACGTGCGCGATCGAAGGCGCGGCGGGCAGCGGGGGTGATCGAGGTGGACTCACTGTTGTCCGCAATGACGAAGGGCGCCTCGACCCGGGGATTCAATTCATCGAAGAGCTCGAGGATGCGCAGCGCGTGGGCTTCGTCGAGGACACCCACCTGCTTCAGCACGAAGAAACCCGTGTCCGGCTCGTAGCGCAGCGTGTGCGGCCCGATCTGATGCGTCGTGGTGGCGTCCATGGGCTCCTTGGCCGGTCCCCGAGGGGGCAGCCTGTCCATGATTCCCCCTTCGTGTGTTCGCCTCAAGCCATTGGATGCGACTGAAGGACGAGGACAGCGGCCGAGGGGTCGCGCTGGAGCCCGGAGATTTGGAAAGGTCGGCCATTCCCCAGCCTCCGAGGAGGGTCGGATGACCCAGGTGAACCCACGCTTCGTGTTGCTCCTGCTGGCCCTGGCCGGCTTGGCGTTGAACGGCTGTGAGCCCGGGACGCAGCCGGGTCCCGGAGACTCCGGCCCGGACACCGGGACGGACGGCGGAGACCACGGAGGAGACGGTGGGGACACGGAGCCGGAGCTGACCGAGCCCCGCGGTGCCGAGGCCTCCCTGCAGATCCAGGTGGTGCGGGACGTGATCGAGGAAGACGCGACGCTGGATCCCCCGCTCCCGGTCGAAGGCGTTGCGGTGACCTATGTGCGCCCGCAGCTCGGCGAGGACCCGGCGGGGTTCTTCGTGCAGGGCGAGGCAGAAGGGCCGGCCCTCTTCGTCGCGGTCGATCCCTCGAGCCTGGAGCCGTCTCCACAGGTGGGGGACCTGGTCAGCTTCCGCGTGGAGTCCACCACCGTCGTGAACCACCAGCATCGGGTGACCGGCGTCGGTGACTTCACGCTGCGCGGCACCGGCTATGACGTCACGGAGCTTGTACAGGACGTGAGTGGCGCGACGGATCTGGTCACCGGGTTGGACGGCTACGAGAGCGAGCTGTTGGCGGTCGAGGCGAGGGTCGAGGGCGCGCTCGAGCCGTGCGGTGCCTCCAGCGTCTGTGCTGACATCGCCACGGAAGGAGTCCCGGGCGGCGAGGAAGGGCTGCGCTTCCGGATTCCGGAGGCGTTGGTGGCGGAGGTGGGGCTGCGTCCGGGCTGCACCGTGGCTGTCGGTCCCACCCCGCTCTGGCGCTTCGAGGGCGCCGCCCAGGTGTCCGCATGGGTCGCGGGGGATGTGGACGTCTTCGCCTGCGCCGCCTTTGAGGTGCGCTCGGCCATCGCCACCGGGCCCTCGACCATCACCGTCCGCTTCTCCGCCGCCGTCGCACCGGCGACGGTGACGGCGGCGGCGTTCACCGCCTCCGGTGGGCTCACGATCCTGAATGCGGTCGTGGACGGCGACACGGTGACGTTGACCACGTCCGCGCAGACGCCGGACGCGGTCTATTCGCTGCACATCGACGAGACGCTCACCGACGTCGATGGCAACGCGATCGCGGCCGACACCACGGTCGAGGTCCCGGCGTTCCGGACCGCGGCGGGCGTGCTCGTGAACGAGGCAGAGCTCCACGCCGCGGACGGCTGCGACCTGGTGGAGCTGCGGGTCGTCGCCCCGGGGCCCATGGGCGGCGTCGTACTGCGCGACCGCACCGCTACGCCCCTGATCGTGTTTCCGGAGGGCTTCTTCGTGCAGAAGAACGACCTCATCGTGGTGCACCTGAACCGGGACGCGGCCGCGTGCAACGGAGGCGGCGTCCCGGAGAATGAGCTCGAGGGGCCGGACACGGTGAACCACCCCTCGAACCTCCCAGGCGCCTACGACTTCTGGGCGGAGCGTGGCGACGTCGATGGCACGAGCAACGTGCTGTTCCTGCTGGATGGGGAGGGGGACTATCTCGACTTCGTGGCGTTCGTGGCCGCGTCCGGGACCATCTCGGGCCCGCACCTGGACGCTGCGAACAGCGCGGGCCAGGCGGGCGAATGGCCCCTGCCGCCGGCCGGCTTCTACGGCACCAGCGACTTCCGGACGTACGCGGTCGGGTACGAGGTGCCTCCGGCGGTGGTGGGGACGCTTCAGCGGCTCAACGACGCCGACACCCACAACAAGACCGGGTGGGGGCAGGCATCAGCGAGCTTCGGGGCCCTGAATGGGGGACAGACCCTCTTTCCCTGATCCCCGTGGCGTCGGCGTGAGGGACGTTCCGCTTCGCGCCGGCGCAGTTCAGGGGAGGGGATGTAGGTGGTGAGGCACCCCGTTCGGCACCTCTTTCCAGGGGCGCCGGAGCGGATCCGGTCCCGATGGTGACAAATGGGGAACGGGGTGATTGAGGGGGTCGCGAGCGGCCCCGTGATCTGGGAGGGTCCGCCGCATTCACCCCCCTAGGAGTCCCCCATGACCTTGCTCCATTTCAGAACTGCGCTGCTCGCGCTGTCCGTCGCAGCGTTGGCGCTGACGGGCTGCCCGGGCCCCGATGATGAAGATCCTCTTCCCGATGCCGGCGAGGACTCTGGCGATAACGGCGACAGCGGCGACAACGGCGACGGTGGCGACGAGCCCGATCCGGAGGTCGAGACCGGCGGCGCCGCTTCGTCCGCTCAGATCCAGGCCGTTCGCGATGTGACCGATGAGGACGCCGAGCACAACCCGGCGCTCTCCGTCGAGCAGGTCGCGGTGACCTACATCCGTCCGGAGATCGGCAGCGATCCGGCGGGCTTCTTCGTGCAGGCCGAGGCAACCGGTCCGGCGCTCTTCGTCAAGTTCGATGTGGCCAGCCTCGAGACCGAGCTCGCGGTCGGCGACATCGTCTCCTTCGACGTGACCGCGACCACCGTCGCGAACGACCAGCACGTCGTCACCGAGATCGATGGGCTGACGGTCGTCGAGTCCGGCTTCGACGTGGAGAGCCTCGTTCAGGATCTCAGCGCCGCGACCGACATCATCACCGGCCTCGATGGCTACGAGAGCGAGCTCATCCAGGTCGCCGCTCACATGGATGGTGACATCTACGGCTGCGGTGGACCGAACCAGTGCAACGCCATCGCCACGGAGGGCATCCCGGAGCCCGAGAGCGACCTGCGCTTCCGCTTCGTGCCCGAGGCCCTCGAGGCTCACGGTCTGCGCACCGGTTGCGACGTCGTGATCGGACCTTCCCCGATGTGGCGCTTCCGCACGACTGCCCAGGTCTCCGCCTTCGTTCCCGAGGACGTGACCGTGGTGTCGTGCCCCGACGTGCAGGTGACGGGGGCGGTGGCCTCCAGCACCAACGAGGTGCAGGTGACCTTCGACGCCACGCTGGCTGCTGAGACGGTGACCGCTGAGGCCTTCACCATCACCACTTCGGCGGGAACGCTCGATGTGACCGGCGCCACCGTTCAGGGCAACACCGTGACCCTCACCACCGCGACGCAGGTCGCAGGGGAGACCTACACCGTCGCCGTTGCAGACACCGTCAAGGACGTGAACGGGATTTCCGTCGGTGCGGCGAGCTCGGCCGATTTCCTCGGGTTCGAGGCGAAGGCCGTCGTCCGCATCAACGAGTTCAATGCTCACATCCCGAACGGCTGCGACCTGATGGAGCTGCGTGTCATTGAGGGAGGAGACATGGGCGGCTTCAGGCTCCTCGAGCGCAACGCGACCCAGATCACCTTCCCTGAGGGCTTCCAGGTCCAGAAGAACGACCTCATCGTCGTGCACTTCAACCGCAATCGGGAGGACTGCAATGGGGGTGTGGAAGCGCCGGCCGATGAGCTCAGCGCGCCGGACGAGCAGGACCACCCGCTCAACTACCCGGGGGCGTTCGACTTCTGGGTGACCGACTCCGGCCTCACGAACACCAACAACGCCTACACGCTCGTTGACCCGCTCGAGAACTTCGTGGACTTCGTCCTGGCCGCGGTTGAAGGCACGAGCCACTCGGGCGCCACCGCCACGGCCGCGAACCTCGCCGTGGATGCCGGACACTGGCCGGCAGCGGCCGAGCCCTACACGGCTGCAAACCTGGTGGAGACCGCGGTCCTGCACGAGCAGCCCGCGGGCGCCGGCAGCGTCTACCGGCTCAATGATGAGGACACCAACACCCGCGACGACTGGACCCAGGCCGAGGTCGGCGTCTCCTCGTTCGGCGAGCTGAACCCCGGTCAGTCGGCGCTCTGAGCTGACCCGCAAAGCTGACGGAGCGCTGGAACCTCCAGCCTCCGGAAGCCCCCAGGAACGCCCGCTCCCATCCACCCGGGGGCGGGCGTTTCGCCTGCGGGCCCCCGATCATCGCCTCGTCACCCGTCCGACGCTCGCTGCCTTCGCTGTCCCGTGGGCGACGCCGCACCCGTCCGCTGGTGGATGGGCGCGCGTTGCCGAAGTCCTGCCTGCTTGTGAGCCCGTCTGGCGGCACCTACCTCACCGCCAACGGGCGACCGGTTCTCCCATGAGCGCGCGCTGGCGATGTCGTCGTGGCGCCATGCCGGAACGGGGCTCAGGGAGAGCCGCCGCCCCAGACTCTTCAAGACCTGCAGGAGCGGGGTTTCAGCTCCAAGGGGGCGACGTGCAACGAGCGCTATGGATGGTCGGGGCCTCGGGCCTCCTGTTGAGCGGCTGCATGTCGCCGGTCCGCGAGGCGGCACCCTGGGAAGCCGCGTTGGAGGCCGAGGCCTCGCGCCTGGACGAGGCCCTGGATCAGGTGGAGACCCGGCTCCTCGCCGGCCGCACCCGGGTGGTGCTGTGGGATGAGCTCGCCGCCCGCCGGGCGCAAGTCACCCAGATCGCCTGCGAGAACGCCGAACAGCACATGGAAGGGATCTCCCGACACTTCGCCAAGACCGAAGAGGTCATGAAGAAGCAGAAGCGCCGCCGTGCCGCCCGTCGCAGCGCCGCCCGCACCGAGGCCCCCGCTGCG